>CAMPKC010000008.1 GCA_946887045.1 uncultured Sphingobacteriaceae bacterium | reverse complement strand
TTTGGTAGCGCTCATTCTCGGAAGAGGCAACGCTTTTTGGCACTTACTTCTATACATCTAAAGGCAAATCTACGCTAGGGCCTGACAAATTGAACCCAAATTACAATCTGTAACTTGATTTAAAAGATCCACAGCTGGATCAGAGATCCCTAAATATACCAGCCTAGCAGCACGCCTCCAAGTATTATAAAGGGTGTTCTGACGCGGGTGAAATTTAACAGCAGAAATGTCCCGAAAATTAAACCAAAAGACAAAAAGCTTATCGGCAATTCTTTAATCATCAGGAAAAACGCTGCGATCAGGAAACCAACAGCAACCGCATTTATTCCCGAAAGGGAATTTTTTATCCTTGCGATCTTTTTTAAATCATTCCAGAAAGGAACAAAAAATAACACCAATATAAATCCCGGAAGATTAATCCCTAAAACAGCGACTATACTACCCAATATCTGACCTCCGATTGAGTAGCCCGCATTTTTCATCGCCATGGTACCTACAAATGAAGCAAAGGAAAAGGTTGGCCCGGGAAGGGCCTGTTGCAATGCGAAACCTGCTAGAAACTCATCTCCTGACAAATAATGCTTCATTTGCACAAACTCCGTAAACATTAAAGGAATAAGCACCTGTCCGCCACCAAATATTATAATCCCGTTACGATAAAAGTTTTCAAACAACCTTATTGGTAAACTAAAAGGAGAAGTTTGATTAATGATCGCACCCAAGGAAGCAAATAGCAATAAAATTCCGAGATAATAAGCTATTTTTCGGGTGTTTATCTTGGAAAATAAATTAACCCGAAGCTGATTTTCTTCTTGCGTGGTTTCTAAAGCAGAAGAAATAATTCCGCCCAGAAGTATTAATAGCGGAAAAACATATGCATTCCGAAGAATTAAAGTCACCACAACTGCAGTTGCGGCCAGCCAAATAGAAATGTCGGTTTTCATCACCGATTTTGCCAACACGTAAGCAGCGTAGCCAACAATACCAACCGCGATGGGCTGCACGTAACGCATAACCTGAATAAATTTATTCTTGTCGTCAAGGAAAGACAACATAATGGCTGCGAAACACAAAAAGGAAGCTGACGGAATTACCCAAATCAGAAAGGTCAAAACAGAAAGCCATACCCCCCCCACCTTATACGCAATGCCCACTAGTGTTTGGGTAGAGGATGGCCCGGGAAGTAATTGAGTTAGAGCATTAAGCTCGAGCAATTCATGTTCATCGATATAATGCCTTCTATCAACAAAATCCTTTAACATTATAGCGATATGCGCCTGAGCACCGCCAAATGATGTGAATGTATACAGAAATACATCTCGGATGAAAAGAAATTGTTTTGCGTTCAATGTTAATCGTCTTCGTAATCTAAACCTATAGCCGAATTATACACAGTTTGCAACTCTGAGAGAGCATGATTGTCCCTTGCGGATCGGGCAACCTGCATTCCTTGCTCGTATATCTTAATAGCGTCCTCAGTCCTGTTAAGTTTCTCATATAGCTTGCCCAGATGATAATATGTACCAACATATTCCCTATGGTTAATAATTAAATCTTCAAAGTAAATCAAAGCTGAAGTAAAATCGTTTAATGCTATATACTCTGTAGCCAGCGCGTACTTTAAGAAAGGATCGTTTGGCTCATTGTGGTAAAACTCTAACAGCTTTTGTAATCGGGTGCTCTGCATTTTAAAAAGAAGCTTTTTTAAACTAAATTTGCAAAAAAGACAATATGAAATTATTGGTTTGTATAAGTAATGTACCGGATACCACAACAAAAGTAACTTTTACTAACAATAATACACAATTCAATACTGCGGGAGTACAATTTATACTAAATCCTTACGATGAGATTGCTTTGTCAAAAGCAATTGAATTAACAGAAGGAGGCAAGGGTACTGTAACGGTAATTCATGTCGGGGAGGCATCTGCTGAGCCCACCATACGTAAAGCGCTTGCTATAGGTGCAGATGACGCAGTGAGAATAAACGCCGTCCCTCATGATGCATATTTTGTAGCATCGCAGATATCTAAATTCGCGGCAGATCAAAACTTCGACCTAATACTTACAGGAAGAGAATCAATTGATTACAATGGCGCCCTGGTGGCTGGAATGCTGGGAGAGATGCTTGATATTCCTTCAGTTTCAATTGTAAAAAAGATAGAACTAATGGGAGCTGAGATACTTGTAGAACGAGAAATAGAAGGAGGAAAAGAAGTATTAAACGTATCATTACCTGCAATAATAAGCTGCTCGGAAGGTGTCGCCGAACCAAAAATTCCCAATATGCGGGGAATTATGTCTGCCCGGACAAAGCCCCTGGCGGTAATAGAAGCGACAGAAACGACTGGTTTAACTAATATCGTTGAATACACGTCGCCTATACCACGGGGTGCTGTAAAAATTCTTGGTGCAGATGAAACTGCTAAACTGGTAGAATTATTGCACACAGAAGCAAAGGTTATTTGAGTTGTCTTAAAATTAACGAGCAAATATGTCGGTTTTAGTATATACAGAACACATAGAAGGACAATTTAAAAAATCCGCTTTTGAAGTAGTTTCTTACGCCAAAGAAATTGCAAAAATGCTGAATGAACAGCTAATTGCCCTATCAATAGGAAATATTTCCGATGAAAATTTAAAAGCTTTGAGTGAATATGGAGCCGACAAGATTCTGATCGTTAGAGAGGATAGCTTAAATGTTTTTTCTAATAAGGCCTATACTTCGGTAATCGCCGAAGCCGCGACTAAAGAAAATTCATCCTTTATAATATTATCAAATTCATTTAGCGGAAAAGGTCTTGCACCGTCTTTAGCAGTTAGCCTGAAAGCCGGAGTTGTATCCGGAGCAGTGGATCTTCCTAAGATTGAAAATGGAAAAACCCTTGTAAAAAAACCTGTTTTTTCAGGTAAAGCATTTGCCTGGGTAGAATTGCTTTCGGACAAAAACATACTTTCACTCAGCCCTAATGCATTTACTTTAATTGAATCGCCTTCAAGTTCGTCGATTGAGGAGTTTAAAGTAAGCTTGAACCAGTCGGATTTTAAAACCACTGTAAAAGAAATTGTAAGGACAACAAACAAAGTATCATTACCGGAAGCCGAAATAGTTGTTTCGGGCGGAAGAGGTTTAAAAGGACCGGAAAACTGGAATATTTTAGAAGAACTTGCAGACTCACTGGGCGCTGCGACAGCCTGTTCAAAACCGGTATCCGACGCTGGCTGGCGTCCTCATGAAGAACATGTTGGACAAACCGGCATTGTAATTAGTCCGGATTTATACATTGCCGTGGGAATTTCGGGGGCAATTCAACATCTGGCTGGTGTTAGTGCCTCAAAAACAATAGTAGCCATCAATAAAGACCCTGAAGCCCCGATATTTAAAGTAGCCGATTATGGCATAGTAGGTGATGCCTTAGAAATATTACCCAAATTAACACAAGCAATTAAATCGTTTAAAGGTTAAGTATTTAAGCCAACCCGTTTGGCCTTAATGATATGAAGAAAATTAAATTAGATATAGTAGGATTATCGTACAGTCAAACCCAGTCCGGCGCATATGCTTTAGTTTTAGGCGAAGTGAATGGACGACGCAGATTACCTATTATAATTGGCGGTTTTGAAGCTCAGGCTATAGCAATCGAAATCGAGAAAATGACGCCAAGCAGGCCCTTAACTCATGATTTATTTAAATCATTTGCACTTGCCTATAACATAACTATAGAAGAGGTTATCATTTATAATTTGGTGGATGGAATCTTCTTTGCAAAATTGGTATGCAATGACGGCAAGAAAAACATTGAAATAGATGCCCGAACTTCTGATGCAATTGCTCTGGCCGTCCGTTTTGAATGTCCAATCAACACCTATGAATTTATTCTTGCTACAGCCGGCATTATGATTGAAGGAAACGACTTTGTATTTCTTGAAAACTTAGATGCCCCTACTGAAGAAAAGGTAGCTACAGCAGCCACCAATTACGCCTCGTTAAGCGAAGATGAGCTAAAAGAAAAACTGCAACAAGCTCTGACAGAAGAAGCATATGAAAAAGCAGCGAAAATCCGTGATGAGCTTTCCAAACGCAAATCATCCTAACACGTTAAAGCAAAACCGAGGGGGAGATGCGACGATTTCCCCCGTTCTACTTTTTTGACCTCTCGAACTATTTCAACTTGCCTGGCACGAATGCGGCATCTCCCAGCCCATCAAGCTTATTATTAAGCAGCTTTCTAGCGTATAATTGGCTCCGTGAGAATACTAAAGATATGCCTTAAATTATAAAAGGTTTTATACAAAAAAGGCTGCCCTTACTGGACAGCCTCGTTTTCTATTGATGAACAGGAACGGCCTGTCTTTCTTCTATATCTACAAAATCACGCTGTGTCTTGCCAACGTAAACCTGGCGAGGTCTCCCTATCGGCTCTTTGTTCTCCCGCATTTCGTTCCATTGTGCAACCCATCCCGGAAGGCGCCCTAATGCAAACAAAACTGTAAACATTTCTGTAGGGAAACCCAGCGCTCTGTAAATGATGCCCGAATAGAAATCCACATTCGGATAAAGTTTTCTGTCTGCAAAATATGGATCATTTAAAGCTGCTTCTTCTAATTGTTTCGCAATAGAAAGCACGGGATCATTAACTCCTAATTTCGCCAAGATATCATCACATGCTTTTTTGATAATCTTAGCTCGCGGATCAAAGTTTTTATATACCCGGTGACCAAATCCCATTAGCCGGAAAGAATCTGTTTTATCTTTAGCCTTGGCTACCCACTTAGCTGTATCACCACCGTCATTTTTGATTTTTTCGAGCATCTCGATTACAGCCTGATTAGCACCTCCGTGTAGCGGGCCCCATAAAGCAGCAGAACCAGCGGCAATTGATGCATATAAATTACAATCAGACGAACCAACTATACGAACAGTAGAAGTAGAACAATTTTGCTCATGATCCGCATGAAGAATTAACAATTTATTCATGGCATCAATTACTATCGGATCAGCATCCTCACCAAAAGTCATCTTCATGAAGTTTGACACATAATCGATATTTTTTTCAGGAGCGATGTACGGCAGACCTAATGTATGTCTCTGTATCCAGGCAACTATAGCAGGAATTTTAGCTACTAATTTTATAAGCGTAAGGTTCTTTTCCGCCTTCGATGCACCTAATTTTAAACTCTCAGGATAGAAAGCAGATAGCGACCCCATTATAGAACAAAGCTTTCCCATTGGATGTCCTTCTGCCGGGAATGCCGACAAAATAGATTTCAATTCTTCCGGAATATCTGCGTGTTCTTGTAACAAAGCTTCAAATTCATCCAGCTGAGGCTGAGTGGGCAGTTCGCCGTATATAAGTAAATAAGCAACTTCTATAAACGATGATTTCTCTGCAAGCTGTTCGATAGGATAGCCTCTGTACTTTAAAATTCCTTTTTCACCGTCGAGGAAAGTAATCGCACTTTTCGTAGCACCAGTGTTTTTATAACCACTATCCAGAGTGATATAACCTGTTTGATCACGAAGTTTTGAAATATCTAACGCCTTTTCATTTTCAGTACCAGTAATTACCGGTAAATCATATTTTTTATCACTTAGAATTATAGAAGCTATTTCTGACATATAAATTGGATGTTGCATCGCAAAAATAATCAAATCTGCCTTTTTTGGAAGCTATTTATTGCAGTAACAGTAATTTTATAGTAAAAAAATGACCAAACGGTAGTTTTCTAATAGTAAAGGCCCTTAAAAACTAAAAAAAGCGGACCTGTTTATAACTTAAACAGTCCGCTTTCAGAAAATATTTTTTTAAAAGTTATCGGCTTAAGTTAAATCCGTAAGCCACTCTCAATGCCACCTGGCCTAAATTACCACCATTCTGAGAGAACCCTTCGTAACGCAAACCCAGATCAATTCCTTTGTTAAACCCGATTCCAATTCCAGGCGCATAAACAAATGCTGTTCCCTGTCCCTCATCGGTACCAAAGGCGGCACCCACTTCTCCGGAAAAATAAAATCTCTCTGTCGGGAAAAATTTAATTCCCGCTTTCAGAGGAACGTAACCAATACTTCCTCCTCCCAAATCGTCCTTAACCGAAAAATTGGTATAACCTAAAGACAGGATACCAGAAATATTACTATAAAAATCTTTCTGAAGTCTAAGGTCTCCACCAACAGCTATGTTATAAGCATCATTGGTTGGAATACCAACACTTAATCCGAATCCTAATCTTGTGTCTCTTGAATCGCCAGCAGGCTCTTTAGTTTGGGCATTAACATTTAATGTAATAAACAGGGCTGCAACACTGGCAGCAAAAAATCTAATTGTATTTTTTTTCATTTTTGAGTATAATTTAACTTTAATTGGTTAAACACTCCTACTAAACACTCAAAAAACATAAATTGTTTTCCAAATGTGAAAAATACAAAACTGAAAGATTATTTAATTTCAATAGATTTCTCGATTGCTTCGAGGGGCATATCAGCATCATATTCTAAAATAGCAAGCATAGAATACTTTCCTTTGGGAACAGTTGGTGGAATTTGTAGCTTAACGATTCGTTTTCCGCCTGGAAAAACCGGAAATTCCATTTCGTCGAGCTTAACTTCCTGCCCATTAGCTAAATTGGTCAACAGCAAACGCGCCTTGCATTCAAGCATTGTTTTACCTGTATTAATAAGGCTGAAATTATAAATATCCTTTTGCACTGCATCAGGCTCTAGCGCAATTGCTCTTGCCTCCTTCTTATTTGCCACTGCAGGGTTTTCATATACGTGTATTCCGATACGATATACCTCTCTGATAGTCGCCTTCATTTTAGCCCCTTTAGTGTCATCTCCGGTTTGTTCCAACACGTTCTGGATGAAAATCATGGACCATTTCATCTCGTCAACCAGGTTAGGATCCGCAGGCGCTGTTAAGGTCACTCGCACATCATGAGATTTCTGAGGTTCTATTTCTACAAGTGATTTATCAAAGGTTATCCACTTAGAGCATGATCTGTCTATGGTTCCAGGTAAAAAATATTTATGTCCTCCCAGGCTGTCTCTGACCCAGTCTCCTAATGTTAGCTGATAAGCCTGCTTAGTGTCAGACAGATTGGTTATTGTAATAATTTGAGTAGAAATGCCGCCAGCATTTGTGTTGAAGCTTAAAATAGTAGGATTTACATTTATACGCTGAGCACTTGCTAAGGATGAATATAGCAGAAGACATCCCAAAAAGGGGTATACAAGACTCATTTTAATTCTTTTCATTACAGGTTCTATTTCTTTTCTAATTTATCAAATGTGAGTACACGAAACAACGACATACCTTTTTAATGCAACGGAAGGACTCTGGAATCATTGAGGAATGACCAGGCTTTTGAAATTTCAGTTCTCATCTATACTAAGCAATTTACTAAAGTAACTCTTTTTTTAATAATTATCCAGATAGAGAAAATATTGAAAGTTTTTCCCACATTATTCATCATTTAACATCGCTTAAATTTATTATATTTGTTTGGCACCCCGTTTGTTTAATCAGTTATAAATTGTTTAATATTCTTTAGTGAAAAATATATTTCTGTTAATGTTCATGTTAAGTTTAGGTATTGAAGGCTATACGCAGACCGAACCAGCTTTGCCCTCTCCCTGTCTGAATAACGGCAATTCTAAACAAAACAATATGATCGTTACAGGAACGACAACCTTCACGTTTAATACGTTGACGGATTTTTCAAGTTCAGAATCCTTGAATAACATCACTGTTGAAGTGAAATCATCCGAAAATTACAGGCTCTACATTGCCGGTGAAATGACCGGACTAAGCAGCTCTTCCACGAATACTCCCATTCCAATAAACACTTTTACTGTTTCTGCCACCAATCGCGGAACTGCTCCTGCTACAATAACGCTGTCAAACTCTTACTTAGAAGTGGCCCAATTTGGTACCAAAACGAATGGACTTACTCACGTATTAACGATTACAAGAAATGCGCTAAATAATTTCGTTCAGGCACCCGGCACTCATACTCTTACATTACATATACGTTATTGTCAGTATTAAAATGAAGGATTCCCTGAGACTTTTATTTTTTGTGCTGCTTCCGGGATGTTTCTGTGTTGATGCTTTCTCCCAAACACGTTATCTTACTAAGACTGTCGATATAATAGTACCAACAGTTTTAGATTTAGAGGTAAGCTCGGGTGCAAATCAGATTGCAGATTTCAATCAGACCAGCAAAATAGACAATGGCATTGAGCTTCTGGGCGCCACAACCCTGACATACAAGTCTAATAAGGCATGGTTTATAACGATAAAATCATCTAATGCTAATTTTACAGGTGGCGTTGCTGAAACTCCGATGCCAGCCTCTGTGATTCGATTCAGGATCAACGGATCCGGCAACTCATATACCCCATTAACAGCAAGCGATCAGTCTTTGGTTGCCACCATGGGATCGAAATATCCCAGAGGAACAGGGACAACTACCATTGATTTTCATATTAATCCGGGCTATATATATCCCCCAGCTGATAATTATTCACTCCAAATTATATATACCATAAGTAATTTGTAAGGATTAGCTCCTTCTGAAGCGCTAAAAACCATTTGATTTCCTCAATATTCCCCACTTTTTCCCCACAGTGGAAATTTTATCCCCATTCCGTAACCTTTCAAATTCCCTGCCGTAAACAAAAAGGTGAAACATCTAAGCGCCTTTATATTTTTATTTATAATATTCTCAGGTGTCAGCATGGCCCAAAGTCCTGCAAAAGGGAAAACTTCTGCATATTCTCAAATACAAGTTCGCATTCCTTCTGTGGCTATTATTACATTAGGCAACAACCAATCAAAAGAAGTCTCATATAAATCACCTTCAGATCTACAAAAGATTGTTAAACTTGAAACAACAAGCACATCTAAAGTTTTGTCGAATCAAAAGTGGTCGGTTAATGTGTGCAAAGAAGAGAGTTTTTCAGATATCCCACCTATCGCAAACACATCGAAGTCGGGGCCTTCATCGTCCTACACAATTGTTTATGTAACCACTCTCAATTAGTGGTCTTTGATTTTAACCTAGCGATTACCTTCCCCCCCTAGCAAACACGCACCAAGACCTTCGTAAAAAGACTGCAGTGGAATTTCTTTCCCATAATATTTCCCAAATCTGTGTAATGACCACACCCATTTACCTTAGATTTTTTTCATAACCCCTCAAACTAGGCACAAAAAGGCTTTTTTTGCATTTGGTCCGGCAATTGAATATGTGAAATACAAGGATAAGTTAACGCCCTCAATTTGAACTTAACCAAACAATGATTATGAAAAAAATTTTATTGGCAGTTTTATTTATAATTTCTTTAATTACTACAAAAACATCAAACGCACAAATCGGCACCACAGCTCCTACCGGCTCCTTTATTGTTAAAATTTCTGAAGTCCTTGATCTGGCGGTGACCAGCGGTGCGTCGAACACTTTTGATTTTAATAGTATAGCTAAACTTGATGCTGGTATTGAAACATTAAATGCAGTTACCCTGACTTATAAGTCTAATAAACCCTGGTTCATAAACGTCAACGCAAACTCAGCTAACTTTACCGGAAGTTCCGAAACTCCGATGCCCGCTTCTGTTATTCAATTCCGATTAAACGGAAATACCACATATTCGACATTATCTACCGTTCCTGCTTCTTTAAGCGGAACATCCGCTGCTAAAAATGCGAGAGGCACTGCATCAATCGGAGTTGATTATAAACTGAATCCGGGTTATGCATATGCTCCGGCACAGGATTATGGTATGGTAATAACTTATACGATAAGTAATTTATAGTAAGATTAGCGCTTATAATATAATATAGCCGGCTATGCCGGCTTTTTTGTGCCTATATCTCCCGATCGGGAACTAAGTCAAAGTATTTCCTCCACATACGGGGATTTCTTTCCCATACTCCCCACAATATTTGAGTAAAAATACCCCACTTCCTTTAATTATTTGATCAAGAATAGCAATAAGTGTACGTCAAAGGCATTTTTTACTTTTGGTATAGCAATTGAATATGTAAAAAACAGTGAAAGTAAGTTAACGCTCTCAAAACTTTAACTTAACTAAATCACATAAATGAAAAAAGCATTACTAGCGGTTACCATCTTAGCAGGATCTTTAATATTTACGAATTCTGCTAAAGCTCAAACAACAACTCCTACGGGATCTTTCACGGTGAAAATTTCTGAAGTACTTGACTTGGCTGTAACAAGTGGTGCTTCAAACACTTTTGATTTTAATAGTATAGCTAAACTTGATGCTGGTATTGAAACATTAAATGCCGTTACTTTGACTTACAAGTCTAACAAACCATGGTTTGTAAATGTCAATGCCAACTCCGCTGACTTTACCGGAACTTCAGAAACGCCGATGCCGGCTTCAGTTATTCAGTTCAGATTAAATGGCAATGCT
Organism: uncultured Sphingobacteriaceae bacterium; assembly: GCA_946887045.1. The sequence continues at coordinate 92,753 of CAMPKC010000008.1, read as the reverse complement.
TCTTATTCGACACTATCTACAACTCCAGCTTCCTTAAGCGGAACATCTGCAGCTAAAAATTCCAGAGGTACTGCATCAATCGGAGTTGACTATAAAGTGAATCCGGGTTACGCATATGCTCCGGCACAGGATTACGGAATGGTAATAACCTATACTATAAGCAACCTTTAATTTTCCGGGAAAGCTGAGGATTTATTTCCCACTTTCTTCTCACAAAAAACGATAATTCCCCAATGCAAATCCCAATCAATAGTTTTAGTACTTTAAAAGGCTGTTTTTAACACTTAAATCCTTTGGTACAGCTATTGAATAATACAACTAAGATTAACACTAATTTATAAAATACATCATGAAGAAATTTTTACTTGCACTATCCTTGTCCGCTTTCATACTAGTAGCTAAAACTGACTCAGCAACCGCACAGGTGCAAACAAGTAATGTTGCGGTAACCATCGCTACTGTAACCGAACTAACAGCTAACAATACTAACCTTGCAACATTCGCATTTTCAAACGGGTCCGAATTGGAAACGGGTATTTCACAAACAAATGCTGTAAGTTTAGCTTACAAATCAAATAAACTAACAACTATTACAATAAAAGCTCTGGGAAGCGGATTTTTTAGTTCTACAAATGGTAGTACTGATATGCCAGTTTCAGTAATTCAATGGAAGAAAAACGGATCCGGTACATTTACACCCTTATCAACAACCAGTGCTGAATTATCTTCTTCACAAGCAAAAGGATCGGCCAATATTGGAATAGATTATAAAATAACTCCCGGTTTACTATACAATCCCGCTAATGACTATTCAGTTACCATCGAATATACATTAACAGCACTTTAATTAACGGTTGTTTATTAAAGTAATAAAAAGCAAATAGAATGATCAATTATACGAAACAAAAAAAATTGGTTTTCATATTATTCTTCATTTTCATTTCTTCTGTTACTCTAGCTCAAAAAACGGCAACCAGCATAATTACAATCAAAGTACCTGAAGCACTAAGCCTTTCTGTCACCGGAGGAAACAGCGTTGATTTTGATTTTACCAGTGATCTGACTCTGCTCACATCAGGTATTGAAAAGATTAACGCTGTAACATTAACTTACCAGTCGAATAGGCCCTGGTTTCTTAATATAAACGCTACAACCGCAAACTTCAATGGTGGGGACGGTTCTAATCCAATGCCATCCTCCATCATTCAATTTAAAAATACCGCTGGCGGAACCTATGTGCCATTATCAACTACCTCTGTATCTTTAAGGGGAACAACAGACGCAAAGAACCCAAAAGGTTCAAGTACGGTAGGTATCGACTATAAAATAACTCCGGGGCTTAGTTATCCTCCATCGTCAGATTATACGATCGGTGTAACTTATACTATCAGTACAATCTAGAACTTTTAATTGGACATTTCGTATAAATTGAAATAGCTTTTTAACAAAAGCTATCTTTGATCAAATTATGGAATTGTGTTTTTCGCAGTATCTTAAATATATATAGTAGGATACACCTTGTTATTATCCACCGAACATATCATTAGAAAACTTTTAACTATAAGCTGCTGCCTATTATTAGCGTTTCCTTTTACAATAAAAGCCCAGGGGACATTGAATAATAGTTTGCAGGTTTCATTTCTTAAAGATACTGTTATACAAGAAGGGAGTACACTTAGCTTCAATCGTGTGACAATTCGAAACACATCATCTGTAAAAAATATTTTCGGTCTGGAACTTAATCTGCCTGATGGCTGGACAACCTTGCTCGATACCCGCAAGGTATTTACACTCGAGCCTAATCAGGTATTAGAATTACCCATTCGGATTGCATCTCCAAGTAATGCCTTAAGCGACCAAATTTACGCCATTACACTAATTTTAACCAACCCGGGGATTGAGAAAAAAATACCTTTTACTTACATAGCAAAGGTGCGTTCAAACTCCAAATGGCGAGCATCATTGCTCAATCCTGTTCTGAAGCTGGAGAGAATAAACAAAGAAACATTCTTTCAGGTTAAAATATCAAATACGGGCAACGTGGTCCAGGAGCTGGTTCTAAACCTGACTACTTCCCTGGAATTAACTATTCCAAAACGTAACAACAAGATTAAATTACAACCAAACTCGGACACTCTTATCAGGATAGGGATAATAACGGAACCCCGCTTTTTAGAAGAATTTAAAACACAGGATATTGGGATCGAGATTACTAATAAAGATAAAATTCAGCAAATATTTTCGCAAAAGGTTTATAGTAATAACACGCTGTTTAGAGAAAATCCTTCCCGCTGGTATACAGCTCCGATGTTCGTTGAGCTTGTATCGCAAAATTTCAATATTAAATCACAACAGGTTTACTATATAAACAGCGCCGGAGCTCTTTCGCTCGAAAAAAACCGCTCGCTTTCATATAACTTCCGATCGAATGATTTTTATACGGAAAGTCCGGGATCAAACAATAGTCGCTATGCACACATTGATTATACCTCAAAGCATTGGTCTCTATCACTCGGAAATCAGACAGAATTCAACAGCTACTTAATTGATGGAATTGGGGGGCGGTTAGAATACAAATCAGACGGAGGATACCGGTTGAAGGCATTAGCAGTGAAAAGCCGTTTAGGCGAAGCCAATCAATTTAGTTTAGAACAAGAAATATCCACCGGAAAGCAAAGTTCGATTTTAAATAAAAGTATGGCCAACCTGGATCGTGGAAACCAGGTTAACAGCTTTTCTGACATTCTGGAGTTTAATAAAGAAATAGGGAATTCATCATTAACGCTGCTTGGAGGATTCGGCACCGAAATCATCAAAATTCCTGGTTTTAATGACCGGAGTAACGGACATACCAGCGGACTTCGTTATCATTATGTTTCGCCTAAATTTCTTGTCCGTTCTACTAATAGTTTCACCTCCAGACAATTCCCAGGCTTGGAGAGGGGCGTTAAAAGATCATCGAATGAAATACGCTATGTTGTAAAACACTATTTTGGAGGGGCAGTTGCCGATTATAACGACCGGGAAGTAAGCACAATTGATTCAAATCAATTTATTTACCTCTTTGGTGGAAAAACCAGCGAGGTTGGCCTACGAGGCGGCTTCATCAAGAATAAAAACAATGTCACCATTACCACGTCAATGGTAGACCAACTTCAGGATAGCATAACGAATGTGTTATTCAGATCTCGTAAGCTAAACATCAATTCAGGTTTTGCTATTTCAAAATCAACCAGCTTATCGCTCTCGGCAAATTTCCTAAACAGCTTTGCGCCGGAAAGAACGGATGAAAATTCTATTAATGCTTTGAATATTTTTGGTTCCATTCAATCCAGAGGGTTGGGACTAAGTTTCAGATTAGATAAGGGTCCGGTGTATTATGCGGAACTGCTGGCCTACTATAAAAGCGGATTACAAAATAACCGGTATCAAATCGCACCCTACATTGAAAGAAATTTTTTGAATAACCGATTAACAACGAGAATGGAACTTAATTATGCCCATGACATCCCAGCCAATGAAAAAAGATATGTCGCACGCGTTGACCTGAACCTGGATTTAAATAAACAGGGATTATCATTACGTTTTTATGGCAATCAGGATTTTGGCAATAAGAATGCTTTGAATTCATTAAACCTCAGTATAAAAAAGACACTAACAGCGCCACTCATCGGTTTACAGAAATACCGGAATTTGAAGGTTGTTCTGTTCAAGGATAATAACAATAATGCACTTTATGACCTCGGTGACGAAGCAATTCCTGAAGCAAGCATCCGCATTGGAAGCCAAAACTTCACTACAAATAAAACCGGCGAAGCATTTTACCGGAATATTAAAGAAGGAGATTATTCCATCGACCTTGGCCAGGTAAATAATATTCAAGGCTGGATTGCAAAAAATGGATTTAAACCTTCCGTTAATGTCTCAAGAAACCAAACCCTTTACATTCCTTTCCAAAAAAGCAAGTTTTTATCGGGGCGTTTAAACCTTATCAAAGACCCGTTCAGCAAAAAAGAATTTAATGCCTCAAATATTAGAATCACAGCGATCAGTTCAAAAGGAGAGTCATTTTCGACCTTAACTAACGAAGACGGAGCCTTTTTCTTTAATTTATCTGATGATACCTATTTAATTCAAATTAACGCAAACGTTTTTAATGAAGATTTTAGAGTGCTTCAGGAAACCTTCAATGTGGATTTGAGAGAGAAAGATAGCGATCAGATCAGTTTTGAAATTCGCGAGCGCAAGCGCCTCATCAATATTAGACGATAAAGACAAAGAGATATCGGGTCCGGAGAAAACAAACCCTATTTATAGAGTGTTCACCAATAAATAACATACTATGAAATGGTTTGGACGACGCGGAAGCGGCAACATCGAAGATAGAAGAAGCGGAGGTGGCGGACTTGCCATTGGCGGTGGACTTACTGCTATTATTGCCGTAGTTTTCTCGTTATTAACTGGACAAAACCCAATGGAACTGCTGGGTATGTTTCAGGGAGGAGATGGCGGCACACAGCAGGAAGCCCCGCTTGGAACTGATGTTAATCAGGATGAAAAAGGACATTTTGTATCCGTTGTACTTGCCGATACCGAGGACGTTTGGAACAAACTTTTCGCTGATGCAGGCAGCAACTATAAAGAGCCTACCTTGGTTTTATTTAGTGGCGCGGTACATTCGGCTTGCGGTAGCGCCAGCTCTGCAACAGGTCCTTTTTACTGTCCGGGTGATGAAAAGGTATATATAGACTTGTCTTTTTATGATGAACTTCAGACCAAATTTGGAGCCCCCGGAGACTTCGCCATGGCTTATGTTGTGGCGCATGAGGTAGGGCATCATATCCAAAACATTTTAGGAACCTCTAATAAACTGGACCGCGCACGAGGCCGGGTTAGCCAGGAAGAATACAATCAGCTATCTGTAAGACTTGAACTGCAGGCGGACTTCTATGCAGGTGTGTGGGCTCATCACGCCCAGAGGATGAAAAACATTCTCGAAGAAGGTGATATAAAAGAAGCTTTAAATGCAGCAAATGCCATTGGAGACGATCGGCTTCAGCAACAATCCCAGGGTCGCGTGGTGCCTGATGCGTTTACTCATGGAACTTCAGCACAACGGATGCGTTGGTTCAAGAAAGGTTATGAAACCGGAGATATTAACCAGGGAGACACCTTTTCAGCGTCCAATCTTTAACAATATGTATCGTTTTATATACAAAATGACCACAAATTAATCCACTTTGGACTAATCTAAAAGGCCATAACCGGCCATTTTAACGATAACACCTTGGCTTCTAACATAAAGGTAACGACTAAAAATTTTGGTCTGGTGATTGAATGTTTAGAGTACACACAAATAATGTTATGAAAAAAATAGCTTTACTAGCAGCTGCGTTCCTTATTGGAGGAACCGCTGCGAATGCACAAACAACAACTTCAACTGTTGGAACCACGAAATGGGGTTTAAAGGTCGGAGTTAACCTCGCCAAATATAGCTTTGGTAACGATGACGGTGATAACCCAACTACAGATCACGCTACCAACTTCCATGTTACGGGTTATCTTGACCTCCCTGTCGGAAGTATGTTTTCGGTTCAGCCCGGCTTATCACTTCAAGGCAAAGGAGCTGAATTTAGTGATGACGCGAACTTCGAAGTAAAGGACAACACTATGTGGCTTGAGGTGCCTGTAAATCTGGTGGGTAAAATACCTTTGGGCGCGACAGGAACAAGTCTCTTTTTAGGTGCCGGTCCATATGCTGCATTTGGTCTTTCCGGGGAACGACAAACTACTGACAAAATTCTTAATACCGAAACAGAAAGGGATTTTGAATTTGGAGACGAAAGTGGAGATGACTTAAAAGCACTTGACTTTGGTGTGAACTTCACAGGTGGTATTCAATTAAACAGCGGATTTAACATTGGCGCAGGCTACGGATTAGGATTAACCGATTTACGTCCTAGTGGAAGTGGTGGCAATGGGCAAATCAATAACAGAGTGATTTCGTTCTCTGTCGGATATGCTTTTTAATTAGACATCAAACATAACAATCTATCCAACCGCCCTCTTAGGGCGGTTTTTTTATTTCTCATGTCTCCGTAAATTATAAAATCTATTATTTCTTCTTAAAAAGTATTTACCTTCACTAGATTTTATAAACATGAGATTCCTATTTATACTTCTTGCTTTTACTTTTACAGTCGGAATAATCCAGGCTCAACCAGTTGCGGTAAATAATTTCCAGGTAAAAGAACATCTATTGAAAAACAGTAAACTAGCCATCATAGCAACTGATTCCTCAGATCACCCAATAGAAACGGTAAATGGCACATTTTTATTCAACATTAACGGCTTCAAGCAAGAATTAAAATTTCATGATGGTATTGCCGCGGCCCCGCAGCAAATTGAGAAATCGACGTTTGTTTACATCAAACACCAGAATGAATCCGGCACTCATTCCAAGCTCTACTATGTTCTTAAAAAGAATGAAGATTTAAATCCGATAAAAATCAACTGGATAATTTTGCTGATAATTCCGTTGATAATAATTGCAATCGCAACGATCTTTAGGAAATTCATCATCTTCGCTGTGATATTGCTGGCAGTAATTTTCTTTTTTAATTCAAGTAAAGGATTAAACATCCCTACATTTTTTGAAACAATAATTGACGGACTAAAGTCGGCCTTCTAAAAAGGCATACCGATACCGAAGTTATATTGTAAAAATCTATAGACGTCAGGATCATGAGTTCGCGAGTATTCAGCTTTAAACTCGTTATCAAAAAATTTCTTAATAACCCATTGATCCGAGCCCTTGAACTGCGGATCTTTTATCTTAGCACCTATGTCAAATCTGAAGACGAAATACTCTACGTCGAATCTTAAACCCGCTCCTGCACCAATTGCAATTTGATTAAAAAACTGATTGAACTTAAATTCGCCACCAGGGTTGTTAGCAGACTTTCTTATCCTCCAAACGTTTCCGACATCGGTAAAAGCGGCACCTTTCAATTTCGAACCAAAAAAACTATTTAAAATTTTGAAACGGTATTCAAGATTAGCTTCCATCTTCAATTCTCCAAACTGATCAAGGTTAATAAGGTTACGCCTCACTTCACTCGTAGCCAGAGTATCTCTGTTGTAATTTCCCGGGCCCAGGGTTCTGGCCTGCCAGGCTCGGTTACCTGTAGATCCACCCGCGTAAAAGGTTTTTTCGAAAGGAAGTTCGCGTGAATTACCGTAGGGATGAGCTATTCCAGGATTTAATCTTGCAATAAACTGACGTTCGCCGCCCAAACTTCTGTACAGCCTAATGTCTACTTCGGTTTTAGCGTATTGCAAATATCGTAATCCTAAAAACGTACTGTCGGTCTTCATTACTTTATCCAATAAACTTAGAGTATTCCCTCCAACGTCATTAGATGTTCTGAGATATATGAAGTTATCATAGGTAATTAGCTTCGAAGCATTTAAAGTATAGGTGTACAGAGCCCCGAGGTTGAAATATTGCCTATCATTCGTCCTCAAATACAGATTGTATCCCAAAGCCTCCAATTCATTTCTAAAATCGTCATCAAAAATCCCTTTTCGGTATTCGATATTTAGGGGCGTTAATGAATGTAGTTTAGTACGAGACTCAACCCAGTCGTAGGTGAGCGAGTTTATAAACAATCGACTTTTAAATGCGCTAACCTGATCAAATATTTGCAAACTGCTTGAAATAGTGGTGTGCGGCACTCCGTTTCTCCCCAACCGGGTTGTGTTGAATGGAACTAAAAGCCTGGGAAAGGTAAGATTTACACCGAACTGCAGATCGCGGTTGAATATCCTTTCGGCCAGATTACCTTTTATAGCAGAATTGAACAATAAGCCATATCTGATTCTAAAATCAAATTGTTCACCACCGCCAAAAACATTCCTGTTGGTATATGTATTACCGATGTTAAAACCATTTCTTCCCGAATTAAAAGTATACTCACCTTCAATCCGGTTACTAAGCCTTTTCATTGGAACCGCTTCGATAGAGGCATCAATACTTGTACTATCACTGGTTTTTACAAAATCGATTTTTATACTTTTAAAAACATTTAAATCGAATAACCTATCGTAGGTTAAATTCTTTTTATCGATATCGTATTTTTCACCGTTCCGCAAATAAGTATACCTCAGAATTGGTTCAGGCTTGAACCTATGAGAATAGTCTTTAAAAAAATACTGGGAATCTAATACTGCAGAATCAGGAGTTATTCCTTCAGTTTTTCCATTACTATTCTTTATAAGTATAGACGTATTATTTAGATAATACACCTTATGTGCTGAGCCATCAACAGGATTATCGAGAAACAACTTAATATTTGCGGCACTTGAATATAGGTTAGTGTCAACCGTAAATCTCACATACTGCTCTTTATAATCATAATATCCATTTCGCTGAAGCAAATTGAAAATTTGTTTACTTTCATTCCTTAGAGAGTCGCCGTCGTACCGTGTTCCTTCGGTGATACGAGTAAACGACGGCCGGTTTTCTATATACAGCTGTTTAACAGCCGAATCCGGAATTACATACGAAAAGTCTTTTATGGTAAATGAAGGCCCGGGATCGGCGGTGAACGTTATGTAAGCTTTTTTCTTTTTAACAACAACATCACTCTTAACCTGTGCTTTAAAAAAGCTTTTATCGAATAGAAACTTTTCAAGTTCTCGCCGGGAAATTTCGACTGAAGAACTATCCAAAATATTAGGAGCTTCACCAATGTCACGAATACGATCTGTTCTGTACTTACCGTTTTTCGTATTAAAAAAATTATACAATGCCAGGTTTAATCGCGAATTGGGTCTGATACTACGCAGAATATATAAATTAGCCTGCTCAGAAAATTGTTTATCTATTCCTTTAATAGACACCCGTCTTACCAGTTGCTGATCATCGGAAAGGTATTTTGTTGCAGAGCAGCCGCTTAAAAAAATCATCAAAAACAGTATACTTGCAGCAGATAAAGGACGAACTAAAAAATATGCTTTCAAAATCTCAAATCAGTTTTGTAAATGCATTACACCAAAAAAAACATCGAAAAGAACAAAATCTTTTCATCGCCGAAGGTAGTAAGTCGATCATTGAATTTACACAATCAAACTATATTGTAAATACAATTTTTCACACTTCGGAAGCAACTCCAAAGTTGTATAATTTATCACAGAAAGTAAAACTTCAGGAAGTATCTGAGTCTGAACTAAAAAAAATCAGCACCCTTACCAGTCCCCATGATGCTTTGGCCTTAATACAGATCCCTGAAAGAACGAATACTGTGCAAGAAAGTTTTACAGGAAAGTTCGTATTAGTATTGGATGGCATTCAGGATCCGGGCAATTTAGGAACAATAATCCGAACAGCAGACTGGTTTGGATTTTCGGATATAATTTGCTCTACAGATACAGTTGATGCTTATAATCCAAAAGTTGTACAGGCAAGCATGGGTTCGCTTTCGCGGATAAGCGTCTACCATGCAGACCTTAACGAGTTTTTTGCAAATGCTAACATGACAATTTTCGGTACCTTGCTGGATGGACGTTCTGTGTACGAGACAAATTTCGGCAAAGAAGGATATATTATTTTAGGAAATGAGGGAAATGGAATTTCAGAGAAAGTTAAAGCTTTAATTAACACTGCGGTTACTATTCCTAAATTTGGAGGGGCTGAATCTTTGAATGTTGCAATATCTGCCGCAATAATTTGTTCAGAAATTAAAAGAAATAACTAAAAATAATATTGGGCGGCAACAATAAATTGCTATTTTTGCACTCCCTTAACAAAGGTCGGATGGCCGAGTGGCTAGGCAGAGGTCTGCAAAACCTTCTACAGCGGTTCGAATCCGCTTCCGACCTCAAGGAAAAAATTAAAAAAAATTAAAAATGGCAGTTACACGTTTAAAAAGAAAAGACAGAAGGAATAAAACGGTTTCACGCATGGAAGTTCAGTTTCTTAAATTAGGTCGCAATCTGGAAACAGGTAGCCGTTCTAAAGAATCTGCTAACAGCCAGCTTTCGAAAAACAACGCAGTTTTAGCTCAAATTGTAGCGCAGGCAAAATAGTTTTGCTTGTTTCAGCATAAAAAAACCCGAAGCATGGCTTCGGGTTTTTTTATGCTGAAAATTTTGGATTCTTCAATTAGTGCGATTTTATCCTAATAAAATCCTCTTATTAATTTTCTTAATTAATCCTGGGCCTTCATAGATAAATCCTGTATAAATCTGAATCAAGGAAGCACCGGCATCTAACTTTTCGATTGCGTCTTCAGCTGAATGGATTCCTCCAACACCAATTATCGGAAAAGCTTTACCTGATTTTTCCGATAAATAACGAATTACTTCGGTTGACCGTTTAGTAAGTGGTTTTCCGCTTAATCCACCTGTTTCAGATTTTACCGGTTCAGCCGAAACTAACCCATCCCTGCTGATCGTGGTATTTGTTGCTATCACACCTGTAATTTTAGTTTCTTGCACAATTTCCACAATATCGTCCAGCTGTGCATCGGTTAAATCAGGAGCAATTTTCAAAAGGATCGGTTTCGACACGCTATTTTTCAAATTTCTTTGCTGAAGAGTATTTAATATATTTTTCAATGGCTCCTTTTCTTGCAGTGCCCGCAAACCCGGAGTATTAGGAGAACTCACGTTTACCACAAAATAATCTACAACATCAAACAACGCATCAAAGCATTTAATATAGTCGCTTACCGCGTCCTCATTTGGAGTGAGCTTATTTTTACCGATGTTGCCTCCAATAATTAAGCCGTCACGCTTTAAATGCTTTAGCCGAAGCGCAGCCACTCCCACCCCTTCATTGTTGAACCCCATCCTATTTATTAAACCTGCATCGGCTGGAAGACGGAACATTCTTGGCTTATCATTTCCAGGTTGAGGAAGAGGAGTAACTGTACCAATTTCAATAAACCCAAACCCAAAATTAGCCAGCTCGCTGATCGAGGATGCATTTTTATCAAACCCGGCGGCTAACCCTACGGGATTTTTGAATTTCAATCCGAAAACTTCACGCTCTAAACGAGGGTCATTTACCTGAAACATTTTTTTTTGTAAAGAGGCTGCTCCCCAAATACGGTTTAGGGTTTTTAATGTTCCGGTAACGAAATAATGAATCTTTTCAGGTTCGAACTGAAATAAAAAAGGCTTTAGCAATTGATACATGCTGCAAAAATACATGAATTATTGATTTTGAAATAAGATCATCATTCAGAAACTTAATTTAACTTTGAAGATTAAAATAAGCAATGGCAAACTTGCATTTTGTGGTTACTGCAGACGGCTCAAAAACCATATTTAATCCATCTGTCGGAGAAAACTATCATTCTAAACACGGTGCTCTTCAAGAAAGCAAACACGTTTTTGTTAAATCCGGGCTGCATTTTTTCCTTGAGAACAAAAATCAAACAGAAGTTTCAGTGCTTGAAGTTGGCTTTGGAACGGGTTTAAATTTCTTATTGAGCGCAGAGTATTGTTTTGATAAAAAAGCCGCATTAAATTATACCGGAATCGAAGCCTTTCCCTTGTCTTTGGAAATGATTGGCTCGACCGAGTATGGAGATTATGTATCCGAAAGGTTATATAACAGCTTCCTTCAAAACTATCAGGAGAGCTTAAAAGCTGAAATGATGATTAATGAGTACTGCAGATTACGGGTCGTAAATTGTAAACTTGAGGAGTTTAAAAGCAGAAAACAGTTTGATGTGCTTTACTTTGATGCTTTCGCAGCTATTCATCAGCCGGAGATGTGGACAACCCAAGCCCTTGAACACTGCTGTAAATATTTAACCCCCGGGGGAGTGTTTGTGACCTACGCAATCACCGGAAATTTAAAACGATCAATGAAATCGTTGGGTTTCGATATTGAAAAAGCTCCGGGAGCACCTGGAAAGAGAGAAATGTTACGAGCTATAAAAAAATAGTTTTCCTTTATTAAAATCTTTATTTTAGAAACCTAAACTCACACACAATGAAAATACGCACGCTTATTATTCTTGCCTTACTTTCTTTAATTATTATCGGAACATCATCGACGATGCCACAAAAAAAGGAAGAAGAAAAACACGAATATAAAAATCTTAAGGTACTTCCTAAAAACATCAGTCATGATGAAATTGAAAAGGTAATGAAGCATTATAATGCGGCATTGGGCGTTAAGTGTAATTTTTGTCACGTACGAAACGAACAAACTCAGAAAATGGACTTTGCAAGCGATGCTAAAGAAGAGAAAAACGTAACCAGATCAATGATGAAAATGACTAATAAACTGAATATTAAAAACTTCGGTGAAAAGAAAAGTCAATACAACCAGGCCGTTATGGAAGTAAGCTGCATTACCTGTCATAGAGGGAAACATCATCCTGAAAACTAAATATTTTAAACACATTGTATGCCAGCTATTATTCCACCTCAAGCCGCACATACAGCACCTGCTGCCTTTGAACGCCTGCTCGCTATTATGGACACTTTACGCGAACAATGTCCGTGGGATAAAAAACAGACGCTGGAAACATTAAGACACCTGACAATCGAAGAAACGTATGAGTTATCTGACGCTATCCTTGAAGGCGATAAACAGGAGATAAAAAAAGAACTCGGCGATATTATGCTTCACCTCGTTTTTTATGCCCGGATTGGTTCTGAAACAGGCGACTTTAATATTATAGATGTGCTAAATAGCATTTGCGAAAAGCTTATTCATCGCCACCCGCATATTTACGGAGATGTTGACGTATCTAACGAAGAGGATGTTAAACGGAACTGGGAAAAACTTAAACTAAAGGAAGGTAATAAATCTGTGCTTGAAGGGGTGCCCTCATCGTTACCGGCATTAATAAAGGCCTCCCGCATTCAGGAAAAAGCCAGAGGTGTAGGATTTGACTGGGAAGAGAAAAGCCAGGTTTGGGAAAAAGTAGAAGAAGAAATGAAGGAGTTTAGAGACGAGTTTAACGCGGCCGATGATACAATGATAGATAAGGATAAAGCTGAAAGTGAATTTGGCGATCTCTTGTTTTCTCTGATAAATTATGCCCGCTTCATAGATATTAATCCTGAAGATGCTTTGGAAAAAACCAATAAAAAATTCATTAAGCGATTTCAGTATCTTGAAAGTAAAGCGGCAAACCTTAATAAAAGTCTGAAAGATATGACATTAGAAGAGATGGATGTGTTTTGGAATGAAGCAAAGACCATGTCATAAATTTTTCTTTGTACTTTTGCCCTCCTGAAGCTGCTGAAAATATTAATGCTGACTGTAGCATTATCCGCTTACGATCCGTACTGTTTTAAGAAAGAGAATATCCGATTGTACGCTGGAAATTTAGCAGGCCTTTAGATGAATCGCAAATTTTAATGCAAAAACCAATCGGCATATCTGAACTTGATTTAGTTAAAAAATGCAAATCAGGGGACCTCAAGCATCAGGAAATGCTTTATAAGCATTTTTATGGGTTTGCTATGGGGGTTGCTATGCGATATCTTTCAAATAGAGACGATGCTATGGAAGTGGTCAACGATTCGTTTATAAAGGTTTTCAAAGGAATTCAGTTCTTTAAAGAAACCCAGCCTCTTAAGGCATGGCTAAGACGGATCGTTGTTAACACCGCGATAGATTGCCGAAGAAAAAATTTAAAACATGCAGACCAGTTAGATATTGAGGACGCCATTTATGTGAGCAAATCTGCTGAAGTTATCGATCAGCTATCTGCAAAGGATATTTTAAAACTGCTTGATGAACTCCCGGAAACTCATCGGATGGTTTTTAACCTTTATGAGATTGACGGATACAATCACGACGAGATTGGGAACATGCTAAACATTCCGGTAAGCTCTTCCAGGGTGTATTTGAGCCGGGCGAAAGAGAAACTCAGAAAACAGCTAACAAAGCAACAGGAAACAGATTATGAACGATCAGTTTGATAAGAAACTCGTCAGTAAAATAAACGAGCTCTTCGACGACTTCGAGGGTGATTCTGCCAACGAAAGCTGGACAGAACTGCGGAAACGTTTCCCCGAAAAAGAATCCAAACCAAAGGCTGTGTGGTGGTTCAGCTCCGCCGCCGCCGTACTCCTGCTTTGCGGGATATGGTTTTTCTCGAATCAGCGTATAGAAAATTTATCTGAAACGGCTAAAACATCTCACCAATCACCTATTAAAAAGCTGAACGATACAGGATCGGTTTTAAACATCTCGATTTCTCCCGAAAAGCCTATTGAAAACATCCCTGATAGTCAGGAAAATGCGTTCAGATCGAAAGCTGTATCATACAATGCAAAAAATCATCGAGGCCAGCTGACTATCGAGCGTAAAAGGTCCTTGCCGGCTCGCAAACTGAGGACGATTGCCAATGTTGTCCCTCCTGCTCAGGAAGATTCAGAATATGAGTTAACCCTTATGGCTTTAACTTCGGATCAGACAAAACCAACTGAAGGAGCTGAAGACATAGCCTTTAGCTCCGACTCATCGCAACAAAAGGTATCAACAGTTATTGCCAGCACCGAGAAAAATATGAATGCTAATGAGATCTATCCCTCAGAAGTAATCTCAGGAGATGAATTATCAGATTTAGTTCAGGCAAATAAAACTAAAAAAAGATCCAAAGCAATTAAAAAATTAACTATCGGGATTTTCGCAGGAACTTATTTTAATTACGCCGAGGGGAGTGAAACTAATATCAACACAGGAGTTGGATTGACATCGGACATTAAAATTTCTAAAAGAATAAAAATATCAACAGGAGTTTCCCTTGGTCAAAACACATTAAAGTATAATCAGCTAATACCCAGGGATGCTGCTTTAGATTTCGCGACAGTACAAAACTCCACGGCTTTCAGCACTAAACAAAGCTTCGGCCCGTCCAGTACTTTAAGTTACTCAATTAATTCGTATGATGCCAAGTTAGTAGGCTTTGACGTTCCTGTAAATTTGAAATACACAATACTTGAGAAAAAAAACACGGTTTATCTGAGCACGGGATTTAGCTCAAACTTTTTTATAAATGAATCGTATACTTACGAATTTGATTATCAAACGAACTCTAACAGCTCGACCACTTCTCCTACCCAGCAAAGTACAAGCAATTTTCAAAGCTTTGATTTCGCCAGGGTATTAAATTTTTCTTTGGGTCTGGATCATCGTTTGAATAATCAAACTAAGCTTATATTTGAGCCTTTTATTAAATACCCTTTATCGGGACTTGGCGCGTACGATTTAAGGTTTGGAGCAGCCGGAATAAATTTGAAACTTAATTTTAATCGACTTAAATAATACAAAATCTACCTCATCACCTATTTGTTATGAAATCAAAAGTTTTTTTGCCTGCAGTATTGGGCTGCATGGGTTTGTCTGTTATTATATCCTGTGAAAAAGAGTCTGTCCGTATAGACAAAGAGAACAGTTTTAATGTATCATTTAAATCGACTTTAAATGAGCAAGTAATGTTGAAAAATGACGAAGCTAAGATACTTGTCCAAGTTAAAAACATCAGCGACAATCGCTGTCCTACTCATGTAAGTTGCACCGATGCAGGTGAAGCAACAGTCCGGATTGAAGTTTCCAATATCAATAATGCAAAGGCTGAGTCTCTTTTGCACATTGGAGGAGCCCACGCTGAGACCAGTGCTGACAGTGTTACCATAAATTTAGATGGTCGCTTATATAACATCTATCTTATGGGGGTAAATCCGCACCCGATTGAAGGAAGCTCAGAGATTCAAACGGCGGAAATTCGAGTGAACCTAAAATAGTCTATTTAAAGGCTATTGCTTTTACAGGGCTTATCCGGGTTACCAGCATAGACGGTATAATTAAAACCAGCAAGCAAACAAGGAGGGTGCCAATGTTCAGCATCAGAATATCAATCCATTCTAATTGAACTGGTACAAAAGACATGTAATAAGAAGCCTGGTCAAGTTTAAAGAAATGGGTCTGGGATTGTAAAAGCCCCAATCCTATACCTAACGTATTTCCAAGCAACAACCCGAAGCCGATAAGGTAGGCGGCGTTGCTTAGAAATATTTTTTGGATACTCCAGTTGGAGCTGCCAAGCGCCTTTAATATACCTATCATATTTGTTCGTTCAAGTATGATGATTAGCAAGGCAGAAATCATGTTAATGACTGCGACAGCAAGCATTAAAACAAGGATGACCTGGGTATTTACGTCCAGCAACGAAAGCCATTGGAAAATGGTGGCATACCACTCGGTAATCGAAAAAGATCGAAGTTTAAAATTGATCAAATCTGAGACAGAATTCGTTGTTTGATCTAATCTGTCAAAATCTTTAACTCGTATTTCATAACCTCCAACCTGTTCATTTTGCCAGTTATTCAGTCGCTTAATTATTGACAAGTCGCCTATTACGTACGTTTTATCAACTTCTTCAACGCCCAAATCATATATTCCAACAATTTTAAAAGGTCGTCTTCGCAGACTTTCCTGTATGAAATACATAAGAAAGTCGTCTCCAACTTTAAGATTCAGTCTATTAGCAATATGCTGTGAAATAAGTATTTGCTTTTTAGAAGCTACACTATCCGAAAAATCGATTACATTTCCTTTAACAAGGATTTTCTTAAAAAAATCCCAGTGAAAACTCTTGTCCACTCCCTTAAAAACCACACCTTCGATTTCATTATCGGTATTGATGATACCGGGCTTAATTGCATAAGGCTGTGCATATTGTATATCAGCCAGAGATTCAATTTTCTTTAGGGTATCTGCATTTAAAACAAAGGGAGAATTCTCATAGGACGAGTTTAAATCATACTTTATCAAAAGTATATCTCCTGAGAATCCCCTGATTTTTTCACGGATCTCTGTTTTAAAACCTTTAACAACGGCAACTGCCAGAATCATAACACTAAGACTCAGCATAATACCAAGAATAGCGATGCGCACACTCAACTTAGAGAATGTACGTTTAGATTGAAAGGTGATTCTTTGCGCTATAAAAGCCGTTAGATTCAAGCTATAAGTGTTTTTTTGTACTTTAGCAAAGATGCAAAAATTTCCATCGCTTGCCGATTGAACTAAATATTAAAGTAAATGAGACCATATATTTTTACAATTTTATCAGCTCTGTTGTTTGTATCGTCCTGTAGTTCAGGAGTCAGAGTTCCGCCTCCACCGATCAAGACGAACATTCCGAATCCTTACAATGTTGATATTGATGCGATTAACAAGGTCAAAAAAGCAAAGCTACTGACCGGGGCAGAGCAAACGGCTCTTTATGTGCCACTGCTTAAAGGAAAACGGGTAGGTATGGTTTTAAACCAAACTTCAATAATAGGTAAAAAGCATAGTGTAGACAGCCTAAGAAATCTTGGAATAAACATTGTAAAAGTTTTTGGCCCTGAGCATGGATTTCGTGGTCAGGCTAGTGCGGGTGCTAAGGTTGAGAGTAATATTGACAAAAAAACAGGCATACCTGTTATATCGCTTTATGGCTCGCATTATAAACCAACGCCAGGGGATTTAAAAGATATTGATTTAGTGGTTTTCGACATTCAGGACGTGGGCGCTCGATTCTATACCTATATATCGACCCTCCATTATTTGATGGAGGCTTGCGCTGAAAACAATCTGGAACTTCTAATTTTAGACAGGCCCAATCCGAACGCATTTTCTGTTGACGGACCAATTCTCGAAGAAAAATTTAAATCCTTTATCGGCATGCATCCCGTGCCCATAACTCATGGAATGACCATAGGAGAATATGCAAAAATGATAAATGGGGAAGGCTGGCTAAAAAATAAAATTCAATGTAAACTGAATATTATAAAAGTGGCAAATTACACCCATTCTACCCAATATACTTTGCCAGTAAAGCCATCGCCAAACTTAAATACACAGCAATCCATACTATTATATCCTTCCTTATGCTTATTTGAGGGAACAATTATAAGCCAGGGCCGGGGCACTTATTTCCCCTTCCAGGTACTGGGGAGCCCAAAACTGAAAGGGAAATACAAATTCAGCTTTACGCCTGTTAGTATCCCGGGAATGAGCGAAACTCCATTACATCAAAATGAAGTTTGCTATGGATTAGATTTGAGAAAATACAATACAGACAATTTTTTGAAGTCGGGAAGAATTAACCTGCAGTGGCTTATTGATATTTACAGCGCTTATCCTGAAAAAGATAAGTTTTTTGACTATAAACAAAACAAACAGATAAATAACTTTGATCGTTTAGCAGGAACAGAAAGCCTTAAACAACAAATTATTGCGGGAAAAACTGAAGAAGAAATCAGGAGCTCATGGGAACCTTCATTGTCTCGATACAAACTAATGCGAAAAAAATATTTACTATATCAATAAAAAGCCGTCATGCGAATAATATTTATGGGAACTCCGGATTTTGCAGTAGCATCTTTAGATGCCCTTATAAACGCGGGGTTTGAGATAGTTGGAGTTGTTACCGCACCCGATAAACCAGCTGGACGGGGGCAAAAGATACAGGAGTCTGCTGTTAAACAATATGCCGTTTCGAAAGGAATTGAGGTACTGCAGCCACTAAAATTAAAAGACCCCGAATTCCATAAGCAACTTAGATCGCTGAACGCAGATTTACAGGTGGTGGTTGCTTTTAGAATGTTGCCGGAAGTGGTCTGGGATATGCCTCCGATGGGGACAATAAATCTCCATGCCTCTCTCCTGCCCTATTATCGAGGAGCGGCGCCTATAAACTGGGCCGTTATAAATGGGGAGCAGGAAACCGGTGTTACCACATTTTTGCTTCAACACGAAATTGATACAGGAAACATTTTATTTTCAGAAAGGATACCTATCGGTGATGATGAAACGGCCGGAGAAGTACACGACAGATTGATGCATACCGGAGCAAAATTACTTGTTCAGACGGTAAGAGCCATCCAGTCTGGAAACTTCAAGCCAGTACCACAAGAAGATACGCTTAAACATTCAGAACTTAAGGCTGAACTGCCCCATGCTCCGAAAATTTTTAAAGAAGATTGTGTAATCAACTGGAATCAGCCCGCAAAAAAGGTTTACAATCATATACGTGGTCTTAGCCCCTATCCGGCGGCCTTTACAACGTTTAAAGATAAAAAGTTAAAAATCTATTCTGCTGAACTATTGGATAAGGAGCCTGGGATACAGCCGGGTGGATTTTTAAGCGACGAAAAAACATACCTCCGATTTGCATGCCTGGACGGATTTATATGCGTAAAAGATATTCAGCTGGAAGGTAAAAAGCGCATGAGCGTGGAGGAGTTTCTGAGAGGATTTAGATCTTAACAGGTGCAAATCACACAACAGAAGCATTCAATCGGTCGAGCAACTCCTTTGATACCTCGTTGAAGTACCGCTTACTGTTAAAGCCCATAACCCATTGTATACCTCGCGAAGCATTCGTAAGGAATACTTCTTCCGCCTCATTTAAAATATCGGGGTTTATTTGGGCTTCGATGACCTCCATTTTAATTTCAGCGGCAAGTTTCATAACAACGGCACGCATTACCCCTGCAATGCATCCTTCTGTTAAAGCGGGTGTATAAATTTTCTTTTTAAAAACCACAAAAACGTTTGCACTCATTGCTTCGCATAAAAAACCACTGCTATTCAGAATAAAAACTTCATCCAGAGAGTTCTCCTTACGGTGAATGCCGGCCATTACATATACCAGAGAATTACATGTTTTATGGTTTGCCAAAATATTTATTGGCTTGGTAACTTCATCAAAAACATCCACTATCAGTCCTTTGGCTTGGTTGATATACGAACCTTCATCCGACTTACTCATTTCAATGGCATATCCAAATTGATTTCCGGCAGGACTATATAAGCCCTCGGCGTCCCTATAGACCGTTAATCGTACACGTGCGTTTTGTCCGAGGTTATTTCTCTTAACCAACTCTTCAACTTTGTTAATTAAAAACCGGGCATCCAGCTTTGAGTATCCATCGAGTTTCAATGCTCGCATCCCTTTTTGCAAACGTTCGGCATGAAGTTCGGGAAACCTGAGCTTCCCTTTTAAATAACGCATAGATTCAAACAAACCATCGCCATATCTGAAGGCACGGTTTGCAATGGTAAGAACCGGTTGCACCGCTGGAACGATCTCTCCGTTATAATTAATGAAGTTCATAAACTTGATAAAATATTCTCAGGTACAACCCCAAATTGTTTAATCTGCTTTAGTGTTTGAAACATAATTTCGCCATTTTTCCAGCACCGCCTGAAAATCAGCAGGTAAATCTGATTCGAAATACATGCGATGCTTAGTTACCGGGTGTTCGAATCCCAGAGACCTGGCATGCAATGCCTGTCTTGGCATAATTTCAAAACAGTTCTCAACAAACTGCTTATACTTGCTAAACACCGTACCTTTAATAATTTTGTCTCCGCCATAAGACGAGTCACTAAACAACGGATGTCCGATATGTTGCATGTGTGCACGTATCTGATGTGTGCGACCAGTCTCTAGCTGACATTCAATTAATGTAACATAATTAAATCGCTCCAGGACTTTATAATGAGTTACAGACCATTTTCCTCTTGACTCCTCATCATAAATATCCATTATTTTCCGATCGCGCAAACTTCTGCCAATATACCCGGTTACTGTACCATCTTCAGCTAAATCGCCCCAAACCAAGGCAATATATTTCCTTGCGATTGTATGATCAAAAAATTGCTTCGCCAGATAGGTCATGGCAAATTCATTCCTGCTAATCAATAACAGGCCTGAGGTGTCTTTATCGATCCTGTGAACTAAACCAGGTCTGCCATCATTTCCCGGAAGCTGAGGAAGCTGCTGAAAATGAAAAACTAAAGCATTCACGAGCGTACCATTATAATTATTGTAACCGGGGTGTACCACCATTCCTGCAGGCTTGTTTACCACCAGCACATCGTTATCCTCGTAAATAATATCAATTGGGATATCTTCCGGGTAAACCTCGGTATCACGCGGCGGATGGGGCAACACGATAGAAATCACGTCGCCAGGCTTAACCTTATAACTCGATTTAACCTGTTTTTCATTAACAAGAACATTTCCGGCTTCAATCGCATTTTGAATTCTGTTTCTTGAAGCATTCTCGACCCTAAGCATTAAAAACTTATCAATTCTTATCAGCGACTGCCCTTTATCAACAACAATTCTTAAATGCTCAAATAGATCTTGCTCTTCCTGTTCTATTAACTCCAGTTCTTCAGCCATTCTGCAAAATTAAACTTTGAAAGTTAATTCGAGTCAGAGAAACATATTCTTAATTCATTTGTATTTAATTATTCACGATTGGTGTATGAAGAAGTTCATGAATAATATGAAAGTGTTCTTAAATTTTTTCCCATTTTTGATTCGGGAAATATATTTTAAACACTAAACGCATCAAATTGAACAAAAAACAACTTATCAAGATTTCACTACTGGTAGGTGGTGTAGTCTTTTCTCATGCAGTGTCTGCACAAAATGGAGTTGCCGAATTGGCCCAAGTTGGTCCGGATGCAACTAAACTAGCAAATGCTTATTTAAGTCCCATATTTAAAGGCTTTGGAATTGGACTGAATTCCGGATGGACAAATTCCGCCCATTCAAAAAATCTTGGGAGATTTGATTTACGCGTAGGCGTTACCGGAGCCATTGTACCTCAAAAAGATGAAATGTTTGATGTAACAGGCTTGGGGCTATCAAACTCGGTAAGACTTAAAGCTGGTCAAAGCACTTTATCACCAACCGCAGCAGGCGATAAAACCAATGGACCAATTGTCGAAATTTACAACGGCAGTAACAAAGTGAAAGAGTTCAATCTTCCGCAAGGCGCAAACATTCCTCTAATTCCCGCCCCTCAATTACAGGCAACCGTTGGTCTAATAAAAGGCATTGATGTGAGCTTAAGAGCTATTCCAGAGATCAAAATGGGAGATGTTGGCTCTATTAATATGCTTGGCGGAGGAGTAAAAGTTGAATTATTACCACTTATCGCCGGGAAGACCGCTGGCAAATTATTACCTTTTGATTTGGCGCTGGCCCTGGGTTATACTCAATTCTCTTATAACAAGAATCTCGATTATGATTCTCCTGACGGAGTCGCAGTAGAAGACAATCAAAAAATTGAAGCAAAAATATCGGGTCTAAATACTCAAATGATCTTATCGAAAAAGTTATTAGTGTTCACACCTTTTATTGCTTTAGGGTATAATACTTCAAAAACTTCAGGTGGTTTAAAAGGAGATTATAGAGTGATTACCGGTTCGGTTCCGATAACAAATATGCCTGTTTACAGCACTATTACCGACCCTGTTTCACTTGATAAGAAAAACTTTAACAGCTTTAGAAGCGATATTGGTTTCCAGTTAAACCTGGCAGTCATCAGATTTTACGCATCATATTCTGCTTCAGAATACAATTCATTCAACGCCGGTATTGGCCTTGGAATAGGAAAATAAGCGTTTTAAAAATACAAGTTAAAAGCTCCGGTTCGGAGCTTTTTTATTTTTATTTCTAATGATAAATCTCGAATTCCACAGCCCAGAAGAAGAAATACATCATCCGCTTTTCCCTGAAAAAGGGATCAGAGTATACCTTAAAAGAGACGACCTTATTCATCCCTTTATTTCAGGAAACAAGTGGCGGAAGTTAAAATATTTACTGCAAAAAGCTGAATCCGAGGGCAAAATGCACCTGGTCACCTTCGGAGGCGTGTGGTCTAACCATTTACTGGCAACCGCCTGCGCCGCTGCAAAATTCGGTTTAAAAAGCACAGGCATTGTACGCGGAGAAGATATAAATACCGAGACTTTACTGTTTTGCAGAATGTTTGGCATGAACTTGTTGTTTGCAGACAGGGAAAGCTATCGCGAAAAGCAGAACTACTTTGATAGGCATTTCAAGAATGACCCAGCCGCTTTCTATATTGACGAAGGCGGCTGCAGCGAGGAAGCTGCAAAAGGATGTGCAGAATTGGTACTTGAGCTGGAGCGAGAGTATCAGCATATATTTTGCGCTTGTGGAACTGGAACAACTGCTGCCGGTATTATTAACGGTTTGACTACAATCAAGGCTTCCACTCTTTTTCATGCAATACCGGTTTTAAAAGGAGAGTTTCTCAAAAAAGAAATAGACAAATTACTTCTAAATGCTACAAACTATGAGTTCCACCAAGACTATCATTTTGGTGGCTATGCGAAAACTCAGCCCGCACTTATTAATTTCATCAGCAATTTTGCATCAACTACGGGTATAATCCTCGATCCTGTGTATACTGGAAAAATGATGTTCGCAATTTTCGATCTCGCCAGAAAGGACCATTTTTCCCAAGGTTCCAAAATTATGGCAGTCCACACCGGGGGCCTATTCGGTTTACTGGGAATGAAAGATAAATTCAACAAAGACTCTAATCCGACAAACGCCTAAATCTTCCAGATTACGCTCCATATTTAGTATTTTTGACAAAACAATTCGGTATGTATAAATTATCTGTAGCACCCGAAAATGTGCGTGATGTGTTATCGAAACACATTCTTGCTGATGGGTACGACCTAACCTTTGACATGGAGAAAAGTGAAGGTGTATATATGTACGATTCGAAGCATAAGAGAAACATGCTCGATTTCTTCACTTGTTTTGCTTCTGTACCTTTGGGTTATAATCATCCAAAGATGCTTGAGGATGAAGAATTTAAAAAAAACTTACTTTTAGCGGCGATAAGTAATCCCTCAAACTCAGACATATACACCCAGCAATACGCTGAGTTTTTAGATACGTTTTCCAAAATTGCAATTCCTGATTATCTACCTCATGCTTTTTTTATCGCCGGGGGTGGTTTGGCAATCGAAAATGCTCTGAAAACAGCAATGGACTGGAAAGTTCAGAAAAACTTCAAAAAAGGCTATACCGAAGAACGCGGTTTCAAGGTAATTCATTTTGAGAATGCTTTTCACGGACGTACAGGTTATACAATGAGTTTAACCAACACCCATCCCGATAAGACGAAGTGGTATGCCAGATTTGACTGGCCCAGAGTAAAGTTACCTACTATTCATTTCCCAATAACTGATGAATGCTATCAGGATCTTTTACATCGCGAAGCTTTTTCAATTGAGCAAATCAAATCAGCCTTTGCTGAAAATAAGGATGATATCTGCGCTATAATTATTGAACCCGTTCAAGCAGAAGGAGGCGATAACCATGTCAGAAAAGAATTCCTGGAACAGCTAAAGGTTCTGGCAGATGAAAACGAATGTTTCCTGATTTACGATGAGGTTCAAACGGGAGTTGGCTTGTCGGGAAAATTTTGGTGTCACGAACATTTCGGTGAAAATGCCCGCCCTGATATACTTGCTTTTGGAAAAAAGATGCAAGTCTGCGGCATTCTCGCAGGTAAAAAAGTAGACGAGATTGAAACCAATGTGTTTAATGTACCATCACGGTTAAACTCAACCTGGGGTGGAAACCTTACCGACATGGTAAGGGCCTCAAAAATCCTTCAGATAATTAACGAAGATAACTTAGTCGACAATGCAGCAACCACGGGAAGATACCTACAAACCTGCTTAAAAGATCTCTCAGAGAAATACCCTGTAATGTCTAATGTGCGAGGATTGGGTTTGCTAACCGCCTTTGACTTTCCAGATAAAACAATGCGTGATAAATTTATATCGAACGGATTCGATAATAGTGTATTGTTTCTTGGCTGTGGCAATATTTCCATCCGCTTTAGACCTGCACTCATTATGAAACGGGAGCATATTGATGCGGGGATCGAAGTTATGGATCGGATACTGCGCTTTTTATAATTATCTAAGTTGAAATAGATTGTCCACTCCAAGAAGCTTTGTTGAGGTAAACCCTTCGGCAAAGGTAGCTCCGATTGCCTTGCCAAATTCCCTGGCCCGGGCTTCAATTACTTTAACAAAGTTCGGATTGGAAATGTAAGTCTCGTGTTCTTCATCAGCTTCAGGATTATAAAACTGAGTTTTAAAAGCTTTTATAGATGCCATTTTTAATTCCCAGAAGTCCGATATATCAATCAAGATATCTGGCTTAATGTATGCATCCTGAATATATTGCAAAACAAGCTTAGGTCTCCAGGCCACTTGTTGCTGTCCATCTAATTCGGTTATAATTTTAGGTAAACCCGACAGAAAAGCAGCGTCATTTAATAAAAGACCTCCCTTCCCATGATCCGGATGGCGATCATGGACCGCATTTATAAGAATTATTTCTGGCTGATATTGTCTTATCTTTTTAATGATCTGCAAGCGATGATCTTCATCATTCAGGAAGAATCCATCACGCATTTTTAAATTTTCGCGAACATCTAATTTTAAAATCGTCGCTGCATCTTTTGCCTCCAGGTCTCTGGTCTCTGCCGTGCCCCTCGACCCCAATTCACCCCTGGTTAGATCGATAATACCAACTCTTTTGCCTTGTGACTTGTGTTTTAACAATGTGCCAGAACAACTTAATTCTGCGTCATCAGGATGCGCTGCGAAAGCTAAAATATCTATCTTCATTCAATAAATTTAATAAGGGGATAGTTGATTCATCGGAAGAAACAGGCAACAAATTAATTATAACCTGCTGTTTGAATTATTGCTTCAATATCACGCTCTTCCTGAGCATTGTACTGATGCTTTAAATTATGACCAGACACCCTGGCGATCGACTGGTAAAGAAAGGCGGTAACGCCGCCTCTAAGTTCCCTGACCAGATCGTAAGTACTCTTACCTGTCTCACGGTCAATCAGTTTAATAAGTATCTCTCCCTGATAAATTGACATGTTTTTAACCTCCCGGTTGAACATATCCTTTATTTCTTTGTCGCAAGCCTTAACAAGTAACCGTTGTTCACGCTTATTTGTCGTTACTGCCAGATCTTGATTAAGTTTGGTATATCTATTGCGGGCAAACTTAGCATACGGCAAAACTTTAAGAACATTATACCTTAAGCGGTCGTATTGAAATCTTGCCTCCGGAGTTCGAAATATTCTGGTGGTTTTAATCGTAACATCAGCAAGGGGGATCCAAGGGATCATTGTTCCATCAATATCGCGGGTAGCATATACTTTTATAGTATCATTCTTACCTTGCACCATTCCTGAATTATTCTCTTGTGCATAAGAATAATTGAATAATACACATAAAAAAAAGGCAAGACTAAAAATTTTCATACTTTAGGGAGTGCACAAAAATACACCATATTTCGTTTATATTTAATATCCAATATACGAAATAGTAACCCAATAAGTATTAAAGAGGACAAAATTTTGACAGAACGTTTCGGATTTGAGTATGAATGAGTTAGTAATTGATCTGGAAGCCGAGAAAGCGGAAATACTTAAACGATACCGCGCCCTGCTTAAGGCTTGTAAATCTACTTTACAAAGAGGTGACAAGCGCTTAATAAGGCAAGCGTTCGATATGGCCTTAGACAGCCATAAAGATATGCGCCGTAAATCTGGCGAGCCTTATATTTATCATCCGATTGCCGTAGCTCAAATTGCAGCGGAAGAAATTGGCTTAGGCACCACTTCAATCGTTTGTGCTTTATTGCATGATGTTGTTGAGGATACCGCCATTACCCTGGAAGATATTGAGAGAGAATTTGGTAAGAAAGTAGCTAAAATAATTGACGGGCTAACGAAAATATCAGGAGTTTTTGACACAAACAGCTCCTTACAGGCAGAAAACTTCCGAAAAATGCTCCTTACACTGGCAGACGATGTCAGGGTAATTTTGATTAAGCTTGCCGACCGTTTGCATAATATGCGGACGATGGATTTTATGCCTAGGGATAAGCAGATGAAAATCTCCTCCGAGACCATTTATCTCTATGCTCCTCTGGCTCATCGCCTTGGTTTATATGCGATGAAATCCGAGTTAGAAGATCTTTCCATGAAATACATGGAATCCGAGACCTATAAATTTATCGCTAAAAAGCTTAATGAGAAAAAAGCAGAACGCGAGCAATATGTCAAGGCATTCGTTGAACCGATAAAGGAAATTCTCGAGGAACAGGGATTGTCGGCAGAAGTGTATGGGCGTCCAAAATCCATTCATTCTATTTGGAATAAAATGCGCACTAAAGGCATTCCGTTTGAAGAAGTGTACGACCTCTTTGCCATCAGGATAATTTTAGACAGCAAACCGGAGACTGAGAAAGCAGATTGCTGGAAAGCCTATTCGATTGTAACTGACTTATACCGCCCCAATCCCGACAGATTGCGCGACTGGATTTCTTCCCCCCGAGCCAATGGGTACGAGTCCTTGCACACTACAGTGATGGGCCCGAAGGGGCAATGGGTAGAAGTTCAGATCAGAACAACCCGAATGAATGAAATTGCCGAGAAAGGATTTGCAGCTCACTGGAAATATAAAGAATCCTCTTCTGATAGTGGTTTGGATTTATGGATCCAAAAAGTTCGCGAGCTTTTAAGCAATCCTGAATCGAATGCGCTCGACTTTCTCGACGACTTTAAAATGAATCTTTTTTCGGACGAGATTTTTATTTTCACACCAAAAGGCGCATTAAAACAGCTTCCTGCGGAAGCAACCGCACTCGATTTTGCGTTCGATATTCACTCCGACATTGGAGCCCGATGTATAGGGGCAAAAGTAAATCATAAACTTGTCCCGCTTTCTCATAAGCTTCAAAACGGGGATCAGGTTGAGATCATCACATCCAGCAAGCAAACTCCTAAAGAAGACTGGTTAAATTTTGTAGTTACCGCAAAGGCAAAATCAAAAATAAAATCGAGCCTTAAAGAAGAGAAACGCAGGATTGCAGACGAAGGCAAAGAGATTCTTGAACGAAAACTTAAATCACTTAAAATAACTTACAACACCGATAACATAAATAAAATCACTTATTATTTCAAATATCCCTCACCATTAGACCTGTTTTTTAATGTTGCCACCGGCGTAATTGATTTAAAAGATCTGAAGCAATTTCAAACTTCCGAAAAAACGATTGAACAACGCTCGCCGGAAAAAATCGAAGCACACCAGATTGAGGGAATCATTAACAAGGTTAAATCAAAGGATAGCAATACGTTACTTATCGGCGAAGACTTACAAAAAATTGACTATAAGCTTTCTACTTGCTGTAACCCAATTCCGGGAGATGATGTATTTGGGTTTATTACCATAAATGACGGCATTAAAATCCATCGCACAAACTGCCCGAATGCTGCCAAACTAATGGCGAATTATGGATACAGAATAGTAAAAGCTAAATGGACATCACAGAAAGAACTTGCCTTTTTAACCGGATTACGTATCACCGGAATTGATGATGTGGGACTGATTAACAAACTAACTACAGTAATTTCTAACGATTTTAAAGTTAACATGCGCTCTATTACTGTAGATAGCAATGAAGGGATTTTTGAAGGCTCAATAATGGTTTATGTAAACGATACGCAACATTTGGACAATCTGATTAAAAAACTCAGACAGGTAAAAGGTGTAACAGCCGTGACCCGATTTGACTCGGAACACCAAAATATTGACTTGGCTTCATAAAACTTTTAAGATTCTTATTTTTTTGGATAAATTTGAGCGCTGTTAAAGCAAACTATGCCTGCACAAGAAACTATAGCACTTGTAAAAAAAATTTTTGAGGCGTACCTCGAAAATAAAAACTTAAGAAAGACGCCCGAACGTTTTGCTATACTGGAAGAAATATATTCTCGTAGCGACCATTTCGATGTAGAATCACTTTACATTCACATGAAAAATAAAAAGTATCGTGTGAGCAGGGCGACCGTTTACAACACATTAGAGCTGTTGGTCTCTTGTGATTTAGTTACCAAGCACCAGTTTGGTAAGAATATGGCTCAGTTTGAAAAATCATATGGATACAAGCAACATGACCATATTATTTGCATCGACTGTGGTAAAGTTGTTGAGTTTTGCGATCCCCGAATTGGCCAGATCCAATCCATGATGGGTGATTTGCTTAAATTTGACATCAAGCACCACTCATTAAATCTTTACGGCAACTGTACTAAATTAAAAGAAGGTTTCTGTGAATCTTATTCAAAAAATTAATTCCAAAATAATTTAAATGGCTGTTGATGTACTCTTAGGCCTCCAATGGGGCGATGAAGGAAAAGGAAAAATTGTTGATGTTCTAGGTCCGAAATATGATTTAATTGCACGCTTTCAAGGAGGCCCGAACGCTGGCCATACTCTTGAATTTGATAATCAGAAATATGTTCTAAATACCATTCCTTCGGGAATTTTCAATGAAAAAACCATGAACCTGATCGGTAATGGTGTAGTCATTGATCCAATTATCCTTAAACGGGAACTTGAAAATCTTAAGAAAAGTGGATTTGACCCGGTAGCAGCTAAAAAACTAGTTATCGCACGTAAAGCTCACCTGATTCTTCCTACACACCAATTGCTTGATGCTGCTTCGGAAAGCAAAATGGGCGATGGCAAAATCGGTTCTACTTTAAAAGGTATCGGACCGACCTATATGGACAAAACCGGCCGTAACGGTGTCAGAGTTGGTGATACCATGTTACCCGATTTCAAAGAAAAATATAATAAACTGGTAAATAAGCATAAATCTATTCTTTCACACTACGGCGAAATTCCTGATTTTTCAGAAAAGGAAACGGCGTTTTTTGAAGCAATAGAGTATCTGAAAAATATCCCTCAGGTTGATAGCGAGCACTATGTAAATCAATACCTGAATATGGGTAAAAGTGTATTAGCCGAAGGTGCCCAGGGTGCTATGCTCGATGTAGATTTCGGATCGTATCCTTTTGTTACCTCTTCTAATACTACAGCTGCCGGCGCTTGCACCGGTTTGGGTATTGCCCCGGCTAAAATCGGTTCGGTTATAGGTATTTTTAAAGCTTATTGTACCCGTGTTGGCGGCGGTCCCTTCCCGACTGAACTACATGATGAAACCGGCGAAGAACTTCGTAAAACCGGCCATGAATTCGGAGCTACTACTGGTCGTCCTCGCCGTTGCGGATGGATTGACCTTCCTGCTCTTAAATACGCTATCATGCTTAACGGAGTTACCGAGTTGGTTATGACAAAAGCTGATGTATTAAGTGGCTTTGATAAGATTTACGCGTGCACTCATTATGAATATAATGGTGAAACAATAGATTATATGCCCTATGATATTTGTTCAATTGAGCCAAAACCTGTTTTTAAGGAAATCGATGGCTGGAACGAGGATCTAACAGGTATTAAAACTATTGCAGAGATCCCTGAAAGGCTAATGGCTTACGTTAAATATCTGGAATCAGAAGTTGGAGTACCCGTAAAATATCTTTCTGTAGGCCCCGACCGGGTTCAAACGCTAATTCTATATTAAAAAATATTTTTTCCGGCATGGAAACTCATATCCCGGAAGATCTAAATCTTTTCAAACAAAAAGCATTACAATGGGCTGCCTCTTTTGAGACAGCCTGTTATTTTGACTCTAACGAATACACAGATCCATATTCTGCCTTTGATGTATTAATTGCAGCAGGGGCGACGCTTGAACTAAAAGAAAATTCTGGCTCAGCATTTACAAAACTTGGTCTGGTTTTAGAAAACAATAAAGACTGGCTTCTCGGCTTTCTCGGTTACGATCTGAAGAATGAAACGGAAACATTAAGTTCATCTAATCCAGATCATCTTAATTTCCCGGAACTATTTTTTTTCAAGCCTTTGCATTTGATTCTTATCAAACAAGGGAAAGTAAATATCTATTCTTCTGACCAGGAAAGAATCTATAAAGAAATAGAGAACACTCAACCCGATGAATTGAAGTTTACATTTCAGGGACGTATACAAAGCCGGTTCTCCTCTGATGAGTACAAAAAGACGGTCTCAGAACTGCAAGAGCATATCCGTCGAGGAAATATTTATGAAATAAATTTTTGTCAGGAATTCTATTCTGAAAACTGCAACATCAATCCCTTAAGTGCCTTCGAAACTCTTAATCGGATCTCACCCACTCCTTTTGCGTCATTCTTCAAGCATCAGGACAAGTATATTATAAGTGCTACGCCCGAACGCTTTCTAAGCAAACGGAAAAACAAGCTGATATCCCAGCCAATAAAAGGAACAATAAAAAGGGGCCTTAACTCTGTCGAAGATGAGCAATTAAAACAATCATTAAAAAACAATATCAAAGAACAATCAGAAAATGTGATGATCGTAGATCTTGTTCGAAATGACCTGACAAAATGTGCAGTACCCGGAACGGTAGAAGTTGAAGAACTCTTTGGTATCTATTCGTTTGAACAGGTACATCAAATGATTTCAACCGTGATCTGCAGCGTTGATCCTGAGATGAATAATTCTGAAATTATAAAATCTGTTTTTCCTATGGGTTCAATGACCGGTGCTCCTAAAATTTCAGCAATGGATCTGATCGAAAAATACGAACGAACGAAGCGAGGGGTATTTTCTGGGGCAATAGGCTATTTTGCTCCCGATGGCGACTTTGACTTCAATGTGGTTATCAGAACTCTTTTATACAATTCAGCGGAAAAGTATCTGTCATTCCAGGTGGGTAGCGCAATCACTTTTGCTTCCGCTCCTGATAAAGAGTACGAAGAATGTCTTGTTAAAGCCGAAGCCATTAGACGAGTCCTCTCAAATAACTAAACGACTGTAACGACTGTAAAAAATATACCTGAAAAGAACAGAAAATCTGACCCTCCAGGCATATCATGTTTGTGCCCTAAATTTTATTTTCGGTAATATTTCCTCGCCTCAGGCAAATGTTTCTGTATTTGTGCAATACGGGTTTCATCGCTGGGGTGTGTACTTAAGAATTCAGGCGGGGTACCATTACCTTCTTTCGCTGAAGCCATTCTTCTCCAAAATGAAAGGGCATTATCCGGACTGTATCCTGCCATAGCCATGAAAACTAAGCCAAGTCTGTCCGCTTCGGTTTCCTGAGAACGGCCATATTTAAGTAAAGCTAACTGACCACCGATACCATACAATTGACCGATAGCCTGAGAACCTCCCGTTGCCGCACCAACCACACCACCGAGTGCCTGAGCCCCCATCATTTGCGAGTAACGTTCTTCGGCATGTCTGGCGATTGCATGAGCAATCTCATGTCCCATTACGGTTGCTAAACCGGCATCTGTTTGTGCAACAGGTATTAATCCGGTATAAACAGCAACTTTACCTCCAGGCATAGCCCAGGCATTGATATCCTTACTTTGGATAAGGTTAAACTCCCATTGTAAATTATATTTGCCCGCATAACCATTTTGATTGAGGTAAGTTTCTACAGCACGGGCGATTCTGTTTCCGACGGTTCTGACACGTGTCAATTCTGAACCACTCCGGACTACTGTAACTTTAGGATCACTTAAGAATTGTCGGTAAGCCTGAGCTGCCTCCTGTTGGATGGCTTCTGAATTAGCCAGACTAAGTTGTCGTCGGCCGGTTAAAGGAACTGTTGAGCAAGCAGCCATTATTGTTATTAAAACAATGCTGCCAATTATTTTTAAACTTTTCATAATATTATAATATGTGTTTAACACATAACGCAAATATTATTCCAGCTATTTCTTTTTGAAAAAATTCACCTTGGATTCTTTACCTTTTAACAGGCGTTCAATGTTTTTTTGATGAGTTACCAGGATCAGAATACAAATACACATTCCGTAAACAACTATAGATCGTAACGGTGAATGGAACAAGAAAATCACGCTTAAAGGGAATGAAAACCCTGCGGAAATAGAGCTTAAGGATACATATTTGGAAATCAGTAATACCGCAATAAAGACGCCTACGCACACCAGGGCGGCCATAGTATGAACGGCCAGTATCATTCCAAATAAGGTCGCAATTCCTTTTCCACCTCTAAACCCTGCAAAAACAGGAAATAAGTGTCCCATTACAGCGATGATGCCTAAAGCCAGTTGATAGTTGACAAATTGTACGGAATGCTGAGGACCAGTGACAGAAATTCCTATCAAATACGCGAGGTTCGTTGCTGTCCATCCTTTAAGGATGTCCAAAATCATAACTGCGATTCCGGCCTTTTTTCCGAGCACCCGAAATGTATTAGTAGCTCCCGCATTACCACTTCCATATTCACGTACGTCAATACCATAGAAGGCCTGCCCTATCCACACTGCTGTCGGTATTGATCCAAACAAATAAGCTGCAACAAGTGCAGAAAGAGAATAAATCGAAATCATTCAGGTTACAATATTAAAAAAAAGCAATGCCAAATTCATGCAAAACTCTCCTTAATTTAGTTTTTAACAGCTTTCAAGCTCATGTCCAGACTTTTAACCGAATGGGTTAATGCACCCATAGAAACGAAGTCGACCCCACAACGGGCGTATTCTAAAACATTTTCTTCAGTTATACCTCCAGAGGCTTCTGTAATAAATCGTCCGTCAACCAGCTTTACGGCAGCCCTCAATGTCTCGAAATTGAAATTATCAAGTAATATTCTGTCTACCTCTCCGCATGCAATTACATCGGCTAATTCGTCAAGATTCCGCACCTCAATTTCTACCTGAATATTCTTTTGATTCTCTTCAATATATTTTTTGGCAGCGTTTAACGCCTGCGAGATTCCTCCTGCATAATCAACATGATTGTCTTTAATCAGAATCATATCGTACAGACCGAAACGATGATTCACCCCTCCTCCTATTTTCACAGCAAGTTTTTCAAGAAAACGCATATTCGGAGTAGTCTTGCGGGTATCAAGCACTTTCGTCTTAGTATCTTTTAACAAATCAGTAATGCGCCTTGTAGTCGAAGCTATCCCGCTCATGCGCTGCATTGTATTTAAAACCAGGCGCTCGGCTGTTAAAATAGAGTGACTGCTCCCCGTGACACTGAGTACAATGTCACCTGACGTAACGTCCGCTCCGTCATTAATCAGGACTTCAATATGCAAATCCGGATCAACTTGTCTAAATATTTCCAGGGCTACTTCCACGCCGGCGATAACACCCGACTCTTTAATAAGAAGTTTTGCACTTCCTTGCTGACCTTTCGGAATTGTTGCCAAAGACGTATGGTCGCCCTCTCCAATATCTTCACTAAGTGCATCAGCAATAAATTTATGTAGTTGTTCTTTGTCGATTTCCATAATCATTGGCGCAAAAATAAGAAATACACCGGGATTGTAGATTTGTTCGTTTTGGAAATATTTAATCCCAGCAATAAGCTAATACCAGACTTGTGGATCTCTTTCAGAATACGCCACAAATAATAAAAGATCGATATCAATTTAGAATTTGTTTTTAGTCAAACCCAAAACCTCAATTTTATGTAAGTTTGCACCGTGGAAAATAAAAAATTAGCACTTATTATTCTTGATGGCTGGGGATATGGTAAAACCGACAAGTCTAACGCCATCGTTGCAGCGAATACACCTTTTTTTGATAAACTGATTGCAGACTATCCTAACTCTACACTCGAAGCTTCGGGTATGGCTGTTGGATTACCTGAAGGACAAATGGGAAATTCGGAGGTTGGACATATGAATCTGGGTGCAGGACGTGTGGTTTACCAGGAGCTGGGCCGAATTCACAAAGCTGTCGAAGATGGCGAATTAGTGTCCAATCCGATTTTAAAAGAAGCTTTTGAATACGCTAAAAAAGAAAATAAGCAAGTTCACTTCATCGGATTAGTATCTGATGGGGGAGTTCATTCTCATACAAAACACCTTAGAGGATTATGTGATGCTGCAACAAGCTATAACCTGGATAAAGTTTTTATTCATGGCTTTCTTGATGGCAGAGATACCGATCCAAACTCAGGGATAAACTACATCAGTGACCTTGAAGGCTACCTGGCTAATTCTCCAGTTAAAATCGCTTCTTTGGTTGGCCGCTATTATGCCATGGATAGAGATAACAGATGGGAAAGAGTTAAACAAGCATATGATGTGATGGTTAATGCCATCGGCGCTAAATCAACTGACCTGCTTTCAACCATAAAGGAACAATACAATCAGGGTATAACTGATGAGTTTATGAATCCTATCGTAAAGGTAAATTCAAATAATCAAGCTCTGGCAATTATACAGCCTGACGATGTTGTGATCTGCTTCAACTTCCGAACAGATCGTGGTCGTGAAATAACTCAGGCGCTTACTCAAAAGGCTTTTCCAGAGTATCAAATGGAGCCTTTAAGCCTAAAATACATTACTATGACCACTTACGACGAAACATTTAAAAATGTGAAAGTTGTATTTACTAAAGACGATCTGACTGAAACACTTGGAGAGGTTTTAGAAAGACACGGTAAGACTCAAGTGAGAATAGCTGAGACCGAAAAGTATCCCCATGTTACATTTTTCTTTTCAGGAGGCAGGGAAAAAGAATTTGTAGGCGAACGACGCTTGCTCGTGCCGTCACCGAAGGTGGCAACCTATGATTTACAGCCGGAAATGAGCGCAAAAGGCATCAGGGATGCTATTTGCGAAGATTTTGACACAAACAAACCCGATTTTGTTTGCCTGAACTTCGCCAATCCAGATATGG
The DNA here is from genome assembly GCA_946887045.1 of uncultured Sphingobacteriaceae bacterium. The sequence continues at coordinate 57,248 of CAMPKC010000008.1, read as the reverse complement.
TAGGCCATACGGGCGTTTTTGAGGCCGTAGTTAAAGCTGTTGAAACAGTTGATAGTTGTTTGCAGACGGTTGTGGAATGCGGACTAAAAAACGGCTATTCATTCATTATCATTGCCGACCACGGGAATGCTGATTTCATGATCAATGAAGACGGATCGCCAAATACAGCGCATACAACCAACCTCGTCCCGTGCATCTTAATTGATAAAGACTATAAAAACATAAGGAATGGCAAGCTTGGCGATATCGGTCCAACTGTTCTAAAAATTCTAGATGTGCCAATACCCGAAAGTATGACCGGAAATATCCTGGTTTAGTTATATGAAGCATTCATTTGCATTTATTCTTTTAGTCTTCCTTGGTGCCTGCGGCGCAAAGGAAGACTCGAAGAACATACCGGGTAAATACTTTGATATTCGTGGCTATTTTGAAAAAGAAGCACTAAGACTTCAAAAGCAAAACCCTGCAATTTACAAAACAGTCTCCCAAAACTCTCAGGTCGAAAAAAAATGGGTAAACATACCAGACTGGAAATCAGAATTAGAACTTTTCACTGAATCTGACATTAATAAGCCCGCCTGGAACAACAGCTACATAGTTAGAAAAAATGGATCTTCTGTGGAGTATATTTCTACTGATAGTGATCTAAAGACTAGAAAAATAAAGATCCATCATTCTGAAAAAGGACAAATTGATCAAATCATTATTTTCAATAAAACATCAAATCTCCTTTATACCTCAACCGAAAAATTAAGTTATTATCCGGACTCGCTTTATACTATAAATAAAAAGCAAAATGTTCAGGTAATTGGAGAAAATCAATTCGCAATATCCGCTCGTTTTAGCAGGTAATCCAATAAATGCTTTATAGCTACGTTTCATTGATGAAAGGGTATTATGAAGAATATATTTTTAGGATCACTGGCACTTTTAATAGGTACATCTTGTGCCGCCGAAAAACCTCAAACATCTGCCGTCAAAACTACTGCAGCGATTAAATCTACCAGCAGAAGCTCTTTTAATAATGTGGTGGATTTCGAGAAAGAGTTTCTTAAACAAATCAACAAGGCACGAGCTGAAGGTTGCAAATGCGGAGACAAATACATGCCTCCTGTTGAACCGTTAATATGGAATACACAATTACAGTTATCAGCTTTAGGTCATGCTCAGGACATGGCAAGGAATAGATACTTTAGCCATGTAAGTAAAAATGGGGATAAAATTAAAGATCGCATAACTGCCGCGGGTTATACTTACTCAGGATTTCAAAGCTTCACTATCGGGGAAAACATTGCGTTCAACCAAAGAACAATAAGAGAAGTAATGCAAGGCTGGTTAAATAGTCCCGGTCACTGTAAAAATATAATGAGTCCTGCATTTAAGGAGGTGGGGATAGCTATGCAAAACTATTATTGGGTACAGGATTTTGGAGGAAGAGTTCCGTTTCCGAGACGGTTTACCCGGTAGATTCTAAAACAGAAACGCTCGCTTCTTTCTGCAAACTCTTCTCAGCATGTAATTTCACAGCTTTGTGCTGTAGAAATAAATAATAGTAGCTCATTATTGACAATCCGATAATAAAGAATACCGTAGCATAAGGTCGGAATGTATCATCGAAAAAAAACTCTCCCGTCATCCAAATACTATTGGCGAGTATCCAACAACAAACAGCAAGATTGTGAAACAGCTCTGTATTTACCTTTCGCGTTTTAATAGTGATCATCATCGCGACAGCTACGGTAGGAAGTATCATAAACATACCCAGGGCCTTTAATTCCATCACCCAGCAGGTGTCTTTAAGTAGCCACAGAAAGATGTGAAGGTTTTCGAACTTTCGAACTGATTTCATAAAATGATTGACCAATAGGGTCAATCAAAGTTAAGAAGTTTATGTTTTATTCGAGGTTGGTCATGTAAACCCTGGCTTTCTTCAATTCGTCCATGATGTCTTTTCTGCCAGGATTTGAGTCAAGCACTCTTTGAAAATCGTTTATACACGATTTATAAGAGGTTAATGCTGCCCCTTTATCATAAACTTTCGGATTTTTTTGACCTTTTAAAATAGCATAATCACGATACGCAATAGCTCTGTTTTGGTATAGCTTTTTATCCTCTGGATTTAGTTCAATGGCTTTAGAATAGTCTTTTATACTGGCAGACAGTATTTTATCGCGCTCAAGAGGTGTTAAAGAACTGTTCATCTGAGCACCTAAAACGTTCCTTGCCTTTCCACGATAATAGTAAGACGAAACATCATTCGGACGCAGAGATATAACCCTCCCGAATGTGCTTATTGATTTTTGGAAATCACCTGAATGATAATAAGAATACGCCAGCATATATAAAACGTCAGCATTATTTGCTTCTGCAGGCAAAGACTTCTCAAGTTGAATCACTGCAGTTTTAAAATCTCCGTCTAAAACAGCTTTGTGACCCAGGCGCACGTGCGGATTAGTTGATTCTGAACTCTGCTGTGCATTAGAAAAGCTTATAAAAAATAACATTAAAGAAAAAAGAGAGGTTATTACTTTCATTTGATATTTGTATGTTGACTTGTTGCTGAAACGCATAAATTTTAATATTAGTCTAATTCGATTCTCCGGTACATAATTAATATTATTACAACGAATTGAAGAATGTATTAATACACAAGGTTAATTATTTTGTTTCTTTGTTTAAAAAAGAATTGTTGTTAAGCCTGACGTTTTAACAGCAAAACTTCAGTACACGATGTTTAAAACATCTCTAACAGGCTTTATACAACTTCTTTTTATTTAATAAAGACAATTAATTTGATTGGCATAAGCATTGCACACTATGAGGATTCAGAATATTCACCCAGCAAAAAAAGATTCACTGTCAATTTGACGTTGAGAAAGGAAATGCATGAGCAACTTTGATTTTAATCAAACATTACCAATAATTAATGAAGATACAGAGTTCTTTCCCTTAATGTCTCAGGAAGACGAAGAGGAAATGAACAATGAAGCAACGCCTGAAACACTATCGATTCTGCCATTGCGCAACACCGTATTGTTTCCCGGAGTAGTCATTCCGATTACAGTTGGCAGAGACAAATCTATTAAACTTATTAAGGATGCTTATAAAGGGGATCGCACGATAGGTGTTGTTTCGCAACGGGATGTAGCCATTGAAGATCCGACCTTCGAACAACTTAATGATGTGGGTACTGTTGCGTTAATTATAAAAATGCTGCAAATGCCTGATGGAAGCACGACCGTGATTATTCAGGGTAAACAGCGTTTTAGATTAGGAGAAGAAGTTCAAAGCGAACCGTATATCAAAGCAACTATAAATAAGTTTGAGGAGATTAAGCCCAAAACAGACAAAGAGTTTAAAGCTGTTGTTGCCTCTGTAAAAGAGCTTGCAATGCAGATTATTCAGCTCTCTCCTAATATCCCGAGTGAAGCTGGTATCGCGATAAAAAATATAGAAAGCACATCGTTTCTTATAAACTTTATTTCGTCTAATATGAATGCGGACGTTGCAGTCAAGCAGCAAATGTTAGAAGTTGCGAATTTGCACGATCGTGCCAGAATGGTGCTTGAACATCTTACTATAGAACTTCAGATGCTTGAACTGAGAAATCAGATTCAAACAAAAGTAAGAACCGATCTGGACAAACAACAACGCGATTATTTCTTAAATCAGCAGTTAAAAACTATTCAGGAAGAATTGGGCGGAAATTCTCCCGATTTAGAATTGGATAATTTAAGACAGCGGGGAGCAAAAAAGAAATGGTCAAAAGAGGTAAACGATCACTTTTCTAAAGAACTGGATAAACTGGCCAGAATGAACCCTGCCGCCGCCGAATACTCAGTGCAGGTGAACTACCTCGAATTGTTGTTAGATCTTCCGTGGAATGAATTCACGAAAGACAATTTTGACCTTAAACGTGCACAGCGGATTCTTGAAAAAGACCATTTTGGGCTCGACAAAGTAAAAAAACGCATTATTGAATACCTGGCTGTTTTGAAGTTGAGGAACAACATGAAAGCGCCAATTCTTTGTCTGGCAGGCCCTCCGGGAGTAGGTAAAACATCTCTGGGTAAGTCGATTGCAAAAGCTTTAGGAAGAAAATATGTCAGAATGGCTTTAGGCGGAATCCGGGATGAAGCAGAAATTCGTGGTCATCGAAAAACTTATATCGGAGCCATGCCGGGCCGAATTATCCAATCTTTGAAAAAAGCGGGTGCATCGAACGCAGTTTTTGTTCTGGATGAGATTGATAAAGTGGGCAATGATTTTCGGGGCGACCCATCTTCTGCACTGTTAGAAGTGCTCGATCCCGAACAAAACAACGCATTCTACGATCATTATGTTGAGCTTGATTACGACTTGTCTAACGTGATGTTTATTGCTACAGCCAATTCTCTAAGCAATATTCAGCCAGCGTTGCTCGACCGGATGGAGATAATTGAGGTGAATGGTTATACTATTGAAGAAAAGATAGAAATAGCGAAACAACATTTATTACCTAAGCAACTTGAACAACATGGCCTAAGTAAAAAAAATGTCGGCTTAAAACCTTCGGTTATTGAAAAAATCATCGAAGATTATACCAGGGAATCGGGTGTGCGTGGTTTAGAAAAAAAGATAGGGTCGGTAGTGCGTGGTATTGCTACAAAAATTGCAATGGAAGAAGATTACACTCCAGCTTTAAATAACAACGATGTAGAAACGATTTTAGGGGCCCCTATTTTCGACAAAGACCTTTACGAAGGAAACGAAGTGGCAGGTGTAGTTACAGGTTTGGCGTGGACCCAAGTTGGCGGAGACATTCTCTTTATTGAAGCAAGCTTAAGTCCCGGAAAAGGCAAATTAACTATTACCGGAAACCTGGGCGATGTGATGAAAGAATCTGCAGCAATTGCGATGGCATTCCTTCGTGCCCATGCTTCAAAGTTCAATATCGATAATCGATTGTTCGAATTATGGGATGTCCATGTTCATGTTCCGGCCGGCGCTACACCAAAAGATGGACCTTCAGCAGGAATAACGATGCTTACCGCATTGACGTCCGCATTTACTCAGCGCCGGGTAAAACAACATCTGGCAATGACGGGTGAAATCACCCTCCGTGGGAAAGTTTTGCCTGTGGGAGGGATCAAGGAAAAAATTCTCGCAGCAAAAAGAGCGAATATCAAAGAAATTATTCTGAGTAAGTCTAATGAGAAAGATATTCTTGAAATTAAAGAAGACTACATCAAGGATTTAAGATTCCATTACGTAAAAGAAATGAAAGAGGTCATAGAGCTGGCTTTAACGAATGAAAAGGTTAAGGATCCGATCGATTTAGATATCAAAGAACCAGTTACTCATGTTTTAAATTGAAAACTTTAATAAATAAGCCGGCCGATATGGCCGGTTTATTCGTTTAATAATGAAACACCTGTTATTTACCTGCATATTACTCTTAACAATTTCAAATAGCATTTTCTCGCAGGGGAACAATTTTAAGAATGAATTTGGATTTCGGAGTGATAACGATTCCTATTTAGCGCTAGGCCAGGACCGATACTACACAAATGGTTTATTTCTAAGCTTCAGGCATGCGCTGAAACAGGATACCACCTGGAAACATACCGCAAAAAAGATATGGGAGATTGAGGCCGGGCAGTACATATTCAATCCGCAAACGGGAAGTATTTCAGACATACAGAATGTAGATCGTCCATTTGCTTCCTATTTATATGCAGGTGGTAAATTCAGCTGGCTGTTCAAAAATGAACAAAGCATTGAATTGGCTTTGAACATCGGAACAATAGGACCAAATGCACTTGGAGAAGATATTCAGGAGGGGTTGCACAAAGTGATAGGATTTTATCCTATCAAAGGATGGGAATTCCAGGTTAATAACGAAATGGGTGTTAATTCATCCTTTAAGTATACAAGACTAATTGCCCGAACACAGAGAAATAATGACTTCATTCTTAACACCTATGCCAATATTGGTAATACATTTGCCGGGGCAGGTGCCGGGGTTCTTTTCAGAGCAGGGCGTATAAATCAGCTTTTTAAATCTGTAATCACTCACAGCAGAATCTCTAACTTAAAGGGCGATTCCATACCTGATAAAGAAATCTTTTTCTTCACGCGGCCGATGCTGCATTTTGTGGCTTATGATGCCACGATTCAGGGAGGAATGTTTACAGGAGAAAAGGGACCGGCTGTTTTCGAACCCAACAGATTTCAGTATTCGCAGGAATTCGGAGTAAACTATGCTACCAATCGGTGGACCTTAAACTTCGCCATCACCTTTAAATCAAGAGATGTAGAAACGCAGAACCGGGCGCATAAATACGGCTCAGCGACAATTTATTATAGATTCTAATTGCCGGTAACTCGTTTCTCAAAAATCAAAATCACCTTTCCTCCTGCTTATCTTTTTTAATGCCTGCGTATGTTTATTTGACAATCGCTTTTCGATTGCCGACCTTTTTGGCTTCGTGACTCTCCTTAGTTTGTTTACATGAAGCGCATTCTTTAGCAGTATGATCAATTTCTTGAGCGTTCGTTCCTTGTTCAGATACTGGCTTCGCTCCTCCTCGCTTATTACCTGTATAAGACCATCGGAAGTCATTTTATTCGATAGCTTTCGTTTTAAGAGCTCCTTCTCATCAAAATCGAATAGCGCAGACGACTGATAATCGAAGTTTAATTCAACCTTACTAGATACTTTATTAACGTTCTGTCCTCCTTTACCCCCACTCCTTGACGACTTAAAAGTGATATCCGGAAGCAAATCCTGAATTGAAAACTCCATTCTCAAAATAACAAAATAATTTTGTTTTGTTTAAAATCCACCGCAAACAATAACTTTGTTGTAATGAATAACAATATAGTAATAGCTATTGATGGCTATTCATCTTGCGGAAAAAGCACACTCGCAAAGGCGCTGGCTAAAAAACTTCACTTTATTTACATAGATAGCGGCTCCATGTACCGCGCCGTTACCTTATATCTTCAAAGAAGTAAAATTGACATTTCCAATGAGCAGGCAGTAACTGAAGCACTAAAAGATATTCATTTGAACTTTCATTCAAGAGATTACCAAACTCATATTACTTTGAATGATGAAGAAGTCTCAGAAGAAATCAGGAACATGTCTGTATCCGAATTTGTAAGTGAGGTGAGTGCAATAAGAGCTGTAAGAAAAGAAATGGTTAAGCAGCAACAGCGCATGGGGCGCTCAAAAGATATTGTTATGGATGGCAGAGACATTGGCACTACCGTTTTTCCTGACGCCCAGGTTAAAATATTCATGACTGCCGACCCGAAAATCAGAGCAGAACGAAGGTTTAAAGAAATAACTTTGAAAAATCCGGAAATCACATTGGAAGAAGTTTTCGAAAATCTTGCACACAGGGATTTTCAGGATACGACCCGCAAGGAAAGTCCGCTAACACGTGCCGAGGATGCTATAATACTAGATAACACAGAGTTAACGGAAGCCCAACAGCTTGAATATGCTCTTGAAAAAATCACTCCACTTTTAACAAACAGATAACCGTTAAAAAATTTACATTCAGTAAATCCTTTTGTAAAATTCTACAAAACTTTATCCTGAATCGACAGTTAATGTACTGATACCTAAAAAGCAATTCTTATAAGTAAAAGAGATGTTTTTTGTTGTCAGTTAACAGCAGAATCTATCAACTGCCGATTCAAATGAAAATTGCTATTTCAACCATCGGAACCAGAGGCGATGTTCAACCATATGCCATACTTGGACAAGCACTAGCCCAACGTGGACATGATGTTACCTTGTCAACCGCCCAAAACTTTAAAACATTGGTTGAAAGTTACGACATTAAATTTCACCCGATAAATGTCGATTACGAGGAGATACTTAATTCTGAAGAAGGAAAAAAGATATTAAAAGCAAATTTGTTTGCCATTCAAAGAAATCTCGACAAACTTATTTTCCCGCTAATAGAAAACTCATTGAATGAGTGTTATCAAATGGCGCAAAACAGTGATCTTTTCATATACAGGCCTAAAACACTTGCTGATGTTTTCACTGGTCAGTTGCAAACTAAGGCTGTAAGATGTGCAGTAGTGCCTGCGATGGAAGAAACAGCTGCCTTTTTGAACCCTATTCTAAGCGGTTTTTGGTTACCTGGCTTTATGAATAAATGGAGCTATAAATGGGTAAATTTAAGATACAGAGTTTTACGTAAACCTATACATCAATTCTGCATGCAAAATGGATTGCAGGAACACAGGCCTCAGATAAAGTACAATATTCCCTCTATTTATGGTATCAGCGAACATTTTCTCGAAAGGCCGAAAGATTGGTCGAAAGCCCACCAACTGACCGGATTTTGGTTTTCAAACAAACAGGAGGAATTACCTGACGATATTTTAACTTTCTTAAATAACGGAAAACCGCCCATACTGATTACCTTCGGAAGTATGCCCATAAAAAAGGAAATAGCAGGTATGATCATTCAAACGGCATCTCAAATCAACGAGAGGTTTTTGATCGCAGCATGCTGGAGCGATTGGAACATTCCGGAAGTTACCGTAACGAGTAATATTAAGATTATTACGTCTGTACCATTCGAATCCTTATTGCCACTGGTAAAAGGCGTTGTTCATCATGGAGGAATTGGAACTACTGCAGAATGTTTAAGAGCCGGCAAACCTATGTTTGTATGCCCTGTACTTTATCCTGTCGGTGATCAATATTTCTGGGGAGATCTGGCATTTAAAAAAGGGTTAGCTGTTAAACCTGTCCCCATCAACCGCCTTACACCGAGCATTCTTAAAGAACGGATTTCGCAACTAACAAGCAATAAAATTATCCATATTAATTGTCAGGTGATGGCCGAAAAACTGGCTTCAGAAAACGGCGTCGAAAAGGCTGTAAAATTAATAGAAGAAGGGATTTGATTAATCCCCTTCCTCATCTTGCGGAGATAATTTATTTGAGTCAAGCATCTGTTCGTCATGCGGAGTTTCCCAGCTTAGCCGATGTTTTCTAGGTGATGTCTTAAAGGAATCATCCACAGGTTTTTGAGTCTCCGAATCAGCAGATACCGCTTTTATCTTATCGTCATCCGTCCCTGTTTCCTTGTTGTTCTGCTTATTATTTTCCATGGTTATATCGATTTGATGTATCTAAAGATAACACAAACATCGACGGGCTGTTTCGTTAAAGAAATTATAATACTGCAACACAGAGGTATAGAAATAAAATATTGCAAAAAAATCTTTAGTTTAAAAATGTATTTCCCTACCTTTGCAGTCCTGATTTAAATCGGGAAAAAGGAGAAAAATTAATTAATGGCCAAAAAACAAGAAGCAGAAAAGGAGCTAGTTGCAAAATCAGCAGAACTCCTTGGCGAAGAAACCACCAGGGTTACCGAAAAAGAAAACATTGAGTCAGAAGCTGATTCATTGTCAATTGAAGACATTAAGTCTAAAACCTTAGTTACACCAACCGGAGATTTCGATTGGGATGCTGACGACAAAGGATTTGGCAACTACAGCCAGGACGAGCGTGCTAAGCTTGAACAAATGTATGCAGGTACTTTCAACCAAATCAACAAAGGTGAAATTATCAGCGGAACTGTTGTTAACATTAACAGCAAGGATGTGATCTTAAACGTTGGATTTAAATCTGACGGTATGGTATCATTATCTGAATTCCGTGATACTCCAGATCTTAAAATTGGTGACAAAGTTGATGTATTTGTTGAATCTCAGGAAGATCTTAATGGACAATTGGTTCTTTCACGTAAACGTGCAAAAACTCAAAGGTCATGGGAGCTTATCAATGAGGCTCTTGAAAACGATGTGATCATCACCGGTTATGTAAAAAGCCGTACTAAAGGTGGTCTTATTGTTGACATTATGGGTGTTGAAGCTTTCTTACCAGGCTCTCAAATTGACATCAAGCCAATCCGCGACTACGATATTTATGTAGGCAAAACAATGGAATTCAAAGTTGTGAAAATTAATCACGAGTTTAAAAACGTGGTTGTATCTCACAAAGTTCTTATTGAAGACGATCTTGAAAACCAAAAAACTGAAATTGTTGCCAAACTTGAAAAAGGTCAGGTTCTTGAAGGAACAGTTAAAAACATCACTGATTTCGGTGTGTTTATCGACCTTGGCGGCGTAGACGGATTATTACATATTACAGATATTTCATGGGGACGTATCGAGCATCCGAAAGAAGTATTATCACTTGATCAAAAAATCAACGTGGTTGTTCTTGACTTTGATGATGAGAAAAAACGTATCGCCCTTGGTTTAAAACAACTTACATCTCATCCTTGGGAATCTTTAGATACTTCAATTACTGTAGGCTCTAAAGTAAAAGGTAAAATTGTTACTGTTGCAGATTATGGTGCATTCCTTGAGATCACTCCAGGTGTTGAAGGATTGATTCACGTATCAGAAATGTCATGGTCTCAAAACTTACGTAACCCTCAGGAATTCCTGAAAGTTGGTGATGAAGTTGAAGCACAAGTATTAACTCTTGATCGCGAAGAGCGTAAAATGAGTCTTGGTGTTAAACAATTAACACCAGATCCATGGCAACATATTGCTGCTAAATACACTATTGGTAGCAAGCACAAAGCTGTTGTTAAAAACATGACAAACTTCGGTGTATTTGTTGAGATCGAAGAAGGAATTGACGGATTAATTCACATTTCTGATCTTTCATGGTCTAAGAAAGTTAACCATCCTAATGAATTCACTAAAGTAGGTGAAGAATTAGATGTTGTAGTTCTTGAATTAGACGAAGAGAATCGTAAACTGAGCTTAGGTCATAAGCAACTTGAGGAAAACCCTTGGGAAACTTTTGAAACTATCTTTACTTTAGATTCAATTCATGAGGGAACAGTATTGAAGGTTACTGATAAAGGTGCTATTGTAGCATTACCATACGGTGTTGAAGGATTCGCTCCTAGCAAGCACACAGTTAAAGAAGATGGTAAAGTGCTAAAAGCAGAAGAAACAGCTGACTTCAAAATCATTGAATTCAACAAAGAATCAAAACGCATTGTAGTATCTCACTCACGTATTTGGGAAGAGGCTAAAAACGAAGCCCGTAACGAAGAGAGAGCGCAGAAACAAAAAGACGTTAAAGCGACCTCAAGTGCAGTGAAAAAGGTTAAAGAATCTGTTGAAAAGTCAACCTTAGGTGATTTAGGTGTATTAGCACAACTAAAAGAGCAAATGGAAGGCGCTGAAAACAAGGCCGCAAAAAAATCTGCAGCTAAGAAATCAGAAGAAGCAACTGAAGAAGGAGCTGAATAATAAGTTCTTACCTCGTAATACAAAGCCCTGCTGTTTACAGTAGGGCTTTTTTGTTATTGAAAGACGATAAAGATTGTGCATGTGAGATCTATTATTACACAAGTCCATTCGCCAAAAAGTAAAGTATTGTTTAACAAGTCAATAAGAGAAAATCATCAATGACTATTTAGGTTTAAACGATAAACACCCGTATCAAATCCAGCATTGTATATTATTCGAATACAATTTCCTTCTCCAAAGTATAAACTTCAGCATTTTTAAGCTCTACAGTAAATGTAAAAAGATGTTTCTTGGAAATATCCGGATGATGATCGAGCTTTACTTCTAAAGATGGAGACGTCAGACGGGGATGCAACTTTATATAATCATTTATTGCAATCGTGCCGGGGCCTTCATTTTCACGAACCACAAATAAATCGTTCAATTTCGCCCTTTTTAACTGTCTATAAAATCGGTATTACTTGTGATACTAATTAACTTATACTCCGCTTAAGCCTTTATAGCCGGCTTCTGGTGGTGATAATGAATAAATATTTTTTCATGTCAGATAGCTTACGTACTAAATTAGTAAAAACATTCACTAAAAATCAACCCGTTTTTTTACCTTTGCCCAAATCCTAACTGATGGAAAACTTAACCCTGCTCGACGGACAGAAGTTTAAAATTACAATCCAGCGCCTCTGCCACCAGTTAATCGAAAACCATAACGATTTTTCAAACTCTGTAATTCTTGGAATACAGCCCCGTGGAATATTCCTCTCGAACAGAATTGCAGCAGAATTAAAAAATATTCTTCCTCAAGCTACCATATTAAGCGGCAATCTTGACATAACTTTTTTTAGAGATGATTTTCGCAGGCGTGAAGGCCCTCTGGTACCAAACAGTACACAAATTGATTTTATCATCGAGGGGAAAAAAGTAATCCTTATTGATGATGTCCTGTGGACCGGAAGAACTATCCGATCGGCAATGGATGCCATGCTGGCATTCGGAAGGCCGGAAAAAGTTGAATTATTGGTTTTAGTTGACAGGCGATTCTCGAGGCATCTGCCTATTGAACCCGATTATATTGGAATTCAGGTAGATTCTATCAATTCGCAAAAAGTATTAGTTACCTGGGAAGAAGCTGACCAGGAAGATAAAGTTATTTTATTATCAGAAGCACAAGAATAAACAATGGCAGAGAACTATCAGAAACTGAGTACCAGGCATCTTTTAGGAATAAAAGATTTAAACGAGAATGATATTCAACTGATTTTTGAAACTGCCGATACGTTTAAAGATGTTTTAAACCGGCCGATTAAAAAAGTCCCTTCCCTAAGAGACATTACCATAGCCAATGTATTCTTCGAAAATTCGACCCGTACCCGACTTTCGTTCGAATTAGCTCAAAAAAGGCTTTCGGCTGACACGGTAAATTTTGCGGCCTCATCTTCTTCCGTAAGTAAAGGTGAGACTCTGATTGATACCGTAAATAATATCCTTGCAATGAAAGTGGACATGGTGGTGATGCGTCATCCGTATCCGGGAGCTGGAATTTTCCTTAGTAAGAAAGTTAACGCTCAAATAGTAAACGCAGGAGACGGAGCACACGAGCATCCTACTCAAGCTTTACTGGATGCCTTTTCTATAAGAGAAAAATACGGGGATGTAGCCGGTAAGAAAATCGCTATTATCGGAGATATCTTACATTCCCGAGTTGCTCTGTCTAACATACTGTGCCTTCAAAAACTTGGCGCAGAAGTAATGGTTTGCGGTCCGACCACCTTAATTCCGAAGTACATTAAATCACTTGGAGTTAAAGTTGAATTCGACCTGATGCGAGCTTTAAACTGGTGTGATGTTGCCAATATGTTGCGTATCCAGTTAGAACGTCAGGATATCAAATACTTTCCGTCATTAAGAGAGTACTCGATGCTGTATGGCTTGAACAAACAAATTCTTGATTCGCTCGATAAAGAAATTACTGTAATGCATCCAGGTCCTATTAACAGGGGAGTAGAAATTACCAGCGACGTGGCTGATAGTAAGCAATCCATAATTTTGGATCAGGTGGAAAATGGTGTCGCCATACGCATGGCCGTATTATATTTACTGGCAGGACAAAAGGATTAGATCAACCTAATTCCAGAGGGGATTTTCGGGAAAATTGACAATATGAGCGTACCTGGGACCCAGGCCCAGAACTATATCTTTCCATAAATTTTCTTCCTGATCAGCAAATAACAAATCAGGATTATAATTATTGGTAACCAGCCATGAGTTTTGCTCCAGCTCTTTGTCTAACTGGCCTAAATCCCAGCCTGAATATCCCACAAAGAACATGATTTCGTTTTCGGCAATCTGGTTACTATCAACCAAAAGCTTTAACGTTTCAAAATTCCCGCCCCAATAAATCCCGTTCGCCAATTCGGCGCCGCTGTTCATGCGATCAAAACAGCGATGAATAAAATGAAGAGTATCATTAGCGACCGGACCACCTACATAAACAGGAAACGTTGCGTCTGCAAAATCCGGCACCAAATCTTTTAAAAAGAAATCGCTCCGCTGATTTAACACATAACCAACAGTTCCATCTTCATTATGCTCTGAAACCAATACCACCGATCTTTTAAAATTCGGATCGAGCATAAATGGCTCAGAAATCAACAAGCTCCCGGTTTTAGGTGATATTTGATTTATCATAATAGTATAACAAGTTAAATCTAAGATATGTTTTTTCCCCGTTTTGTTAAATTGATCTTATAAATCAACAAAATCCCTCGGTCCAAAACCTAATGTTTAAACAATCAACATCAAGCATATTCTATTCTGAATTAGTAAGTTTGCAAAACATTATGGCAATCAAAAAAGAAACAATCGAAAACCTAAGGCAGGAGTATCGCTCCGCATCATTAACTGAGAAAGAGGTAGCTGCCGACCCAATAAGCCAATTTGCAAAATGGTTTACAGAAGCACTTGATGGCGGATTATACGAACCCAATGCAATGACGCTGGCTACCGCAACTCACGATGGAAAACCATCTGCCAGAACAATGCTACTTAAAGGATTTGATAAGACGGGTTTCACGTTTTACACCAATTATTTAAGCCGAAAAGGTAAAGAGATTTCGAAAAATCCTGCCGCATGCATCGTTTTTTTCTGGCCTGAACTCGAGAGACAGGTTCGAATCGAAGGGACACTTGAAAAAGTGAGTAAAGAAGAATCAGAAAAATATTTTCAGTCGCGTCCTAAGGAGAGTCAGTTAGGTGCGATCGCATCTCAGCAAAGTCAGGTTATTTCCGGACGGGATACACTCGAAAATACATGGAAAGAGCTGATTGAAAAATTTGCGGACAAAGAGGTACCAAAACCGGCGTATTGGGGTGGATATACTTTAAAGCCGCAAATAGTTGAATTCTGGCAAGGCAGACCTGGCCGTCTTCATGACCGTATTGTTTATAAACGTTCTGATATAAACAACTGGAAGATTGTACGTGTAGCTCCATAAAATGAGTTTGGAAGAAATTAAACAATTGCTTTTAGGCAAGTTTGGAGCCGAGGTAATTATAAAAGAGGAAACCAGCGGCTTACAATCTGCTCTAATAATCCATCCGGATAAAATAGCGGATGTATGCTTTGAGCTTCGAGATAACGAACAAACATATTTTGATTTGCTGGAATGTTTATCCGGAGTAGATTACGGCATTGAAGAGAATATGTTCGGCATTGTATATAATCTTGCATCCATTCCCTACAAAACGCAGTTAACACTAAAGGTAGTAAAGTATCACGACAGGAGTCGCGAAGATCTTCCTTCCTTTCCCTCCGTTAGTACAGTTTGGCGCACGGCTGAATGGCATGAACGGGAAGCTTTTGATTTATTCGGAATAAGTTTCAAAGACCACCCCGATTTAAGAAGAATATTATTACCCGATGATTGGGAAGGCTATCCACTTCGCAAGGATTATAAAGCACAGGAGTATTACAGAGGAATTAAAGTATAGCAACCATCCCCGCGGGAATTATGGATACTAAATACGCAACCAGGTACGATAAACTTATTGCCGAGGCTGAAACGCATGAAATGATTATAAATATCGGACCTCAGCACCCTTCCACACATGGTGTTTTAAGGCTCGAAGTAATTACTGATGGCGAAATTGTTAAAGAGGTTATTCCACATATGGGATATCTGCACCGTTGCTTCGAAAAACACGCAGAAAATTTGACCTATCAGCAAACCATTCCTTTTGCCGACAGGATGGATTACCTGGCATCAATGAACAACTCTCATGCATGGGTTATGGGCGTGGAGAAGATGCTCGGTATTGACAAAGATATACCCAAACGCGTTGAATACATTCGGGTCCTGGTGTGCGAACTTAACCGAATCAGTTCTCATCTTATTGCACTGGGAACATACGGCATTGATATCGGCGCGTTCACTCCGTTTTTATGGTGTTTCAGAGACAGAGAGCATATTATGAATATGCTTGAATGGGCATCGGGCTCAAGACTATTATATAATTATATCTGGGTGGGTGGATTATATTACGATTTGCCTGTGGGATTTGAGGAGCGTTGTAAAGAGTTTATCAATTACTTTAAACCTAAAATGGTTGAATTGAATGCCCTTCTTACAGACAATCAAATTTTCATTTCACGGACTGCAAATGTGGGCATATTACCATTAGATGTTGCAATTAATTATGGCTGTACCGGTCCGATGCTGCGCGCTTCCGGGTTAAAATGGGATTTGAGGCGTGTTGATGAATATTCGGCTTATCCCGAACTGGAGTTTGACATTCCGGTAGGGAAAGGCGAAATGGGTACAATAGGCGACTGTTGGGATAGATATAAAGTACGCATTGACGAAATTGAGCAATCAGTTAAAATAATTGAGCAATGTCTTGAACGACTACAAAAGGACTTAAAAAGAACTCCTGAATTCGATCCGCGCGCTAAACTCCCAAAAAAAATCATCCCTAAGGCTCAGGATTTTTATTGCAGAGCTGAGACTCCAAGAGGTGAGTTAGGGTATTATTTCATAACAGATGGCAAAAGCGAAATACCCAAACGCGTTAAAGCTCGTGCTCCGAGCTTTCATAACCTGTCAGTAATTTCCGAAATATCAAGAGGCGTTTTAATAGCTGATTTGATTGCAATAATTGGCTCTATTGATATTGTTTTGGGTGAAGTAGATAGGTAAAAGCTGAACAATACCAGAGCAAATTTTAACCAATAAAAAAGCCCTTCTTACAAAAGAAGGGCTTTTCGTTTTCTTAAAAGCGTATTAATATACTTTTACCATGAAAATATATTTCTCAAGCTTCTTTATCTGATCACTGGTACTTAAACCAGTTAAAGAATTCCGCTTGGTAAGTACAATTTCCGAGTTATCAGAATCCTTTGAAAGAGATTCTATAGCAGAGAGGATATATTTGGATTTTACGGCAAAAGCAGCGCCATCAGAAGCAGATTGCTTTCCTTTTATAATCCCAATTACATTTCCTTTATTATCAAGTAAAGGTCCGCCACTGTTACCGTTATTTACTGATATATCGACCTGATATTCTGTAGTGTCGCCCTTATACCCTGTTTTGGAGCTTAAATATCCCCTACCGAAAACATAATCATCTTTAGGAAAGCCCATAGTAAAAACATTCTCACCAACGTCCGAAGTAACCTTCTTGAACGAATAAGGGAGTCCCCCTAATGATTGGAAACGATTATCGATAATTTTCAGGATAGCAACATCGTCCGTAGTGTTTGAATAAATCACCTCAACTTTATAAGATTCTCCACGAGAGTTTTGTACATAAATTGAATCTGCGCCACTTATTACATGGCTATTCGTAACCAAATATCCGTTTGACGTTAAGGCAAATCCTGTCCCCCCGAATACACCCGGATTTACCGGAGTACTAATATTTTTTAATATTTGTCTCTGATCTTCTTTTACTTTTCCTATTTCGAAACTTACAGCCCGACGCAAGGCATTATAATCAGACTTACTGGCATTCATTTGGGAAAAATATCCGGTGGAAAACAATGAAGTAAATACCGCCAGAATTGCTACAGATGCAGCCACGGCCGCATTCATTCTGTATTTATTCCAAAGAATACGAACCAAAGCACCGGTTGGCATTACCTCGGCCTTTATTTGATCAACATCCAGTTTCTCATGAATGGCATTCATTGCTGAGATGAGGTGCCTTTTTTGACCATAATTTTTCAATGAAGTAATAAATGCTTTATGAGCAACTACCTGCTGATCTAATACGGAATTTTCTGCCCTCATCTTTTCGAAAGCCTGACGTTCTGATTCAGACATTTCTCCATTTAAATAAGCTTCAATACGTTCTGTCAATTCCATGTTATTAGTTTATTATGTCTTAAAAAATATCTTTTTAAGGCGTTGAAGGCATTTGTATTTTTGATTTTTTGCATTATCGGCATTGGTATAACCAAATGCCTCACAGATTTCCTGCATTGACCTATTATTGATGTAGAATTCCTCAATAATAGTTTTACAAGGTTCTCCTAAATGTAACAATGCCTCATCCATTTGCTTGAATTGCCGATCCTTCTCCTCATGATATTCTAAATCTGCTTCTACCGCAAGAACATCTTCAAAATCGGAAATATTGCCAGAGTTTCTGCTTTTTACATTTAAACGTTTTAACCATAACCTTCTGGATACAGAATATAAAAATGTTTTAAGCTTACTGTTTAACTCGAAGCTTCCAGCTTTCACTTTATCATAAAGAACAATAATAGATTCTTGAAAGACGTCTTTCGCGTCATCTTCCGATCCACTATTTGTCATCACCAATTGCAACACCATCGGGAAATATGCCTTATAAATTCCTTCAAGTGTACCTTTTGAGTCATTAAGAATACCTAATATAACTTCGCTATCTTCTGGTACTGAACTTTTTATCTCTTTGCTCACTAGTTAATACCCCAATGTTAAATTTGTAACCCAATATTAGTTAAAAAAAAAGTTAAAAATTTGTCAGATTAAGGGGTTACTTTTTATCATTACCAGTATTAATGATTGAAATATTTGTTTAATCTTTAAACTTTAATCCCAAAAAATGAAAAATCTATTCAAATTCGGTTTCGTAGCTTTAGCTATTTCTTTATCAGTTGCTGCTTGTAGCTCAAACCAAAATGAAGAAGCTGCTGATTCAACTGTTGTTGATACTACAGTTCTTGACACTACAGTATCTGTTGATACTACAGTTGTTGATACTACTGCTACTGATACTGCTGTTGCTCAGTAATTATCGCCTTAATGAAATAAAAAAAGCTGCTTTAGGGCAGCTTTTTTTATTTCCACGCTTAAAGCCTGATTTTCTTTTTGACCCGTAGATCGGACGACGAGGCCCCGGCCAGAATTTCAAAATCACCAGGTTCCTGAACCCATTTCATTTGCTTTTCATCGAAGAAGCTAAACGCATCTGAATTTAACGAGAATGCAAGTTCTTTGGATTCTCCCGCATTTAAAAACACCTTTTGAAATCCTTTTAATTCCTTCTCGGGACGCACAACCGAAGATTTCCTATCCCTCACATATACTTGCACTACTTCAGCACCTGATGTATTGCCGGTATTTTCGACAGTCAATCTAACTGTTGCCACTCCGTTTGCTATACTTGTATTAAGCTTACCGTATTTAAATGTACTGTACGATAATCCATGTCCGAAGCTAAACTGAGGCTTAACTTTATATTTATCGAAATAACGATATCCCACGAAAATATCATCTTTATATTTCACCGTAATACTATCGCCGGGGTATTCTCCTATTTTATGTGCCGGTGCTTCTTTTAATGTTTTAGGCCATGAAAATGTTAGCTTGCCAGAAGGATTTATATCGCCAAATAAAATTTCTGCTAAAGCAGTTCCTCCCTCAAGTCCAGGATAACCAACTTGTAAGATAGCCTTTGCTTTTCTTTCCCATTTGGTTATATCCATTGCTCCCCCACCAAAAAGAACAACTATTGTATTTGGGTTAGCTTTTATCACAGCTGAAATTAGTTCATCCTGCCCAAACGGCATAGTCATATCTGGTTTGTCGCCACCCTCCGCATCGTAGGCATTATCATCCCATACACTGTAGTCATAACCGTGAGTCCAACCGCCGACAACAATAGCAATTTCCGCGGTTTTCGCATTCTCAACAGCTTCGGCAATCATTTTCGCATCGGCTTTCGCACCTCTGGCTATTGTATACCCCTGCGAGAAGCGGATTGCGGTACTATTAGCAACACGTGCCTGAATCCCTTCGAGGGGTGTTATTTCATACTTAGGGCGAACTTGTGAACTTCCTCCACCCATTGCATTGTCGCGATTAGCATTAGCACCAATCAACGCAATAGATTTTATTGCATCCTTTTGGAGCGGCAAAATACTTCCCTTGTTTTTCAATAAAATTATACCTTCTTCAGCTACTTTTTTTGCTACTGCAGCATGCTCGGCAGTTGCATATGCGCCAGGTTTACGAGTTGCATTTATCATGTTCGTTTTAAACATGACCCTTAAAATCCTGCGTACCTTTTCATCTATCACAGACTCTGCGACTTCTCCGCTTCGAACCATTTTCAAAGCTGGCTCTGCAAAATAGAAGTCGGGAAATTTCAATGCTGGTTTACCAATATCAGAACCCATTTCTAAATCTGCGCCTCCAAGCAATGCTTCTTTTGTACTGTGAATTGCTCCCCAGTCGCTCATCATAAGTCCTGTAAATCCCCAATTTCCCTTTAATATTTTATTTACGAGATAATTGTTATAGGTACAATACTCGCCCCGAAACTTATTGTATGCGCCCATTACAGAATTTGCTCCTCCTTCAACTATGGCCGCTTTGAAACCTGGAAGGTATATTTCCTGTAAAGCCCGCTCACTCATCTCTACATTGATCCCGTCCCGTCTCACTTCCTGATTGTTTGCAATGAAGTGCTTAACACAAGCTGAAATTCCCTGATCTTGAACACCTTTGATGTACCCAACCACCATTTTCGATATGAAATAAGGATCCTCACTCATATATTCGAAATTACGACCATTTAAAGGGGTCCGCATTATATTTATACCAGGGCCCAAAATAATATCTTTTCCTCTGAACTTAGCCTCGCTGCCCAAAACGGCACCAAAAGCGTATCCTAACTCGGGATTCCAGGTAGAGGCAAGTGTAATACCCACGGGCAGATAAGTAGAAGAATCATTTCCTTTATTATCAAGCACCCAATCGATGCCGTGTTCCGGACGGACGCCATGCGGGCCATCAGACATTGTTAATTCCGGTATTCCCAACCTGGCTACACCCCCCGATGTAAATGAAGATTTACCGTGAATCATTCCAATCTTCTCTTCCAGACTCATCTGCTTCAAAAGACTATTAATTTTCGTTTCCGTACCCGGATCAGTTTGCTGTTGAGCATTAGACCTACCTGTGCAGATAAAGAGTCCCGCTACAATACTTGTAAAAATGATTCTTCTCATTGTTGTTCAATTGATATTTATGATTTTCTGTGCGTGTATAGTTGATGAGGAACTTCCTATTAAAAGTTCTATTGGTGGATTAGTACCAAGGCAATTTATTTTTTCCTCTAAACTAAGGAGAAAGATAATATTGCTTACCCTTTGTTCTATGGAAAGCCTGTAATCCTGAAATGGATATTTATTTTGGACAATAGCCTGCATCATCCCTGCAAACAGGAAACAAGGCAATCCAATTATAACAGCTATTGCTTTAAGCATCGGCTAGTCTTATTTAGATGAAGTCAATAACCACTTTACTTTTCCCGAGTAAGGATCAGATTTTAGGGCTTTTCCCGAAACTGAAACTTTTTTTAGAACATTATCCGATGGAAGACAAACAAGCCCTTCAGAATCAGCGCCGTTGGTTGAATAGGATACTAATTCAATGTTCGACCAATCCATTTTCATAGTTGATTGAGCGAGTTTTATATGAGGAATTACCGAACCATTCTTCACCAATACCACCGCTCTTACTTGTCCGGGTTTGATTTTATGCCAGCCACCAGAATAAGTCTCGCCGCTTTGATAATCAATCCATTGCCCGGGAGGAAGGTAGACATCACGCTCCTGCACATTCTCCATCAATGGAGCAACAAGCATGTTCGATCCAAACAAATACTGGTCGTCGATTAACCAGGAACCCGGATCGTTTGGATATTCTACAAATAGAGCACGAACCATAGGCAAGCCACGTTCAGAGCAATCTTTAGCCTGTGCATAGATATAAGGCATCAGCTTATAGCGCATTTCATCCGTTACCCTAAAAGTTCTTAAAAACTCAGGACTATATTCCCAGGGTTCTTTTGGTGGTGCACCATGGGTTCTGGTGTGCGATGACAAAAACCCAAAAGCAGCCCATCTGCCATACAATTCTTCCGGTGTTTTTTGAACGAATCCACCGATATCATGGCTCCAGAAAGCAAATCCTGACAAGCCAAAGGATAAACCGGCACGCAATTCAGCAGCCATTCCGGTATTGGTATTTTCGGCATCACCTCCCCAATGAAGCGGATAACGCTGACTGCCCGCCCAAGTACTTCGTCCCCAAATAATGTTTTCGCCATTCACTTGTTTTGTGATATCAGCAACCGCTTTATTATACCGTAAAGGGTATAAATTATGCTCATAAAACCCGGTACGACCAGAGTGATAAATTCCATTGGCAGGAGCGGCTTCGCCAAAATCTACTTTAATAGCTCCGACACCCAGCTTCAACAAGTTGGCAATTTTACCCTGATACCATTTTACAGTAGCCGGATTTGAGAAATCTAACACAGCGTCTTCGTAAGGAAGATTTCCCTTAGCATCTTTTACAACCAGATTCTGTTGAACCAATTCATTAAAAAGTATATTCTTGGGAGTAAAATAAGGCAACTGCCATAAAGAAACGTGGAAGCCATCTTTTTTTAAGTCTGTTAGAAGTTTAGCAGGATCTTTAAATCTATCGGGAGCAAACTTGTAATCTGTCCTCCAATCAGTGGTAAACCAACCAGTGTCATAATGAATAACATCGGCCGGGATATTATTGGCACGTAGTTTTGCGGCTACATCACGACCGTCTTTTTCAGATAAATAAGTTATCCGGCTCATCCAAAGACCAAAGGACCACAAAGGTGGCATTGGAGATTTTCCGGTAAGGTTGGTATACTCATTTAAAACATCTTTGGGCTCACCTAAAAAAACAAATAAATCCAATTCATCATCTCCAATCATCATAGAATTAATACCGCTAAAGTATTTCCCAAAATCGCAGGTAATAGGGGTTGAAGTATGCATAAACATTCCGTAACCGCGGCTGCTCATGAAAAATGGAATAGGTTTGTACATGGTTTCATTTTGTACGCCGTTGGCATCATCAGCCCATAAAACCACTTTTTGACCTCGTTTATCAAATCCTGTAAAAGATTCGCCACAACCAAAAATCTTTTCGCCCGGAGAAAGTGAAAAAGCGGCAGACATACTACGGGAATAATCGGAAGCTCTTCTTACATAAGAAAAAGGAACAACCGGGGTATAACTAGTATCTGCATGATCCTGACTGTGAACAGTTTTAGTAAGCAGACGTCCATTTGCGTCACGCAATTCTACGTGCCAAGGATGTTCAAGTACAGTTACTGAACCAAAATTACTGGTGTAACGGTGGCCGCCAGAAATTTTCGAATACTTCCATGATTTATCCACAGGAGCCTTGCCGTTTACAAGCATTAATGATTCTTGGTTTGGTTTTGCCTGAAAACCAGAAGTTGTTCTGATACGAACTGTTCTGGGGGATACAAACTCAATAGAAAATGGCAAAGATGGCGATGCTGCATATTCAGTTCCAGGGAATTCGTTCGATTTAGCAGGACTCAAAACGCCCAGCATATTATCAAAAGCCTGACGGGTAACGTAATTATATCGTTTATATAAAATTTCCCCGCTTGCCGTTGCGGGATTGAATTTCGACAAACTATCAGCCAGGTAATAAGTGTTTGTAAAGTCTCTAAAGTCGGGACTAATATCGACCGGGAAATTTAATAACTTCATTTCCTGAATTTGTGCAGTACTGTTAAAAGTTACAAAGAGAAATGCCAGGATTAACAAGTTCTTCATCTTTCGTATAAGGTGTATCATATATGAGTTGTTAGTTTATTTAAAATCAAACCAAAGGCTTCCGCCAATTGGGGTGTAGTTTAACTGAATGTTTTTTTGGCTTTGAGGGCCCATCTTATCTGCCGATTGAAACTTAGTTCCAATCGGGCTGATGCCTTGTAAGAATCCGATATTTCCTTCCGGGAAGGCAGGAGCGGTATTATTGTTAGTTGCACCTGCTGCTTTGAGCGGTTTCAGCATTTGGAAAAACATATTTTCCGTGCCGCTATATACCGTAAATGGAGCACGCCTATTTTCGATAGTAACCCAATGCACATTTGCATGATATCCTTTAAATTCAGGATAATTCCAGCTTTCGCCTGTTATGGTATTATTGTAATACTTATGCCAAACACCAAATTGCTGACCTCTCAGGCGGTTCTTCCAAACCCTGTATGGGCCTCTTCCCTGCCATCTCATTCCTGTAATTATTTCTTCAGGATAATTAAAAGTCAGGCCCATAAAGTCGGCCTCACCTTTCAAGGAGTAGTGGTATTCTAATTTCACAGGTTTACCGGGACTGAATATCCATTTCACATTAAATTGTGAGGGCCCCTCATAGAGTGGTTCAAAAACATAGTCGCTGCCATTCGCGTAGTGATTTATCCTTTTAAGGGTATGCTTAAAACCTGCCAGCACCGGTCCATCCGATAATGGAATTTCAGCTTTTTGATTAATTACCTTCTTCAGATATCCTGTTTTCTTTGAAAAGTGATAAGCTATTTGATCCGATTTAATAATTATACTTGAATCCTGTTCGGTAACATCTGGTTGAGAAACATTAATCGCAGGTACAAAATCTTTAATAGGTATTCCCGATAATTTTACCGGCCAGCTCCAGGTATAAACTTCCTTTTTATCAGGGCCGTAGGCAGTTAGATAAAGTACGTCATTATTCTTCCAGGTTGAAGGCAGATCCAGAATCAGTACCGCCTTTGCCCCTGGTGCCACTGTTATTGATGTATTTCCTGTCGCATTCACTTTAGCCTGTGTCGTGCTTTCTGGGCCTGGCAAAGAAGTTAGCTTCCATTTAAAAGAACAAGACTTTAAATCAGTGTAGATGTATCTGTTCTCTACCAGCAGTTTACCATCGAAGTTTTGGGGCAGCTCCTTCATTTCTATATGGATTGGTGACCATATTTCTTTAATTGCAAAAAAGCTTCCCTCCTTTTCGCGATGAGGACCTACAATTCCATCAGGAGCGAGGTTTTTCACTACATCTACTACTCTGTTACTATCTGTTCTTACTGTACCTTCATCATGCAGCGCCCATAGAAATCCACCGGCGCCGTAAGGATGCTTAAGCATCTGATTCCAAAAATCTTCCAATCCTGCGGCATGGCCCCCGTCTTGTAATCCATGCATAAACTCTGTTGGAAAGAAAACATCCTGTCCGTATAATACCGAGTTTACCACATAATTATAATCCGGGTAATGTTTGGTATCTGTTCCATTAAACCTTTCCCAGGGATGAATTACAAAACGCTGCTGGGGATCATATTTCCCATACTCTCCATCCAAACCTGTATTCCAGCCGCCCTCATTACCATTAGCCCAAATTACAACTGAAGGATGGTTTATGTCGCGCTCTACTAATTCTTTCACCAGCCTTTTGCCAACCACGGTATCGTACTTAGCCTGCCAGCCTGTTAATTCATCAATCACAAAAAGCCCCAGTGAATCACACACATCAAGAAAATGCTGATCGGGAGGATAGTGCGACATCCGAACGGCATTCATGTTCATTTCCTTAATCAGCTTTACATCCATCAGGCTAATTTCCTTGCTCAGCGCTCTGCCTGTTTCCGGCCAGTGACTATGCCGGTTAACTCCTTTAAAAATGACTTTCTTGTTGTTTACATAGAATCCGTCGCGTGGACGCATTTCTACCGTTCTAAAGCCAAAGCGTTGCTTAATACGGTGAGCCTCTTTTCCCTGAGCTCCGATAATGGACACTACCAGGTTATAAAGCTGCGGAGACTCAGGATTCCATGGAATAATGCCTTTTACTTGTTGCTCCAGAGAAACACGCTCCTGACCGCGATTTAATTTTACAGACACAGGTGCACCAATTGCCAGTCCACTAAGAGTCTGAACCTGCATTTTAAGATTGTTCCCATTTGTTATACCGGATGTAAATGCGTCTACCTGCAGATGACCATTTGCTTTAGCATCTAAAGCTATTCTATCAATATAGGTCTTAGGAGTTATTTCCAGATATACCGGGCGGAATATCCCACCAAACAGCCAAAAATCTGCTTCCCGTTCTGCCTTGTTAACTGACTCATTTGCGGAATGCTTTTTAACTGTTACTTCAAGAAGATTATCTCCGCCAAAATTCAGCAAGTTTGTAATGTTGTACTTGAATCTGTAGAATCCCCCCTGATGAACCGGTCCTGCTGATTCTCCGTTAATCTTAACTTCTGTGTCAGTCATCGATGCCTCAAATACAATGAACACACTTTTAGATGCGCTACCTGAGGGCACCTTAAAACTGTATTTATATTGTCCTGTTTCTTCTGGATTTTTGGCATCGGTAAAGTAATTGTAACTACCAAAACCCTGCTGTTCCCAGTTTGAAGGAACCTGTATTTTATTCCAGGAGCCGCTTTTCATACCGGTATTGATATAAAAATCCCAGGTAACGGTGTGGTCTTTGTCGCGGCCAGACAGATACAGATACTCTGTTTCCTGACCAACAGCCGTTAGAGATAGAACTATTAGTTGTAAAAAAGTAGCAAGTAAAAAAGGTATTATTTTTTTCATCCGATGAACTTGTATTATTCTATTGTGGGTCTGGGCCTGATTGCCTGTGTCTGTATTTTAACTTTTCCGGGTTTTAATCCTGCAGAATTGGCCGTCAGAACTATTTCACCGCTTTCTCCTGTTGATTGTACAATCACCTGGGCCAGTCCGCTGAATAATTTCCGCTTCCATTGTTCAGCGGGTTTAACAATTTGTATAAGTCCGGGATTGGTATTAACAGATTCCCATATTTGCTTTTTAAACAAGGGGGTAGTAACAATTGCTATTGTGTTGACTCCGGCCTTTAGATAGGATGCATCCAATTTAAAAACATCTCCTTGCTTGTTTTCCTGAAGGTTTTTACCAATCTCTTTGCCGTTGACAAATACAGACTGTTGTTTGCCAATGCTGTTATAAAAGAAAGTAACGGCAGCCTTTAAGTCGGCTTCTGTTAAATTAAAGCTTCCGCGATAAACGATGGCTTTCGCTGATTGAGCAAACTTCTCTGTTCTTTCATCAGTAAATGCTTTTTGCCAGTCTGAGTCATCGAATTCGGCAGAGGTTTCCAGACGATTATCTGTGCTTTCGACAATCTTTTCTTTAAGATTGGTTAGATCTAGAGTGCTGATAGTTTCAAGATATTTATCCGGCTCATGCGAAGTTGGATCGCCATTACCCACACCAATAATCTTTCCTGGTCCGTTTATAGTGAATTTAATCTCATTAGTTGAAGTTGGGATATGCAAACCATTTTTATCTTTTAAATCTACTGTTATGATCGCGATATCCTCCCGGTTTGCCTTAAGGCTTTTCACATTAGAGGATAAGTAAACCGCATTTGCCTCTGAAGTGGTTTTTACCATATCAGTTATTGTCGCTTTACCGTTCTTATAACCTTGTGCGCGTAACGTTCCGGGTGTATATTTCACCTTCCACTCCAGGTGCCCGTTTCTTTCCATCAACTTCCTGCCCTGGCTTTTGTTATTTAGAAAAAGTTCTACTTCATCAGCATTGCTGTATACCCAGACATCTATTTCCTGCCCCTCTTTTCCTGGCCAGTTCCAGTGCGGAAAAATGTGAATTGTAGGTTGATCTGTCCACCAGGATTTTAAATAATAGACATAGTCTTTAGCAAACCCGCATTGATCGACCATGCCAAAATATGAGCCAGTTGAGGGCCAACCGAATGGAGTTGGCTCCCCTCTGTAATCGAAACCTGTCCAAATAAACATTCCGGCAAGGTAATCTCTGTCAGCATAGTGCTTCCACCCTTTTTCAAGGCTGTAGAAATATTGATTCTGTGCTTTATCGTAAGCTGCCAATTGTTGATTTTTTTTATCGTCAACATAAATTCCACGGGAAGTAACTGTCGAGCCTTCTTCTGTTCCCCAGCTCATTTGCCATGGAAACTTATTATGGTGCTCATCTGTGTTTTTGGTTGCGATATAATTGTACCCCATTACATCAATCACAGTTGAAATACCATTACCAACCCCACTACTAATTGCTTTTGTTATAAAGCGGGTTGAATCAACACTTTTCGCGAATGCTTGCATACTGGCCGCAATTCTGGCACCCGTTATATTGCCTTCAATACCCCATTCTTCATTACCAATAGACCAGCTAATGATACTAGGATGATTCCTATCTCTGAGCATAAGGCGTTTCATATCGCCGAGTTCGGTTGATGTAATACCCATCAACCGATTCTCATCAATTACAAGCATTCCAAGACGGTCGCAGGCATCAAGCAATTCAGGTGTCGGGGGATTATGAGAGCAGCGATAAGCGTTGTTGCCCATCTGTTTCAGGGTCATTACGCGAAAATCATGCAGTTTATCGGGCATGGCAGAACCGACACCAGCATGATCCTGGTGATTGTTAGAGCCCTTTATTTTTACATGTTTCCCGTTAAGGAAAAAACCCTGGTTAACGTCAAAACGAATCGTCCGGATGCCAAAACTTGTCTCGTAACGGTCTACAGTAATATCTCCTTGCTTTACAGTGGTGACCAGCTTATGCAAATATGGAGTTTCTAATGACCATAGCTTCGCATTCGCAACCTGCATTTCAGACGAAAACTCTTTGGTTTCATAAGAACTTAATTTTAAATTACTTAACTGAGCAGAAGCTATTTTTTTACCGTCTGCATCTAAAATCTCCTGTAGTATAGAAAATGATCTTGGTGATTTCCCTTCGTTGATAAGTGTTGCTCTCGCCGTTACAGTAGCATCCTTATTTTTTAAAGCTGAAGTAACAAACGTTCCGTCCGTTTCGACATGTAAATTATGCAGTTTATTTATCCATACGTGGCGATAGATTCCAGCTCCCTCATAAAACCATCCTTCTTCCATCGTGGCATCGACACGTACAGAAACCACATTGTTTCCGCCATAATTAAGATAATCGGTAATATCATAGTCAAAGCCAAGATAGCCGCTTGGATGTGTGCCTAAATAATGTCCGTTCACCCATACTATGGAATTGCGGAATACTCCATCAAAAGCAATGTGAATTCGCTTTCCCAAATCATCTTCCGGTATTTTAAATGATTTTCGATACCAGCCAACGCTGGCATCAGGAAAGTTTCTGCCTACAGCTTTAAACCCATGACTTAAACTTGCTCTAGAATCAAAACCTTGTTCAACCGCCCAATCATGCGGAATGTTGAGCTTTCTCCAGCTGCGATCGTCGAACCCGGGCGCTGCCGGACCATCACCATAGCCAGTTTTAGCTAAGTACGAAAAATAGCCGGTGCCATTGTTAAAATCCTTTTTGGTATCGTATGGATGGCCGAAGGAAAACTTCCAGCCAAAGTCCATTAAAAGATGTTCTCTTGAAATACCCGGGTTGGTTTGTGAAAAAAGGGTACTTGAAAAACTTATTAAAACGCTTAACAACAATTTTTTTTTCAAACTTCCTGAAATAGACTTGCCTAACATTAATTTCATTAAAATTTAATTAATCGCATCGGTTCCACCGATACTAGTTTCGTCACTATTAAAACCCGGAGTGTTTAGTTCCCTTTTTGAAACAGGAGCGCCAACAGCTATACCACGTCCCGCAGTACTCATGTAGACTCGCCCGTAAACATTCATATCCCCTACCACAAACTGGCCGTTTGCCGGGCCGCCGTATTCATGTTTATCATCATTAACACGCACCCATGAAGCTCCTTCGTCTATAGATCTGTGGACTCCGATAACTCCGTTCACAGTACCATAAATATAAATTGTTTCATAGGCGCTACCCGGAGCTGCTTTCCCGATACCAACTGCGCTACATTGAGTTACACTATTAAGTTTAGTAAATGTTGCACCTGAATTTACTGAACGTGACAAACCATTTCCATACAATGCCACCCAAATATGTCCTTCTCTGCCAGGTACTGTTCGGATAACTCTCGACCCGCCGTTTCCAGGACTGCCCCCCGCTGTAAAAGTTACACCCCCATCTGTACTTAGCATCATGAGAGCAGCTCCGTTGTTGTAAGCATAAAACTTATTGGGATTTGCACCATCAGCCACTGGCCGTGCGTTTTTAAAATTCAAACCTGAAATTGTTGTCCATAACGAACCGTTGTTTGTGGACCTGTAAGAAATGTCGGATCCAACCGGACTATGCAGAAGAATGTTACCATCAGCGGATAGTGCTACCTGTCCTTTTGTTCCATTAATTACAGCCGTTTTTGTCCAGGTTAGTCCCATATCACCCGAATAATACATGGACGTACCAACCCGTACCACTTTATTCTTATTCCTTACGGCGTAATCTAAACCAGTGGTTGTACCCATTCTTGGGTTATGGATGGGTGCGTATTGTTCAATATCAGTATGCCTGAAACCATCATAATCTCCAATCACAGAAAGTTGTGGTCCGTTGGGAATACTTACCATGTTAAGCGGAACAGTCTCCTCTAATCCTTTAACACTAAACTTCCATACTCCAGGTGCCGCGTCTATATCTTCATTAAGAAAAACACCATTACCAGATGTCACCCAAACCTTTTTAGGGTTAGATAGATCAAATTCTATGCAACCCGCCCAATGAATAGATTCCCCAGGAATCCAGGTAACACCATTTGGGTTGATTTCAAATCCACGGCTAACGACATCCGTCCAGCTCTTTCCGCCATTTGTGCTGATAAAAAACCGGTCACCAAAAACATCTCCCTTTTGCAATAAATACGTATTTGTCGTGGAGGCCACTAGCCGTTGCGGGTTTGTTGGATCTACACTAATGCCGCCAAAGGGTCTGTTTATACCAGCCGGGGTTACGTTGGTCCATGCTCCTGAAGCAATATTATATTTCCAAATCTGTCCCGAAGTGTAATCCTCCGTAGTTATCACCCAATCACCATGCGGTCCGGCTCCATCACCATAAGTAATAAACAAATTTCCATCGCCAGATAATACTGCTCGCTGCGGCATAAGATCGGCAGCAAGCTTGGGGTTAACCAATGCTGAGAAATCTATACCACCATTGGTACTCATATAAAAATTTTGATTGTTGCCGGATCTCGAAATTCCCACAAAAATTCGTTGTGTGGCACTTCCGACTGCAGCACTTGCTTTATCAAGAACTACGAAACTTATACCGTTTTCATTGGCAGTTGTGGTTACGTTTAATGATTTAACTCTGCTCCATGTTGAACCAAAATTTATGCTTCGAAATAAGCCGTTCCAACGGGTACCGCAATAAACAATAGAACTGTTATTGGGATCGACCTGCAACTTTTCTCCGTTTTGTCTTCCCATTCCATTTCCATGGATTTTAAACTGGTCGGTTACTTCTGTTATGGTAAAATTTGCTCCATAATCTGAGGAGCGAAGGATGTAACTTTTCCCATTATTAAAGTACTCAATACCCGTGGATATATAAACGACGTTGGGATTCTGCGGATCGATCGCTAAAGACTCGGCCCCTAAAATTCCCTGTTGCCGCTCAGAGACCCAATCCATTAATGGCAACCAGGAATTTGTACCTGCATCCCATTTATATGCTCCTCCGACATCGGTTCGGGCATACATAAGACCGGGCTGTTTTTTGCTTGTAATTAGCCCAGACACAAAACCACCACCGCCAATAAATACACTATTCCATTTATAGGGCTCGGAAGTTTGGGCTTGAGCTGAGGAGAATAGAACGACAAGTAGACCGGATAATATCAGCAGTATTCCAGAGGAAAACTTACTTTTTATAGGTGTAATAAAGATGTAGGGTATATAACCGATTTTAATTATCACTTGAACATGAAACATTACAACCTTAGACGCTAGCTACTAATTTTAGAAGATGTTATTTTTAATATTTCCAGATGACATACAATCAGACCCGAATAAAATCCGGGTCTGATTGATAATAGCATACCTGTTTAGCACATGTGACACAGGCAATGCTGTTATTAATTAGAATAATACATAGTGGAGAGCAAACCACTCGTTTTTAGCGGTATCATAACTAACGCCAAACCAAATACCTTTACTTATATCAGTTGGAAAGGCTTTTACCACTTTCAGCTTCGTTTGAGTCGAGCTCATCCAGCTGGACGGGTTCTGTAATAAGGTATTGCCTACCAATGTGACCTCGTTCGTACTTTCGTCTATTGTAAACGTACCAGTAGTTTTTGCGCCGCCCTGGAAACGAGTGTATTTTAATCCATTTTTCTCAAACTTGATATATGAATCCTCAAGTGCTGCGTTCCAGCTTGCAGGATCCCAACCCCAACCTGCTGTGCTGGTAAAGTCTGTTGTCCATCCTTTTCCTGCGGCCAACCAGTCTACCGGATTTCCTTCAGCATCCATCTTCCAGGTGCGAGATACTCCATCAGTTAAAAAGTTCAACAATCCCCCTGCCGCAAATTTGGGGTTAAAACCAGGATCAGTAACCGGAGCAGCCGGAGGTGGAGCAACCCAGGCATCACTAAACGATTTTGAAAGATAATTAAGAACCTGATATTCATTTTTACTTTTATGCTTAACAGCTAACTGCATAGTATTCTCGGTCAAAGAAATTACTTTTACGCTATAAATATTGCCAGCATCACCATGAGTAAAGTTAACACCCAAAATGGATGCACCTGCAGTAGTTAACATCTTAGTGTTCACATCAAGAAAATACGTTCCTTCCTCAACACCTAATCCGGACACTCCCTTGTGGTCAGCCTTTAAGAAAGGTCCTCCTTTTAAACTGAATGTGAGATAACCATAATCCTTTTTATCTGC
The DNA here is from genome assembly GCA_946887045.1 of uncultured Sphingobacteriaceae bacterium. The sequence goes on along the minus strand of CAMPKC010000008.1, from coordinate 24,818 downwards.
AGCCCAGGTATCACTTGTATAATTAGGTGCGTAGATCCAGCAGTTGGGTCCGTTAGGAACTTCACATACCTGACTCCAAATAATACTGTTTCCATCGTCAGCAAGAGTACCATATGCATTATCCTGTCCGGCAAAATAAATAGGACTTGAAAAGACTTTCTTATCACCATTTGCATTTACATCAAGAACCCAGGTTTTTTCTTTGCCAACGCCGCCAGAAAGTAGAGTCCAAAGAGGATCATTTACATAGTTTAGGTTATCCTTTGTAACCTTAATGGTAACAGGATCTGCTTCTACTATTCCTCCATCAGTCATAACTGAGAACTTAATCACATAATCACCAGTGAAAGCATACTTGACAGTGTCTCTTAAACGATTCGACTTGCCAGTTCCGTAGTCCCACATAGCAACTGTTTCCGGAGTTTTGTTAATTAAAATAACTGTATTACCACCTGGATCGGCTGCTAAATCTTGCACCACTTCAAATTTCACTTCTGACTTATCGAGCATTCTGCCCAATTCAGGATCCTGTTTTTTGCAGGCGGACATGAAGGCTATTGCAAACAGCAATAACCAGGATAAATTCTTTAAATATTTCATGTTAATAATATTAAAATGTGATTCCTTTGATTGCTATTGCTTACCAGCCCTGATTTTGAACTAATACACCATGAGATAAATTAATCTGATCATAGGGAATTTGAACAAATCCTTTTGTTTCAGCTATTTTAGCACCAGAAATAGTTTTAGTCGTACTCACCCCTCCGTTCTTAACGGTTGTACTTTCGGCAATTGTAGCAGCGGCTACACTTATCCCCTGACGGAGAAGATCATAGTACCGGATACCTTCGAAAGCAAATTCTAGACGGCGTTCTGCCATTATGTTAGCTTGTGTTGCAGGTATTGAAATGAAATCTCCACCATAAGCGCGTTGTCTTACTTGATCGAAATACGACTGAGCATTGGGACTACCCAGCTCTGCAGCCATTAATAAAACATCCGAGTAACGAATAGCTACAAAATCTTGAAATTGTGAGATTTGAAAGCTGTTTGCTCCTTTGCCGTCTGTAACTGAAATAGCAGTTCCTGCAGAATCTCTTGCCAAGGGGGTATACTTTTTAGTATAATACCCAGTATACTCACGCTGATCTTTTTGGTTAGTAAAGTTGATACTTTCACCAGCTATGGAGATAATGGATGCTATTTTTCTGGTATCAGTACTGCTGTATGCATCCCATAATTTTGGAGATACTGTACATGCACCCCAACCCATTCCATAAGGAGGATGGGATTGAACTCGAATACCATTCATTACCAACCAATGGTTTCCATCAGTATTTCCATTATAATCACTGGTAAAAGTATATTTAATAGCAAATACGGTCTCCTTATTATCTTCCCCAGCATAATTTGCACCTGAAGCAGGCCATAAATGAGCAAAGTTACTTACCAACCCAAAACCGCCAGCAGCAATAACATTCTCTAGATAACCTAAAGCTTCGCCCTTGCTTATCACCCCAGCTAAATCAGGTTTAGCATAATACCCAGTATAAAACAAATAAACACGGCCAGTTAAGGCTGCTGCCGCCCATTTGGTTACTCTACCATAAGTAGCTGGAGCTTGAGCACCAAAAGAGGTTGCAGGCAAATTTGTGACCGCAAATTTTAGATCTTCTGCTATTACTTTATATATCTCTTCAGCGCTTGCTTGCGGAACATTTTCTTTTGAAGGAGCCGTAAGTAAAGGAACATTACCCCAAAGTCTCACCATATCAAAGTACAAGTAAGCCCTTATAAACCGGGTTTCAGCTTCATATGTATTCCTTAAAGTTGTATTAGCTCCCCAATTAACCTGATCTAGTTTACTGATGAGCATATTACAGCGTAGTAAAGCTTTATAATAAGCAATCCAATTCCCAGAAAACATGTTTACATCAACAGGAGAAACTGACTTATCAAATTCATCCATCATCCGATAACCAAATCCATCCGAATTACCAGTGCCTCCAAAAACATTGTCAGACATTACTTCTGAAGCAAGAGGGAAAGCGACTCCGTTATCATAAACTTGTTGTAATCCGTCATAGCATCCTACTAATGCTTTAAATCCGTCTTCAGGTGTTTTATAAAAATTCTCCTCAGTAGCGTTAGTTACATCTTCTGTATTCAGGAAATCTTTCTTGCATGCCCCCACGAGTAGTAGAGACATTGCCAGTATATATATATTAAAAGTCTTCATAATTTTATTTTCGATAAAAGTTAAAATCTAACATTTGCACCGAACATCAACGTTCTCGGGCGAGGGTAATAACCCAAATCTACTCCTGAAGAAAAGCCTTCGCCATAACCAATTTCAGGATCCATACCATCGTATTTGGTGAAAGTAATTAGATTTAAAGCCGCAGCATACAGTCTAACTTTACCTAAATAACTCTTTCTAAGAACCTTAGATAAATCATATCCAATAGTAAGGTTACTAATGCGTAGAAAATCACCATCTTGAACATACAAATCAGAGATTTGTGTAAAGTTCCGGTTGTCTTCTGTGACACGAGGCATAGTATTGGATGAACCTGGCCCATGCCAGCGATTTAAAATAGCTGCAGAATAGTTTCCTAATGAACTTGATTGGTTGTGCCATGACTGCATAATCTGATTACCCATAACACCTGAAGCAAGCACGTAGAAATCAAAACCTTTATAGTTTGCAGATAAATTTAATCCAATGGTATAGTCGGGATTTGGATCCCCAATCAGGGTCTTATCAGCGTCGTTGATAATTCCATCATCATTAATATCCACAAATTTCACATCTCCCGGAGCCGCAGTCGGATGAATAAGTTTACCCGATGTTGATCTGTAAGCTGCTACCTCTTCTTCTGTTTGAAAAACACCGGCAGTTTTAAACCCACGGAAATACCCAACCGGATAACCGTTTTCAGCCCTGTAGAACTCTGGCGAGTTAGCATATAAGGAATTTGTATTTCCATGAATTATACCGTCATCGGTTGGGATACTGCCGATTGTATTCTTATTATAAGCACCGTTTACACCAACAGAATAATTAAATGCACCAACCTTATTATTATATGTTAAGGCAAGCTCAATTCCGGAGTTTTTAACATTTCCTCCATTTATAAAAGGAGCATCGGCGCCTGCGGTAGCTAAAACTGGTGCCTGTATTAACCAGTCTTTAGTCTTTTTAATATAGTAATCAGCATTTAGATTAAATTTATTGCTTAAAAAACGAGCATCAATTCCAATATTGGTTTGCTCTGAGGTTTCCCACTTAATATCCGGGTTTGCTAGCCTGCTTGGAAATGCACCGGGAGTAAGTTCTCCTTCAACAGTACCAAATGAATAGTTGGTATTGCGTAATTGTATTGGAGCTAAATAATTATATCCACCCACGTTCTGGTTTCCTACCTGTCCCCAGCTCAAGCGCACTTTTAAGAAATCCAACCAATTGCGGCTATTGGCTAAAAAGGTTTCGTTTGTAGCTACCCAGCCTGCCGAAACTGAAGGAAAATATCCCCATTGGTGGCCTTCTGCAAAGTTAGAAGAGCCGTCTGCCCTGAAAGTAGCATTCAACAAGTAGGTTTCTCTGTAATTATACTGCAGTCTTCCGAAGTATGATAATTGTTTAGCCTCCCAGGGTGAACCATTCAGACTTAGCGCTGTACCATCTTTATTAGTAGCATTGTTTAAATAAGCGTGGTCAAGGTCTGCAAAAACCAAGTCCTGGTTACTTCCAAACATACCAGACCCATCACTTGAAATAGAGGTTGAGCCCGCCATTAATTCAAAATTGTGGGTATTCTTTAAATCAAACTTATAGCTAAGCAAGTTGTCAAATTGGATGGTTTTGTTTTTACCCATTGATTGGTTGACAACTGTATTATTTCTGAAAGAGAATTGCGAAAGACGATAGATAGGAAAGAATGAGCGGCCTTCGTTGCTTCCATAGTTAATCCCCAAGCTGGTTCTGAAGGTTAAACCTTTTATGGGTGTAACCGAGGCATAAATATCTCCGAACAGCTTTTGATCGTTATTTCGGTTTTGATTGTTTAAAACCATCTCTGCATACGGATTTGCTTCACCGCGGTTCCACACCCCTGCAACATCATTATTGAAATAGTTGCCATCTTCATCATACATTTTTAAAAATGGACTGGTACTAAAAGCACTTCTTAGAGTATTATTATACTGGCCGCCCACCCCAATTCCGTTGGTTTTTGTATAAGCAAAATTTAGGTGCTGCCCAATTTTTATTACATCTTTATATAAATTGTGTTCAGTGTTTACCCTAAAGTTATAGCGGTCGTAATTCGAGATATCTCTGCCGCCGACCAAACCTTCCTGGCCTGTGTACGATAAGGATGCCGAATAAACCGAACCCTCACTAGCACCCTGAGCTCCAAAAACATAATTCTTGGTAGCTGCGTTTTTTACAAACATTTGATCAAGCCAATCGGTTCCTAAACCCATTTTGGCAATACTATCATTGGTAAATATTGGTGCTTTTCCAGAATTAACTGCCGCTTCATTCATGATAGTAGCAAACTCTTGCGAATTTAGCAGCCTTGCTTTGTTCTCTAATTGTTGAACTCCTGTATAGGCATCAAAAGTAATAGACGAACGGGTTCCTTTTTTTCCAGTTTTAGTAGTAACAAGGACTACCCCATTAGCAGCATTCGATCCGTAAATAGCGGCAGAAGCTGCATCTTTTAACACATCAATACTTTCAATATCTGCCGGATTTATAGCTGAAATATCTACATTAAATAATCCATCAACTACATATAAAGGTCCTGAGTTACCAATGGTACCTTTTCCCCGAATAATAACATTTAAACCAGACCCCGGTTGGCCTGAACTTGTAGTGATTTGCACCCCTGGTGTTTGTCCTTGTAAGGCTTGCAATGCATTGGTACTACTTTGTTTTTGAATATCTTCGCCTTTCACCTGTAAATTGGCACCGGTGGTAAGCTTTTTCTTCTGAACACCATAACCAACATTTACCACTACTTCCGTTAGTGAAGTGGCATCGCTAACAAGTGAAACATTAATAACACTTTTATCTCCAACCCTTATTTCCTGAGTTTTTAACCCGATAGAACTAAATACAAGTACATCGGAAGAATTTGCGTTAATACGATAGTTACCGTTAATATCGGTGACAACACCTGTTGATTGACCTTTTAATTTAACACTTACACCAGGTAAGCTTTGGTTATCTTCCCCACTCGTAACCTTCCCCGTAATGCTTTTTTCTTGTGCATAGCCTAGCTGACTAAACATAAACATGGAAATTAGTGTCCACAGAAAGACTTTTAGCCTTCTTTTTTCTCTTATTATCATTGTAATTTAAATTGATCAGTTACTAATAAATTGGTTTATAGGATTTTTCTTTTCATTGGTGAAAAGCTTCTCAGCCATTCATGAAAAGTGTTAGGTTTTTTTTGTACTTGTTTTATTCATATTAGGTCATTTAGGTTTATTGATTATTATTCATTTTTACATGCACTTCTTTGCCGGAATAGACAATTGTTTCCATTGGTTTTATATTAAGATTAAAAGGAGTTTCGGAAGTTTCACTTATCCAAACCACATTAAAAACTCTGTTTTTTAACATCTCAGGATAAATTCCCTTACGATTTTTTATTGATAAGGTTCGTGATTTTTCACTGTACAAAAATGAGATCGTCGAAAACTCTCCTTTCTCATAGCTATAGTTAGTTCCTTCATCTTCATACAAAGTAAAAGAGCCATCCTTACCAGTGTATACAAACAAAGTGAGTGAGTCAGCCGGCTTTTCGGAAGTATATTGCAGCTCTGGACCGAAAGGTATTATGGAACCTTCTTTTACATACACAGGCATCTTTTCATAAGGAGCTTCAGCGGTAATGGATTTTCCGCCAGCTAAAAATTTTCCGGTGTATAAATCATACCAGTTTGTACCTCCTGGTAAATACAGCTCCCTACTTTTTGCACCATATTGGTATACCGGATTGATTAAAAGAGAGGGTCCGAACATGTACTGGTCGCCTATATTTTTAACCGAGTTGTCGTTTGGAAAGTCCATAATTAACCCGCGCATAATGGTATAATCATCATGATAAGTTTTGCCAACCATTGAATAGATGTAGGGCATTAAACGATAGCGCAGTTTGTTATAATAAAGCATGCTCTGGTATGCGGGATGACTTTCGGGAGCTATATTGTAAATTTCACGGTATGGCAACTGCCCGTGTACTCTAAATAAAGGGGTAAACGCTCCGAACTGATACCAGCGGGTTTGTAATTCGCGCCATTCGTCCAAATCTTTTCCCGTAGCATCTTCATAGCGTTTTTCTACCGCAAACCCGCCAATATCAGTTGTCCAGTATGGTATTCCTGATAAAGAAAAGTTTATACCCGCCGGTATTTGAGCTTTAAAATCCTCCCATCGGGAAGCTATATCGCCACTCCAGGTTGCAGCGCCGTAACGTTGTAAGCCAGCGTAAGCAGAACGTGTAAGAATAAAAACTCTATTGTTTGGATTCGTTGCACGCTGACCTTCATAAATTCCTTTAGCATTTTGTAAGGGAAAGGCGTTAAAATATTTAGTTGACGAACCAAGGTAATTAGGGTTAGTTATTTCTTTTCTGCTGGCGATATCTAAATTTGAGTGAATATCTGGTTCTGATGCGTCCATCCACCATGCGTCGATACCTTTTGAGTATAAATGCTGGTTAAGTAAATTCCAAAATCCCTTGCGTGCTTCAGGATTATAAGCGTCGTAAAAGGTATTCTTGTAACCTTTTCCAATCCAGTCCAGTCTTCCGTCAAGGATGTTTCTCTTATAAAGCCAGCCATTTTTATCAAATTCTTTATAACTATCTATCCCTTCATAAAATTTAGCCCATACCGAGATCATGAAGCGGGTATTGTATTTCTCATGAAGCTCTTTAATCATCCCTGAAGGGTCGGGAAACCGGGTTTCGTCAAACTTTTGACTACCCCATTGATCTTCTTTCCAATACGACCAATCTAACACGATATTATCCAGAGGAATTTTTCTGTTCCTGAACTCTTTTACTGTATTCAGAATCTCGGCTTGTGTTTTATAGCGTTCGCGGCTTTGCCATAAGCCCATTGCCCATTTAGGTAACATTGTAGCTTTACCGGTCAATGTGCGGTATCCGCTAATTACCTCGTCAGCATTTTTACCATAAATAAAATAATAGTTAATAGCATCACCAGCTTCGGACTGAAAAGCAAAATTGTTTTTATCTTTTTCGGGAATGGGGCTCAACCAATTCATTGAAATATAAGATTCGGTCCCATCCGGCTTCCATTCGATTTTTAATGAATAGTTTTTACCCTCGACAACATCTAAACTGGTTAATTCTGTTCCGGGATTCCATGCCTGGCGCCATTTATCAGCAACTTTCTTTCCATCAATCCATATCTTAAGGTAGCCCCCGTATTTGGTTAGAAAATTATGAACGCCCGAATAAGGAGATACAAACGATCCTTCCCAGGTAATAAGACCACCAGCAAGCTTATACCCCTCAGGGAATTTCTTTTGATCTTTTAAATAAGAATAATCAATTACTGATTCGGAACGGATAATCGGAGGTTTCTGTTCCTTTGAATTATAGGTGGCAGTTAACCAGCCTGACGCTCCGTCTTTTGATAGAAGTTTCAAAGTCGATAAGGGCTGATATTCCCTTACATCCCCCACTCTGGTAATCGAGTAATTATCCCAAAGTATACCATAATTTTTACTGGATACTAAAAATGGAACAGCTACTTCAGTATTGTTTTGCAATAATTCTACCTGTTGCCCACGATAATTCATCGTTCCATTTTGATGTTGGCCTAATCCATAAAAACCTTCATCTGGTGCCACCTGAAATACTTGTTTAATGGAATATGTTGATTCTCCGTTATAAGATACGGGCGTTAAAGTTCTACTGCCATTTAATAAAATGGCCTTTCCTTTTAAATCTCTAAATTCAAGTGTTCCTGAAGCTAAAGAGACCTGAACAACTAAAGAAGCTGTAGTTAAATAAAGCTGATCGGATTTTTGATTTATCGTCCACTTTACAGATTTAGGACCACTGTCGCTTATCATTAAACTGGCGGGAGAAACAGCAGCGTCTTTTGCCGAAGCAACAACGTGAATGATGTTATCAGATATTACCTCCAATTTCAAATAAGAACACTCTGCGTTATCAGGCAGATTAATCAACACTCCCTTGTCTGATTTTTTATAGCTCCCGGGTTGAGCCCATAAAGAGCCAACACTTATTAGTCCACCAAAAACAAAAACCATCAAATTTTTCAACATAACTCTAAAGGATTTTACCAGCCACACGGCTCAAATAATTGGTTTAAATAAAATTTGGTTTAGAAACGTTCAATCAGCCACATGCCTGATTGGTTTCATTGGAACTAAAATTACTGAGTGGCTAGCTTATTCTTGTTTATAAATAGGGGCACAAATGTTAATCAATGCTAAATAACTGACAATAAACATCTTATACTAAATATACCGAAATTATTCATCAAAAACCAAATTTAGAATGGCTAAAAACTTATCAAATGGCACCTCTAAATGCAACATTTATTCACCTGAACAATGTTAAATTCTTTAAGAAATTTAATAGAGGTCGCAGCTCATTAAGTCCCGTGTGTAGATCGACTTAATTCCTTTATCCAGATTGGCTGAATTATTTACAGGAACAGAATAAAATAGAAATTCTATCAGATAATGATTTGTGAATGTTACTGTGCTGCGCTCTGCATTCTAACTTTTTCAATATAGGCTGAAGGGAGCATATTGAACTCTGCTTTAAATGAGCGAACAAAATATTTCTGACTTTTAAATCCGACCTTGTATCCTACTTGAGATATTGTCAGATGTCCTTTTTCTAATAGCTGGGCAGCACGCTTAATACGAACTATTCTTATAAACTCTACGGGCGTTTGACCGGTAATTGCCAGAATCTTCTTGTAAAGCGTTACGCGGCTCATGTACATTTCGCTGCTTAATTCTTCAACAGAAAAATCAGGATTGGAAATATTTTTCTCCACCACCTGCAGAATTTTTTGAATAAAAACTTCATCAGGAGAATCAACCACGATATCTGAGGGCTTTACTTCCACTTGTTTCTGATAAGTTTTGCGCATGGATTCCTGCTGTGAGAGAATATTTTTTATTTTAGAAAGCAGTATTTCAAAATTAAAAGGCTTGGTCAGATAATCTGCAGCTCCAGTTTCCAATCCTTTTAACTGTTGCTCTTCTCCTGTTAAGGCCGTTAGTAACACAACCGGCAAATGTGAAGTTCTTGGATCCAGTTTAATTTTACGGCACAAAGCAATTCCATCCATCTCAGGCATACTGATATCACTTACCACCAGATTTGGATGCAGTGCTAATGCCTTTTGCCAGCCCTCTTTGCCATTGGATGCTTCGATAATATGGAAACACTCTTTCAGATTGTCTTTGAGATAGAACCTGAAGTCGTCATTATCTTCTACCAATAAAACGGTGAGTTTTTTACCACTCGCTTTACTATCATGATTTAACACCAAATCATCATTTTTCACAAAAGAATCCTGTGGTAGATTTTCGGAGACTGTGAGAGGTAAAGTAACGGTAAAGCAGCTACCTTCTCCCGTTTCACTTTCAACTTTAATATCTCCCCCGTGCAGTTTCACAAACTCTTTGGTAATTGACAATCCGATACCACTGCCTTGATTAACCATTGTGCCGGGGACATCATTCTGGAAAAACCGCTCAAATATTTTATCCTGTTTTTCCTTGGGTATTCCGATACCGCTGTCTATTACCTTTATCTCAATAGATTGTTTCTTTTTTGACTTATTGTCAGTTAAGGTAATTAATACGCTTACATGACCGCATTCTGAAGTGAATTTAAATGAGTTCGAAAGTAGGTTAAATAAAATACGTTCAATTTTATCATGATCAAACCGTGTTTCAAGCACTTCAATTTCTGAGTCAAATACAAACGCAATATTTTTCTTCTCAGCAACATCTGAAAATGAAAAAGAAATTTCTTTGATAAATTTTATAATATCACCCGATTTCGGATGCAGTTTTAATTCCTGCACCTCCATTTTTCTGAAGTCGAGCAATTGATTAACCAGGTTAAGTAAACGTTTCGCATTTCTATTAATCATTTGCATTTGCCGTACCTGTTCAGGTTCTTCGGTTTGCTTTAGCATTTTCTCAACCGGAGCTAGAATAAGCGATAAAGGCGTTCTAAATTCATGGCTTACATTAGTAAAGAACTTAATTTTCATCATATCCAGTTCATGCATCCGCTTTGCTTGCTGCCTTTCCTGCTCAATTTCAAATTGCCTTTTAATTTTCTGGATACCACGACGGCGTAAAGTGAATAATGCGAGTCCCGCAAGTAGAATGTATATAAAATAGGCTAGTGTCGTTCGCCAAAAAGGTGGTAGAACTTTGATATGGAAACGTAATTCCTTTCCACCAAAAATTCCTTCTTCGTTTGTGGCTCTAACTTTGAATGTATAATCACCCGGATCCAGGTTTGTATATGTTGCTTTGCGCACTTTATTTTCAGCGGTAAGCCAATCATTATCAAAACCCTGCAACATATACTGAAGTTTAACTTTTTCAGTATTGAAAAAGTTTAACGCCGCAAACTCAATCGAAAATACATTTTCATTGTAACGGAGAACCACTGAGTCGCTTGTTGTAATAGACTTGTTTAGAATTTCATGTCCATTAATTTCATCGCCTGGTTTTACACTTCTGTTAAATACCTGAAAATCTGTCAATACTAATAAAGGCTGATTCCTGCTCGAACGAATTGTTGAAGGATCGAAAATATTAAACCCATTGGCTCCACCGAATATTAGCTCTCCTTTACGTGTTCTTAGTGATGCACTTTCATTAAACTCTAAACCTTGAAGTCCGTCTGTTTCATCATAATTCTTGAAACTGAAAGAAAGCGCCCCCGTTTTACCGCGCGAAACAATAAGATTCGAGAGACCATCCGAGGTGCTCAACCACAAATTATGATTATAATCCTCCTGGATATCGATCACGGTATTATCGGGCAAGCCATCTTCCTTTTGAAAATTTCTAAACCTATTTGTTTTGGGATTCAGCATACTTAGGCCCTCGCGGGTTGCCGCCCAAACCAGTCCTCTGCTATCGATAAGCATGTTACTAACGTTGTCGTGTATCAGACTGGAAGGAACAGTATCAATGCGTTTAAAGTTCTTAAACCTCTTTGATTTTTTCAATAAAACGTCTATTCCATTTGTGCCGCCAAGCCACAAATTGCCTTCTTTATCTTCCGAAATTGCAGAGGTGTAATTAGAGCTAACGGTATTTGAGCCTAACTTATAATGATAAAAAATTTTCTTTTCCCGATCGAACCTGTTTAAGCCACCATTTAAAGTACCAATCCATAAAGTACGATTAGAATCCTCGAAAATTTCCCACACCCGGTCATCCGAAATACTATTCGGATCTCTCTCATTATGCCTGTAATGAGTGAATGTTTTGCCGTCGAAACAATCCAGGCCACCAAAATAAGTTCCTATCCAGAGCTTTTGCTGATGATCTATGCACAAACTGACCACAACATCGTTGCTTAAGCTATTAGAGTTTGTTGTACTATGTTTGTACTGAGAAAATTTATTAGCTTTCCGGTCAAAATAAATCAAACCGCCCCCATTAGTTCCAATCCACAAATTGCCTTTAATATCTTCGACAAAGCGGTTTACGTCTTCATATGGCAGACTGTTAGGATCTGAAGCGTGACGCCGGATCAGTGGAAACTTAATAATATCCTGATGATAAAAACTAACACCTCGTTTGTAAGTCCCAATCCAGATAATGCCTGATTTGTCCTTAAACATTGACGTTATACTATTTTGTCCGACACTTTTCTTGTCGTCCTCACGGTTAGTGAGATATTTGATCTTAAAATCCTCTTTCTCCAACAAATTAACCCCGCCGTGATCGGTAGCAATCCATATTAAACCAGTATTGTCCTGTATAACATTATTCACAATATTCGAATTCAATCTTCCTGAAGCCGAATTTTTATTGAAATGGTTAAATTGTTTAGTCTGATGATTATAATAATAAAGGCCGATGTCACTTCCATTACCATACATCCAGAGGTCCCCCTGCCCGTCAATTGCCATCTCATAATTTATTGTTTTGGGGAAATTTTGGTTCTTAAGCGTATACGAGCGGTAATTAACTTTATTCGTACGATGATTAATTCTATCCAAAACCCCATCGGTATAGATGACCCAAAAATCGCCATCCGAGGCTTCTACAATGCTTGAAACAGAGTTCGAGTAAATAGATGACTTATCATTCTTCTTTGAAAAAAAATGAAAAGTTTTCTTTGTTGCCGGATTATACCGATAAATACCAAGGTTGGCATTTACAAACCAAAAGCTTCCGTCCTTGCCTTTTTTGATTACATTAAGGCCCTCAGATACGATCGAAATCCGGCTTAAATATTTATTGACATTACGATCAAAATTTTCTGTTAGCGGGTTATATATATTAAACCCATGCCGCGTCAATATCCACAATTTTCCCTCGGGTCCTTCCTGTATACTTTCAATAAAATCATCATTAATAGAGGTGCTATCGCGATGATTATGCTTAAATACTTTGAATTTAAAACCATCATAACGGTTTAAGCCCGTCATAGTACCAAACCACATAAAACCCCGGCTATCTTTAAAAATAGCAGTTACCTGATTATTCGATAAACCCTTTGTTATATCAAGATGGGAAAACTGATATTGTACATTTTGTCCCCATACACCGCCGCAAAAAATAAAGGCAATGCACACCAAAAATAGATTACGATACATGGTTTATATAATTGAAATCACAAAGGATGTGATTTAATGCCTAATATAACTAAATATTAGCGGTTGCAAAAACGCAGGAACTGTCAAGGATGAAGCCCTCTTCTTTTCCGCTCAGCAATAATTAAGCTTAATTCTCTGCCCATTTGCCCGGATATAGCGGCATTTTCTTCAGCTCGCCTGAACAAATAAGGCAGAACTGCTTTTACAGGGCCGTATGGAACGTATTTAGCAACGTTAAAGCCAGCATCAGAGAGGTTAAAGCTCAGATTATCACTCATCCCAAGTAATTGGGAAAAATATAAATGAGAATGGTTAAACGGCACCAGCGAATCTTTGATTAAACCAACCATAACACGACAGCTTTCTTCATTATGCGTGCCCGCAACCGTTGCTACATTTTCATAATGATGAATACAAAACTTCAATGCCGAATTGTAATCGTTATCCGTTTCAGTCTTTGTTGAATGAATTGGCAAAGGTTGTTTCAATGTTTGGGCTCTTTCCCTCTCCTTTTCCATGTAAGCGCCGCGAACTAATTTAGCACCCAGAATAAATCCGTAGGTCATTGCTTGTGTGTAATGATCTTTTAGTGTTATTAAGCCATCTGTGCGGTAAAGTTGATAGGTGTTATATACTATGGCTTTTTCTAAATTATACAATTGCATGGTCTCTATAACCAAAGAGTCTATAGCCTTTTGAATCCACGATTCTTCCGCATCAATCATCACTGAAACTTCCAAATCATAGGCTGTTTTGCAAATGTTATTGACCCGGCCCTTAACTTTAAAATACTCAGTTTCTTCGGCTGCACTCAAATCCGATCCGGCACTAATTTTTTCTAACAATTCTACCCGGGCTAATCCACTTAATTTAAACACAGTAAAAGGTATGCGATCGTCGGAGGCTGCCCGCTGGAGGTTTTTAATTACTTCTGCGGTTGTCATCCGGTAACTTTCCTCATCTTGTTGACCTTCGACGGAGTAATCTAAAATAGTGCCCACATTTCCTTCCCATAACTTCGCGATCACAGGAGCGCATTCCTCAACAGATTCGCCGCCGCAAAACTGCCTAAAAATTGTCTTTTTTATTAAGCCCCCAATTGGTAAGCCCATTTTAAGAGCAAAACTTGTAACCGCAGGGCCAATTTTTGCCACAAGCGGATTATTAATAAGCTTAAAAAGTTTATACGACTGATGAAGCTCGGCATCACTCCTCCCACGGAATGCAATTTCTGTATTATCAAAGTTTATTGGGATATTTGTTGAGTTCTGGTCGCTCACATTTTCAATCATTCACAAATTTAACAGAATATCAATTCAATTTGTTGCCGAAGGATTGTAAGTTTGCAGCATGATTGAGTTTAAACTGGAAGGCGATTTCATTCCTTTGATACAGTTGTTAAAAGCAACCAACCTGGTTCAAACCGGTGGTCATGCTCAAATAGTTGTTGCAGAGGGATTAGTTAAGTATAATGGTGTAGTAGATTACAGAAAACGTCTGAAAGTGAAGCGGGGCGACACAGTGGAGTTCGACAATAAAAAAATCATCGTTAAATAATGCAGCCGATACAAAGCAACGGGTATTCCGTATTTTTTGATAATCAACTTTCAGATCTGAAATCTTTCCTGGAAAACTCTACGTACTCCAAGATTTTTTTTCTTACCGATTTAAACACATCAGAACATTGCATGCCGCTTATCGGCAAATATTTGCCTGATTTAACAAACTACGACATTATTGAGGTCGATCCGGGCGAGGAAAACAAGAATATAGATTATTGCATTGGGGTTTGGCACATGCTCTTAGATTTCGGCGCTGATAGAAATAGCCTTCTGATTAATTTGGGAGGTGGCGTAGTTACGGATATGGGTGGTTTCGCAGCCTCGACTTTTAAAAGAGGAATCGATTTCGTTCAAATTCCAACAACCCTGTTATCTCAGGTCGATGCGTCGGTTGGCGGGAAAACAGGAATAGATTTAGGTAGCGTTAAAAACATTGTCGGAACTTTCACTCAACCTAAAGCTGTATTTATCTGCTCAGAGTTTTTAGCAACACTGGATAAAGCCCAGCTAATTTCGGGTTTTGCAGAGGTTGTTAAACATGGGTTAATTGCTGACAAGTCTTATTTCCAGCAAATCAAATCGGTCGATGTAGCGAATCTCCCGCAGGAAGTCATTTATCATTCTGTGGAAATTAAGAACCACGTGGTAACTACCGATCCTTTTGAAAAAGGTTTACGCAAAACATTAAACTTCGGACACACTATTGGTCATGCAATAGAGACTTATTCGTTAAAAACAGATAAAAAACCCTTGCTTCATGGCGAAGCTATCGCACTTGGTATGATTTGCGAAGGCTATCTTTCGCATAAATACAATGCTTTAAGCGGCCCAGAGCTGGATGAACTCATCACCTTTATTCGCTCAGTTTTTCCAGACTACCCTTTTTCCAAAGTGATTTATGAAGAGGTAATCGATTACATGAAAAACGATAAAAAGAACTTACAAGGACAGATCGGATTCGCCCTGCTTAGTGAGATTGGAAAATGCGACTATAATATTTATCTCACAGAAGATCAAATTATAGAGAGTCTGGATTTTTATAATGATTTAATGAAATAGCCTCAATTTAAAAAAGTGATTTTTCTGAAGATTATGCGCCCTACTTCATCTCAGTTTTTTAATAATAATAATTAAGCGTGTAATTTGCGATTAGGTACAAAAGTTGTGAAGAAGACAAAAAAAAACTGATTTTTAGCGTTTAAAAAAGCCTGGATAACACGAATCTGAAGCTACTGCTTTGCCCGGTCATTTGGCACTCAAGTTCGTACCTTGTTCGAGACTCATTCGATCATCCTACGTTGGCGAACGTAAGATCCCCGAATTTGTCCCTAAGCAATCTCGATCACCCCCCTGTCCTCGTGTTTTGCCTTTCCATTACATATGCTGGTGGCTTTTTGTGCCATCAGGTTTTACAACGAGGAATGATTCAGCATTAAAGTTCGGCAGCAACCTTCTCTTCTTCTTTAATCCACTTGATATTGTATTTCTTCTCAAGGCCGGGTTTTAATTGATCCTTTAGCTTTTCAGGCGCTGAAATCGTCTTCGGATCGCCATCCGACACAAAACGTGTTTTATGTTTTATCTGACTCTTCATAAACGTCTCAGGGTTTTCGGTATGCTCACCTGCCTGCACACGCTGAATGGCTAAAGGTTTAAAGTCCTTTGAAAAGGGAGATACCGAACTCACCGAACCTACCAGCAGTACTGCCTGATGATTGTATTTTATACCTTCAAATTCGCCCTTCGATTCAAGAGCTCTGTTTTTTGCGTGCATTCCTAAGGGCAAGGCCATCGTTTTCACTTCGTAGGCGGGTAAAAACTCTCTAATCTCTTTAACAAACATAGAAAGATGCTTCTGAACCTCCGCGTCACTTAATTTAGAAAGCATGGAATGATACCAGTTATGACTGCCTACTTCATATCCGTTTTGAACCAGCCATTCTAATTTCTGCTTTTTATACTCGGGCTGAGCGAACAATCTGAGCGTAGGTTTAATCGCCGGCAAAACGTAAAAGGTTGCTGTTATAGGGAAATCCCGATGTTTCTTTTTAAAATCCTCCATAATTCCCAAAGCACATTCAGGATCTATTACCAGCTGTCCATTTTTTTCGATATAGCGAAATTGCCCCGCACTTGAGTCGTCAAGCGTGATCGCAAAAGGGGTTTTCCCTGCAGGCACATTTAAGTTTCCATGAGCAATGTCTAATACAGATACGGGATAGAAATCATTGTCATAAAGCATTTGCAAGTCTTTACGAAAGTTTTCCGGCGTTCGTCTCCAGCGATCCTCGGGATAACCGATGAGGTGATATTCCAATACCATCACTTTACCTAGCTCATTGGGCGTGTAGGATAAATTTGCAGCTTGCGTTTCTGTGGTAACAGCAGGCTTTGCTTCAACAGAGGCAGTTGTCAAGGAATCCTTTCCTACTGACGCTTTATTAGCATTCTGAGAACATGAAATAAAAAAAAGATTCGAAAAAGTAAGAGCTGCGACGAAAGCTCCTTTTCGGGATAATATCATAAGATAGATAATTTATTGAATTTTTATTTACTGAGAAATTGCTTAATATTACGGTTATGAACGAAATTTGTGGGTCAAATTGTATTGACATTTAAAATAAAGAAATAAAAAGCATATTGTTTAAAAAACATCTCCGATCATCGTCATAAGCATACAAAAGATATTATAAGCTGGACAAATTTCGCACCGGGCGCTAAGCGAAAACATCACTGGTTCCTTAAACACTCGACGAAGCGATTCTTACACCGACTTTCTTACGAACTTAGTGAGAATAACAATCGTATCTCCGTTCACCTTTCCCTCTATTTGTTCGGCGTTATCATGCACAAGCCGCACTTTCCTGACAATCGTTCCCTTAGGAGCTATATAATTGGTTCCTTTTACATTCAGATTTTCTGTTAAAACAACTGTATCCCCAGATTCCAAAACTACTCCGTAACTATCCTTATGAATAACCTTCTCTGCTTCCAGTGCAGCTTCAGCATTAGCCCATTCGATAAGTGAGTCATCGAGATATGCAGCCTCCATAGCATCTCTGGCCCACTCCTCGGAAGATAACTGAGTTAATATTTTGTACGAAAGCACTTGAACTGCCGGCACTTCGCTCCAAATGCTTCCTTCCAGACAGCGCCAGTGATGGATGTTCGTATAATTATCAGATGTTATTTGATCAAAGCATTCGCCACATAAAACTACCTGATTATCTGTTGATTCATCAGTTTTCGGAGGAACGGCATATGCGATCAAATTATCATCCTGCTTACCGCAAAGCTCGCACATATGGTTACTTCTGTTTTGGAGTTGTATATTTATTGCCATTGCAGCAAAAGTAATCTTAAAATTTATTTTCTCAGGGCGTTGATTTATAATTCTAGGAACGCGTCCTTACCAGCAGGTTTAGAAGATTTAAGATAAGATCTAAGTATGAATTTATTTGTCTACGGAACACTACTACAATCGAGCAATCCGTTTGGATCCTATTTACAAAATAATAGCATATGGTTATGCACGGGAAAATTCAGGGGGCATTTATACGATATCGGTGAATATCCGGGGGCTGTAGTTAATGTATATGCGGAAACTCATGTTTGGGGAAATCTGGTTACCTTAACAAATAGCGAACACGCGTTCAAGATATTAGATGAGTACGAGGGCTTTGGTTCTGAGTTTCCCGAACCGAACGAGTTCATTCGACAAGTAATCGAGGTGGAGACCGAAACCGATACGGTCCAATGCTGGACCTATCTGTATAATCTGCCGGTTACCGGCTTACGGCGCATTAAATCCGGCAACTATGAGGAATACCTTTCAAAAAAATAACAGCTAATCACAAAAGTCCCAATTATCATTTGAACAAACAATTTAAAATCATCTCTAAACAAAAAATCCCCTGAACGCGTGATCCAGGGGATTAAAATTATTCTTCTGTTATTATAAAACCGATTTAACAGTTTTGATAATACGTGCTGCAACTTTATAAGGATCCGCAGCTGAATTTGGACGACGATCTTCTAAGTAACCTTTCCAACCGTGTTCCTGAGTGTAAAGAGGGATACGAATCGAAGCACCACGATCTGAAACTCCGTAACTGAAATCATGAATTGATGCAGTTTCGTGTTTACCAGTTAGACGTAGGTGATTGTCAGCTCCATAAACATCAATATGTTCTTTAACTACCGGGCGGAATGCCTCACATATTTTATCGTAAGTTTCTTTGCTACCGCAGGTACGTAAAACTGTGTTTGAGAAGTTAGCATGCATTCCAGAACCATTCCAATCTAATGTACCCAGAGGTTTGCAATGCCAGTTGATTGATACTCCGTATTTCTCTCCGATTCTTTCAAGTAAATAACGGCCGATCCAAATTTGATCTCCCGCTTCTTTAGCGCCTTTCGCAAAAATCTGGAATTCCCATTGACCTGCTGCAACTTCAGCATTGATACCCTCAACGTTTAAGCCCGCCTCTAAACATACATCTAAATGCTCTTCAACTATCTCTCTGCCATAAGCATTTTTCGCTCCAACTGAACAGTAGTATGGACCTTGTGGTGCTGGGTACCCGTTTGCCGGGAAACCTAAAGGTTTGTTAGATTCGTCATCCCAAAGGAAGTACTCTTGCTCAAAACCGAACCAAAAGTCGTTATCATCATCTTCAATTAATGCACGGCCATTAGACTCATGTGCTTTTCCTGTTGAATCCAACACTTCACACATTACTAAATAACCTTCTTTTCTTTGTGGATCAGGGCAAATGAATACTGGTTTAAGAACGCAGTCTGAAGAACCACCTGGTGCTTGCTCTGTTGATGAACCATCGAAGCTCCATAAAGGACAATCTTCTAATTTACCACTGAAATCTTTTTCAATTTTTGTTTTGCTACGAAGGCTTTGAGTTGGTTTGTAACCATCCAGCCAAATGTACTCTAGTTTTGCTGCCATTATTTATTTGTTTGGGTAATCCGGTTGCAAATTTGCACTATAAAATAAAATACTCACCAATAATTGCACGAAATTATAATAATCTTTGAATTTTTTAAAAGAAAATGCAATCTTTTTAAAAATAACCCAAATCAAGAATCAACAATGCATAATTTTAAGTCAAAACTTAATACCTGACATATTGAAAAAACTAGGATGAAGCCAAAATCACTTTAAGAATCACGTTCTGAACCCGCTCTCCTAAAAGACAGAAAGTCTTGAACACAATTTAAAGGCTGAACAGTATTATTTAAATAACTTCTTGCTGCTTATTTCCTTGTCTATAGTAATGTATCCCGGGTACTTGATTTGTTTATTACCAAAATCTAAAGTGGGCCTGATTTTTATAGTTACAACCCCCATTTTCTCCGGCGACCCTCCTTCTGCTCCTATTAAAAAATCGGCAATGGCATCCATAGCTCTATCATCAGATAAAACGTGATAAATATTTGAATTTATTTGTATCGGCACTGTAACGGAACCACCATGGGGACTTACGGCAATATTTCGGTTTACAAAACCTCCTGCAAGCTCGCGATCCTTCACTAAAACCTTGTATTCGAATTGATTAATCGCAGCGAGTTGGCCGGATGGATTTCTGATCGTTAGATTTACCCTGCCTCTTAAAGGAACATTTTGTCTTAAAAGGGCTAATGCCAACCTGGGCATCTTTGTCATATCGAGCCGTTCCTTGCCGATCAGATCTTTCACATTTACATTAGCCACATAAACACTGTCTATTGAATCTACTTCATATTTGCAGTCTTCGAGGGCTTTAATCTGATTCACCTGTTTGTTAAGCCCGGTACAGCCGCTGATAAACAGCAGTATGACACCCATATAAATTATACTTTTCATATATCTGTTGTTTTATTTAAAAGGTATAACGCATTAATGCTCAAAGATGTGTATTTAAAAATCGAACAATTGGCCAAACCTTCATCTGTAAAATTCGTACAAATAGCGTAATCTACCAGATTGTGGAGGCTACAGGTATAATCAGCCAACGTTTAGTGGGTATTGAACTGGTAAAACGTTCGATACATCATTGAATTTCACAGAAACATTTTAACATCTTTGCGATTAACAAAAAATTGTATAAATTAACATACAAATAAGACTAGATAAATCATAAAAAATCATGCCAGAAAACAAGATCACGGTGCTTTACGTGGACGACGAGGAAAATAATCTAATTTCATTCAAGGCGAACTTTCGTATAAAATATAATGTACTTATAGCATTAAGCGGTGACGAGGCCATGAAAATCATTGAGACTAAACACGTTGATATTATAATAACCGACCAACGAATGCCCAACATGACTGGTGTAGAGTTTTTAGAGCAGGTGCTTGAAAAAACACCGGATCCAATGAGGATACTATTGACGGGGTATGCAGATATGAACGCAGTTGTAGATGCTGTAAATAAGGGCAAAATTTTCCATTATCTTTCTAAACCCTGGAACGAAGAAGAACTGGATATGACCATTAAACGGGCTTATGAAGTTTATGAAGAGAAACTCAAAATAAAAGAAATGAATGAAAAACTTGTCGTATCAAACGATCAGTTTGAGTTTCTATTAAGGCAAAAGCTCTTGTCGTAGGCTAAGAAATTAAATTATAATCGTGCAATAAGGGCTGCAAAACCTCAGGACTTAGCGGCTTATTAAAAAGATGTTTCACTGAATTAAAGCTCTTCATACGATTCATTTCTTTTTTATTCATAGAAGAAGTAAACGCAACAATTATGTATTTCTCTTGAATTTCTGCGGGTAGCGCCTCAAACGCTTCCACAAATTCGATTCCGCTCATCATCGGCATTAAGATATCCAATAAAATCATATTGATCGTATCCTCTCCCAAGTCTGATGAATTCTGAATGTAATTTAGGGCTTCAGATGCCTGTAAGAAGCTTTTTGTGGAATTCCCAATACCCGAGTGTTTTATTAATTTTTCAGCTATAAAACAATCTAACTCACTATCGTCCACGATTATAAAGTTTACTTTTCTAGGCTTACTGTTCATTATTTATTAGGAATTGTTACTTTAAATACTGCTCCTTCTCCAAGAACAGAACTCACTTTAATACCGCCATTAAGTTTCAACAAGGCATCTTTTACATTATATAAGCCGAACCCTGAACCCGCGTCCTGCGTGCTGGCTCTGAAAAACAAACTAAATATCTCGCTTAAATAATTCTCGGGAATGCCAATCCCATTGTCTCTTACGTAAATGGTGGCCACTCCTTTCTCAACTCCAATATTTAATTCAATTTGCTTATCATTATTATCCTGTCTTTGATATTTGATGGCATTCGACAACAGATTATTCAATACAATTTTAAGCGTAATGTCATCACACCAAAAAGGTTCCTGCTGGTTAATATTAGCACTAAACTGAACTTTATTAGCTGTTATGTTACCTTGATGAATATCTTTTAAGTCGTTTACTACCTGATCCAGATCAATTTCTTTGATACGCAGCTCTCCTCTTTGCACCGTATAATAGTCGTGCATACTTAAAATAAACGTATCAAGCTTTTTAACCGAGTTTTCCATTAAAGAGAGCATCTCTTTAATTTCTCCAATATCATCAAGATGTCTGACTACTTTTATAGCTCCCATTACACCTGATAAGGGACCGCGAATATCATGACTTACACTGTAGGCAAATTTGTCCAGTTCATTATAAGCCTTTTGAAGCTCTTCGTTCTTTATAGATAATAAAGAATTTGCCATGTAAAACTTATGAGCTTCCTCTATGGCAGAAATGATATCTGAATCTGTCCAGGGCTTTTTTACATATCTAAAGATATGGCCTCGGTTTATAGCATCAATTACCGCTTCAACATCAGTATATCCGGTAATTAATATCCGAATAGGATGTGGAAACCAGCTTCTAATCTCCTCAAAAAATTCTACGCCTGTTTTATCAGGCATACGTTGATCACAAAATACAATCCGGATATCAGGATGCTTGGTAAGAATCTCAACAGCTTCAGACGTATTTACAGCAACTAATACATTGTAATCCAGCCTGAACGAGGCCTTAAATCCTACAAGGTTATTAAGTTCATCGTCGATATAGAGAATCTTGATTTTTTCTGGCATGTTAAACTTAACTGGTATGACCTAAATTTTAAAATCTTAATAAAATTCAGTTCAAAATTTTGTAATTACAACGTTTTTCATTTCTCAGGTAACAGGGAGATTATACAGTGGTAGAAAAATTATGTTTCACTTATTTTTACATTAATGATAGGCAAATCTATAATAAAATTTGTTCCCCGACCGATTTCTGATTTAAGATTAATCTGCCCGTGATGTTTTTTAATAGTATTGTATGCTATTGACATTCCTAAACCAGTGCCTTCTCCGACATCTTTCGTTGTAAAAAAAGGCTCAAAAATCTTCTTAACTGCGTTTTCGTCCATTCCTGTTCCATTGTCCGAAATTTCTATAAATACATGCTCGTCATTACAATGAGTTTTAATAATAATCTCGCCATCGGCAGCATCTTTATGCCTTTTGTTTATAGCGTGGGTGGCATTAGAGATTATATTTAAAAAAACCTGATTAAGCTTGCCGGGATAGCATTCGATTGGCGGCAATTTTGAAAATTGCTTGGTCACCTTTATTCCGTTTAAAAGATTGTTTGCGATTACCAGGGTTGATTCGATCCCTTCATGGATGTCAGCCAGTTTTAAATCATCTTCATCTAAACGTGAAAATACTCGAAGGCCTTTAACAATATCGGCCGTTCGGGATGCCCCTTCGTTAATTCCTTTTAGAAGGTGTGATATTTCTATTTTAAGATAGTCGTAATCTATTTCCTCTTTGTAATCTTCTATTTGTTTTTTCTTATCCTCTATAGATGAGTCAGAAAAATTAAGATTTTCCATTGTATTGATCGCATCCATTAATATGTCGACATCTCTCTGCAAAGGAGCAACATTAGAAGTTACAAAGTTTATCGGGTTATTAATTTCGTGGGCAATGCCTGCAGTCAACTGACCCAGAGAGGCCATTTTCTCTGATTCTACCAGCTGCATCTGAGCTTGCTTCAAATCTACTAACGTTGTATTTAATTCAGAGTTTGATGATTCTAATTCGGATGTCCGCTCTTTCACCTTAGCTTCCAGGACCACATTTTGCTCCCGAATAA
The DNA here is from genome assembly GCA_946887045.1 of uncultured Sphingobacteriaceae bacterium. Next base: position 1,194 of record CAMPKC010000008.1, on the reverse strand, counting down.
TCCGCTCATTTTCCTTAGCAATCTCCAGAGCTTCCGCCTGCGATGCCTCTTTTTCCTTTTTTAAGATGTTTATTTTACCAGCCAGTGCAAATGAAAGGAAAATCGCTTCGAGTGCAGAGCCGATTTCAACTGCATGAACGGTCCATTCATTATAAGGAACGACACCAAAATCTTTAGATACAAAAACAAGAATACTAATAAAAAAGATCGACCAACTCAGTAGAAAATAACTCGCTGGAGCATATTTTTTTCGATATACGGCCCATGCCACAAAAATGATCAATATTGAAACCAAAGCGGCATTCATATTCACCACTTGAAAAGCCGCCACCGAATTTCCTGAAAGCAATAGCACTATTGAAATAACATATATTGCTATAGTTATATTGAGCACCAAATTGAACTTTGGCACAAAGTTCTTAGTTCTTAAAAATGACTTAGCAAACAATATTGTAGCAATCCCCGACATCGCACCGCAAAGTATCAGCATATTCTGAGATAGCCATGTATTATTCGGCCATAAAAAACGGTGAGAGTATCCCAACAATGTCGCCTGGGTAAGTGTAACCCAAAAAATATAATGACAATAAACTATATAATCTCTATCTCGAACAGCAAAAAAGATGAACAAATTATAAAGCAGCATTACCAGCATAATACCGATATAGAGACCGGCACGAATATCAGTCTGGCTTATATTAGAAAGTATTTGCTTTTCGTTGCTTAAGCTAAGCGGGGCAAGAATTTGCTGTTTACTGTTTAAATAAATATAACATTCTACCGCCTCGCCCTTTTTTAAGGGAATATCAAACAGGTAAAACTGGTGCTTATAATCGCGATTTGCTAAAGGCTGAAAATTTGTATAATGAGTACTGTCGACCCTAGTTCCTCTTACTATATATAAACTTGCTCTGTCAATAATGGGATTTGAAAGATTTAAAATAACCTTGTCAGAATCAGAGTTGTTAATAAGTCCAAATTTTATCCAATTATTATTAGAGCTTACACCTAAATTAGGTACAGTGGCTGTACTTAACTTAAAGAGCTCGGGCCTGTTTCTTATTTGAGAAAAGGTGAATTTACTGGTTGAGTCTTGGTATAAGTAGACCTTTTTACCAATGTAACTTTGAGCTATTGAACCTTTGTTATAAACTATCTGCTGCGCGAAACTAAAAACATTTATAAACAGAATGG
>CAMPKC010000007.1 GCA_946887045.1 uncultured Sphingobacteriaceae bacterium | reverse complement strand
TACAATTTTTCCATGACCCGGCGTATCATAAGAAACTTCATATACATTGTCTACCATTCTTCCAAAAGACAGATCGATTAAATCTTCACGACTTTCGGCCAGAATAACTTCTTTGGTTTCGACAATATTTTTTAATTCCTTAGGTAGGACGAACTTTTTGAAGAGGGATTTTTCCATGTTATGATTTTTTGTTACCAGATGCTGGTTATAGTTCCTGAGCCTTTTAGATTTCAAGTTTAGGTAATTTGAAAGGCACACGAAATGACCTTAATCAAAGGGATAAAAATTAGCAAATTGACAAAAATCTGCTATAATTAAGAGAAGGATTGACAAAATCACAATAAACACGATAATCGATTCAGATAGTTAAAATGCAAAAGAATCTCTGAAGGAAGCCGAACTAAGGTATTAGCGATTTTCTAATACTTGAATGCATTTCACCGGACAATTACTGGCAGCTAATTTATTACTATGAACTTCATCATCGCCAACTAAAACACTATAAACACCCCTCTTTTCCATCCCGTTTATTAGGGTGCATCTTCCATCTTTGTGCGAAACGCGCCATCTAAAAGGTGCGGCTTCAACACAGGCATTGCAACCAATGCATTTAGATCGATAATATATAATGCGGGCCATTAAACATCAACTAATTTATACAGCCTGTCTGACGCCTGAATCTTGGTGTCTAAAGGGATTGAAAAAATCTCACCTTTTTTGACCATGTCCTTCGATATGTTTCCGACCCTTATTTCATCAACGATCGTTTGAATCAGTCCGGTTATGGGGCCGGTTATTATAATTTCGTTACCTTTAGATAAGGTCTGGGCTTCTACCAGAAATTCTGCGGCAGCGGCATTTTTAAAATAGTTCAATCCTTTACCGATGTAAATCTTTCGTTTTGTAGCTTTAGAACCATACTCGTTGCTCCATTCGCCCATTTTCCGACCGAGGTAATAACCATCCCAAAAACCCCGATTATACACTGTTGCCAATCTAGCTTTCCAGGCTTTTATTAATTCAGAATTATAATTCCCATTGTAATATGCGTTCACAGCTTCTCTGTAACACTTCGTTGTTGTGTAAACATAATCAGCACTCCTGCCTCTTCCTTCTATTTTAATAACGGATATACCTGAATCTATTAACTGGTCTAAAAAGTCTATGGTGCACAGATCTTTGGCCGACATGATATATTCATTATCGATCTCGTACTCCACGCCTGTTTCTTTATCAGCCACCAAATAACTATGCCGGCAATTTTGAATACAAGCTCCTCTGTTTGCTGATGCAAAATCTGAATGAAGACTCAAATAGCATTTGCCAGAAATTGCCATGCACAAAGCTCCGTGAGCGAATATCTCAATGCGCATCAATTGACCCGAAACGCCTGTAATGGATTTTCTCTTTATTTCGCGGGTGATGAATTCCACTTGTTTGAGGCTAAGCTCCCTGGCCAGCACGATAACATCAGCATAATCCGAAAAGAAATCGACACTTTGAATATTCGAAACATTGGCCTGGGTAGAGATATGAACAGGCATATCAACCATTCGCGCATATCTTAACACAGAAGGATCGGAGGCGATGACAGCATTCACTCCGGATTTTTTTGCGGTATCCACAATTGCCTTCATTATATGCATATCGTGGTTGTATATCACAGTATTCAGTGTTAAATAACACTTAACATCACTTTCCCTGCAAATTTTAACGATTTCCGGAATATCATTTATAATCAAACTACTGCTTGATCTTACTCGCATATTGAGCTGCTCTACACCAAAATATATAGAATCTGCGCCTGCCTGGATTGCAGCACGCAACGACTCGAACGACCCGGCGGGAGCCATCAGTTCAACTTTCTTCAGTTCCATCTTCTATCTTTTACCCACAAAAGTTTACTTTTTTTACTTGAAAAATAATGATGCAGGTCAGCAAGAAAATGATTCATCGATACTTAGATTTGTACCTGAATTATTCAGATGATTACTGAAAAAAGCAAAGAAATAAAAGAGCTCGGTTCTACTCTACTCGAAATTGGCTCCTTACTAATGGTCTCGGGCGCAAGCACCGGACGAATTCGAAACACAATAAATAGAATAGCAGATTCTTTCGGGTATAGTGCAGAAATGTTAATCTCGCAACGCACGCTCATGCTGAAGATTTACGATGATGAAACCGATCACTTCTACAACAGCCTTAAACGTACCTCTGCCCATGGGATCAATTTTTCTACAATGTCTGGAATAAGCCGGATGAGCTGGCTGATTGTCGAACAAAAATGGACGGTGGATCAAATCAATCAGGAACTAAAACGTTTGTCCGAATTGCCCCATTATCCCAGACTGTTAATCCTTTTAGTTGTTGGAGTAGCCGGTGCGGCCTTTTGCCGATTGGCAGGAGGTGAAACTTTAGATATGCTAATGGTTTTTATCGGCTCCTTTACGGGATTATTTATAAGGCAGGAAACCCTAAAAATGCGATTCAATCCGTACATGTGCGTATTTTTCGCCGCTTTTACTTCATCATTAATCGCTGGTATCCCCTTAAAATTTGGAACAGGCTTAACTCATGAGCACGCATTCGCAACATCCGTTCTTTTTCTGATCCCGGGCGTCCCTCTGATAAATTCATGTTCCGACATAATTGATGGAAACCTGCAAAACGGCCTTATTCGCGGGCTCAACGGCTTTATCATTTCGTTTTCGATAGCTTTAGGTTTGTTAACTTCAATGATTATATATCAGTTCTAAAATGGAATGGCTAGTATTAATAGAGAAAGGAATGTGGTTCGGGCTGGCCGCAGTGGGTTTCGCCATTTTGTTTAATGTACCCTTAAGAGCAATTATCCCGGTTTTTATTTTAGGCGCTTTAGGCGGAGTCAGTAAAACCATTTTACTACTGTTCGAAGTGAATGTAATTGTGTCAACACTGGCTGGCGCTACTTTAATCGGCTTTTTAAGCATACCATTTGCTCATAAGAAACACGCACCTCCTCCGATCTTTGCAATTCCCGCAGTTATACCCATGGTGCCGGGAATTTTTGCTTACCGCATGATGCTTGGCCTTATAAGCCTCGCAGGTACCATTGATCCGGCAAGCTATACTCAGATACTTTCCGAAACGGTCAACAATGGACTCAAAGTTATGCTTATTCTGATGAGTCTTGCTGGGGGTGTAGGGATTCCAATGCTTATTACCAGAAAAGATTCGGCAAAGGATATCAGATTTAGAAAGAGACGACTTTGATTTTAAATAAGAAGGCCGGGTGTGATAAGACAACCGGCCCTCCTGTATATATTTAATAATTTCTACTCTTTTATAAAGGCGTGACGTAACTCCTCAACCTGCTCGTTGCTAATAGGAACCAGATTCCCGATGGAGGCACAAAGCACTAAAGATTTCGCACTAAATTCTGCCACTTCCAGATAATCGAAGGTTTGTAACAACTGGTCGCCGGTTATCATTACACAGGCATTTTTAACTATTACCGCCGGATTGTGTTTGGCCACTAAATCCGGAATAATGGTTTCACCTTTAAAATGCGATCCAAATTCAAGAGAGCTTACATCCTGTAAAAATATCCAGCTTTCTGGGATTGTGCGAACATTAAAGGCTGCTCCGGTAACGGCAAATGCCATTAGATAAGGTGATTGTGTGAGTATGATCGAGTTAATTTCAGGATGTTTTTTATAAATCTCCTGATGCAGATATGTAGTCCGGCTCGGAATCTTACCCGGTTCACGTTTACCATCTTTAATCTGTACTATGTCTTCGATTTTTAAATCCCAGCGGGGTACATCAGTAGGGGTAATCAAGAAATCATTTCCCTTCCAACGGGTTGACACTGTACCATAGGAACTGATCATTAATCCCTGCGTACATGCGCGATGAACAATATTACAGATCTCGAGTCTCTTCTCGCGCTCGTCAGACGAATATGCTACTTCTTCCATTTCTGGCAATGGTTCTGGCACCTGCGATTCAAACGCATCAATTTGCTGATCACTAAGATATTGAGGTGATCCGACAGCATTGCCATACAGAATTGTCCGGGCACAAAACTCAAGTGTTTCAAAACGTTCGAAGGTATCAGTCAAATCAGAACCGCCGACGACGGTTCCATGATTTTCCATAATCACGGCCTTAAATCCCTTTGTAAACTCCATTGCAATTTTTGCACCCAGCGCCTGGCTTCCCGGCAACTCATACTCTGCGTATCCAACAGGACCGCAAATCCGTCTGGCCTGGGTAATTATATTAGTATCTGGTGTTGCCCGAACGATACTAAAAGAAACTAAGGCTGGCGGATGAGCATGAATAATGGCCTTTATATCGGGACGTATCTCATAAATAGCTTTATGAAAAGGAAATTCCGAGGACGGTTTATGACAACCCTCAACACCGCCTTCTCTTTTTACGCACACAATATCTGATGGCTTAAGCATTCCTTTATCTACTGCCGAAGGTGAAATCCATATATCACCATTATCGTCCATTATTGAAATATTACCCCCGGATGTTGTTGTTAAACCTCGTCGGTAGATCCTGCTCATTACCAGAGCGATTTGATCTCTTGGGTGCATTAAACGTGTATTTAGAATCTCATTCATGTTATATTCGATAAAAACCTCTTGTGTGTTAATCAAACAAAGGATGCAATTATTCTGAGACTTCCAAATGACCAATATCACATTATAAAACGATTTATATCTGAAAAAACAAGCTGAAGTTAACGTTGATGGGAGAATGCAGTATCTAATCGAAGGCGTGATGAGTATCATTTATTTTGGTAATTCGTATCATCGCAGTGGCGACTGTATTCAAATAAATTCACCGTTTTATTGACACAAAAGGTAAGAACAAAATCTATTCACCTTCACGCTTTTTGCAAGCTTGCAGTAAAGCGAATTAAGACTATATTAGAATAAAAAAAAGAGGTCAGGATAGACGTACCTGATTAATTACTAAACATGAAAAAAATTCTTTATTCCGGCTTAATTGTAGGCATAAGTTTGTTTATTATCAGCTACGGCGGGCTATTTCTTGCAATCCGGTTTGTTCCAGAGCTTTTTGTAGTTTACAACAATCCTCTATTCAATTCTGATGGCAGCAGAGATGTGTTGTTTTATCTGCACGCATTTATTATAAGCTTTGCCTTGTCGTGGTTTTGGGAAAGATTTAAGCCTCTTTTCTCAGGCCCTTTTTTCGTGCGAGGTATTGAATTCGGACTTGTGTACGCAATTGTCGCCTTATTGCCCGTAATGTGGATTACCTTTAGTTCTTTAGATATAACTATCGCGATAGTTTTAAGCTGGTTTGTTTATGGCTTTTTACAGGCCCTGGTTGCAGGAGTTCTATTTGCGAAGATAAACCCATGATGCATTAATGTCATCTCCAATAAGATATTTTGGCTTACAAAGAAATTTGAACTGGCATTTGACCAGAGAGTTTAGAAGATGTAATTATCAAAATAAAGAGCAGAGGTTTAATTAAAAAGCTAATGTTTGCTTATCATGCTCAATCTATCACTTTCATCCTCAAATTGAATACTACAGTTAATTCGTCATTAGTTTGAATCATTCCGCCAATTTTCCTGGGAGGAATAATATTAAAGTCGGAAAAACTCACTTGCCGGGTTCCGATCAGGTTAATTACATTCTCTCCGCCAGAAATAAATTTGTAATCTACTTCTAAACGTCGCGTTACACCAGCCAGTTCTATGGTAACGATTCCCTTTACCAGGTCATGTTTAATGTCAGGATCAGGATATCTGTTCAAATTTATGAACCTGATCGTCAGCGTGGGAAATTCCTTTGCCTTTAATGTTTTTCTTAAATCGCTCGTCATAATCGGATGATGGCAATCAAATTTCTGAACATCCAGTTTTAAAGAACCGCTTATTGGCAAAACCTCCTTCTTTGCGTACTTATAAAGAGATAAGGTATCGGGCTTTGCATAGTTTGCTATTACACAATTAAACTTATTAATATTGGTACTGCCATCCACTTTCAATGAGCCTCCCTTCATAATAACCCACTTGGTTATCTGAGGCTTACTTATCTGACTATTAAAAGCCGAAAACAAAATAAGCATAAGAAGCAAAAGCGTTTTCCGTGGATGCATATCCATTATCTTAAGTTATACAAAAAAAGCAGGCTGACCAAGATCAACCTGCTTTTCAATTTGAAATATTTGATTAAAAGCCGACTACAGCCTGTATAACGTAACCTTTAAACTCGCCACCGTTAAGATAGTTTGCTGCAGGGTAGTTTTTGTGCTCTTGTTTTACATATTCACCTTTTAATAGAATATTATCTGTTAAGAACCAACCTGCGCCGAAGGCTAAACGATCTACTTTAACATCTTCTGTATAAGTAATAGCAGGTACTGTTCCTGCAGCTGCAACATTTGCAGGTCTGTAGTCTAAGGTATTGTACCGTACACCTACAAAGAAGTTTTCAGCGGCACCTATTCTGTAGATAGCATCAATTGCATACTGAGTTGCTTTTCTGCTATCAACTTCATTTTTAGTTCTGCCATTTGCAACTTCATAAGTACCAAATAACTCTAAGCCCTGAGCTTTTACAAAACCGTTAAGTTGCAATGCTTCTACCTTTTTGCTAAACCCTGGATTTACACGGCCAGTTGTGAAACCGGTACTTCCAACTTTCTCAAGTGCGCCAAAATAGTTAGATCCAGTACGATCGCCAGAATATAGTGTGTTGCCACCTGAACTTTTGTTGTAATAGTAAGATGCAGCAGCACGTACTCTTACAAGTTTTGCAAGTTGTTTATCGAACCCTCCTTTTAAAATAATTGCCGGAGATTTGTGGATATTATCATCCTGAGGTGTTGCAATAAGGCTATCGATATTACCTTTCACCATACCGTTTGTTACACCTAAAAGACCGAACAACCCGCTATGTCTTACTAACACTTCGCCACCTATCTCTGTTGTAAATGCGTCAAGAATATAGTTTTCAGCAAATGGGTTGTAAAGCGTGTGACCACCATCTGATCTACGGAAGTGTTGATCGCCGTAATTGATTTCCATGTGTCCGACTTTAATGGTAGTGAATTTCATGATATCATCCCAAATCTGACCGTTGAACGGAAGTTTATCAAATTGGATATATCCGCCTTTTACCCATGTTTCGTTGTGGTGACGTGATGATAAATAGCTGGTTAAATTCAACCGAATTCCCTCTGCTAATTGTACATCCATATATAAGTTAGCGTTGGCTGTATTAAATCCAGGGGTCATTCTATACAATCCTCCGGAAACGTTTTCATGCTTTAAACCCTGGAATGACTGAGTAAATCCGGCGCCAAATTGTACTTTAAGTTTATCAAATACGGCATTTGAGTCTTTTGGAGCTTCGAATACGTTAATACCGCTTTTATCGTAAGGTCTAAGGTTAGCGACCTCAGTTTGTGCTTGTAATGCAACCGGACTTGCCAGTATTAAGGCAACGGCTGCAACTTTTAAAATGTTAGATAATTGAGTTTTCATGCTGTTTATTATTTACGAGTGAATATTTAGTGATAAGGTCTTATTTTTTTAATTTTAATACGATGTCGATGGTAACGTCATTAGCTACTTTTAATGCCCCCATCATGAATGTTGGAGCTTTAATGTTGAAATCGCTCATTTTAATAGCTTTTGAACCTTTACAAATAAGTTCATCATCTCCAACAGTATAATTTGTTTGAAGCGTAACAGGCTTGGTTACTCCGGCTATAGTCAAATTTCCGGTCGCCTTAATTACCTTTTGCTGTTGTACAATAGTGGCATCTGTTAGCTTAAAAGTAATTTTGTTATGTTGTTCTGCTTTTAGTGCTTTGTGGGCTCTTGTAGTGAGTAAATCTTCTTTACCCTTTAAGTTAGCAACCGGAAGTGAGAAATTGAGAGAAGTAATATCTACTAACTGATCTCCTTTTACAGTAAAACTTCCATCGCAACTGAAAGTGCTTGCACTCATTGTCCAATCGTGAATATTTGAAGTTCCGATCACTTTAATAAGTGAACCAGAAACTGCCTTGAAAGGAGTCTGTGCCTGTACTGATGCAGTGATGGCAGTGAAGCTTATTGCAAGAACCAGCGTTAAAAGCTGACCCACACGATTTTTGAATTTGCTGGCATTAACGTTTAAGACTTTCATACTTAATTTAATTAGTGTATTTCTATAGCACAAATGTATCCCGGGAAATAAGGCTGGTGAATGATGTGAGGTGTAAAAAAAAGTGATCTTAGACACTTTATTAACAATTTCCGGAAAGTAGTTGAAAGCCAAAAACGAAAGAGATAGCTTTTAATAAAAAAAGAAGGAGATTACGAGTTGCGATACCCTTTCTCCTTCTTTAACTAGGTTGGTATTAAATTTATAATGTATACTCCTCTCATCGTGAATCATCTGGTTCATAGCAATAATGATCTAACTGTTCATTTGAGAGATCTGCCACGTCAACACTAAAATGGTTCGGGAGCACAAGCAAGGGTATTTTAGAGCTACTGGCCATTTGCTTGCTAACACTTGAATGGAATAATCCCTCAAAAAAGCCATATTGCTTATGAACAAGAGCTAATAAATCTGCTTTACCTGAGCCGGTTATTTCAATTAATCTTCTGGGAATATTGCCACCCTTAATTGTTGCATATAAAATCCTCGGATGACCCTGAGGCGAAAACTCACTAATAGAATGCTTAATGGCCTTTTCCGAGTCAATATCAGGTAAACCATAAGTTGAAATATGGCTAACTAAGATTTCGGATTTACAGGCAATCGCAACTTCGCTCAAATACTTTATAACTTTAGAATCGCTAAAAGTGAGATCTGTGGCATAGGCGATCAGGCGAATTTCTTTAAATTTCAAGTTTTCTGGCACCAATAAAACCGGACATTGAATATTATCCAACACATCATGCGTATGGCTGCCAAAAAGAAAGCGGGATAAACCATTTGATTTATGAGCACCCATCACCACAAGATCAACGCCCTTGTCTTTTATAATATTTGCAACAACAACAGATAATTTTCCAAAGTCGCACAGGCACGATATGGTAGGTTTAAACTTCGCGTCAGAAATATCTTCGTTCATCTGCCTGGCGATTTCTTTTAAATCAGCCAGCCCCTCTTGTTTCAGAGCAAGATGATTTGCAACTGGCCAGGCAATTTGCTCCGCCATGGGAGCACTCTCGATAATTTCCATAGCATTGCAAAGCAAAATATTCGCTTCTAACTTCATTGCCATTTGCATGGCGTACTGAGCCGCGAATTGAGCTCGTGTCGAAAAGTCGGTTAATAAAAGGATAGTTTTCATAACACAGTATTTTTATACAAGTAAAAATGACTGATAATACATTAAACTACAATGACTTAAATCACATTAACAAAATTTGAAATGAATCGTCGCAAATATCTGCACAGGCTATTTTTGATTTTTAGAATTGCTGGCTTTTATTCTTTCGGAAGTTAATTTGAAAACACGCTGTTTAACTGATTTAAAAGTCCGGAACAGATTGCCAATTTCACGTTCAAGAGCGCTGTGAGTTTCAATCAGACCAAGTTCATAACTGTCATTTGTATTATCTATAAGACGCTCGAGCTGAGATAGATATTGTGTAACATTTTGTCTTAAAGCCACATTTTGGGTTTGAAGGTTTAAGACATTCAGCTTCATTTCGAGCAGGTTTTCATTTACTTCGTGCTTTTTCAATTGAGAATAACCTCGCTCTACCAGCTTTTGTAAAAAATTTAGATCCCGGGCAAAGAACTCTAAATCAGAAACCCAGTGTTTGCTAATAAGATAAAGCTCTTGTAATTCAGCACTCAGCTGATTTTCTTCGATTACAGTTGTCATGACACGTAGTATTTATATCATCAAAATTCATCCTTAATTACTGTGCCCGTAATGATACCTGTCAAATTATTCTATGATCTTTATCAGTTTAAGACAATTTAAAACCAATCTTAATTTATATTTGCTTTTATCGCATTGTAAATGAAACTTACTTTTGTAAAAAGTTAATGGATAAGTTAAAACTGCTGCACGCAATAATCGAATCCGCAATTGATGGCATAATAACTATCGATTCTCGTGGGATGATCGAAACCATGAATCCTGCTGCTTTGACATTGTTCGGATATTTGGAAGATGAAGTAAAAGGGCGGAATATCTCTGTACTAATGCCCGAGCCTTATAAAAGTGCACACGATGGATATATACACAGGTATCAAAGTACTGGAGAAAAACGTATTATCGGTATAGGCAGGGAAGTTTTGGGCTTGCGAAAAGATGGCAGCACGTTCCCTTTCCGGCTGGCCGTAAGTGAGGTTGAGTACGAAGACAGAAAAATATTTACCGGCTTTGTTCACGATCTTTCTAAAGAAAAGGAAGCAGAAGAAAATTTAAAGAGGTATACCGAAGAGCTGGAGGAAAAAGTAAAAAACCGGACTCAGAATCTGGAGCATCTTGTTGTTGAATTGGAGCATGCGAGAGATGAAGCCAGTCACTCTTTAGAAAAAGAGAAAGAACTTAATCAGCTTAAAACCAGATTTGTTTCAATGGCCTCTCACGAGTTCAGAACTCCCTTAAGTTCAGTTCAGCTGTCTGCTTCTTTAATTGAAAAGTATTTGCAAAAAGCGGATCCGGATAACATTTTAAAACATACTGGTAAAATAAAAAACTCTGTAGGTCACCTTACAGGCATCTTAAACGACTTCTTATCTCTTGAAAAGTTAGAAGCGGGAAAAACTGAAGTGCAATTTCAAGAGTTTGATCTTGTTAAATTTTCTGAAGACATAGTTGAAGAGATGCAGCTGATTTCTAAACAAAACCAGCATATTGTTTATCAGCATACCGGGGCTACAAGCCAGGTTTTTCTAGATCCGGCCTTACTGAAAAGTGCGGCTATAAACCTTGTTTCAAACGCCATAAAATATTCGGGAGAAAACACTTTTATTGAATTTAACTCGGAGGTAAACGAAACTGAGATTTATATTACTGTAAAGGATAACGGAATTGGAATTCCGCTGGAGGAACAGAAAAATCTTTTTGAACCTTTTTTCAGAGCCCATAATACCGGAAATATTCCGGGCACAGGCTTAGGTCTAAATATTGTAAAAAGATACGTTGAAATGATGGGCGGAGAAGTAATTTGCCAAAGTGCTCAAAACAAAGGGACAACAATTTCTTTAATTTTTAAATTAGAATGAGTACACAAAAGAAAACGGTACTATTAATTGAGGACAATCAGGACATACGCGAAAGCACAGCAGAGATACTTGAATTAGCAGACTTTAAAGTCTACACAGCCGAAAACGGAAAAAAAGGTGTCGAACTAGCGCAGTCGCACACACCCGACATTATTTTGTGCGACATTATGATGCCGGAGCTGGATGGCTACGGAGTACTCTATCTGCTCAGTAAAAATGCTGGCACTGCAGATATTCCTTTTATATTTCTGACTGCGAAAGCTGAACGTACCGATGTGCGGAAAGGAATGGAAATGGGAGCTGACGATTATTTAACCAAACCTTTTGACGATATGGAATTATTGAATGCCATAGAAAGTCGTCTGCAGAAAAAGGAAAGAGCCATTAAAAACGCTGGTAATGCGGCATCTTTAGAAACCTTACTTGATGAAGCCCGCTCTGCTAAATTATTGAATGAACTTTCGGTGAACAGCCGCATTCGTGCTTATAAGAAAAAGCAAAACATTTACATGGATGGCGACCAGGCACTGAACGTTTACCTTGTGAAAAGTGGAAAAGTGAGAACGTTTATGGTGTATCAGGACGGCCGCGAAATTGTAACCGGCATGTTTACCACGGGCGACTTTTTGGGATATGAAGCTGTACTTTTAAATAAACCGTACCCTGAAAATGCAGAAGCCCTTGACTCTGCTGAACTTCATTTAATCCCCAGAAATGACTTTAATGCTTTGCTATTTAAAGACCTGGGAATTGCCAAGAAATTCATCGAACTACTTTCCGGAAACCTTCACGAAAAGCAAGAGCAACTTTTAAGATTGGCTTATAATTCCGTGAGAAAACGAGTGGCCGATGCGCTGATAGATCTGGCAAGAAAGTTTGCCGGAGCTACTGTAGAAACCTGCGAAATTAAAGTCTCCCGTGATGATTTGGCCGCAATGGTAGGTACGGCAAATGAAACGATCAGTCGCACCCTGGCAGATTTTAAAGAAGAACGATTAATTGAAAAAGAAGGAAGCGTCATCAAAATTCTATCACTTGAACGATTGAAACGAATAAAACAGTAAAAGTGATCAAGATCACTTTTGCCGTTGATTAGCCTCATACCCCGCCCCCTGCAACCGCAGTACTTTTGTTATTAAACTAATGAAGTATGAAAGCGGTTGCATACAGCAGTAAGATTTGCGAAAAAGAATTACTTATTAAGGCTAATAATAAGAAGCATGATATTACTTTAATATCAAACAGGCTCACCCTCGACACAATTTCTTACGCGAAAGGAAAAGATGCTGTTTTGGTTTTTGCGTGTGACGACCTCTCTGCCCCTATCCTGGTAAAGTTAAAGGAGATGGGCGTTAAATATATCTCCACCCGTTCCGCAGGTACCGATCACATTGACATTCAGGAGGCTGGAAAATTAGGCTTAAAAGTAGCGAACGTTCCTGCTTATTCTCCCGAATCTATCGCAGAGCATGCCATTGCCTTAATGCTTTCCCTGATTAGAAACATCGTTCCTGCCCATAAACAAATGCTGGAGTACGATTTCAGTTTGAATAATCTTGTCGGAAACACCATAAGAAATAAAACGATAGGTATTGTTGGTTTGGGCCGCACCGGCCAAGTAGTCGCCAAAATATTGAACGGCTTTGGAGCCAGAATTCTGGTGAGCGATACGGAGGATGTAAGCGGGTTTTGCCTGAGCTACGGAGCCCGCCAGGTTTCTTTTGATGATTTACTTAGAGAATCGGATATTATAACATTTCATGTACCCCTAAACGAATCGACCCGGCATATGGTAAACAACGAAACCATCCGCAAAATGAAGGATGGAGTTGTATTGATTAACGTTAGCCGCGGTGCGGTGTTTAACACCAAAGACGTTTTTGAAAGTCTTCAAAATGAGAAAATCAGTAAGCTCGGGATGGATGTTTATGAATTTGAGCACAATATTTTCTTTTTCAATCATAGCAAAAATCCTATTAACGACCAACTGCTCAAGGCTCTGATCCAGCATTCAAGAGTACTGCTGACCCCGCATATAGCGTTTCTTACCGAAGAAGCATTGCAGGTTATAGCCGAAAAAACCATCGCTAATCTTGATTTATGGGAAGCAAATAAAAGCCTCGGCACGGCCTGCTGCGATAAAGATGCTGTTCAAGACACCTCAAAAGCGCTTTCAGCATGATCTCAGATTTAATCAGGAAGTATAATGTCGCTGCCCCGAGATATACAAGCTATCCAACAGTCCCCTATTGGGATACTGAAAGCTGGAGCAGCCAACAATGGTTTGAGTCTATAAAGAAATCTTATCAGGAAAGTTCTTCAGAAGGTATCAGTTTATACATTCATTTACCTTTTTGCGAAAGTTTATGCACGTATTGTGGCTGTAACACCAGGATAACAAAAAACCATAGCGTAGAAGAGCCTTACATAAATGCTGTGCTTAAAGAATGGAAAATGTACTGCGATGTACTTGGCTGCCAGCCGGCAATTAAAGAGATACATCTGGGAGGCGGTACACCTACTTTTTTTAAACCTGAGCACTTAAAAAAGCTCATAGAAGGGATTGTGTTCTCGTCAAAACTGACTCCAGATGCAGAGTTTTCATTTGAAGCCCATCCAGCTAATACCACCGACGAACATTTAAGGACACTTTTTAACCTGGGTTTCAGAAGGTTAAGTTTAGGCATACAAGACTTTGACCCTAAGGTACAAGCGATAATAAACCGAAAACAAAGTATTGAACAGGTTGAGCACATTACTAAGTACGCCCGCCATCTTGGCTATACCTCTATTAATTTCGATTTAATCTATGGCTTGCCATTGCAAAAACTTTCCAGCGTAGAAAACACAATAAAAGAAGTTATAAAACTAATGCCCGACCGTATTGCCTATTACAGCTACGCACACGTACCCTGGATTAAACCCGGCCAACGAAAATTCACCGAAGCTGATTTACCGGCTGACGACGAAAAACGGGCATTATACGAAAAGGGTTGTGACTTACTTTCGAACGCAGGGTATGAAAATATCGGCATGGACCATTTTTCATTACCAACAGACAGTTTATACCAGGCCTCACGAAATGGGAAACTCCACAGAAACTTTATGGGATATACCCATCAATACACTAAACTGTCATTGGGAATTGGAGTTTCATCAATTAGCGACAGCTGGTATGCTTTTTCTCAAAACATCAAGAAGCTTGAGTTATACCTCGAAAAGATAGAACGCGGAGAATTTCCACTGATGAAAGGACATATTCTAACCGAAAGCGACCTGGAATTCAGAAGAGAGATTTTAAATATCATGTGTAAAGGCTATACTGATATGACGAGAACCAATTCGCAACTAGTTAAACGCTTACTGCCCTTGCGAAAAGACAATCTGATAAAATTTAGTTACAGGAGACTTCACGTCACTTCCCTTGGTAAGTCTTTTTTGAGAAATATCTGTATGGCTTTTGACGAACGCCTATGGAACAGCCCTGCCAATGATCAGACATTTAGTAAGGCAGTTTAATTAAACTTTAATTGAATATAACAATGAGCCACAGTTTTCACATCCCGGTTTTAGGACTTGGATTTTCGATTGACACCCCACTTAAAGTAGCCAGATATGGCATTTCCTCTGTTGTCTCGGTTGTAGATGATGAACTTATAGAACGGATGCGTCAACATCATTCAGAGAAACACAAATTACCTTTCCAACCGATAAAAAAGACGGAGGAAGACCATAGGGCAAAACGAATTACCGCCTATCTTAATTTATTAAACACCCTTGTAGATCTACAAATTATAGAATTACAGAAACGAGAGTTTACACCCGAATCAGACCTTACCCGGTACTTTGATTTGCTTCCGGATGATTCAAAACAAAAAATGGCATATAATGAAATGCTGTTTGAGACTGACTTGGAGCGAAAAAAAATCCTCCAGGAGAACCTCAGATCGAACATTCAAAAAGGTGCAATTGAAGTGAACATAATGTCCAAAGTCGACAAAATGAACTTTGGAAAAGACGGTTTGTCGCTCGGCGACAGATTTACTGATGCTCTGGCATCATTGAGAGGTTTTGCAGAAAGTGATCTGAACTCATCTCTTATTCTCTCGGCAGGAATGAATCCGCGGCTTTACAGTTACCTGGCAGACTTTGATTGCTTTAACGCAAAAACTTCTTCGTCGTTAAAGAAAAGGATTGTGTTAAAAGTAAGTGACTTCAGGTCTGCATTGATACAGGCTAAGTTCCTGGCAAAAAAAGGACTTTGGGTACATGAGTTCAGAATTGAATCTGGATTAAACTGCGGCGGCCATGCTTTTGCTACCGAGGGCTATTTGCTTGGGCCTATTCTGCAGGAGTTTAAAGACAAACGTACGGAGATGACGAATGAGCTTTATGAAATCTATAAGGCCTTTTATAAAACTGCAGATGGCATTGAAGTTGACCAACCTGTTACCAGGATAACTGTACAGGGGGGAATAGGAACTGCGGAAGAGAACACTTTCCTGCAAAGATATTACAATCTCGATGGAACTGGTTGGGGAAGTCCGTTTTTACTAGTTCCAGAAGCCACAAACGTCGACAAAGACACGCTTAACCTATTAAAAGATGCCACTTCAAAAGACTTCTATATCAGTGGCGCCTCACCTTTAGGTATTCCGTTTAACAATTTCCGAAAAAGTACTGCCGAAATCCAAAGGCTTGAGCGGATAGCTAAAGGAAGACCCGGAAGCCCCTGCAATAAAAAGTTTTTGGTTTCGAATACTGAATTTACTTCAGAAGCCATTTGTACGGCATCGCGCGAGTATCAGAATTTAAAGATAAAACAGCTTCAGGCGGCAGATCTTTCGGCGGAGCAATACGATTTCAAATTTAGGCAGATAACCGAAAAACTATGTTTGTGCGAAGGATTATGCACTTCCGCATATATTAAAAACAACATGCTAAAAGCACGTGAAAATACCGCGGTCGCTATTTGTCCCGGGCCAAATACAGCATACTTTTCTGGTATTTACTCGCTTGATGAAATGGTTAAGCACATATATGGAAAGCTTAACCTACTTAAAAACGTCAACCGGCCTAACATTTTCATCAATGAATTAAAGCTTTATGTAGATTACCTTAAAAAAGACATCGAGAACAGCGCTCAGGAAATGTCCGATAAGAAAATCAAACAACTTGAACGTTTCAAAGAACAATTGCTTAATGGAGTAGAATATTACAACCAAATCTTCCCTTCTATCCAAAAGTTCTGCGATTCTTGCAGCAAAACGTTTCAACAGGAGCTTAAGAATTTAGATGCTCAAATTAAACAACTTCAAATTGAATTGGTGTAATAAGCATCTGATGCTACACCCTTAAACAAGAAGTTTGCAGCACAATTGTATCAATCCATTGTTGTTGCTTTTCAGGACTAAAAAAACGTGAAGGAGTCTCCAGTTTGCAAACTCGGAGATTTCTTCTTTTGCAATGGTCCGCAATTAAGCTGCTCTCAGCTTTGATATTCGGAGCACCGTTAAACGTCTTCCGGGTAAAATACACTGCCTTTAAGTTGGGTAACTGATCAATTAAGGATATGATATCTTTCCATTTCTGCACATGACTATCTATAAAAGAATCATCGACATTAGCTTCTTCGCCGTCAGGGACATCCAGAGCATCAATTAAATCGGCAAAATCGATTTTATATTTTGACATAAAATCGTTTTTCTCCTTGAGGGTAGCTTCCTTAAGAGAATCCAGTCCCCAGCATTGCGGTAATAAATGCCAAAGGAAACTTTTCGCTCTTCCATAAAAAAAATCAGGTGCATCGGAACTATCAGCACTGAAATTACCCAGAATTAAAACTTCTGTGTTAGGACTCACCTGATATTCTCTGAACTTATTTAAAATTACTGGCATATGAAATTAATTCTGCTAGGCCAAAAATAGACTAATTATCGTGGCCGAGCCGATTTCTTCTTTTATAATTTGATTAGTTCGCTGTGAGCCTTAATACTGGCTCATATAATTTCTCAATACAGCTTTGTAACGATTAGTGTCTTTTACACGTCTTAACCAAAACACACTTTCATGAGAAAGATATTTCAAATACTAATCTGCATATTATTGACCTTAACTGCCTGTAAGAAAAATGAAGGCGCTTATTTTGAAGATATCGATGCGCCTGCCGCTTCTACACGAATGAGCCGCAGTTTTTATTACCCTGAAGAAAACCTAACCATAGCACAAACCTATGTACAGCATATAAACCATGTATGCAAGCTTGATGAAGATGGAGATTTGGTTTTAAAATTCGATATCCCATTTAAAAATGGACGAGATGAAGTGACTTTTATAATTCAAAAGGATAAACTTAAATTAGGTTTTAGCGGGGTATATGAAATTAAACCTTCGAAAGCCGGCGATGTTGCAGCATTTTATTTATACCGCTTAACACCATCCTCGTCAAGCAGATTTTTACCAGAAAACTCAACAGGAGCATTAACAATTAACAAGTACGATAGCCAGTTTAAAACATTAACCGGAAACTACAATCTTACGATCAACAGTGTTAATGATCCAGCTTCATCTATATACACAGATTTTAGAGAAACCACAATTTCTATTTCTGGCAGCTTCGAAAACATGCAATTGGAAAACGAATGAGATAATTCCGAAAGAATACTTAACCTTCAACTACTGTATCTAAGGCTGGAATAGCCGCGTTGCTTCTTTTAATCTTCTGATGCACGTAGCTGTTGATTACGTAAACCAGCACAATTGCAACAATCATGGAAATGATCACCACCAAACCTAAGGTATCGTAATGATCTATTTTACCACCAGGTCTTTGCACAACTATCAACCCGGCAATAGCTGAAGCAATACCCCCGGAAAATTGCTGTACTGATGAATTAATGCTCATAAATGCTCCCCTGTCCTGGGGTTCGGGAATGGCTGTCATGAGCGCCGAAGCGGAAATCATCCGGGATGCAATACCAACAAAAAGCACTACGTTTATAGAGATCACCATCCACAGAGGTGTAATTCCTAAACTGGTATAAATGGCAACCATTACCATACTGATAACAGAGCCGGCAAAAAAGACCTTAAACTTTCCTATTTTATCACTCAGCTTTCCTATTAAGGGACCGAAAATTATCGAGAATATTCCAGTTACTCCATACAGCACTGGCAATTGGTCTCGAGTTAGCCCCATGTTATTTATTCCAAATGCGGTTCCGAAAGGCATCAGCATAAAACCTCCGGTGGCCAGACAGGTGGTTCCGAGAAATGCTTTTAGGTAATTGGAGTTGGCGATCGTTTTAAACATATGCTGAAAAGGATGACGATCAGATTTATATGTAAGATGCCCTGTAACAGGCTTCAAATAGAGCAAAATAAAAATTCCTAAAATGATACCGAAGCCAGCAATCATCCAAAAGGGCGCATGCCAGCCAAAACTATTTGACAGCATTAATCCGACGGGTAAGCCAAAAACCTGACTGGCAGCAAAGGCGGATTGAACAAAACCCATCACCCTGCCACGCTGATCAAGGCGGAATAAATCGCTGATGATAGCAAAACTTACCGAACTAATGACTCCACCAAAAACACCTGTCACTACACGTGCTATAAGTAAAAGTTGGTATGTCGGAGCAATGGCGCAGAGTATCGTACCTATTATAAACCCAGTGTAAAAGAATAGTAAAAAGGCCTTCCGATCGAATTTATCGGCAAAGCCTGCAGCTAATACGCCCGAGGCGCCTGCACTGAAAGCGTAAGCCGAAACAACAAGTCCGAACTGGGAAGTGGTAATATGCAATTCTTCAAGAAGTCGCTCGCCCAAAGGGGATAGCACCATAAAGTCGAGAACAATAGTAAACTGCAATATCGCCAGTATAGCTATTACGAATAGTTGATATTTTGAAAATCCACCGTCATCACCTGCTTGGGCACTGTTCATTTTATAAATCTGAAATCAATAATATAAGTATATGAAGAAATGATATCATAATGAACCGAGAGCCGTCATTCTTCTAAAAAGATTTGACACTGATCCAAATTGCATCAAACAATCAAGGTGCAAATTAACAAATTACAAGAGTTCTCATTCTCAATTAAAAGCCCGGCGAAAATCGAATTAATTTTCTATTTCCTTAAAACATGGGGGCAACAGACATAAACCTACAAGCCGGCTTTCATGCCGGCTTGTAGGTAATTCTATATTTTGAAAAATCGCTAGAAATTCCTTAAAGCTTTTTTAAGTTCAACGACTTCTGCTTTTGTTGATTTTTTGGCGTTGAAAATAGATGATGGGGTATAACTTACTTTATAAAAATCCTTATTGGCACTGTCATCGGCAGAAAGTCGCGATCCGTTTAATGTGAGTCCGGCGAAGAGGCCTTTGCTTCTGGAGTAAGAATACACTTCAGCATCAAATTTAACATCTGTGTTTGCCGATGAACTCCGGCCAACAGGACCTGCAGCTACACTAACGTCTCCACCTATTGTGAATTCTCCTTTTGCCAGGTTAGCTAATGCAGCACTTTTTGTAAACACCAATACCAGATCTATCGCCTGAACGCCGGCTTGGAAACCGATACTTCCTCCTGTTAAGGTAACGAAAACCGGATTACTCCAGCTTCCATCAGATTTCTTGATCATGGCAACACCTTTACCTCTTTGTCCGCCAATCCCCAGTCCTGCCTTAACAAGGTTTGGAATAATAACAACACCTTGCGCATTTTGCATAAGCTGTGAAGAAACATCCCCTTCCATCCCTGTAAAAGATCTTAGTAAAGCAGCTGACTTCCGGATCTTTTCCGTCTGTTGCTTCTGTGCGAATGATGTCGTTCCTACTAACAGAAATACCAGTAGTAGATTAATGTTTTTTAAAGTTTTCATGGCGTTAAATTTTGTTTTACTCTGCCAAGATCGCTCAAAATTTATGCCGTGATAAATTAACAGTAATGTCTTTTTCGAGAGAGAAATACGTCAGAAACACATTAAGAAGTTAAATTCCGTCCTAAAAAGATTAAAGCCAGAACTGGGATCTGGCTTTAACCTACCTATGAAAACATGCCCAGTATGGACACCTAAAAATATAACGCTCAGGTTCGCAATTTATGACCAGATTGACGATGAAATTTACAAAGCTTTTCTAAGTTCAATAACAGTAATTTCCGGCCATATCCCCACCCGTCCTGCAAATCCCAGAAACCCGAATCCACGGTTTACATATAAATATCTGCTGTTATACTGAGCCAGCCCTGCCCAGTTTGGATATCTGTACTTTACGGGACTCCATTTAAAACCAAAGATTTCGATTCCAAACTGCATGCCATGTGTGTGACCTGATAAAGTCAGATGAATATTCTGAGGATGATTCTTTACTTCTGCATCCCAATGTGAGGGATCGTGAGAAAGCAAAATTTTGAATGTTTCGGGCTCCAAACTTTTTAATGCCTTGCTTAAGTTACCGCGTTGCCCGAAACCCACACCCCAATTTTCAATTCCCAATAAAGCGATTCGCTGCCCTCCTTTTTCGATTTCAACATGATCATCCAACAATAGCCTGAAACCAAGTTTCGCATGGCTTTCTTTTAACGAATTAAGATTATCATTTTTTTGCTCAATGCTGTTCCAGCGCACATAATCACCATAATCATGATTCCCAAGAACTGAAAATTTCCCGTGCTTCGCTTCAATCTTCTTAAAAGCTGAGATCCAGGGCTCAATTTCAGAGGCATGGTTATTCACAAGATCACCGGTAAATACAAACAGATCTGATTTCTGAGCATTGATTAAATCGATACCTCGCTGCACACCTTTCCTATTGTCCAGACTCCCGGCATGTATATCTGAAATCTGAGTAATAGTGAATCCCTCAAAACTTTCAGGAAGATCCTTGAAAAACAACTTTGTTTTCCTCACTTTATAGTGATACTTCCCCCGGGTTACACCAAACATAAATGAGAAAAACGGAATTGCCGCCAGTAATAATCCGATCCGACTAAAAATTAAGGACCGTGATGGGTAAGAAGATATTATACTCAAAAACATGCGGAAAATATCCTCTGCCAAAAGAATCATCACGAACACAATCTTAGTTACGAAAAGTGTCAGGAAGGCGTTGAAAATGGCATTAAACGAAAGCGTGAATTTTCCGATCGGAATAACCTTATAAAAATTGAAAATAAATGAGCAAAGAACTCCAATATTAACAAGCCAAAAAGTGAAGTAGACCGCTGCTCTGCTGTCATCAGAAAGAGAAGAGGCAAGGACACTTACGCCCTGAAAAGCATACCAATCCAGTAAAAACGAAATAAATAAGATAAATATAACAGGCAAAAAACTTACTCTACGCATATAAGCAATTATATAGATTTGATTGATAGCCGAAGGCGACTATAATGTTAATGACGAATTAAACACCATAATATCTTAGGATTATGTTTCTTTGTTTGCTTGATAAGGATACACCACAATATGGAACAAACCAATAATCCGCTGCATGGCAAAACGCTGGAAATGATTTTGAATTATCTGGTAGAACAATACGGATGGAAAGAACTGGCCCGGCAAGTTCGTATTAATTGTTTTATTAGTAATCCGAGCATAAAATCAAGTTTAACTTTTCTTCGAAAAACACCCTGGGCCCGACAAAAAATTGAAGATCTTTATATAAAGTCTCTGAAATAAGAGATCTTTGCTCACCAAAATTGTTACAAAATATCTGTTTTGGTAAAGGGATATTTGCCTGAGAATATCCAATTATGATTAGAAAAATCACCCTGTTGCTGCTCGGCTTATCCATGTCCGCTTCGGCCCTTCCATCAACATATTATGTCGCAGTTAATGGAACAGATCAAAATCCGGGAACTTTTAAACAGCCCTTTGCCACTATTCAAAAAGCTCAACAGCATGTAAATGCAGGTGACACCGTATACATACGCGGAGGTAATTATGTATTAAACGAATCGCAGATCGCAAGGAGGCAGGGCATTTATTCGTATGTTACAGATTTAACCAAAAGCGGTAGCGAAAATGCCAGGATTAACTACTGGGCATACCCAGGAGAGAAGCCGGTATTTAATTACTCCAATGTAAAGCCATCTACAAGGGTAGTTGCTTTTCATGTATCTGGTTCATACATTCATTTAAAAGGGTTTGAAGTTGTTGGCGTGCAAGTAACGCTCCTTAATCATACACAATCGGAGTGCTTTGAAAACCGTGGGAGCAATAATATTTATGAGCAACTAAGCATGCATGATGGGCAGGCGATCGGATTTTATCTGATATCGGGATCAAACAACCTGATTTTAAATTGCGATGCCTATAATAATTACGATTACACTTCAGAAGGGGGAAAAGGTGGTAATAGTGATGGATTTGGCTGCCATGGGAAGAAAGGCGATGTGAACAATGTCTTCAGAGGGTGTCGTGCATGGTTTAATAGCGACGACGGGTATGATTGTATCAGCTCTTTTGAACCTGTTGTATTTGAAAACTGCTGGGCAATGTACAATGGATACTCGCCAGCATTTAAAAGTCTGGCAGATGGAAACGGCTTTAAAGCCGGAGGCTATGGCGCCAGAGCAGTTAAAGATCTCCCCAATCCGATACCACGAAATTCAATCCGCTTTTGCCTTGCGGTTCGAAACAAAGCAAATGGATTTTACTCGAACCATCACTTATCAGGCAGCGACTGGTATAATAATACGGCAGCGTATAATTCAGTGAACTACAACATGCTGAACAGATTGATGGATAACAAAACCGATGTTCCGGGATCAGGACATATACTTAGAAATAATCTGGGATTTATGGCCAGAAACAAAGAAGTTGATAAACTAAATTTTGATGAATCTGACGTTAAATCCAACTATTTCACCTTGCCGGTGACAGTTGATGCGAAAGACTTTTTGAGTAGTGACGAAGCAGAACTTATTAAGCCACGCAAAGCAGACGGGAGCTTACCTGACGTAAACTTCCTGCGGTTAATCAATAATAGCGACCTGATTGAGGCCGGAATTTCGTTGGGTTTTCCATATAAAGGCAATAAACCCGATTTAGGCTACCAGGAAAGTGACCATAAATGAGAAAGCGACTCGTCACAACGATCAGATTTCAGGGTTTTAAACACAATTGCGTAAAGTTGAACAGGTAGACTTATTTGGAACAGTAATTGTGTTGACAAAGAAACCAAATTAAAATCTATCAATTATGGAAACTACTGAAGTAAGAAGAGAAGTACTGAACGATCTGGTTCAGATCAACAACGACCGGATTAAAGGCTATGAACGTGCCATTAAGGAGTTAAAAGACGAAGATTCGGATTTAAAAGAATTATTTTCCAGTATGATCTCCGAAAGTACCCAGTACAAATCGCAATTGGTTTCGGCAGGTGCCGAACCCGATAATGACACAACGAATAGCGGTAAAATTTATCGTGCATGGATGGATGTAAAAGCAGTATTTACAGGGCACGACCGTAAAACTGTTTTATCAAATTGTGAATTTGGCGAGGATGCAGCCCAGAAGGCATATAATTCTGCCCTGGATGAAGATAACCTTCCTTCGGATGTGAGGTCGCTGCTTTCTCAACAAAAACAAAGCCTCAAAGCGTCTCACGATCGGATTAAAATGTTACGCGATTTCCAGGATTAAATCATAAAAAAAATTCTGGGAAATTAATAAAAGAGCATAGTTTGAAAAGCTATGCTCTTTTATTTTTCAAAATACTTTAGGAGATCAGAGATGTGCGAATTTTGACAAAAAAAGCATAAAAAAAGCCTTCAAACGGGGAGGATGAAGACTTTTAACTAACCAATTATAAACCTGTCACAAATATACAAACATTGCTATTATTTCAAAAACAATTCGAAAAAAATAAATAACTATCAACAAATTAGATACTTTATTGCCTGATAAATAAAAAATATCTTGTTTGATGGTCAGGAAAAGTTGGAAGAGAAACTTAAAATATTAATATATCGGAACGTAAAACGAAAAAACCTTTGCTGATTCACAGCAAAGGTTAAGGTCATATTTGGATAGTTTGGTGTCTAAATATACATCTTATTGTGAAACTCACAAAATTTTAATAAAAAACCGCTAAAAATTAGCAATCTCTTAAAAAAAATAACTGGTAAATCGGGTGGAAAGGTGGACGGATATTCTTAACGAAAAAAGTCTTCAAACGGGGAGAATGAAGACTTTTTAACTAACCAATTATAAACCTGTCACAAATATACGAACTTTATCATAATCTCAAAGAATATTAAAGAATATCATCAAGTTTTTAACCATGTAAAGCTAATGTTACATTTTTCCTACAAAACCAATCAGACGATTCAAAATAATGATAAATAACCATTCAGGCCTCTCCCCATGATAAAAGTAAGCCTGAATAAACGAAAAGATCCCTTTTCGCGGATGAAAAGGGATCTTTTTACCTTGATGCTTATGAACGATTTACTTACTGTATGCGTCCTGTTCTTCTGTCTTTATCCCGACCGATTACATAACCGGTTCCGGCGCCTATTACACCACCGATTATCGCTCCCCTGGCATCCTTCTTATCAATCAGAATTCCAGTTACTGCACCGGCACCCGCACCAATGGCAGCTCCTTTTGCAGCATGACTCCAGCCTTTTTTCCTGGTAGCTTGTGGTTGAGAGTAAGTATAGGTTTCGGATACTCCTTTAACATAAGTCCGCCTTCTTGGAGCGGAATTGGATGCATAAATAACTCTCTCCCGTACTGGCTGCTCTCGTTGAAGGGCCAATATGCGCTCTCTTTCTTCAGCTATCTCTAACTCCTTAGCCTCTGCGCGCTGAAAACTGTCAAGTTTCAAGCTATCGCGAATTTGTCTGAAAGCCTCTTGTCTTAATTGCGAACTCGTTTTTGAGTCGTTATTGCAGGCTGCAAACGTTGCAGCAATTGCAATAAGCATTACGATTCTTTTCATAGTTAACTAATTATTATTCTGTGTGTGTATTAAATAACGTTCATAATTAAGGCTTATTATTCAACCTCAACATGCTCGCGTGTGTATAAAAAATTGTTCAAAAATTGAACCAAAACCTCATCTCTGTTTAAAGCAGGTTGCCTGAGCCGTTTTCTTTTCAAAAATGAGTGTGCTGGTTCTAGCATAAGTGTACTAATCGAACATCATACAGTCTGTCACATTAGGCATTTTTTCGACAATTAACCTCCCTATATGCAACTCAAATTCGTGAAAAACAAAGCTCATATACAAAAAAATAAGGGACACTCTTCGTTTATGCTAAGTAATTCTTTTACCTTTGTAATAACGGAATATAAACACTATTCTTCTGGCTGCTAATCAAATTTGATTAAAAATTCACCACGTCGCTAATCCGTTGCCGCTCGGGAATTATTTCAAAATCCAGCTCATC
The DNA here is from genome assembly GCA_946887045.1 of uncultured Sphingobacteriaceae bacterium. The sequence goes on along the minus strand of CAMPKC010000007.1, from coordinate 78,216 downwards.
TTCTCTTTTAAACGGGAAATATCTGAACTCAGAAATCAGTGGAAGAAGAATAATAAAAATCAAATATCATGGCGAAATCCCAGGCGACTTTCATGAAGAAGCAACTCGAAAAAAACAGGCAGAAAAAGAAAGAGGATAAAGAACAGCGCAAATTAGATCGCCAACAGAATTCAACAGGTGGTGATTTGGAAAACATGATGGCTTATGTTAATGAATTCGGAGAAATAACGTCTACGCCTCCTGAAAAGAAATAAGCTAATAGAGCTTAATTAAAAAGACCGCTACATTTTGTGACGGTCTTTTTTTATACCCTCTATTTAAGCCAATAAATCTGCTGCCCCTATCAGGGTTGCATCCGACCCTAAAATTGCTTGTCTAATCGGAATGCTGATATTTTTGTCACTAAGGCGGTCTTTGACGTGTGGTATAAACAAATCCCATGCGTGGTTTTTGCCGCCGATAACAATTAGCTGCGGCTTATGCATATTTATTTGTTGTATTAAAAACTTAACAAAATTCTCTCCATATTCATTAAACACCAATTGACCGATTCCGTCATCCTGCTTCGCCATATATGCCACATCTTGAATATTGTCGACTTTTATCCCTTTAAATTCCTCATAACGTCGTGTGATCCACCCTACTCCTAAATAGTCTTCCGCAATACTATCTTTAAACGGAACGTTCCAAAGTTTCATATCTTCGACTTCTCCATCGTGATACCATGCAGTTCCGAAACCAATATTTAATGTGTATCCGAGTATACGTGTAAAACCACCTTGTGCGCAGCCCGAATAAACTTCGCCCTGCAGAAAACATGCGCTATTATTTTTCATCAGAATATTATTTGAGGAAATACCCAATTCAGCAGCTAATAAATCTTTAACATTGAGTCCGTAAAGTGCATTGAACTTGTTTTGATTTTTCATTAAAGCTACCCCCTGTTCATAATCGCACGGGCCGGTCATCGCTATCCCGACTTTAGAGACGGATGCATCGTTTAGATTTGCGCATTTCCGGATAGTGGTGGCCCAGCCGCTAATAATATTCCGGGCAGTATCAAGTGTGTCCACGGCTTCGAATAAACAGCTTCCAGGTATCACAAAATGAGTTTCACGATCAACCATTCCGACATTAATACCTGCCACGCTTATTTCAGCTGCTAAAACGTTTCTATTCATAAAAGGTCTATAAAGCTAAGGTTCTGTATCCTGGAGTTAGAGCTAACCCCTCAAAACGCGCACACAACTTCGATAATGAACGGCGACTTTATATGCTCAAAATGCGACAATCAAGCTTCGCTTATTACGAAAAGTAATAAAAAAAGATTCAAGATTGGTGGATTCAAAAAATTTTCGGTGAATATTCAGGTTTCTATGCTGGGGGGAGCATGAGCATTGTAATGAGAAGTTCGTATAAACTGCTTTAAGATCTCATTTTCGTGTGAGAAATATTGAGATTTACAATTATGTAGATTTCGATGTAATCTGATCCAAATCATAGACAGGCTGTAGCCTTTGCTATTCAACTAACTGTAAACTATAGGCCTGTTCGACCAGTTTTGTTAAATTATCAAGATCAAAAGGTTTAGGCAAAGACAGATCAGCCCCTGCTTTTCCGGCAAGAGTTTCAATATCATTATTTGCAGTTAAGTATATCACTGGAATTTTATGATATTCAGGATGTCTTTTTATCGTTTGTGTCGCTTCAATCCCTCCCACTCCAGGAATCCAATTGTCCATAATTATTACCGATGGGTTTGCCTTTTCAACCTTATTGATGATATCATCCACATTATAGCTTTTGACTACGTCCCAACCGGAATCCGTTAAGGCGTATTCCAGTATATCCAGTATATCTAAATCATCATCACACACAAGAATTCGCTTCATTAGAGTTTTATAAGAGCAGTTGACATTAATACAGTTAGTTTTTGTTTTCATGAGAAGCAAAAACCGTACCTATTGTTTATATAATCTCCTAAAAAGCATTTCCTTAAGCCTGATAATATTATTTTTTTTTGGCAACATTCCTAAATGAGTTTCCGTAGAAAATAGCATACGGAGGTTTACGATGAACATAAAAGATATTAGAGAAACAAACCACTATGTTGTATTTAGGATTGGTGCTGATACTGACATAAAAAACGGAAGAATTAAAATGGTTGAAAAAGCACTAAAATCTCTGGAAGAAAAAGAGGATTACATTGCCTGTCTGGCACTTTTAGATGCCCTGCACTTCCAACAACCGGAAATTCAACAAGTCATGATTTAAATATTAACAAAAGCGGCATATCGCCGCTTTGTTATATTCCCAGATCTTACTTTCATATCATTTTAACGGCATTCTTTTAGGATGTCCGGGCATTTCTTTCTTAAGAGATAAAGAACAGTTACTATAAACTTATATTAGAAAAAAGATATAGCAAATCATCCCCAAAAAACTATTCTTTAGTAGGTTCTATATCATTGTCTATTTCCAGCTTCTCTTTTACTTCTTCGGTTTGGACACGAAACTCGGGAACATTCATTGGGTTCTCAGGAGGTAATTCATCACCTAAGAGCACTCCCCAATGTTTAAATATAGTAGATCTGTCGAAAGTAACTTTCACAATTGCAATCAACGGTAATGATAAGAACATACCAGAGATGCCCGCAATACTACCGCCTATAAACACCCCCAATATAGCCGCCAACGCATTTATTTTAACTTTTGCGCCAACTATTCGAGGCATCAGGATATTATTATCCAGAAACTGAACAAATGCGATGGTTCCCAGTACAGCAAGAATTGGCCACAGTTCCTCGGATGAAGTTAGCGTTAGCAATACACCAATTACATTTCCTATCAACGCACCCACATAAGGAATAAGATTTAGAAAGGCAAAAATCACCGCAATTAATAGCGCGTGTTTAATACCGATAAGCAATAAAATACCTCCTAGTAAAACAGTAATATATGTTATCTGTATTAGCAGACCCAATAAATAGCTCTTAATGATCACTTTGGTTTCAAGCATTGCCTCACGAACTTTGGGATGATTTTCTTCGGGAAACCATAAAAAGACAAAACGCACCAAGAGATTCTTATAAAAAAGAAACAGATATATATAAATCGGAAGTAATCCAACAAAGATAATTGTAGATGTTACAGAACCCGCCGCGCCGGTGAGCAGGTTACCGCCAAAATTCAATAGCTTGTTGGCTTGTTCATCCAACAATTTAGCTTGTTCCTGGGTCGAAAAACCACTTATGTCATTAATCCAGCCACTTATTGAGGTCAAATGTTTCGCTACATTTTTCCTTATTTCAGGAAAATCTGCGACTAACGATGACACTTGCGAAGAGAAAAACCAAACTACGCCGGCCACGGCAACTGCGATTAGAAGTATTGAAAGAAAAATTGAAAGTGCCTCGGGAATTTTCCGCCGTTTTAAAAAATTATATACAGGCAGCAACATAATGCTTATGAAAAATGCCATGAGCACCGGCATGATGATATCTCTTCCGATTACAATCAAATAACCAAGTAGTACAATTCCCAATAGTTCGATAGACCGCCGAACGGTTACGGGCATTTCTCTCATATGAATAGTTTTGAAGACACAATTTAGGGGTTTTTCCCTTCTTTTGATGATAAAAGTCAATGCGAGAAAAAAAGTTTTCCAGGAGCTGATTTTAACTGCTCGTACAGACGAGAATTACCAACATAAATAAAAAAACTCAAAGCAGCGCTAAACAAGCCGCCTTGAGTTGAAGTATGGTAACCTGACAATTGGGGAAATTAAGCTCTTATTTGTCCGTCTCCCTGTACCACCCATTTATAACTGGTAAGTTCTTCTAAGCCCATGGGCCCGCGGGCATGAAGCTTTTGTGTACTTATCCCAATTTCAGCGCCAAGCCCGAACTGAGCACCGTCAGTAAAAGCTGTCGACGCATTCGCATAAACTGCGGCAGCATCAACGGCATTCAAGAATTTTTCGATCGAATCCGCATCTTCAGAAATAATAGCTTCACTATGCTTAGAACTAAAATTAGAGATGTGATCTAAAGCTTCATCAAGACTTTTAACCGTTTTAACAGACATTTTATATGCTAGAAACTCTGTACCAAAATGCTCTTCACTGGCTTGTTGCAATAAATTCTGAGGATAGCTTTGCTTCAACGCTTCGTATGCCTGCGCATCGGCAAAAATTTCAACATCCGACTTAATCAATAGTTCTGTAATTGCCGGCAAATCATTTAACCGGCTTTCATGTATAATAAGACAGTCGAGGGAATTACAAACACTTACCCGACGGGTTTTACTATTATTTACAATAGCCTTTCCTTTCCCAAGGTCGCCGCTTTCATCAAAATAGGTATGCACAATTCCTGCGCCTGTTTCGATAACGGGAACTTTGGCATTTTTCCGTACAAAATCTATTAACCCCTGGCTTCCACGAGGAATGATTACATCCACATAGTCAACAGCATTCAGCAGAGCTTCTGTAGCCGCTCTGTCCGGCGGAAGAAGTGCTGCAACCCCGGTATCCACACCGTGTTTTTTTAATACTTTGTGAATTACAGAAATAATAGCCTCGTTAGAAAAGGAAGCATCGCTTCCACCCTTTAATATACAGGCATTGCCCGTTTTAAAGCATAGAGAGAAAACGTCAAAACTAACATTTGGGCGAGCCTCGTATATTACACCGATAACTCCCATTGGAACGCTTACTTTTTTCAACCTCAAACCATTCTCAAGATTCTTTTCTAAAAGAATCTTTCCTAACGGTGATGGAAGATTTGCAACATTTTTTATATCCGCAGCAATGTCATGAATCCGTTTTTCAGTAAGTTTTAACCGATCATACTTGGGATCATCAACATCCATTCTATCCAGATCTTTCTGATTTTCGGCAAGTATTGCTGGAATTTGATTAATGGCTTCATCAGCAACATCAATAAGAATTGCATTGACTTTCTCTTTATCAAGAAGCCCTAATGAACGACTCGCTCTCTGAACATTTTTAAATATATCCTGTAGTTCCATTTTAAGCAATATCGGAGTTTAAAAATAAATAATCGTAATGAACTAATGCTTTCTGTTTTTTTTGACCAATGCGTTCAGCGGCTTTATCAGAACCGTACTCAGCAATTCCTAAGCCCACTTGCTTACCGCTTTCATCAACAAGTTTAATAATATCCCCTTTTTGGAAATCCTCCTTAATTTTTATCACTCCCACAGGAAGCAAACTGCTTGCCTTGGATGAGGTTAAAGCCACTTTTGCGCCTTCGTTGATCAAAACAACGCCTTTGGCATAATTTTCAGAGTGGGCGAGCCATTTCTTTTTCCCCGAAGCTGTTTTTTGGGGAACAAAGCGGGTATTTACTACTTTCCCTTTCAGAACATCAGGGATAATATTTGCTCTTTTTCCGTTGGCAATGTGAACCGCTATTCCTAATTGAGCAACTTTATGGGCCATATTAGATTTAGTTACCATTCCTCCCCTACCAAACTGTGATTTATGTGTAGTTATGAAAGAGGAAAAACCGGTGGTCGCCGGACTAACCTCTCTGATAACCTCTGATTTACTATCTTTTGGATCACCATTATAAATACCATCTACATTGCTTAAGATAATCAATGCATCAGCATTAAGCATTGAGGCTATTAAGCCCGCAAGTTCATCATTATCTGTGAACATCAGCTCGGTGACCGAAATAACGTCATTTTCATTTACCACAGGAATGACATTATGCTGCAGCAAAATATTAAAACAGTTTTTCATGTTCAAATAATGAAGTCTGTCGCGAAAATCCTCTTTCGTGACCAACACCTGTGCACATACTAAATCCTGCTTTTCGAAAAGCTCTGAATACTTATTAATGAGTTTAACCTGACCTATCGATGCGAAGAGCTGACGTGTTGCCACTGCATCGTATTTATCCGACACACTTAAAAGGCTCCGGCCTGAAGCAACTGCGCCGGATGAAACCAGGATTACTTCTTTCCCCTGCCTTTTAATTTCAGATATTTGCTCCACCAACTCCGCCATTCGTTCAAAATCTGGCAAGCCATTTTCTTTGGTAAGCACATTAGAACCAATTTTTATGATTACGCGTTTGTAAGATAAAGCCATAATAAAAAGAAAGGGTGAAATTAAGAAGATATGGGCGAAAGACGAAAGGAAAGCTGAGGTAAATAGTACTGAAAGCTATATCTCCATAAAATCTTTGTTCAGTAAGGTTTTAGTTTCAGTGTATTTAAGTCCATGGGCTACCGCGACAGCTTTATATGTAACGTAACCATCCAAGGTGTTGATTCCTTTGCAAAGACCTTCACTATCTAAGCAGGCTTGTTTATATCCCTTGTTGGCAATTTGCAGCGTATACGGGACAGTTACGTTTGTCAAGGCGATGGTTGAAGTTCGGGGCACTGCGCCCGGCATGTTTGCCACAGCATAATGCACCACATTATGTTTGATATAAGTGGGATTATCGTGCGTAGTTGCTCTGTCAATAGTTTCAACACTTCCGCCCTGATCGATAGCTATGTCGACTATGACAGAGCCGGGTTCCATTTCTTTTACCATCTCCTCTGTAATTAGTTTGGGAGCCTTTGCACCAGGAATTAAAACGGCTCCAATAACCAGATCAGATTCTTTGACGGCTTCAGCAATATTAAGCGGATTCGACATTAATGTTGAGATCTGATAACCAAAAATATCATCTATTTGACGCAAACGATCAGGATTTGAATCCAATATGGTTACTTCGGCGCCTAAGCCAAGAGCAATTTTTGCGGCATTGGTTCCGGCAACACCACCTCCAATAATAGCAACTTTACCTCTTCGCACTCCCGGAACTCCGGATAAAAGAATTCCTTTTCCTCCATCTGTCTTTTCCAGAAATTGAGCACCAACCTGGGCAGACATTCGTCCGGCTACTTCGCTCATGGGCGTTAGTAAGGGTAACGAACCGTTGGCCAGCTGGACGGTTTCGTAGGCGATACCGACGACCTTCTTATCGACGAGACTTCTGGTTAATTCCGGCTCGGCCGCTAAATGCAGGTAGGTAAAAAGAATAAGTCCCTCGTGGAAAAATTGATATTCGGATTCAATTGGCTCTTTCACCTTCATCACCATTTCCGTGTCCCATGCCTCGTGTGCGTTTTCGACAATAAAAGCACCAGCCTGCATGTAAGTTGCATCTGTAAACCCAGAACCAAGTCCGGCTCCTTTCTGAATAAAAACTTCATGTCCGGAATGAACAAGATGCACAACTCCAGCGGGTGTCATAGCAACTCGATTCTCGTTATTTTTAACTTCGGCAGGAATCCCAATACGCATAATGAGGTGATATCTCTAAATATACAACTCTATATAATGAGTCTTGTTTTGCGGCCTACAGCTTCAAAAAACAATTCATGACCCATTCCCCTTAAAAATATGCTGCCAGCAATAAAATTGACAATCGACTTTAATCTGCCTGCTCTTCAGCGAATTATCAATCCAGCAACAAATCCGTTTCGTCCAACAAATTCATTTGTATCGTATCACTACCTGCAATTCCTTCAACAGAACCACGGATATGAGCTGCATTCAACAAAACTTTGTCCAACTGCTTTTCACGTGATTTCCATAATCGTTCCATTGCTTCACGTTCTTTTTGAATAGATAGACGCATACTCATAAAACCTTCGCGTATGGCTTTCCATTGTTCGTTAAACTCTGTACTGGTAAGATAGTCGTACATCATATGCATTTTGTCGCCCTTATTATCCTGGGATTTGGATGCGTTAAATAATTTAACGATACTATCGCGAAGCACATACGCAACCGCCTTTACTTCATCAAAAGAACAAATCCAAACACCATCTTTCTCGCCGAAGCAATCCATTCCTTTCGGATAACATTGAGTGACAATTACAGCTACATCAACACCGATGCCGCGCATATCTTTTTTTAGCTTTTCTATCCAATCATTTGAAAAATCCTTTGTTCGCTTACTTTCGAAAATAATGCGGCCACACTCCTGTCCGTATTGATTACGGACCGTCTGAATGCAGTCTGCGCCTCTCACGCCCTTACCAACCTCAGAAATTACATCAAAAGGAAAATTGCTTCTCAATAGCTCCTCCAGAATCAACTCCTGAACTTCTCCCTGTAGCTGCATTGAACCTTGTTCGGCTTTGCGCTTCATTTCCTCAGCTAATTTTTTTTGATCATCCAGCTGCTTTTCTAATTCGCGAACTTTTAGCTGGAACTCGGTTTCTTTGAGCGTATTTTTCTCTTGTTCCTGCTTTCTAATCTGCTCAGACAGTTCGTTGCGCTGTTCCTGCAGTTTACGCTGAAGCTGAATTTCGAGCTCCTCTTCGCGTGTTTTAAGAAGTTGTTCTTTTTTCAAAAACTCAAGCTCCTGCTGACGAGCCAGCTTCAGCTTTTCTTCAGTATCCTTATTTGCCGCCTCTAAAAGCTGTACTTTATTTTGGAAATCCTGAGAAATGGTTTTGCGAAGGTTCTCTTCGAGCACAGCCTTCAAAGATTGCTTTTCGTGTTGCAGCTTTTTATCAAACTCTTGTAGTTGTAATTGCTCGCGGTTGCTGAACTCTTCTAATTTCTTTTGGTATTCTTCTTCCTTCTGCTTCGTAAAGGAAACCATCTTTTCACGCAGCTCTTTCTTATACTCCTCAGTCATAGCCTCTTCAATAGGAAAAGTATGACCGCATCCCGGACATTTTACTTCTGTAGACATTTAATAAAATTGAAGTTTGAAGATAATAGAAATATTCCGCTTTGCGGAGGAAGGATAAGATTTGCTGATAAAAATAATCCTATAAAGTTTGGAACTTAATAGGATTATTCAGCTTTGTTAGCGACCTATTTCCAATCCGATAGCCTTTGCGATCATAGCCATTTTGCTCAGCCATGTTTTCAACAACTGCTCTTTCCCTTTGGGATACTTAACTGTAATCAAATATTCGCTCTTGTCAACAGACGAAGAGGAGGTTAAAAAATCAAACGGAAGTGTATTGTCTAAATACTTACCGAAATTATGCTCAAGGGCAACTGAAGCGGCCTTAATGGTTCCCGATGTCCACTCCTCCTGCTCATAAAGTTCTAAAATCTCCTTCTCTGTGCGGCCCACCAATGACGCAAAATCATCTGCAGATAAACCTTGGTCATACGCAACCCTCTTCACAATTTTCCCAAAATGCATTTTGTAAACTTTAAAAACTCATAAAATAATTCACACTTATTTTCAACGTGCAGAACCGCTTGTTAAAAATCCCCTTTAGTGTTTATACTAAAATAAACATTTTAAAACAAAAAGAGGATTTTAATTTTGGATTTTAAAAAAATCAACCGATTATAAACAATCACCGGTGTCAGACATTTATTATCGCAGTAAACTGATTCACATTTGTTTCTTCATTATATAAATAATAAAAACGACTTGAAAATTTAGTCATGATAAGCAAACCATAATGCTCAAGTAAATTAGAGTTACTGGTTACTTTTGTGATGGGGTATTCGTCAATTTCGAACACTATGCGGTTCTCGCTTTTTATAATTGCATAAAGATTCGAAATATCATCGTCGTATATCTTTATCTTCTCTCCGATGTGTTTTTTATCTAAGGGCCAGGATAACGGAGGCCAGCCCGTATAGTTGTTCAGATAAAACTTACGTCCTTTATCGCTCTTAGTTATTTCAATTGATGCGTCATTGATACATATTGATATAATGGTTATATCTGTATTTGAGTGCTTAATTGCATTTGTTAAAAGTTCGATTAAGATTTGCTTGCAATTACTGATTTTAAAATCATAATGCTCTGAAGGAAGGTGAATCTTCAGACATGAGATAATTTCATTTAACAATGGGTACATTGATAATGAATCGTTACTGAATGTAAAGTCCCTTTTTATTTCAGTCATCGTGGAAAGAGTATCTTTATGCAAAAACATCCTGTTCTGTATTATAAACTTTAAACACTTTGTTCATTCTAATAAGGGTAAAAAGATTTTTAATATCCTTATTCAGGTCAACTACAGAAACACCGCCCTGCTTTGCCATTGCATACTTTAAAACTGATACCAGAGCCCCCAAAAAAGAGCTGTCTACGTATGCTACGTCACTAAAGCTTACCATTAAATTTGTTTCCCCCTGATCAATCAGATTAATTAGTTCTGCCTTAAACTGATCAGATACATCAAGGTTGGCCTCCCTTATTTTGATTTTTACTAATAGATAACCGCTTCTGGAGAGTGTTTCAATCATAGTGTGTGTTTTACTTCCTTTCAATAAAAATTAAGCTGCAATCGTCTATAAACCCTTTACTGTTTTCGGTAGAAAAAGTTACATTTTTTATTAAATCAAAGCTTTCTTTCTTCCCCAGCACCATCTTCATTTTCTTGAAAAACAAGTCATAGTCACTCTTTTTCCCGTCGGGTGTTTCAGAATCAATCAATCCGTCAGAGACAACTATAAGTTGATCTCCTGTTTGCAGATCGATAATTTTTTCATCGTACAGCCCATCGGGTAAAACACCAAGCAGTAATCCTGACGATTCGACAGAAAAACATTCATTTTGAACAGATTTATACCATATCAGAGGCAGGTCGCCGGCTCCCGAGTAATGCACTTTACCTGTTTCGTGCTCTATCATAAGCAAGGATAAAGTCGACAAAACATCGCCAAGAACGGGATCGGGAACAATTACCCGATTTATCTTCTGAAGAATACTGGCAGTAGAAAAATCATCATCAAAAACGCATAAGCGTATAGCAGAGCGGATATAACTAAGAAAATTGAAGGAAAAAAACCAAGCTCCCCATTTCTTCCCCATTACGTCTCCCAACACAGCGAATGTATATTTTCCGTCTATTTGAATAAAATCAATAAAATCTCCACCTGGACAATCCTCAAACGATTGATACAGAAACCTCAAATTATATCCTTCTATCGCAGGGATTTGAGCGGGTACTGACCTTAGATTTAATGCTTCGGCGGCAGTGCGAATCTCCTGAATGGATTTCTCGTGCTGCCGTTTGATAGTGCCAATGATATTATTGATTTTGGAGACAACCATCGGAATGGGAGTATCCTTATGGATGTAATCAACAACCTGCATATCGAGGCCCGTCTGCATGTGTTCGGGGTCGTTAACAGAGGTAAAGAAAACAAATGGGATAGTTCGCCATCGCTTATCGCGCAAAACTATTTTCCTGAAGTCAAAACCATTGATAATAGGCATTTGATAATCTGAAAGAATAATATCAGGAGTCTCCTGTTGAAGGATGTCTATCGCCTGTACAACCGAACTGGCGACCATGCAGTCGAAGCCTTCACGGCCTAGAGCCTTGGAAATCACCTGAAGAATAAATCCTTCATCGTCCAGCAGCAGGATTTTCTTGAACTTATCTGACATGCTCAAAATGTTAAATAAAAACCGGTAATGAACAAATATACTCGGTAACTATTCTTACTGCACTACAGGTTAAAGAAATACTACATTGTCCGGGAGAAACACAACAGAATATTTTTTTTTAAAACCATTAAACAAAAACTATTTGTTGTCTGTTATCATCCTGATTTAGGAATCTTATACTGTTTATGTATTTCTAGCACTCCTTATACAACACACAGTTTAAAAAGCATATTTTTTGAATAGTTAACCTAATAATCCTAAATGATTCTTATTGTTGATGACAAGCCAGAGAACATTTTTTCCTTAAAAAAAGTACTTGAACTACATAAATTCGAAGTGGATTCGGCGCTATCAGGCGAGGAAGCATTAAAAAAAATTTTAAAAAACACATATGCTCTGATAATTCTGGACGTCCAGATGCCTGGAATGGACGGGTTCGAGGTTGCGGAAACAATTTCCGGCTACAGCAAATCAAAAGACATCCCTATTATCTTCCTTTCGGCAGTTAATACGGAGAAACAGTTTATTAAAAAAGGATATGACTCTGGCGGAATGGATTACGTCACAAAACCTGTGGATCCTGACATTCTGCTTTTAAAAGTAAAGACATTTTACCGGCTGTATGAACAAAACCGTGAACTGAATGAAGTTCAGAAAACCCTGCGAGACGAAATTGAGTTCAGAAAACAGGCACAATCAGAGTTAAGAGAACGGAACCAGGAACTGCGCTCTATTCTGGAATCTATCCCACAAATTGCTTTTACAGCGAAGGGCAATGGCGTTCTCGAATTTGTAAATCAGCACTGGTTTGAATATTCTGATAATGAAGACGAATTTCCCGAAAACCATCTGGAAAATGAATCCATTCAAAAAAAATGGATGAAAGCGGTAGCGTCGGGTACGCCTCTTGAGATGGAAGTAAGATTAAAAAAACTTAATTCAGAATCTTATCATTATCATTTATTACGTGCCAGGCCGGTAATCGAAGAAGATCGTGTAAAAAAATGGGTAGGCACTTTTACCAATATAGAAGAGCAAAAACAAGGCGAGAAACGAAAGGATGAATTTCTGAGTATTGCCAGTCATGAGCTTAAAACACCTTTAACCAGCATTAAAGCTTATATGCAATTGCTGGATCGGGCATTAGAGAATAAAGACCCGTCCTATGAGCCAAGGAAATACCTTGACAGAACCCAGTTTCAACTACAAAAGCTTCAAAGTCTTATTGCTGACTTACTGGATATTTCCAAAATAGAAAGCGGGAAGCTGCAATTTGACAAAAAGATTTTCGACTTTGACGCTTTACTTGAGAATGCTTTGGATATCATAAGGCAAACTAACCCTGAGTACAATATCATTAAGACTAATATAAGTAAGGCCAGTATTTATGGCGACGATATGCGTATTGAACAGGTGATTTTAAATTACCTGACGAATGCTATTAAATATTCGCCTGACTCGAAAAAAATTGAGGTATCGACGGTGATTAACGATGAAAACGATTTAGTTTTTACGGTTAAGGATACCGGGGTAGGAATCCCCAAGCACAAGCAGAGCCAAATATTTCAAAAGTTCTATAGGGTTGAGGAAAACTCGCACCGCTTTCAAGGATTAGGAATCGGGTTGTACATATGCTCTGAAATAATACGAAGACATAAAGGTACTGTAGGCGTGGACAGCGTATTAAACAAAGGTTCAAAGTTCTATTTTACCTTGCCGCTTAGCAATTAAACATTTCTTTAATTTCATGAATAAACTGTTTAACAAACTTTCATTCCCTGGTAAACTTATGCTACTGGGGATTTTCCCGTTGATCTTTCTGATTTATTTTGCCATTCAAATCATCCATGAAAAACAAGAGCGTGTTAAAATAGCAAAGAGTGTTATCTCGAGTATTAACAATTCCATACTGGTCAGCAAAGCAGCATCAAACTTACACTGGGAACGCAGGCTCAGCTTCGGTTACATTTTAGATATAAATACCTCTGCAGAACTTGTACTTCAGCGCAGTAAAACAGACGCGGCTTTAAATGATTTGAAAAAAAGCTCAGATGAGTTATTTGAATCTTTTTCTAAATACAGCATGCTTAATGAGCTTGGTCATCAAAGAACTTTAATCCTCAGAAAGCAACAATCAGTTCAGCAAGTTTTAGATTACTACAGCAATGTTCTCGACAGGATACATTCTTCGTACAACGTTTCTGTAGAAAACATTCCTTACCTCAGTCCAATAAATAACGACCTCGCCGGACAACGATTGATATTCAATTTGTTAAATCATTTTGGGGTATTACGAAGCAAGGTGTATTACAACGCAATTACCAGAAACTTTACAGACCAGGCGTTTCATGATATACATAAGTCTTTGGCGCTTACTTTTTCATATAGCGATGAATTTAATGCTCGTGCCAGCAAATCCGGGATAGCAAGTTTTGAAAAGATCCGAAAATCGGAGGAGTCAAAGTACATCAACAAAATACTTCTGGAAATACGCACTAATACAAAGCTACCGGATAATTTCAATGCTGAAAACTGGTGGATGACGACGGGATCTGTAATAGACGATATTTTAAAGATACAAACTGCGCAGATTGACGCAACAAAAGCAAAAGCTGAAGCCATACTGGAAGAAGAAACCAACAATCTCTTCCTGACTATTTTTCTGCTGGTAGCAATTATAATTTTAGTGATTACAATAATTCTCTATACGATAAGAAACATCACTAATATATTAAATGATCTGAGGTTAGCTGCTGAAAAGATTGCCCTGGGTGAAAGCGGAACAGAATTTAAAGTCATTACTAACGATGTAATAGGCAGTCTTTCAAAGTCTATTAAAGTAATTGATATAAATAATAACCTTCTTGCAAGCGCTGCTGACTCGATAGGCAAAGGAAATTTTGATATTACCATAACCCCCAGAAGCAAAGGTGACATTTTGGGAAGCGCTGTGGTAAAGATGAAAGACGAGCTACAAAAATTCTCAAAAGAAAATGCCGAGAAAATTTGGGTTCAAAGTGGGCTAACTTTAATCAACAATGAGATAAGAGGAGAAAAAACAATCAAGGTTTTAAGCTCGGATGTGCTTAATTGTATAGCTGACTATGTTGATGCCCGTGTAGGACTTCTTTACACCAGTGATCATGAAATTCTGCATTTTTCTGCAGGTTTCGCCCTTTCAAAAAGTTATAAAGCACCGGAAACACTAAGTTTTGGGGAAACTTTAATAGGTGAAGCCGCCAAACAAAAAAAGGTTTTACACCTCCAGGACGTTCCTGAAGATTATCTAAAAATCAGTTCGGCAAGTGGCGAAACTACGCCAAAATACATTTTAATCATCCCTTTAACTCATAATAACATAATTGAAGGAATTATAGAAATTGGATCTCTGCACCCGTTTTCGCCGGCTTCAACCAACCTATTACAGCAAGCTTCGCATAGCATTGCCATAGCTATTCATGCCTCGAAAAACAGAACGAAAATGCAGGAGCTTTTGGAAGAAACTCAAGCTCAAGCTGAAGAGCTTCAGGCACAGCATTCAGAATTAGAGAGTTTAAACACCGAGTTAGAGGCGCAAACACAAAAACTACAGGCATCTGAAGAAGAACTAAAAGTACAGCAGGAAGAACTTTTACAAGCCAATCACGAGCTTGAGGAAAGAAGTAAGAGTCTGGAAGAGAAAAACCAGCTTATTGTTGAAAGGAATCTGGACATCCAGAAAAAAGCTGAAGAACTGGAACTCAGCACAAAATACAAGTCAGAATTTCTGGCGAATATGTCGCACGAATTGAGAACACCACTTAACTCAATCCTTCTTCTTTCAAGGTTGATGCACGAAAATCCGGAAAAAAACCTTTCGAATGAACAAATTGAATATGCTAAAGTAATTCAATCTTCGGGAAATGGATTACTCGCTCTCATTGACGAAATATTAGACCTGTCTAAAATTGAATCTGGCAAAATGGATCTGGAGTATGCCGAGGTATCAGTTAAAGAAATCGCTGCTGATATGAAATCCCTATTCGCTCCTATTGCCAGGGAAAAAAATCTGGATCTTAAAATCAATTTGGATTCTGACTTACCGAAGAAAATCAGTACAGATAAAATGCGTTTGGAGCAAATCATAAAAAATCTACTTTCAAACGCACTAAAATTCACGTCAAAGGGCGAGGTTATCTTATCAGTATCTCCAACTGACAATCCGATAATGATAAAATTTTCGGTAAAAGATACCGGTATTGGAATTCCCGAGAATAAACAGCAGCATATATTTGGAGCATTTCAACAAGCAGACGGTTCTACGCGGAGAAAGTTCGGAGGCACCGGCCTCGGACTATCCATCAGCAAAGAACTTACAAAGTTATTAGGCGGAGAGCTGAACGTTGAGAGTGAAGAAGGCAAAGGCAGCGAGTTTACACTAATTATCCCGGTTATCAGGACAGAAAAAAAGGAAACGGTGACACTCGCTAGTCCAGCAACCCTCCCGATCTCAAGAACAGAACAAAGCGCAACGGAAAAGAACAAGATAAAATATATCGTTAATTCTATCCCTCAGGAAATACCTGACGATCGCGAAAGCATAACAGAACATGATAAGACAATTCTGATAATTGAAGATGATACAAACTTCGCTAAAGCCTTATTAAATTATACCCGGAAAACTGGGTATAAAGGGCTGGTTGCTGTGCGTGGCGACGAGGGAATTGAAATGGCCACCCAATATAATCCGCTTGCCATTTTACTCGACATTCAGTTGCCTGTAAAAGACGGGTGGGAAGTAATGGAAGAATTAAAATCTAATGCTTCAACAAGACATATCCCCGTTCACATAATGTCGTCTTTAGAGGCTAAGAAAGAAAGCCTGATTAGAGGAGCGGTAGATTTTATAAATAAGCCGGTTGCCATCGAACAGATGCAGCAAATGTTTTTAAAATTAGAAGACGCGTTAAACAGACATCCGAAAAAAGTTCTGATCATTGAAGAAAACCCTCAACATGCCAAGGCTCTGGCTTATTTCCTGGAAACATTTAATGTGAATTCTGAAATAAAAGGCTCAGTGACTGAAGGAATAGCTACCCTCTTAAAAAATAATGCCGAATGCGTTATTCTGGACATGGGTATTCCCGACCAGAATGCTTATGAAACGTTAGATAGCATCAAAAAGAACCCCGGACTTGAGAATCTTCCTATTATCATTTTCACTGGAAAGAACCTATCAAAGGCGGAAGAAAAACGATTAAAATATTACGCCGACAGTATTGTTATGAAAACGGCGCACTCGTACCAGCGTATACTCGATGAAGTTGCCCTTTTCCTTCACCTGGTGGAAGAAAAGAAAACAGATTCCACTATTAATCCGGCACGAAATGGATTGGAGCTAAGCGAGGTATTAAGTGGGAAAACTGTTTTGATAGCGGATGATGATGTGAGGAATATATTTTCGCTGACCAAAGCCCTTGAACAACTGAAGATGAAGGTAATATCTGCCACGGATGGACGGGAAGCCTTGAAAGCCCTGGAAGAAAATCCGCAAACTGATGTTGTATTAATGGACATGATGATGCCGGAAATGGACGGTTATGAAAGCACTACAAAGATTAGAAGTAACCCGAAATTCAAAAATCTGCCAATTCTGGCTGTCACTGCGAAAGCAATGGTAGGCGACAGAGAAAAATGCATCAAAGCAGGTGCATCCGACTATATTTCAAAGCCGGTAGATATTGACCAGCTGATCTCCCTATTAAGGGTTTGGTTGTACTATAAAGCAGTTTGAGATGAGTAAGCATATTTTGATTATTGACGACGATTCAAGAAATATCTTTGCGTTACAGGCAGTGCTGAAAGCCAAAAAATTTTCTTGCCTCTGCTCTACCAGCGCCGCGCAAGGCTTATCATTATTAAGATCAGGCGAACCAGTTGGCATAATTCTTATGGATATCATGATGCCGGACATGGACGGATATGAAGCGATATCCGCGATAAGGTCGAATAATAAATTCTCCTCAGTCCCAATCATAGCAGTAACCGCTCAGGCTATGGCCGGCGATAAGGATAAATGCTTAAGAGCAGGTGCAAACGGATATATATCCAAACCAGTAAACATTGATCAGTTATTAATTTTAATTAATGAGCATCTAAAAGAAGAATAAGTTGGAATACGGCCCCATACAAGACAACGATGTAGAAGTTTTGCTGAACGATTTATTTGAGAAATATGGATATGATTTTACAGATTACTCAAAAGCTTCAATAAAACGCCGAATAAACCGATTGTTTTCACTAGACAGATTTCCCAGTTTCGCTGAGTTCCGGTATCATCTTAAATCTGATGAATCTTACTTTCAACGATTTATAGACCAGATTACCGTTACTGTTACGGAAATGTTTCGTGACCCATCATTCTATAAAGTTTTGAGAGAACAGGTTTTACCTGTGTTAGGAACCTATCCTCACATACGGATATGGCATGCAGGCTGCTCTACCGGCGAAGAAGTATACTCAATGGCGATTTTACTAAAAGAGGCCAATTTATTCGAAAAATCGTTAATCTATGCAACTGATATTAACCAGGCTGCATTAGAAAAAGCAAGCAAAGGTATTTTTGCGCTGGTCAACATGAAGCAATATTCGGAAAACTATATATTGTCGGGGGGTAAACAAGATTTTTCGAAGTATTACACAGCAATGTATGACAAGGTTAAATTCGATGAAGACTTAAATCGCAAAATGATATTTTCAATGCATAATCTGGTTTCCGACCGCTCATTTAACGAATTTCAATTGATTCTTTGTCGGAATGTTTTGATCTACTTTGATAAAAACCTGCAGATCAAAGTTTTCAAATTATTCGAAGAGAGTCTTGAAAATTTGGGATATCTCGCCTTGGGAGCTAAAGAAACTCTCCGATTTTCTGAGGTGGCACATAAGTTTAAACCAATAGATGCCAAAGAAAAAATATGGCGAAAAATGGCTTAACTCATAACCGGGTTATTTTAGGCGAAAGAATCAGTTTGTGGCTTAGCGATAAGTAAGACTATTAAAGCATTTATTTTTGAATACTGATACCTATATTTAAGAAGTAGGCATAATTTTAAAAAGAATACCGATTGACAGCAAAAATTTCCATTTAAGAATCACTAATGAGATATATACGCGAAACCGGAGATTTAAAAGGCATAAAAGCACTTGTTATAGGAGGATCCGCGGGAAGTATTGAAGTTATAGTGAAGATCCTGCGAAAGCTGGAAAAGAATTTGTCAATTGCAATTATCATCATAGTTCATAGAAAAAGCTCGTCAGATGCCAGCCTGACTAATCTTTTCAACAATAGATCTATTATTGAAGTAACAGAAGCCGATGAAAAAGAAGTAATTTTACCCGGCAGGATCTACCTTGCTCCTGCTAACTATCATTTGTTAATTGAGACAGACCATACATTTTCACTTGATGCTTCAGAAAAGGTAGAATATTCAAGGCCAAGTATCGACGTAACATTCCAGTCGGCTGCAGACGTTTACGGTGAATCGCTGGCTGCATTATTACTATCAGGAGCGAACTCGGATGGATCGGAAGGTCTTTTAACAATTGCCAACGCCGGCGGCTTAACTATTGTACAAAATCCCGAATCTGCCGAAGTTGGCTTTATGCCGAAAGCTGCAATCTTTAAAACTGTTGTCGATTATATTGTTGACGCAGATGATTTACCAGACTTCATAAATAAGCTTTCGGCAGCTCAACTTTCTGAATAAAGACTATTCACTTGTTCGCGCAGATTATATTTTGAAGCCATTACTTCGCCGTAAGCTCCGGCCGTTCTGATTGCAATAAAATCCCCGCGGAAAGATTCCGGCATCTCTACTTCCTTCCCGAAGCAATCAGTCGATTCGCAGATCGGACCAACGATGTCGTATTTTAAATCCTCTGATTTTTGATCTTGTGGCCTTGATATGTTTTCAATTTTATGGTAAGCCTGATAAAGTGCCGGACGCATAAGTTCAGTCATACCCGCATCCAAAACAAGAAAATGCTTTTTTATGCCATTTTTCACATATAAAACCCGACTTATCAAACTACCGCAATGAGCAACCAGCGCTCTTCCTAATTCAAAGTGAATCTCCTGCCCTGCCTTACGCTCTAAAAACTCGTTAAATATTTTAAAATATTCTTCAAAATCGGCGATTGGCTTTTCGTCGGGATTATGGTAATCTATTCCTAAACCACCTCCAACATTTAGTATATGAAGGATGAAGCCACGCTCCTCAAACCACTGTTTAATTTCGTTTACCTTTATGCACAGGCTTTTAAATACATTCAGATTGGTAATCTGAGAACCTATATGAAAGTGAATTCCCGTGAGGTTAAGATTCTGAGAACGCTTTAATACTTCGGCGCATGCAGGAAGATCCCACTGATTTACGCCAAATTTATTTTCCTCTAGTCCGGTTGTAATGTTATGGTGCGTATACGCATCAACATTCGGATTGATACGAATAGCAACTCTTGCTGTTTTACCAACCTTTGCCGCGAGCTCATTTATAACCTCTAACTCTTGAATAGATTCGATATTGAAGCAGAAAATATCTTGTTCAAGCGCTTCAATAATCTCCCGGTCTGATTTACCCACGCCCGCAAAAACAACCTTATCTGGCGAAAAGCCGACTTCTATTGCTTTTTTTACCTCGTTGCCGCTTACACAATCAGCACCAAAACCTGCTTCCCTGATCATTCTTATCACCTTCTCATTAAAATTCGCTTTCATGGCATAATGCACATGAAAATCGTATTTATCGGCTGCAGCCTTGCACTCAGACAGGGTCCGTTGCAAAAGGTTGAGATCGTAATAATAAAAAGGTGTTTCTACTGATCGGAAACGGTTTAATGTATCTGAATTGAACATCACTAAATGTAAATCCCTGTCGGGTTTGTAAAAATGTAATCGAGAGAAGCTTCCATGAATCAGGAAGAGCTTCTTTCATCCAAATTCCGGGGAAAAGCCCGGGACATCAACGGGTTTAAATTAAAACAACCTGCTGTGTAAACTTCTTAAAGCTTCGGTTTTGTCCGAAGTATCAACCAGCACCGAGATGTTATAGTGACTTGCACCATAAGAGATCATGCGGATTGAGATATGCTTTATAGATTCAAAAACTCTTGCTGCGTATCCATGAGATTCGTAGGAAAAATCGCCCACAACACATATAATACTTTGATCTTTGCCTACCTCAACACTTCCAAAATCTTCCAATGCTTTTACAATATCGTCAAGATAACGAGTGTCGTCAATTGTAACCGCAACAGCAACTTCCGAAGTTGTGATCATATCTATCGGCGTTTTATAACGCTCGAAAATCTCGAACACCTTCCTTAAAAAGCCATAAGCCAAAAGCATACGGCTTGATTGAATTCTTATCGAAGTAATTCCGTCTTTCGCAGCAATTGATTTTATTTGATTTTTTGCGCTCTCGTTTGTTATCAAAGTTCCCGGAGCGGAAGGCTCCATAGTATTTAACAATCTTACCGGAATTTTATATTTCTGTGCCGGGAAAACGCTTTGAGGATGTAAAATTTTGGCTCCAAAATAGGCAAGCTCGGCAGCTTCTTCGAAGGATAACTGCGCGATAGGTTTTGTGCCCTTAACGATACGAGGATCATTATTGTGCATTCCATCAATATCCGTCCAGATTTGAACTTCATCTGCTTTGATTGCAGCACCAATTAACGAGGCTGTATAGTCACTCCCCCCTCTGCGAAGATTGTCGATTTCGCCGAACGAATTTCTACAGATATAGCCTTGCGTTATAAAAAGTGTATTATCGGGATGTGCATCCAGTAAATGCTGAAGATGAGATCCGATATAATCCACCAGAGGTTCGTTATCTTCATCAATTTTCATGAAATCTAAAGCAGGAAGCAATACTGACTTCACGCCTATTTCAGAAAGATAAAAATGATATAAAGTGGTAGAAAGTAATTCGCCTTGAGCAAGTATAATTTTCTCTTCTACCGGTGTAAAAAGTTCGGATGCATAAGAGCCTATCAAGGTAAAATGATAATCAATCAGCTCTTTCCCGTTTTTGATGCCATCTTCGGTCGAAAAAAGCTCATTTACGAAAACTTGATATTTTTCGTAAAGTGCATCAGTAAGCTCTTTCGCTCTACGTTTATCGCCGTCTAAAAAAGCCTGAGAAATTTCTACAAGGCTATTTGTAGTTCCAGACACCGCCGAAAGAACAACAATTTGCTTTTGCTTTGGATCGATGATGTTTAATAAACTTTTCATCCTTTCCGGACTTCCTACTGACGTACCTCCAAATTTTAAAATCTTCATTTGAACTAATATTTCTTTGTGTATGAAAGAGCCTGCGACCTTAAAATGCAGGAAAATTCAATTTAATGGTTAAAACTCATTAAGTCAGAATTGCATCTGATTATTAGGGCGCAAAATTAGTCAAATGCTTGATATAATAAGGCCAAGAAGAAAATTCTTTATTATTTAATGTCGCAAAAAAAATCGCACAAAAATTGAAACCAAATTTGGAATGATTTGTAATTTATTAAATGCCAATTTGAAATGAACAGGTCAAAACTATTCGAGAAAACTGACAGGGATTTAATCAGCGCTTTTTCCGATGATGAACTTAATTATTGGTCACTTAAATGGGGCGTTTCGAAAGAAACAATAAAAAGTGCCATTAAAGCATCGGGATGCAATTCAGTATCTAAGGTCTACACCTATCTGGTGAATGCAAACAAGTTACAACTCAGTTAGAGGATTAAATTATTTCGAAATCCTGCAGACCCATTGCGGGATTTTTTTTGCCTGCTCTTTTTTAAAATCTCTGCGGATAACAGTGTTAAATGCCCACAATCAGCAGCAGATCTGATAAAAATCACCTCTTTAAAAACGCGTAAAAGCTATCTTTACAAGGTAATTAAGAAGCTTTTTTATGAAAAAGTTCTTTTTAATGCTTAGTTCGGTATTTCTGTTCGTAGGCATGGTGCACGCGCAAGACACAACTTCTAAACAAGAAAAACAGCAGAGTATTCAAAAACCCGACAGAATACATCTGGAAGAACATTTAATATATCAGGGCGGCAAGCTGTACTGGGTGCGAAACGGAATGCTGGCCGAGATTAAAAACCAGATAATGCTAAATAATGGCATAGTGATTAATCCTAATGGCTGGTATCATTTAAAAGTCCATAAAAAGTACCGGTTAAAAGATGGCGAATGCTTCGATTTGAACGGAAATCTGTATCAGAACCAGGAAATGTTTAATCGGGGACGAATGATAGATAAGACAGAAACAATCCGAAACTTTAATATCACAAAACACCTCTCATAGACGATAAATAACCTGGAGATTTAAATCTGTAATTTTTATTCAGGACATAAGCACAGCTTATGCCCTGAATAAAAATTACTTCATCAAAACCAGATTACTTGATTGAAATTTCTCGTGGCTGCATTTTCGCCTCCTCCTTCTTCGGAACAGATATTTTTAATACACCATCCATGTATTCGGCAGCAATATTTGCATTATCTGCAGATTCGGGCAATGCAAATGAGCGCACAAATGAAGAGTAATTATATTCTCTTTTACTGTAGGTTTTATTCTGTTCGGTGCTTTCGAAAGGCTTTTCGACCGAAATATTTAGCATGTTTTTATCAAGATTTATTTTAAAATCTTCTTTCTTTAAACCCGGAGCTCCTACTTCAATTTCGTAGTTTTCTTCCGTTTCGGAGATGTTTACTGCGGGAACCCTTGATACCATCCGGTCAGAAATAAAGGAATCATTAAAATAGGATTCGAAAAGATCGCTAAACGGGTTCAATACGTTACGATTGCTACCCTCATTAAATTTTACCAGTGCCATATCATATCCTCCTTGTTTTTACAGGCTTGTAACCTGATATGAAAACAATTCGTCTGCCAGAGTGGTTCCAGAAAATTTCAATTATTTTTTATTTCTTCCGGTTTTTTACCGGGTAAAAACAACATATATCTTTCTAAAAAAGCAGGTTTATACTGGAACTAAAAAAACCTCAAACTTTATTGCACAGCATCGGTTCAAAACAAATCCGAGGGGTGCCATAATAATCAATAAGGAGGAAAAATCATGGAATCACATTTCGAAAACTATGCAAAAGAGGGCAATGAATTTATCAATAAAGTTGCTGGACAACTCGGCGCTCCGGGAGATAAAGCCCGTGCTTTCAGAGTTACCCAAGCCGTTTTGCACGCCCTGCGCGACCGAATAATGATTGAAGAATCAATGCATTTGATTTCTGAACTTCCGATGGTTCTGAAGGCGATGTATGTAAATGGATGGAACATTTCGAAGGAACGGAACAGCTCATCTACTCTTGATGATTTTTTAAGCGATATTTGGAACGAAACTAAAACCGCCGATGCAGATTTTGGAAGTAATCCTGAAGAAGAAGTAAGAGCCGTTTTCAGAGTAATAAAAAGTTGCATATCGGCAGGCGAAATAGAACATGTTAAAGGACAACTAACTCCGGAAATTGCTCAACTGTTAGAGGCTTAAAAAGTTTGGTCATCTTGAAAATCAATAAAATGGTAAGATAGAGACGATAAACGACCATATTGGCTTATAAATTAATTAATACAAATAACAGGCATAAGTATTGATAGATCGATTATATCTATCCCAATTTATGAGCGGTTCTTGCGATCATAATTGGATACCAAAAACATATGAACGTTCGACGAATTTTTAAAAATTATTATCCTGCATTACTTGTATTTTTTTGTTTAACGGCCTTCACTGTCTATAGTTATTACGAATTAACCACTTCTGTAAGAGCAAAACGAGAAAAATTATTTGAACAACGTGGTGCAAGAGCTATTGAAGTACTAAGAGCGAGGATTATTGATTACATTCAAATATTGAGAGGATGCCAGGCTTTATTCTATGCTTCGGACTCGGTAACCAGGGATAACTGGGAAAAATATGTCAAAAATCTCAATATTTCAGTTAACTATCCAGGAATTCAAGCACTTGCGTATGCTGTTTACATTAATAAGAACGAAATATCAGGAGTTGAAAACCAGTTAAGAAGAAGCGGATATCCCTATTTCAAGATAAATTCCAATTTTAGGAATGACTATTTAACCCCTATCATTTTTATTGAACCATTTTCGGGTCGGAATCTTAGAGCATTTGGTTTTGATATGTATAGCGAGTCTATTCGCAGAGAGGCAATGAACAGGGCGTTGGAAACTGGGCAGCCTGCGATGTCAAAAAAAGTCACGTTAATGCAAGAAACCAGCAAAAGCATCCAACCCGGATTTCTGTTATATATTCCTGTATATCGCAGTCCGGATGCGACAAAGACCGTAGAAGATCGGAAAAGAAACATCGTTGGGTTTGTTTATACTCCCTTTCGTGCGCATGATGTAATGCAGGCTATTTTGAAAAACTTTTCAGACTTGCAAATTCAAATTTATGATGGCAACAAGCCATCAAAAGAAAATATTTTGTTCAACTCTGGCTCAATCCTTCATCAAACCAGTTCAAAAAAAGATTTTGTGTCCGATACTTCAATCTATCCTGCTGGCACTCAATGGAAAATTATCCTATCGACAACCGACGCATTCGGCTCTAACATTGAACAGCGTCACCCCGCCTTAGTGTTGATACTGGGCTTAGCCGTTACATTTCTGATCCTCTTGATTTCCATAAATATTATCAGAAACAAAGCAACAGTGGTAAAAGAATTATTATTGAGCAGGGAGGTTGAGAAGAAAAAAGACGAATTTATAGGTATTGCAAGTCATGAACTGAAAACTCCTTTAACAAGTATCAAAGCTTATATTCAATTATTAGAAAGATCTGACCTGAAAGAAACCGAACGAATGTTTGTGCGTAAAGCCATTTCACAAATCAAGAAATTAAGTACTCTGATTGCAGATTTACTCGACGTTTCAAAAATTCAGGCAGGAAGTTTACAACTTCACGTACAAACCTTTCTGCTGGCAGACTTAATTTCTGAAAGCATCGAAACTGTTAATCACATATACACAAACCATCAGATTGTTATCGATTCTGAACTGCCCCATGTGCAAATGAGCGGTGACAAATTCAGGCTTGAACAGGCACTTAATAATCTGCTTAATAATGCGATCAAATATTCGCCCGGGTCAAATACTATTTATATAAACGGCAAGCAAATTAACGATCATGTTGAAATTGAAGTTAGGGATGAAGGAATTGGCATATCAACAGAAAGTCAGAAAAGAATTTTTGAAAAATTTTATCGTGCTGAAGGCCTCTCTCAATCTTTGTCTGGTTTGGGAATGGGACTTTATATCTCAAATGAAATTGTAAGAAGACATAAGGGAAAAATCACCGTGAGTAGTGTACTGGATAAGGGATCGATCTTCACCATGCATATACCTGTCAATCCTAAATTAGACGATTCTATTTCAAAGGGATAAATCGACATTAAAAAAGTAAAATCAGAATGAGTGTAAGATCAAAGCCCTATGCGATTGTTTACCGGGCGTGGAGATAAACATATTTGACATAAGAATATACTAAAAATCGGTTGCCTCAGCTCTGAATTTGAGCAAAAGCAACCGATTTTGAAGATTTTCAATCTTGTTATTTTGTCTTAGAATGATCTAAGATCACAAATCGAAAACCACCTTAGTTTAATTTTCATTATTTGGCATCCACTGCAACTATTGAAAGATCTTCTTCCATTTTTTCAGCTTCCTTTTTACCAACTACTTTCTCTCTTATTTTATCAATGTCAGCATCGTTAACAAAATCAATTATATTGCTGTAAACTGTATGGAATCCGAAGCCGCCTTCAGTCATTTCTTTAATAGCATCATCCTTAGTCCAGTTTTGGAAAACTAAACGATACATGGCAATAAGCATTCCGGTACGATCTGATCCATGCCAGCAATGAATTAACATAGGTCCTTTCCGATCATTGATCAGCTTTAGGGCTCTAACCACTTCACGCTCTTTGATATCTCCGGCTTTCATAGAGATATGATGAAGTTTTAGCTTGGTATGCTTTGCTTTTTTGTTGTCGCTCCAGAAACGGCGTACATTCAACACCTCTCTTAAACCTGTTTTTTCCAATGAAATAAAATCATTCTGATCCGGTTGTTCTGAGCGATAAATCCCCTCATCGATTTTGAAAACGTTTTTTAAACGTCCGATGGTTTGACGCTCCGCTTTGGTAATTAGAGTCTTTGCACCCGCCATCTCGGTACTCTTCTCAGCGGTTACAGTAACATCGCTTGAAACAGCAGCAGTAACAGATGGACTTTCTGAAGTAACTAAATTATCCAGGGATTGGGACTTAGCAAAAAAGGTAAAACCAGGCAGTGCGAAGGTTAATAACAGGGTGGTTTTCAATAATGTTTTCATGCTTCAAAATAATAAGGTTTTCACTAAATATTATACTTCTAAAACCCCAACACCTACGAACTTATTGCCTGCAAAACTATCAATATCAAGCGTTTACACTTCAGTGACAATAGGCTCGTCTTAAGACATTACTCCCCTTCGAGCAGTTAAAAGAACGCTGCTCTCCCCAAAAAAGGGCGCTTATTTAAATAGATTTCTTATCCACGTCTTCATATCCCCATTCTTCATCTTCATCCAATTCTCTGCCTGAATACACACCGTAACGGATTACCATATACACCATATAAAGCACAACAAAAGGGGATAAAAGAAATAAGGTCCACACTACCGTATTAAACTCAGTGTGCAGCATTAGCAAAAATACCAAAAGGTAAACACTCGCGAATAGAATGGAAACCGAGGCCTTGTTCATCTTCTTACGTTTCTAAAAAGAACATCTGATATTTTTGCTTGTTTCCACGGATTGTAGTTTCATACTGGAAACCGGACCTCGCCACCGAAGGTTGTAAATCCCCTCCCCGCCGGACTGAGACAGCTCGGCGAAGAGGGATTAAAGTTCAGAAATTTTATAATTTCCTTATTGGGTTTAGGAGGATGTAGCCGGCCTTTCAAGCAATTTGAAGAACTGGTCTAGCTGAGGCAAAATAACTATTCGTGTTCTTCTGTTAACAGCCTTTCCTTCTGTGCTATCGTTTGAAGAAAGAGGAATGTACTCACCTCGTCCGGCAGCCGTCATCCGGGATGCAGGCACTCCATATTGATTTTGTAAGATACGAACGACTGATGTAGCTCGCTTCACACTCAAGTCCCAGTTATCCAAAAGCTGACCGCTTTTATATGGTACATTGTCGGTATGTCCTTCTACCATAAATTCGATATCGGGTTGATTATTGAGCACCTTTGCTACTTTACCCAACACTTCCTGGGCCCTTTCGTTCACTTCGTAATTTCCGCTTTTAAATAAAAGTTTGTCCGAGATATCGATGTAAACAACACCTTTATCAACTTTTATATTGATATCCTGATCATTAAGGTTACCGATTGCGCCTTTCAAATTCATCACCAAAGCCATATTCAGAGAATCTTTTCGCGCAATGGCAGATTGCAAATCCTTAATATAAGCATCTTTCGCCCCGATATTCTCTAAAGACTTTTTAATACTCTCGGCCTGAGAACCGGAAATAACCGAAAGATCCTTCAACTGATTCAGCATTTGATTATTTGTAGTTTGCTGATTACTTAGCTGGTCATTAAGAAATTTTATTCGTTCAACATATCTTGCAGAAGAATCCTGACATGACGAAAACTTCCTTTGCAAATCAAGATACGAAGAGTTTAAAGTCGCGTATCGCATCTCCGCTTCACGTAACTTTTTTCCACACGAACCCAGAAATAATACTGGAATAATAAGCACCATTAATTTAATCTTCATATCACATTTATTTAGTAAACAAATAATATTAAGATCTATGAGGCTTAAATTGTTTGATTTAGACGACAGGAAGCAGGTATTAAGCACAGTCATCCAACATTAAATGCGTTGATCTCTTGCGATTTCTAATTTTAAATCAAAATAGCTGATGCTGTAAAATATAAGTGATCGCTCCTGCAAAATACCCCAGCAAAGCAAGTAGACTAACCTTTTTCAGATACCAAAAGAAACTGATTTTCTCAAGACCCATTGCAGCCACACCAGCCGCCGAACCAATGACTAGCACACTCCCCCCCGTACCGGCGCAATAAGCAAGAAACTCCCAAAAGTAATGATCTGTAGGATATTGATCTAAGCTGTACATCCCTTGCACGGCGGCAACTAATGGAACATTATCTATAATGGATGAAAGTAAACCAATAGAAATTACAATTATGTTGTCGCTATCAAGAGTGGCAGACATCCATTGTGCAAATTGTGATAAAGAACCAATAGATTCGAGTGCTGTAATACTCATAAGGATACCGAGAAAAAATAAAATGGTTGGAGTGTCAATTCTGGTCAGAGCATGTACAACAGACAAACTGCGCTTGTCGTTTTCATCTGTCTCTCCATGCATTATTTCGGTAACTACCCAGAGCACACCCAAACCGATAAGTATTCCCATATATGGAGGGAGATGAGTTATTGATTTAAAAACGGGAACAAAAACAAGAGCCAAAACTCCGGAAAAGAAAACAATCGATTGGTGTTTTTCAGAGATGGGCTTACGGTTCGTCTTTGGTTCGGACACCGGACGCTGAATACTTCCTTTAAGTTTAAAAGAAAGAAAAACCAAAGGAATAATAATACACATTAAACTCGGAATAAAAAGTTTAGTGATAATGCTGAATGTGGTGATCTGACCGCCTATCCAGAGCATCGTTGTGGTTACATCTCCAATGGGTGTCCATGCGCCCCCTGCATTCGCAGCCACAATCACAATACCGGCAAAAAATAACCTGTCTTTTTCGTTACCTACAAGTTTTCGCAGGAGTGAAATCATTACAATGGTAGTTGTAAGATTATCTAAAATAGATGAAAGGAAAAAAGTAATAAAAGCGATAATCCAAAGTAGCTTTCTTAAATCTGTCTGATTGATTCGCCTGGTAATAATGTCAAATCCATCGTGTGCATCAATCAGAGTGACAATGGTCATGGCGCCCAACAGAAAAAATAAAATACTGGAAAGTTCACCTAAGTGATGACTCAATTCTTCGGTCACACGGTCTTTATCCGGGGAAAAGAGAATATAAACGGTCCAGCAAAGAACCCCGGTTATTAAGGCTGAGGCAGCCTTATTTATTTTAATGGTATGTTCAAATGCTATGGCAACATATCCCAATATGAAAATTGCTATAATCAATACACCCATGTGCGCTTATGTGATTTCGGGGGCTTAAAGCCGTAATGAAAAAGTATGTGCAAATATCTAAGGTATTGGCCGAGAAACATATGATTACCATTGTTTTTAGCCAGAATGGACGCAGATTTAAGTTTGGCTTGCAAGATGTCGACGTAATATGCTTATCGGAACAGACGCGCGGCCAGGCGAAAAAATACGACAGGAAACTACTTCTTTGTCTTATCAGTACCAGGCATCAATTTAAAATAACTCACCACAAAACGATCTCGCTTCAGCTCTCCCTGAACTGTTGCTTTGCGTATTGCATTACAGAATCCGTGTTCATCATGTGCATCACCATGCGAATCAATGTTAGTGCCATCTACAAAATAAGCTTTACTATTTATCCGGATTGCAAGGTCACAACCTTTCCCTTTTAAACCAAATTTACATTGTCCACACGCAGCCTCCACTATTTCTAGTTTCTTAGCAGGATCAGGCTGCTGTTTTACAGGATTATCTTTGGTCTGGCCAATAGAAAACATGGCAGAACATAAGAACAAAAGGATAAGTGTGGTTCTTTTCATCCAATAAAATAAATGATTATTTTTTGAATAAGTGACAGACTTCGGCTGAAAGCTTATTCATTTTTCAAAATATAATCCTCTCGGGCACGCAAAACCTGATTCATATTCTCGGCAGCCCATTCAGATAAAGAAACTAATTGCCCGAGCAAACTTCTTCCCAGATCCGTGAGCTTGTATTCTACTTTCGGTGGTATTTGGGGATATACTGTACGAGTTAATAAGCCATCGCGTTCCAAATGCTTTAACGTAACCGTCAGCATTCGCTGAGAAATGCCATGAATACCTTTTTTTAGTTCTCCAAAACGTAACTTATCCGATTTTCCCAACATTATAATCGTGTGAACGGACCATTTATCGCTGATTCTGTCTATAACATCTGTTACCGGGCAGTAGTGATTTGTCGAATGATTGTCAGAAAAATGATCCTTAACATTCTCTTGTGTGCCTTTATGAGCTGAATTCCCAATGGTTACTTTCATATAACTGAGTAATTAATTTGTGCCATATTGTTCGGTACTAAGTTACTTAATAGCTTTGAGTTATCAAAAGTAACTATTGTAAAATTATGGACATACTATCATTATTAAACTGGAGATATGCGGCAAAGCGCATGAACGGAAATAAAATACCACAAGAAAAAATAGATATAATTCTTGAAAGCGTCAGACTTTCAGCTTCTTCTATCGGATTACAACCTTACCGGGTTATCGTAATAGAGAATCCCGAAACTTTGAAACAAATTAAGCCGATAGCCAATAACCAGGC
Organism: uncultured Sphingobacteriaceae bacterium; assembly: GCA_946887045.1. Next base: position 47,223 of record CAMPKC010000007.1, on the reverse strand, counting down.
TCAGATAACAGAAGCATCTCACTTATTAGTATTCGCCGCCTGGTCAGATGTTTCGGAAGAATCAATCGAAGAATATTTGAACCTGATTGCGTCGGAACGCCAGGTAAGTTTAGAATCGTTGTCGGCTATGAGAGGTTTTATGGCTGGCTTAACTAAAAACACTCCAGAACAAAACTTCAACTGGGCGGCACGTCAGGCATACATCGCTTTAGGAACTGCCTTAATTGCTGCTGCTTCGCAAGAAGTGGATGCCACACCTATGGAGGGCTTTGACTCTGCTGCCCTGGATAATTTATTAGGACTTCCTGAAAAAGGATTGAAAAGCGTAAGCATTTTACCTTTAGGATACAGAGACGTTTCTCAGGACTGGCTGGTGAGCTTACCAAAAGTTCGCACTCCTAAACAAAAATTTTTCTTAACAGCATAACAACCATTCAAAACAAATTAAACAACAATAAAATGAAATCATCATTAATCGCAGTAGCAATCATAGCTTCATCTTTAAGCTTAAAAGCACAAACTAAGTGGGTTATCGACCCAGTACACTCATCGGTAAACTTTACCATCGAACACCTGGTAATTTCTGAAGTTGAGGGAAAATTTAAAACCTATAACGGCACCATCGCCGCAGCGAAACCTGATCTGACAGATGCGAAAATTGACTTTACCGTTGATGTAAACAGCATTGATACAGACAACGAAATGCGCGACAAACACTTAACTTCTGCAGATTTTTTTGATGCAGAAAAGTATCCTAAAATGACTTTCAAAAGCACATCCTTAAAGAAACTATCGGGTAATAAATATGTATTAAACGGAAACTTAACAATCCATGGGATAACTAAGCCTGCGAAGTTTGATGTGTCTTACGGCGGTACCGCAAAAGATGGCTACGGAAATACGAAGGCTGGATTTAAAGGTAAGGGTGTAATTAACAGATTTGATTACGGCTTAAAATATAATGCTTTGACCGAAGCTGGTGGGGCAGCTTTAGGAAAAGATGTTGAAATTGACCTTAAATTACAGTTCGCACAGGCGAAATAAGATAGAGTCTTTAACCTATAAGGTCTTCAGAAACCTTATAGGTTTTTTTTTTGAAAATCTACACCTCAACATCGATACCGATCTGCTTTAAGAGCAGCGAAGCATTAAATGTTTTACACTCACCATGTTTGAGCTTATAATCAAACAACATTTCTCCATTCTCGATCTGAATATCAAAATAGAAATTTCGGACATAATCCGGGTACTTTTCTTCAAGTTCGGCGAGTTGTAAATCATGTGTAGCAACTATGCCCACCGCCTTCTGAGCTACCAGCTTCTCAATTACAGCTTTAGATCCGCGATATTTATCAACAGAGTTTGTACCCCGAAGCATTTCATCAATCAGAAAATAAACCCGTTCATCTTTATTCAACACATCTAACAGTAATTCTAAACGGTTCAGTTCGGCTTTAAACGTTGAAATACTCTCATTTAGTGAATCCCTGATTCGCATATATGAAAATAGATTCATAACCGTTACCTTCATGCTGCTTGCACATACCGGCGCACCGGAAAAAGCCAGCACTGCATTTATACCGACGGTTCTTAGAAATGTACTTTTCCCTGCCATATTCGACCCTGTAATGATGTCTATCTTCCTGGTTTCCTGCAAAGTAAACTCATTATTGACCCGTTGTGAAATAGGAATTAAAGGATGGGCCAGCTCTTTCGCTGTATAGGTATAATTCTCACCAAGCACAATTTCAGGAAAACACCAGTCCCGGTAATTTGAATGCAAACTGCTTAAACTTATTAAGGCTTCAAAAGATGCCATAACATCGAAAGCTTTCGGCATTAAGTCCTTATTGTTTATTTTCCAATCTTCGATAGCAATCAACTGCCGTACGTCCCAGGCCATTACTCCGTTTAAAAGCGGACCGATAAACATATTTAAACGATACTCAAGGCGTCCCATTAAAACAGATAATGCCTTTAATTCTGCAGAGAAAGTAACAGACTTATCGCTTTTCAGCTGATCGTGCAAGTACTGGAGAAGCGCAGATTCCCACTTTTCATCTTCAACTTTTTTAAAGCCGTCTGAATAAGATGACAATGTTTTACCCGCGATACTTAGCAAGCGGTCGGTTCTATTCACTTTTAACTGATTACTTAATACAAGAGCCGCGTTTGTAAGTGCAATTAAAATCAGAGGAATAAGAAGCAAAGGAACATACCAGGCAGCTACAGCTAAAATCAAAAAAATAAATGGGACGATCCGAATATAGATTCTAAGCAAAGGTTTTGTAAAATCATTCTCCTGCTGAAAGAAGGCAAATAGATTATTGATGTCAGAGATTCCGGTGTTTTTCGCAAAAAGCAAGTAAGCTTTAATTTCTTGTACCCAATCTTGCTTTGCACTCAATTCCTTCACAGCTTGCTGTCTTTGCAGGATATTACTTTCTTTTCCTGCCCGGCTAAACCAGTAGGCAAGCTTTTCATTGCCCATCGGGGATGCACAGCGGTTAACCAAATTAAACAAAGAGGCTTTTCCAAAGATATCCAGGTCGGAAGTGTAATTATGCGCGTCACTTATGTAGTCAGAACCGTCCGAATAGATATTCCCCTGACGGTTTATACTGGCGATCTCATTTTCGTTAACCGTTTTCAGCGCTGTATAGAAAGTCTTCTTTTTTTCATACAAACCTTGTTGTTTCACTAAAAAAGCGAAACCTACCACTACAAGTAAAAAGTTTAGCTCTGTAAGCCAGATTATTTCAAACTGAAGACTTTGATAAATTAGATACCCTCCTATCAAAATAGAAAAAAGACGTAAAAAGGAAAAGGTGTTTACCAGTTTTTCGTAGCGTTGTATTTGAGCATCAGAATCCGAAATTTGTTGCTGATAATAACTTATAATTGATTGTGACATGATCTAATACGATTTATTCGGTTTGCTGTTTGTTAAGAAGGCTGTCCTTAAACCTAAAAATAGAAACATCAATCCCTGGTGCCTCTAACATGAAGCATTATTTCTGTGGCATGGGGCATTCCTAATGTCCTGCCGGGAGTTATATGAAGGTAACGCTCAAGATAGACATCTAAAATCCCCTGGAGGACTTTTCTCCTCGGAGCTTCAAATTCCTTTTCCATGACAGCAAAGCTGCCGACGGTCATTTCGCCGTTGGCGTCAACCAGCACAGTGAAACTCTGCGCAAAATCTTTATAGGCCTTTTTGATATGAATATCGAACTCAGGATATAGATATTCGTTCGACACACTATAATTTAGATCCTCCTTATCTAACACACTCCTCTCGGCAGTTACTTCTTTAACCAGACTTTTTAATTCAACCGAATTTCTCGCCGCGAATAAGCTGTCGGCAACCAAAGGAATTGCATTTGCCCGCTTAATTAACCGATGGATATACATTGTATCCCTTCTATTTGGTTTTCGCATACTGTCAGGATCGGCGTGCAACACATTTTTAATATAGTTTTCGGAATAAAACCGCATATATACGGTAGACAAATCCTTGTTCACCACCTTAGATTGCACTCTGAGCAATTGCAAAACCAGGCTATCTTTATCAATGTGAATCAGCCTTAACCATTCGCGTGCGAAGTTCATTACCTGCCCGTGGTCGTAATAAATTGGATAGAAGATATATCTCTTTTCAAAGGGACTATAAATTTTTACGGAATCGCCAGGCAGAAAAGAAAGCGTCCATTCCGGTATTTGCTGAAAACCTTGCTTACTGAAACTATAACCGGTATCAAACTCCCGTCTTACTTCAATAAATTTTATCCCTTCAAACGGCTTAAAGGATTGTCGCTGAAGTTTAGGTTGCGTTTGATTGCAGCAGCTTAGCAATACAACAAAAAATATGGCTACTGAGCTGTATAGATGAAAAATCTTAAGCATTTCTGCGAATTAATGAATTCTTATTCAGCTGACATAATATTTTGGAGATTTGTTTGATTTCGTGGCTATTGAATGAGTGATCATATCTCTATTTTGTTCTTAAATGATCATCATCCGATAGAGAAATCTATAATAATATAATCAAGAATCGTAATTTAGCCACATGCTTAACGAGAATCTCGACCCTAACGCTGAAAGGCTTTCTTCCTCAGAAAGGGAAATAGAAAAAGTACTTCGCCCGCAGGTATTTGAAGATTTTACCGGTCAGCATAAAATCCTTGAGAACTTAAAGATCTTCGTTCAGGCGGCAAAGCTACGGGGCGAAGCATTAGATCATGTGCTCTTACATGGCCCTCCGGGATTAGGAAAAACTACCCTCTCTAATATTATCGCTAATGAAATGGGTGTCGGAATTAAGATTACTTCCGGGCCGGTTTTGGATAAGCCGGGGGATTTAGCAGGACTCTTAACTAATCTTGAAACCGGCGACATCCTCTTTATTGATGAAATCCATCGCCTAAGTCCGCTGGTAGAAGAATATTTATATTCTGCCATGGAGGATTTCAAAATCGATATTATGATCGAAACCGGACCAAATGCGCGTTCGGTACAAATCTCGCTGAATCCTTTCACCTTAATTGGAGCCACGACGCGTTCGGGACTGCTCACCGCACCTTTACGTGCCCGTTTCGGAATAAATTCCAGGCTTCAATATTACGATGCGAAGCTTTTAACTACCATTGTCCTTCGCTCCTCCTCTATCCTTAATACTCCCATCAGCGACGAAGGAGCGTATGAAATTGCCAGAAGAAGTCGCGGCACACCCCGTATCGCCAACGCGCTTTTACGCCGAACACGCGATTTCGCCCAGATAAAAGGAAACGGGAGCATCGACACAGAAATTGCTAAATATGCGTTGAATGCACTTAACGTTGATGAGCATGGTTTGGACGAAATGGATAACCGCATTCTTGTAGCTATCATCGACAAGTTTAAGGGAGGACCAGTTGGATTAAAAACAATCGCTACTTCGGTGGGTGAAGATGAAGGGACTATTGAAGAAGTTTATGAACCATTCCTGATTCAGGAAGGATTTTTGATGCGGACTTCGAGAGGAAGAGAGGTTACTGAATTAGCGTATAAACATCTGGGGAAATTGAAGCCAGGAGGTACACAGACCTTATTTTAAACTCCATTTTTATATTAAACTCAGATTTTTCCTCAGATCGAAATGATAAAGCGCTATTAATACCATAAGGTTTTGGAAACCTTATGGTATTTAAAAAAGCGTGGTTCCTGATGGAAACCTAAAACTCTTCCCGGGAAGCGGCATATAATTCATACCAATCCTCTCGATCAAGATCTATATCAAAAGCATTCGCAATATTTCTGATTCTCTTCTCGTCAGTTGTGCCAATTAGGGGAATAGCTCCTACTTTGATTAACCACGCAACCGCCAGAGATTCGATATCTGCATTATATTTAGGACTGATTTCCTCCAGCTTTTTCCGAACTTTTGAAGCCTGCCCATCTGTACCACTGGCAATCCTGCCTTCGGCGAGCGGTGCCGAGACTAATGGATGCATATACCGTTGCTTAATATAATCCATTTGCCCATTTTGCAGAGCAGAAGTATTTAACAAGTTCAGTTCTATATGATTGGTTACGATTGGCTTTTTTAAGTACGATGCCAGCAGCTGATGCTGAAATACCGAAAAGTTGGCAACACCAATATTTCTGATCTTACCCGACTCTTTTAATTGATCAAGTGTTAATGCGGTCTCCTCCAGATCTGATATCGGATCAAGCTGATTCAGTAAAAAAATATCGATGTAATCTGTCTTTAGTTTTCGTAAAGACGAATCAACACTTTTTAATATATGCTCTCTTGAGGTATTGTAATGTTTCACTCTTACCTTCGGATCGCCTGAATGAGGCAGCAGCAAACCACATTTTGTAAACAGAACAATATCTTCCCTTTTAAAAGATTTCCTGGCAATTACTTCGCCGAATAATTCTTCGCATTGATAGGCGCCGTAAACGTCAGCATGATCAAAAGTATTAATGCCTAATTCAAGACATAGGTTTATGATGCTTTCCATCGTTGCAGATGCATTCTTTACTTCATTCCAACGGTAAAATCCATATACTGCCGGGGAGACTTTGGGGCCTGAATCGCTTAAATAAATCTTTTCCATATTGATTATTGAATCACAATATCGCATTTAATGCAACATCATTGAAATTAAAAGAAAAAGCTTCAAACAAAATTTTTGTTTGATTCATAAAAAAAGACTCCGGAATTGACCTGATAAACTTAACATCAGAACTAATATATTTACGTATTCAAGACACTGATGATTTTCGACTTTCGCCTAAAAGTATTTCACACCGTTGCTCATAAGTTAAGTTTCACAAAAGCTGCGACAGAATTATTCATATCCCAGCCAGCTGTCACTAAACATATTCATGAAATTGAACAACAACTCGGCACAGCACTATTTAAACGGAACGGAAACTCCATTGTACTTACTTCGGCAGGAGAAATTTTACTCCAGTACTCCGAAAAAATATTTGAAACCTATGCAGCTCTGGAGGCTGAAATGTCGCAGCTGAATGATGTTTCCGGCGGCAATTTACGTATTGGCGCCAGTACTACAATTGCACAAAACATCCTTCCGAGGATTCTGGCATTATTCAAAAAGGCATATCCAAACATCTCTTTTAGTTTCGTAGAGGGCAATACAGATTCAATTTCTCTACAGGTGATTGCGGAAAAAATCGACATTGCGCTTGTGGAAGGCAATTCCCATTTCCCTCAGCTGGCATACGAACCTTTTGCTAAAGATGAAATCGTCTTGGTCACAAGATCTTTAAGTAGCTTGTCAAAACAGCCTGAGATCACCCCGCAAGAACTCTTCGAAATACCCCTGGTGCTTCGAGAACAAGGCTCAGGAACACTTGACGTGGTGTTTAAGGCATTAAACCAGGTTAAAATCAACCCTAAAGACTTGAAGGTAGAAGCTCACTTTCAAAACAGCAGCAGCATTAAACAATACCTGGCTCATTCCGAGACTGCAGCTTTTTTATCTATTCAATCTATCCTGAAAGAATTAAAATACAACGAACTTAGTATAATAGAAATACAGGAGCTTGATATTTTCCGAACTTTTCAATTCATTCAGTTACATGGCAACTCGTCCAATTTAATTGATCTGTTCAAACGATTTTGCAAGGCCCATAACTTAAAGTAATAATGCATCACCAATAGTGATTTGCGAGCCCGTTCTCTGAGCTCCATATTTGTGCCATAGATATACACAAGTATGGAACATATTAAAACAGATATATGCATTATAGGTGCCGGTCCGGTTGGGCTTTTCGCAGTTTTCGAAGCTGGCCTATTAAAGATGCGCTGCCACTTAATTGATGTGTTACCGCAGGTAGGCGGACAGCTTTCGGAAATTTATCCTCAAAAACCAATTTATGATATTCCAGGGTTCCCGGTAATCAATGCCCAGGACCTGGTAAATGGTTTAATGGATCAAATTGCAACCTTCAAGCCGGGCTTTTCTTTAGGCGAGCGGGTTGATCATCTTGATCGCCTGGAAGACGGAACTTTTATTGTTCGAACCAATGAGAACACCGAAGTTCATAGTAAAGCTGTTGTTATTGCAGGTGGATTGGGATGTTTTGAACCCCGAAAACCAGCGATCCAAGGCTTAGAAGAGTTTGAAGGCAAAGGTGTTTCTTATATGGTTAGAAACCCTGAATTATACCGCGACAAAAGACTTGTGCTTTCCGGCGGCGGCGACTCTGCGCTCGACTGGACGATCTTTTTATCTGAAGTTGCATCCGAAGTGACGCTGGTGCATCGTGGTGATACATTTAGAGGAGCACCCGACTCCGCAGAAAAGGTTTTTGAGCTGGCGAACCGAGGCAAGATTAATCTTGTTCTCCAATCCCATATCACCGAGATTCATGGTAACGGACACTTAAAAGGGGTAACAATTCAAGGGAAAAATAACGATGTTTCAACAATCGAAACAGACTATCTGATCCCGTTATTCGGTTTAACGCCCAAGCTAGGTCCAATTGCAGATTGGGGATTAAACGTCGATAAATCGGCAATTGAGGTGAATACGCTCGATTATTCTACAAACATAGAAGGAATTTTTGCCATTGGTGATATCAACACCTATCCAGGAAAGCTGAAATTGATTCTATGCGGATTCCATGAAGCCGCTTTAATGGCTCAAAGCGCTTTCAAATTTGTGTATCCTGACCAAAAACTAAGTTTTAAATACACCACAGTGTACGGTGTGAATACGTTCTGACATGATTAAGATAAAAGTTGAAAACAAGGAAGGTGAAGTTCAAATAATTGAGATTCCGGAAGGAATAAATCTGAATTTAATGGAAACCCTGAAAGCATATGAATACAATTTAAGAGCAACCTGCGGAGGAATGGCACTTTGCTCCGACTGTCATTGCCAGGTGTACGAGGGCTGGGAAAAACTTCCCGAGGCACAGGAACAGGAACTAATCACACTTGATACACGACCGGATGCGACATCCACCAGCCGATTGGCATGTCAGATTAAAATAAGTTCAGAAATTGATGGACTATCAATTAAGCTAATGGGCGAAGGTGATTAAAAATTATCTGCCCGAAACCATGCCGCCCACATTGACTACAAAGCCTAAACTAAATACAGAATTACCGGCGGTCAGGAACTTGCGGTTCTTTAATCCAAAATTGCTACCGGTAGTGTACTGTAATTGCACAGCGTCGCTTAGGCGCATGCGGGTAAAGAATATCGGCTCTATAAAAATATTATCCTCTTTCCGTTGGCTGACACCATTAATTTTAAAAGACTTCATATTCAGATAACTGCCCCGAATAGCTGTTCCGTAGTTAAGCGGAAAGTTCTTTCCGAATAAGCGCAATCCCTTCTCTTTTTTTGAGCTATAATTTACCTGCAAAAAACCTTTACTGAACGTCATTTCCTGGCGATCGTAATTGATTACCATGCCGCTGGAGGCCAGATCATTAAAAATGCGTTCGCTCTTTCCTCTTCCAAAGCCCCCATATATTTCGAGTATGCGGTTGTTCTCGGGACCAAAAGTACTAAAGTAACCCCCTCCAACTTCCAGCATGTTTTGCCTGTAATCTTTTCTATTCTGATCTCTGTTGATAAATGCACCGTTTAGAATTACAGCAAAATTATCTGAAATTGCATATGCTGTGTTTAAGCTTGCATTTCCTTTCAACGAAATGTTACCGCTGGCGTGCAGTTCGCCCTTCTCGGTAAGCATTGGGGTGTTTGGAACGTTTGGCATGTATAAAGACGAGCAGCTACTCGCGAAAATGGATAAGATGAAGGCTATACCAGAGATCTTTTTGTTCATATATAATTCTGCCTGCGCTGAAATCACAGGTTAGTACAATAAAATAATGAAAGTGTTTACAAAAACGAGCAAACTATTCTTGATAAAACAGCTTTTACAGTAAAATATTACGCATAGGGCACTTTAAATATTTTTTTCTTCGATTAAAGATATTTTGGCCTGAATATTGAATAGTTAATTAACTATAGATAAATACATAAACACCCCCAGTTAAGCCATTCTTATGAAAAGATATATTTTAGTCCCGTTTATGGCAGCAACTATGTTGTTCATAGACTCATGTGCGGTAAATCCGGTTACCGGCAAAAAACAAGTAGTTCTGATGTCTGAAGCTCAGGAAATAGCAATGGGCCAAGAGGCTGACCCGCAAATCATAGCGCAGTACGGCCTTTATGAGGACAAGGCTTTACAAGATTTCATTAATCAAAAAGGTAAGGCAATGGCTGCAGTTTCTCACCGGCCGGGGTTAAACTATCAATTCAGAATAGTTGATTCTGAAGCGATAAACGCTTTTGCTGTGCCCGGTGGCTACGTTTATTTCACGAGGGGTATTATGGCACACTTTAATAATGAAGCTCAATTTGCAGGAGTTCTAGGGCACGAGATAGGTCACATTACCGCACGCCACTCTGTGGTTCAACAAAGGAATGCCATATTGGGACAAGTGGGACTGATTGCTGGCATGGTGATTTCCCCAGAGTTTGGGCAGTTTGCCCAACAAGCCTCTCAGGGATTAGGGCTATTGTTTCTAAAGTTTGGTCGCGATGATGAGCGGCAATCTGATGAGTTGGGTGTCGAGTATTCTTCTAAAATTGGCTATGATGCCCATGAAATGGCAGGATTTTTCACCACTCTGGAAAGAAGCTCTGCCAAAAGTGGCGCCGAAGAGTTGCCTGATTTCTTATCAACGCACCCAAACCCGGGTAGCAGAAATGTAACTGTTAACAAGCTGGCAACAGAGTGGAACCAAAAACTCAGCTTGACAAATCCACAGGTCAACCGGAATAGCTATCTTCAAAGAATCGATGGAATGATCTACGGTGAAGATCCGAAGCAGGGATTTGTGGAGAATAACGCGTTTTATCACCCTGTATTAAAGTTCAAATTCCAAATACCAACAGGATGGAGACATCAAAACTCACCTCAGGTATTTCAAATGGCACCCACCAATGGTAAAGCAATGATGATGCTGACAATGGCTCCCGGTAAAACACTTCAGGAAGCTGCAAGCGCAATTCTTCAGCAAAACAATCTTACCCTGGTAGATTCCCGAGAAATTACAGTAAACGGGCTTCGAGCGATCGCAATGGTAGCCGATCAAAAGCAAGAACAAGGAACACTTAGAACTCTATCGTACGTTATTCAGCAAGGTGAGAACATTTACCATATGCTTGGGGTAAGTACTGCGGCAGATTTTGCCAATTATAATCAATACTTTACAAATTCGATGCAAAGTTTCAGCACATTAACTGATGCCGCCAAAATAAATAAAAAGGCAGATCGGGTTCGTATAAAAACGGTTAAGCAGGCAAGCACGTTAGACCAAGCCCTCCGTAGCTTTAACACTCCTGCATCAAAATTAGAAGAACTTGCAATTCTTAACGGAATGAAATTAACCGACCGACTTACTTCAGGAACTTTAATAAAAGTGATTGAGCAATAAAATAATAGCTTGTCTAAAAGAGATATTATCCTTCTTTTGGACAAGCTATTTTATATTTCTGGCCACCTTCAATTACCATTTTTTATATGGCAGAAACTTACCGTCCATTGTGATTTTCACTCTATCACCGACAGGATTTTCTACTTTCTCAACATTCATCGTAAAATCAATTGCGCTCATAATACCATCTCCCATTTTCTCGTGAATAACTGCTTTCATTGATTCGCCATATATAAGAACAATTTCATAAAGCCGGTAAATCAACGGATCGGTAGGCGGCATTATACTTTGACTGCCTTTTAATGGAAATTTCTGAAGGGCCGACTCAGCTTCCTTCGGCAAATCTAACGCATCTACTACTAAGCTTGCCTCATTCGCATCCATAGAGTTTTGCCCGAACAATGCAGAAGCCGTCCACACTACATTTCTACTAATAATGTCGGCTATCTGCTGAAAGGTTATTGATTTACTTTGCATGGCCTCAATAATCAAGGCAGTTAAGTGCTCTTTAGTCATAAATTTAAATTATAACAATAACAACAAATCGATTAATAATTACACAATTTATTAAAAATAAACTCAATTTAAAATAAAAAACACACTAAAAAATACAATTAAATACAAATTTGGTTTATCATGATAGGCAATATCATCACCTAACCAACAAAAAGCATTTATAAAATTTAACCTCTGAATAACAGCCATTCTGATATCTTTGTCTCCTTAAAAAAATCGAACATGCTTACACACCATGTATTATTTTGGCTTAAAGCCGATACATCCGAAGAAACGAAACAATCTTTTAAAGCAGGATTGGAATCGCTGCAGAACATTGAAACAATCAGATCTATTTACATCGGAACACCTGCTCCAATAGACAGACCCGTTGTTGATACAACGTATACTTTCTCATTATTGATTGTTTTTGATGATTTAGCCGGCCATGATACCTATCAGGTTCATCCTTTACATAAGACGTTCCTTGAAAACTTCAGAGTGTTATTTGAGAAAGTAGTAATATACGATGCCCAATAAAGAGTTGTAAAAGGCAATCAAATTTTTCAATTCAGTCAATATTTCCCTCATCTTTTCGAGCCTAAAGGGTTTAAGTATAAACCCTTTAACTTTTAATAGTGCTGAGATCTTTCATAACCCAACGCGCTGATCGAGGAACTAACGGTTAATTTTGGAGTTCTGCGTGGCTTGTTTTCAGATAGGTTAAAGCCCGTCATAAAACCCAAGGATTTCATCTGCCAAACCCGCTTTTTTCAATATTCTGCGAGTTAATACATGAAAGATTTTGTCGCATCAATAATCACTATGGTTTTATGTTGTTTCATTAGAAGATAACTTTAAATGTTGACCCAACATTCGGTTCACTTTCCACAGAAATACTTCCACCTAAAGTCTCGATTTGATTTTTCAAAATGAATAAGCCCAAACCCTTACTGTCGAATCCTTCATGAAAAATCTTATTCAATTTAAAAATTTGATGCCCATATTTGTTCAGGTCGATTCCCAAACCATTATCTGAAACTTCGAGTATTATTCTCTTATCTTCAAAGTAAGTTCGCAATTTCACTTCCGGAGTAACATTTTGCCTTCTGTACTTTATCGCATTACTTATAAGATTATATAATACACTCTCGAGGTAGACAGATGGATAATCAAGGCTTTTCACTTCAAAAGCCGTATTAAATACAATATTTTCATTAAATATCTGAATGTTAAGCATACTTTTGACCTTGGAAACTATATCTTCGAAAAAACACTGCTGAAAAACAATTGTCTTATTCAGTTTTACTTCCAAAATTTTTATTAACTCCTTTAACGTACTATCTAAACCCGCACTGGCTTCTCTCAATAAAGGAGTGTACAGACCGGCGACATCTGGTTCCTCATGAAGCAACTCGCTTAGCTGCAGAATATTTCCGACCGGTCCCCTTAAGTTATGAGCAACTATTCGGTTAAACTCTTCCAACTGCTCAATTTTATTCTCAAGATCAAGGGTTGTAAGCTCTAATTGAGAATTTTTCACTTCCATTTGTGTGATTAATTCTTTAGATCGGGTTATGTCAATAATTTGAGCGATGAAAAATCCAGGACCATTGGTTTCATTATTCCACATTAAAGACACCGTTAACAGCGACCATACAATGTTCCCATTTTTATGGAAGTATCGTTTTTCCATGTTAAAGGTTTCGATTTCTCGTTTTAATGTCTGCTCGACATACTGAAGGTTCTGAGCTAAATCGTCAGGATGTGTGATTTCCTGAAAAGTAAGTTCAAAAAATTCCTCCTTAGAATATCCCAGCATTTCGCACAACGCTGGGTTCACATCTATCCAACGACCCCTAAGGTCTACCAAAGCCATCCCTATAGCTGAATAATGAAAAGCGTTTCTAAACTTCTCCTCATTCGCCTTCAGTTTTTCTACAATTTTCCGTTTTTCCGTAACATCCTTAACTGTTCCGGAAAAACGTTCGGGTAAACCGTCATCAGTTCTCGACATAATCCTCCCCATACTGGAAACCCACTTCAAACTTCCATCTTTATTAATCAGACGATAATCAACTGTGAATCCATCGGAGAGATCGTCGATGCAATTAGACAAGTTTTTCAATACCAACTCTCTGTCGTCCGGGTGTATGGCACGCTTCCATTGCTCAAAAACATTTTCTATCCCCAGAGGCTCGCAACCCACAATTTTCCTCCATTCTTCAGAACAGTAAATTTCACCTGTTTTTACATCAATATCCCACACAGCTATTTCACTATCTTTTAAAGCGTCTTTAAGCCGCTCTTTGGCGATACGCGCTTCGGCCTTCAGGTTATGTTTTTCAGTAATATCTATGAAAGTTGAATAAACATATTTCATCTCGCCGTGATCAAGCGTTTGGGTGTTTACTCTTAGCCACTTTATATTACTTTCCGGGCTCTTTAAACCCATTATGAAATCCGTCACTATCTCCCCTGTAGCTCGGGTTATAGAACTAGGAAGCTCGTCAACACTCATTGGTTCGCCCGATATTGAGACCTGTTGCCAATTAGGATGAACCAAAGTCTTCCCTAAAATTTGATTATCAGAAAGTCCTAAAATTTCTTTTGCCTGCCGGTTAAAACCAACAATCACCCCATCTGCATTTGAGACAAGGAACCCCTCTTCAATGGTATCTAATATTTTTTGTAAGAGTTCGGTGCTTGGGAGCATAGTTTGAGAGCTGAAAATTTAAAAATCAGAATAGTTAATTAATCCCGGCAGAATCAATAATCGCTAGCGGCGGAAATCATTAACTAAAAATTAAAATAGACGAAACGAAAATACAATCAATTTGTTAAACGAGCTAGTTAAACCATTGAAAATTATGATTTTTACGTCAAGAACTTTCGTTTCAGTACTTTTCGGTTTGATGCTGATGTATGCATGTAATAATGCACCGAAAGGAGATAAGGCAAAAATTAGTGATGCCGAACATACAGCTGAAGCAAGCGGAGAGTCATTCATTGTTGATACTTCTGCGTCGAGCGTCAGGTTTACCGGTCATGGTGTAGGTAAAAACCATCCGGGAACATTCCAATTAAGCTCCGGCCAGGTTAACCTTGCAGATAACAAAATATCAGGAGGCGAATTTATAATCAACATAAAATCCATGGATATGGAACAGAAAGAAGCCATGTTCCAGGAAAAACTGAAACCACATTTACTAAGCGGGGATTTTTTTGATGCAGAAAAATTTGAAACAGCAAGATTTGTGATTACAAAAGTTGAGCCTTATAAAGCTGACAATAGTGACACTTCTATAATAGAGGGTGCAAATTTTAACGTGAGCGGCAATTTTACTTTAAAAGATGCAACAAAGAACATCACCTTTCCAGCAAGGATCGATCTTGATAAAAACACAGTACGCGCTAAAGCAAATTTTGACATTGATCGAACCCAGTGGCAAATGAATTACGGAAACGATAAAACCCTGGGCGACAAATTCATTTCAGAAACGGTAAATATTAATCTCAACATTCTGGCTAAAAAGTAAACTTATTTACAAGCTGCAGGTCGTTGACAAAGTTAAAATCAAATAATTTGTAACTTCTACAGCCGTTAATAGTATAAGAGAATGTCCTTCCCCAAAAGGACATGTTTTTCATAGGTAGATGTAGGGTTGGACCAAGTCCAGCCCTTTTTTATTGATTGCACGACGTTTATTATGAATTCTTCACAACTCTTTTCAGTGCCATAATATATCCCAAATGGAAGCCTTCGTGAAAAGGGAGGAAAGTTAATGCATCATTGATAGTATTTAATTCTACTCCATATCGGGTAGTCCAACTTGGATAATCTCTAAAAAGTCCCTTTTTTAAATCCGCCTCAAACCCATCAATCGTGGAGACCAACAATTCTTTAACTCGTTCGACTTCCCGATGTTCGACAAAAGATTCGGGCTTTGTATCGGGCTTATATGCCGTAAAAAATGATTCCTCGATTGTCAAGTTCAGTCCTGCCCTTTTATAACACACGCCCTGCTGACTGGCGATTAAATGTGCCAGATTCCAGATAATATTGTTATTAAATCCATGAGGGATTTTATTCAGATCTTCAACCGACAGATCTGCTATCAGGCGTAATAAAAAACCTCTGGTCGCCTTTAGCGATTCAATTTGTTTGTTCATGTCGAATAGGTTTGAAAACACCAGCAAAATACAAGTTTTAGCGCAATCGAATAGACTTCCAGATATTTGATTAAAACTTGTTTAAAGAATCGGCAATTTGCTATTTTGCCACCGATGATCCATTTTAACTCTAAACTTCCGAATGTTGGCACCACAATCTTTACAGTGATGTCTAAACTTGCGGCAGAAAACAAAGCAATTAACCTTTCTCAGGGATTTCCTGATTTCGAAGGCCCAGCTGAACTTATTGAACTGACCAGTAAATATATGCTCGACGGGAAGAACCAATATGCACCAATGGGTGGAGTGCCGGTTTTAAATGAGCGAATATCAGAAAAAATTCACACGCTGTATGGTGCAGAATATCACCCTGAAAAGGAAATAACAATTACCGCCGGCGGAACGCAGGCTATATTTACCGCGCTTGCAGCTGTGATTCACCCGGGAGATGAAGTTATTATTTTTGAACCTGCATACGATTCTTACGCTCCTTCAATTAAACTCTTAGGAGGATTGGTTAAGCCATTCGAACTTTCGCCTCCTGATTATGCTATTGATTGGAATATGGTGAAAAAGCTTATCTCGAACCGAACGAGAATGATTATTCTTAATTCACCCCAGAATCCGACCGGAACGATTCTTAAACAAGACGACATCAATCAACTGATAAAAATCACAAAAGGTACAGATATACTTATTCTCAGCGATGAAGTTTATGAGCATATGGTATACGACGGCAATGAACACCTGAGTATGGCCAGGTATCCTGAGCTGCGCGAACGAAGCTTTATCACCTCATCTTTCGGCAAGCTATTTCATAACACAGGCTGGAAAATTGGCTATTGTTTAGCACCTGAGAATTTAATGAATGAATTCAGAAAAGTTCATCAGTACCTTGTTTTTAGTGTCAATTCTCCGGTACAATATGCTATTGCAGATATGCTGTTGCATACAAATTACTACGCATCCTTAAAAGCCTTCTTCGAAGAAAAACGAAACTTTTTTAGAGGATTATTACTTCAAACACGTTTCCAACTATTACCTTGTGAAGGTTCGTATTTCCAATGCGTTGGGATTCGGGATTTAACCGACGAAAATGATGTTGTATTTGCAAAACGACTAACACAAAAGTTTAAGGTTGCGTGTATTCCAACTTCCGCATTTTACTCAAAATCAACAGATTTCGGAGTAATAAGATTTTGCTTCGCCAAAAAGCAAGAAACTTTAGAAAATGCCGTTGAAAGATTAACTAAAGTTTAATTTTTATTCATTAAGACAAAGCATTAATGAGCGTTTTAAAAATCACAACATTCCAGGCCTACATATTCTGGGAAAACATAGAGAAAAACCTAAAAAACCTCACTTTACGACTATCCGGAATAAGAGAAAAAACTGATCTGATTATTCTTCCTGAGATGTTTAACACAGGTTTTTCTATGAATACTGTAGAATTAGCAGAGGAAATGAACGGTCGAACGATGCAATGGATGCAACAACAGGCAAAACGTTTTGAATGTGTGATAACCGGAAGTCTGATAATCAAAGAAAATAATAATTATTATAACAGGTTGGTTTGGATGCGCCCGGATGGCACTTTCGAAACATACGACAAAAGACATCTTTTTGGTCTGGGTAAAGAAGATGACTTTTATACGCCTGGAAAAAACAAACTTATTGTGGATTTAAATGGATGGAAAGTCTGTGCGGCCATTTGTTATGACCTGCGCTTTCCTGTATGGTTAAGAAATACAAGCCCCGAATACGATTTATTATTAGTTGTAGCAAACTGGCCAGAACGTCGCTCAATGCATTGGCGAACGCTTATTCCGGCTCGTGCGGTCGAGAATTTGTCGTATGTAATCGGTGTAAACCGGGTAGGTCATGACGGGAACGAAGTTTACCATTCTGGCGATTCGATGTGCATAGACCCTAACGGAAAAACAGTTTATTATAAACCAAATGATGAAGATCTGTATACCTTTTCGATTTCGAAAGATGAGGTTGTGAAAGCGAGAAGGCTTTTTCCGTTTTTAAAAGATGCCGACAAATTTAAACTACTGGATTAACACAGCGAAGTTCAGAATCCTCATACAGAGTAAATTTGAATGCTTACAATCTTTTATATGTTTGTATTGTTAAGCTCTAACCTGATACTTTTCAAAGTAAAATTAAAAAAATGTTCAAAGAAATTGGGAATAAGCCCCTTAGATACTTCAGCATCTTAATCTATTTTATTCTTTTACTTTTCTGCGCCATTGAAGTAAATTTTCTTGGGCTTTTTGGCTATTCTCCGACCTACCGGGATATC
Source organism: uncultured Sphingobacteriaceae bacterium (assembly GCA_946887045.1). The sequence continues at coordinate 29,266 of CAMPKC010000007.1, read as the reverse complement.
AAAAAGCCAACCATCCAGATCGCTTCGGAACTATATACAGCTGATGGCAAGCTTATCGGGAAATATTACAAGGAAAACCGTACTCCTATAGATTTTAAACAAATTACCCAGGGCACAATCAATGCTCTTGTCGCGACAGAAGATGTACGTTTTTACAAACACTATGGGGTAGATATATATTCGGTATTTTCGAGTGCAGCTTCAACTTTTTCCGGCGACAAACGCGGAGGAAGCACCATAACTCAACAACTTGCTAAAAACTTATACAGAACCCGCAACAATAAACAGCAGGGATTTATAAAACATATCCCGATTGCCCGAACTCTGGTTTACAAACTGAAAGAATGGACAACCGCTTTAAAACTTGAACATCAGTACTCTAAAAATGAAATACTTACCATGTATTTCAATACGGTAACATTCGGCAGCAATACTTATGGATTAAAAACTGCGGCCAAAAAGTATTTCAATAAAGAGCCTGAGACATTAGATATTGAGCACTCGGCCATGCTGGTTGGAATGCTAAAGGCTACCACTACTTACAATCCTGATAATAACCCTGAAAAAACACTTGAACGCCGCAATGTTGTATTGTCGCAAATGGAGAAGTATGGGTATATTTCTAAAAAAGAATACCAAACATACAGATTAAGGCCGCTCGGCCTTACCAAAGGAGAAGTTATTGAAGATACACGCGGCGACTCTTATTTACGTTCGGCAGTTGCCAGATATCTTGAAGATTGGTGCGAAGCAAATGGTTATGATCTTTATGAATCCGGATTAAAAATCTATACCACCATCGATTCAAAACTTCAGCAATATGCCGAGGAAGCAATGAAGGAACAAATGAAAATCCTTCAACAACGGCTAAACAATGCCTGGGGCGATCAGAATCCATGGAGAGACTCTAATGGAAACGAGATTAAAGATTTTCCTGAAAAGGCAGCTCAGCGGCTTCCGATATATAAGCATTTAAAGAAAAAGTACAATAACAATCAGGATTCTATCGACTACTACCTCAACAAGCCTAAAAAGATGAAGGTCTTTAGCTGGAACGGAAACAAAGAGGTTGAGTTTTCTACGATGGACTCAATTAAATATTACGCCAAGATACTCAACACAGGAATGATGACGATGGATCCGATGAACGGGCACATCAAGGTTTGGGTTGGAGGTGTTGATTTTGAACACTTTAATTTTGATCATGTCAATCAGGCCAAACGTCAGGCAGGTTCTACATTTAAGCCTTTCGCCTACCTCGCTGCATTAGAGAGCGGGATGAGCCCCTGCGATAAATTTGTGGACAGGCCGGTGAAAATCGAATATGACGAAAATAATAAAAAACTTTTTTGGGAACCTAAAAATGCGGATTACTCTTTCTCGGGAAGGGAAATGACATTGAGACATGCCATGGGGCGTTCTGTTAATTCTGTTACTGCTCAAATCACTGAGCAGGTCGGCTGGGATAATGTTGTTAAATACGCTCATGAATGCGGAATCGAAAGCGAATTAAAGTCTGTTCCCTCGGTGAGCCTGGGCTCTAACGATGTTTCTGTTTACGAAATGGTGAAAGCATACGGCACTTTTTTAAATAATGGAAAAAGAACTGAGCCAATATTAGTGTACAAAATTACCGATAGCGATGGACGTCTGATCCAGGAGTTTAAAGCAAAACAAAAACAAGTAATCAGTGAAGAAATAGCATGGTTGATGCTTTACATGTTCCGTGGAGGCATGGACGAACCCGGTGGCACATCACAAGCCTTGTGGGAATGGGATCTTTGGAAAAAAGGAAATCAGATCGGTGGAAAAACCGGAACCTCCTCTGATTTCGTAGATGGTTGGTATATGGGTATAACAAAGGACCTGGTAACGGGAGTTTGGGTAGGCTGCGATGAACGTAGTGTGCATTTCAGGACTTCAGGCACAGGTGAAGGTTCGCATACAGCTTTACCTATTTTCGGAAGATTCATGGAAAAGGTGTACCGTGATCCATCGTCAGGGTATACCTACGGCCCCTTTCCAAAGCCAACCGTTGAAATAACCCGCCAATATCAGTGTCCGACACCAGCGATCCCGGTAGATACTTTGACAGTGGATACCGTAACGGTAGATTCGTTAACTATGCCCGATGAGATGGAATTTGAAGAACCTGCAGATACCGCGGGTCAAAAGAAAACAAGCCAAAAACCATCTGACAATAAAGCTGTTGCACCTATAAATCAATCACCTCAACAAATAAATTCAGAACCCCAAAGTAATAGAGAAAAGAGACAGGAAGCCCGGCGGAAAAGAAGAGAGGAACAAAACAATTAATTAATTTTTTTAATTATATAAGTTCTACCGTAGCATTAAGACTTAAATAAACGTATTTTAGACTATAAATTGCTTTATATGACTAACCTGAATGCAATTAGGGTGAAAGCACTCAAATTATGCTTTTCTCTTATCATAATTTACATCGCTGGTTCCGCACCTGCCAGCGCACAATACTTCGGGCAAAACCTTGTTCGCTATAAGAATCTTAAATTTAGAGTTCACCAGTCTCAACACTTTGAGTTATACGATTATCTAAGGAATGATAGCATAACTACCCGGTTTCTTCAGGAGTCTGAAGTTTGGTACGACTTGCATCAACAAGTATTTAGAGACACTTTCTCAAAAAAGAACCCAATAATCCTCTACGAAAACCATCCCGATTTTCAGTCAACTACTGCAATATCTGGTGGCGTGGGTGTGGGTACAGGTGGTGTTACGGAAGGTCTGAAAAACAGGGTTGTTATGCCCTTAATGTCGCTTAACCATCAAACCCGCCACGTTTTAGGACATGAGCTGGTTCACGCATTTCAATATCATTCGTTGATAGAAGGTGATTCAACTAACCTTGAGAACATTGGCAATCTCCCTTTATGGATGGTTGAAGGGATGGCAGAGTATTTATCTATTGGAAAAGTTGATGCCTTTACAGGGATGTGGATGCGCGATGCTTACATCAATAAAGATATTCCAACCTTACGTGACCTTACCACTAATAACAGGTATTTTCCTTATCGTTACGGGCAAGCATTCTGGACTTATATTGGTTCAACCTATGGCGACACAGTAATTGTTCCGCTATTTAAAGCCACGGCAAAATACGGATATGAGATGGCCATAAGAAGAACCTTCGGCTATGATGAACGAACCTTGTCAAACCTATGGAGAACCAGCATAGAAAACACTTATAAGCCTTTATTAAAAGACACGTCTCAAGTTCCAACGGGGAAAAACGTACTTAACTCTAACAATGCAGGCGACATGAACGTTGCTCCCGCTGTTTCTCCGGATGGAAAGTATATTGCTTTTTTATCTGAAAAAGAATTGCTCAGTATCGATCTTTTCCTCGCAGATGCCCAAACGGGGAAAATAATTCGAAAGCTCACGAGTAAAGCCACAAACACACACATAGACGAGTTTAGTTTTATAGAATCCGCGGGCGCCTGGTCTCCGGATAGTAAACGATTTGCGTTCAGTGCTTTTAGTGGCGGTCGTACAAAATTATTTGTAGTAGACGTTAACAGCGGGAAAAATCTTCTGGTAGAGGGAATGGGCGCAGTTGAAGAATTCAGCAATCTTACCTTTGCTCCTAACGGTAATGAAATTGCTTTTACAGGATTGAAAGACGGTTATAGCGATTTGTTCATATACAATCTTCGAACAAAACGACTAACGCAGTTGACAAAAGACAAGTACTCAGATTATGCGCCAAGTTTCTCGCCTGATGGACGATCTCTTGTTTTTACAAGCGACAGAACAACCTTAGATGCTGCTTCTGACAGGAGTGTCGCAATAACACACACCCTTGCAATAATGGATGTGGCAACTAAGAAAATCACAAATATTCCAGTATTTGAAGGTGCCAATAACATGAACCCTCAATTTTCCGGAAACAGTCAGCAAATCTATTTTCTTTCGAACAGAGATGGATTTAGAAATATGTACCGATACACAATTTCTGGCGGAAAAGTAGAACAGTTAACGGATTACTTTACAGGGATAAGCGGAATTACCGAATTCTCGCCCGCGTTAAGCCTTTCTTTAAACGACGACGTAGTATACTCCTATTACAGATCTCAGAAATATACGATTTACAATGCAAAAGCCAGCGAGTTTAAAGCCGTAGAGGTTTCACCACAGGCAATGAATTTTAATGCTGCGATTCTTCCTCCAGTAAAAAGCTCTGGCGTAGATTTGATAAACGCTAACCTTAACAACTTCGAACGATTTGAATTAATCGAACCAGAATCAATAAAACAAGTGCCCTACCGTCCTCAGTTTAAACTTGACTATCTATCAAGCAATGGAGTTGGAGCCCAGGTTGGCCGCTTAGGCACGGGCTTATCAAGTGGTATTCAGGGAATATTCAGTGATATTTTGGGAGGTAACCAAATCCAGGCTGCCGCAGCTGTAAATGGCGAAATTTATGATTTTGGTGGCCAGGTAGCATACATCAACCAGCAAACACGTATTAATTGGGGAGCTGCCGTATCACATATCCCGTATGTATCGGGATTTTCTAATGCACAATTAGAAGAGACTTCGAGCGGGGAACAGGTTTATGTAGAAAACTACGATATCTTAAGAACTTTTGAAGATCAGATTCAATTGTTCGCATCCTATCCTTTTTCAAGAATTTCGCGCTTTGAACTTGGAACCGGTGCTGCCTGGTATAGTTACCGTTTAGATAGATACAGCAATGTGTACCAATATTTCGGAGGTAATGCCATTGGAGGACAACTTGCCGCCGACAAAAGAAAGGTACCGAGAGAAGAAGCCGCAGAGGACTATCGTGCCTATGGAATTGATTTTCAACCCTTCACCATCTATCAGCTTAATAGTGCTTTTGTTGGTGATAATTCATTAATGGGAATTACAGCGCCGCTGGCTGGATTTAGGTACAGATTTGGTGCGGAAAGCTATTTGGGCGATTATAGTTTCACGGCTTTAACTGCCGATTTTAGAAAATATCACCGCATAATGCCAGTTACTTTTGCGGTAAGAGCCTACAGTTATTCCCGTCTTGGGAAAGATCAGAATAGATTGTATCCACTATTTGTAGGATATCCATATTTTATTCGCGGATATGAAGCGAATTCATTTTACAAAAAAGGAACAGCGATTAATACTCCCGGGCAATTCAGCTTAAGTCAGTTAACAGGCTCAAAAATAGCAGTTTTCAACTTTGAAGTAAGATTACCTTTTACAGGCCCTAAACGCCTTTCGGCTATTGAATCCAAATTTCTGTTCTCTGATCTAAATGCTTTTTTCGATATCGGTTTAGCTTATGATCAGGACTCTAAAGTGACCTTCAGGTCCGCACCGCGTCAATACGAAGGGTATGATGTTCAAACCAACTCTCAGAGACTTATTACCGAGCGAATCCCTGCAATGAGTGCAGGTTTATCTTTACGGGTTAATGTGTTTGGCTATTTCGTTATCGAACCATATGCCGCCATTCCATTCCAACGGAAAGATGTAAGCGGCCCTGTAATTGGGCTAACGTTTGCACCAGGTTGGTAGGATATAAACATTCTTTTATAGAGAAAAGCGGCTTCTGGTCGCTTTTCTTATTACATAGCATTGAGACGCTTATTTGCCGGCATTATAGACGGATGAATTAAGACCCTCTCTAAATCAAGCCCGATGCTCAAATCTAACCAATCAGAGTTAACAGCCCGAACAAGTTTTTCTTTTTGCGCTCTGGTAAATTTGCTGATCAAATTAAATCGTTGTACAGCGGCTTCCTCGGTACGCATTTCTTCAAAATATATTAATCGGGTTAACTGTTGAGCTGAATCAAAAAAAAGGTTAGGCATCTGACGATAAAAATTAACCGTTTTTAATAAGTCAGCACTCATGCCAACATGTAACGAAGTACGATTCCGGTCGGTAACAATAAACACATATCTTTTCATATCTTTTTCTTTAGTATTAAAAATATTTTGCTAATTTTATGAGCATAAAGCTACTAACTATTTTAGCAAAACAAAATTTATTTTAAAATGGCTAACATTTCTAATAATCTGCGATACTTACGAAAGAAAAAAGGGCTCACACAACAGCAATTCGCTGATTTAATGGAAATTAAACGATCCCTTGTCGGAGCATATGAAGAAGACAGAGCCGACCCCCGCTATGATTTGCTAAAAAAATTCGCAATATTTTTTGACTTATCAATAGATGAATTGATAAATGAACAGATAAATGATAAATGGAAACCGAAGCCCAAAAGTGATGCCTCTAATCTTCGCGTTCTCAGCATATCTGTTGATTCCGAGGATAGAGAGAATATTGAACTGGTACCGGTAAAAGCCAGTGCTGGATATTTAAATGGCTACGCTGATCCCCAATTTATTAGTGAGCTCCCTAAATTCCATCTCCCTTTTTTAAAACAGGGCACTTTTAGAGCCTTTGAAATAAAAGGCGACTCCATGGTACCTTTACCTTCGGGCACAATAGTTATTGGAGAATACCTCGAAAACTGGAACGACGTAAAGGTGGGAGAAACCTATGTATTTATAACAAAAGACGATGGTGTGGTTTATAAGCGGGCAGGCAATAAATTCAAAGAAAACAAATCAATTAAACTGATCTCCGACAATCCGGTCTACGATCCCTATAATGTTCCCGCAGAACAAATTCTTGAAATCTGGAAGTCGAAAGCATACATTTCGACCGTTTTCCCAGAACCGGTTCAAGAACCTACAATGGAAAGCTTAACCTCAATGATGGCGCAAATGCAAAAATCAATAGCACAATTAAAGCCTGGCAACAACTAAATTAAATCTCATCGCAAACTTGTATCTGACTATCCTATTTAAACAAGTTGATGAGGGTAGCGACTTTCCGAGGGTAGCCGGGTGACATCAGTTATTACTTTTAAAGCCGGGGATTTTTAATACTCCCTTTTTATGAGCAAAACGATAAAGGTAAGTCTTAACATTTTTTAACAATCAGCTACTTAAACCTTTTCGAGTTAATTTCTTCTATCTATTAAAACACGATAGATATGAAAAAATTAATTTTAAGCGCAATTCTTTTCCTTGGAATATCGACTATCGGACTCTCACAGGAAAGGCCACAGAAAGAGCAACGATCTCCGGAAGAGAGAGCTCAAAAAATGACTGATGCTTTAGACAAAAAGCTGTCGCTGAACGCATCTCAAAAGGCTGAGATCTACAAGATATATCTTGAACGTGCTCAGACGATGCATAAAATGAGAGCCGAGAAGAAAAAAGCTGACATGGCTGAAATGAAAGCCAAATTTGAAGCCAATGAAAACAAGATACTAAGTATTTTGGATGAAAAACAAAAAGTCACTTATAACCAACTTAAAGCTGAGCGTAAAGAAAAAGCCCACAAATGGCACGGGAAACATAAAAGAGATTCCGTCGAAAAAAAACCTTAGGTTCTATGATTAATTAATAAAAAAGCGGCTTATTATGAGCCGCTTTTTTAATTTAGAGCTTTTGCAACGACTTTGAGATATATTAACGAATTCATAGACCAAAAACTCCGGGAAAGAGCTACAAGCTTATCCTTAAGAACACTATCATCAAACAGAAATTTGATAGATTTCTGCTCTAATGATTACCTGGGTTTCTCAAGATCTGAAAAGCTTAAATCTTCAATTGAAAATCAATTACAACAAACTCCGTCCTATTCCATTGGCTCCACAGGATCTAGATTGATATCCGGAAACGATGATTTTACAGAGATTCTCGAGTCTGAAATTGCACTATTTCACAACGCAAAGGCAGCCTTAATTTTTAATTCGGGATATGACGCCAATTTAGGCCTATTTTCTTCTCTTCCTCAACGGGGAGATACCGTCATACTTGACGAGTTTATTCACGCTTCTATTATTGACGGGGCCCGATTGAGTTACGCAAATCGTTATACTTTCCGACATAATGATTTAAATAGTCTCGAAGAAAAACTGAAGCTTGCAAAAGGGCGTATTTTCATTGGAATTGAAAGTATCTATTCTATGGATGGAGATGCCGCTCCTTTGCAGGACATTATCCTCTTAGCCGAAAAATACTCAGCTGCTGTAATAGTTGACGAGGCGCATGCTGTCGGAATATTCGGCAAAAACGGCAGAGGCCTGGTTGAACACTATAATCTTACTGACAGGGTCTTCGCACGAATAGTTACCTTTGGAAAAGCCTTGGGCTGTCATGGAGCTGCAGTACTTTGCGAAGAAAATTTGAGACACTTCCTTATCAATTTTGCCCGGTCTTTTATTTTCACAACAGCGACTTCGTTTTACGCTCATCTTTCTATAAAGATGGCTTATAAACACTTATTAGAGACTGAAACTTCCATAATTCACAATAAGGTCGAACTATTTAAAAAAGAAACTCAGTCTATACGAGAGCTTTTTGTTAGAAGCATCTCTCCTATTCAATGTTTAGTTGTCACAGGCAACGAAGACGCTAAAGAATTAGCATCAACTTTACAGAGAAAATCATTTGACGTAAGGGCTATTTTACACCCTACCGTGCCTTTGGGAAAAGAAAGACTGCGAATTTGTCTCCACTCGTTCAATACGGATATAGAGATTAGAAATTTGGCGCAAACACTGGTAGAAAATATATGAAACCACTTTTTATAACCGGAATTGGAACAGATATAGGTAAAACCCTTATATCAGCCATATTGGTGGAGAAATTCAAAGCTGATTATTGGAAGCCAATACAATCAGGCGATTTACATAATTCGGATACGATGAAGGTAAAATCTCTTATAACCAATGCAACTTCGGTATTTCACCCTGAAAGCTATCGATTGACTCAGCCCTTCTCGCCACATAAATCGGCGGATCTTGATGGAATCAGCATCGAGCTACAATCAATTTCCTTACCAAAAACTTCAAATAACACTCTAATAATAGAAGGTGCGGGCGGATTAATGGTTCCGTTAAACAACAGGAAATATATAGTTGATTTAATACAAACGCTCGAGGCTGATGTAATTTTAGTTATTAAAAACTACCTCGGAAGTATCAACCACACCCTGTTAAGTTTAGAACTTTTGAAGTTGAAAAACATCCCTGTTAAAGGAATCATTTTTAATGGTGAAAACGACAGCTATTCGGAGCAGGCAATTCTTAATCACAGCAAACTTTCCATTCTTGGACGTGTTCCTTTTGTTGTTGAATTAAATCGTGAAAAAATTATAGATTTAGGCAAGACTCTAAATTTTGATTAAGCGTCATTCCTCTCAACTCTATTGTCTCACATCTCATATATTTTGAATGAAAATAGCAGTAATCGGTTCAGGAACAATGGGTAATGGAATTGCTCATACATTTGCTCAATTTGGCAATCAGGTATCCTTGGTTGACTTATCAGAAGAAGCCTTAAAAAAAGGCATTGAAACGATAAAACGAAATCTTGAACGGCAACTTAGTAAAGGCACTATCACGGAAGCGGAGATGAATTCCACCCGGATTAATATTAAGGCTTTTACTGATTTGAAAACTGCAGTTGCAAGCACTGATTTAGTAATTGAGGCAGCTACAGAAAATCCGAATGTAAAATTAAATTTATTTCAAGACCTTGATAATTATTGCGGCAAGAAAACTATTCTTGCTTCTAATACCTCATCCATTTCAATTACCCACCTTGCATCAGTAACTAATCGTCCTGATAAAGTAATTGGAATGCACTTTATGAATCCGGTACCTTTAATGAAACTGGTTGAAGTTATACGAGGCAAAGAGACTTCTGATGAAACAACAAAGTTTGTTATGGAAACCGCCAGACAACTTAATAAGACTCCGGTAGAGGTGAATGATGCACCTGGGTTTGTGGCAAATCGTATTTTAATGCCCATGATTAATGAAGCAATTTTTGCTTTGCATGAAGGCGTTGCCGGCGTTGAAGAGATTGATACTGTAATGAAGCTGGGAATGGCTCATCCAATGGGGCCACTGCAATTAGCAGATTATATTGGACTGGATATATGTCTTGCTATTTTAAATGTGATGCAGGAAGGATTTAAAAACCCCAAATATGCGCCTTGTATATTATTGAAAAAAATGGTTGAAGAAGGGCAAATGGGGATAAAATCCGGTTTAGGATTTTATCAATACATTAAAGGGAGCAAGGAGTTTATTGTGGCTCCCCGCTTCAGAAAATAATTATTACATTCTCTCGGGCACATCAATCCCCAAAAGCCTCATTCCTCTCTTTATAATTGAGCCTGTGGTTCCTGACAATGACAATCTGAAATTTTTCAACTCCTCGTCATCCAATTTTAGAATTGGTTCTTCATGATAAAATTTATTGTAAAGCTTCGCCAATTCATAAATATAATTAGCAATCTGGGCAGGACTATAATCCCGGGCAGCAGCCGTCAAAGTTTCAGGATACTTATTTAGAGCCATAATCAATTCACGCTCAGTCGCAGTGAACGTCTCAACTTTATTAAATTCAGGCTTTTCAATTCCAGCTTTTGAAATAATTGAGCGAATTCGGGCGTGAGTATATTGAATAAACGGACCTGTGTGCCCTTGAAAATCAATGGACTCATTGGGATCAAATAACAAACGTTTTTTGGGTTCTACTTTCAGTAAGAAATATTTTAACGCCCCCAAACCGATCATCCGGTAAAGTTCTTTCTTTTCCTCCTCAGAAAAGCCATCTACTTTGCCAAGTTCCTCAGTTCTTGATTTGGCAGTTTCAACCATCTCGTCGATTAAATCATCTGCATCAACTACAGTTCCCTCTCTCGACTTCATCTTTCCGGAAGGCAAATCAACCATCCCATAAGATAAATGATACAATCCTTTCGCCCATGATTTACCCAACTTCTCGAGTATCAGAAAAAGCACTTTAAAATGATAGTCCTGCTCGTTACCAACCACATACAACGATTCATCCATTCCGAAATCATTGTATTTTAGTTGAGCGGTACCCAAATCTTGCGTTATGTAAACTGAAGTTCCATCTCCGCGAAGCACAAGCTTTTCATCCAGGCCTTCGGCAGTTAGGTCGATCCAGACAGAATTGTCTTCCTTCTTAAAGAAAACACCTTTTTCCAAACCTTCATCTATGATATCTTTACCTAAAAGATAAGTATCCGACTCGTAATAGAACTTCTTAAAATCTACTCCAAGCTTCTTGTATGTTTCATCAAAACCTGCGTAAACCCAGGCATTCATGGTTTTCCAAAGCTTTATAACCTCTTCGTCGCCGGCTTCCCATTGCTGAAGCATCTGCTGAGCTTCTTTGATCAATAAAGCATTCTTCTTGGCATCCTCTTCACTTTGCCCGGCTGCCTTTAACTCATCAATTTGCTTTTTATATTCTTTGTCAAAAATCACATAATACTTTCCTACCAAATGATCGCCTTTCAAACCGCTGCTTTCGGGAGTTTCAGCATTTCCAAATTTCTTCCATGCCAGCATAGATTTACAAATATGAATCCCTCTGTCATTAACAAGATTGGCTTTTATCACATCATAGCCATTCGCTGACAAGATTTCGGCAACCGAATATCCCAACAGATTATTACGGACATGCCCGAGATGTAAAGGCTTATTGGTATTGGGTGAGGAATACTCTACCATCACCTTTTTTCCGTTTGTCGGAAAATGCCCAAAACTATCTTGCGAAATTTGATCTTTATAAATAGAATGGAGAAAAGCGTCGGTTAAAGACAGATTAAGAAAACCCTTAATTACATTGAATTTCGAAACGTAAGAGATGTTATCCACCAGATATCGGCCTATATCGCTGCCTGTTTGTTCCGGAGATTTTTTCGACAAACGGGTTAGAGGAAAAGTAACTACAGTTACGTCGCCTTCAAACTCTTTCCTGGTTTCCTGCAGGCCAATTTCTGTTTCTTTTAATTCGGTATTATATAATGCCTTTACAGCATCAAGGGTTCCTTTAATTATAAAATCCATCGGTCAAAATTAATCATTATAGAATAACCACAGGAAGAATATATTTAAAGAATTGAGGTAAATTTGGATAGCAGCATCAATCTTATGCAAAAAAGCACCTTTAAAATAGAGGTTGGTTCAGAAATCGGCACTCTGCGTTCGCTAATCATTCATAGTCCTGATAGTGGCATTGGCAGAGTAGCACCTTCACAAGCTCAAGACTGGCTATTTGAAGATATCATCCATTTAGAAACAGTCCGGAAAAAAGAATACGACCTTTATGTGAAGATCTTGATGTATTTTCTTGACCCGGAAAAAATAAAAGGTAAGCTTGCCCACATCGATTCACCTGAAAATAAAAGAGCCTTTTTCAAACCAGGCGAAGCCGGATTCCATACTTCATCGAAAGTAATCGAATTTGAAAGACTTTTAGCAGATATCCTTGGTCAACCAGATATTAAAAACTCACTTACAGCTTCGGTTTGCGCAATTGAGGGCTGCAATTATAAAATCCAGCAAGAACTTATTCACACTGACCCTCCGGAATTGGCAAAGACATTAATTTCCGGATCTCGCTTTGTCGGAGAAATGCTTTTTCCTCCTATCCCGAATCTAATTTTTACCCGGGACATTGGTATCGCAATAAACAACTTTATTTTGGTTAACAAACCTGCTAAGGCGGCTCGCTCCAGGGAAACTCTGCTAGCCAGATATATTTTCTATAATCACCCCGTTTTTGAAAACTACCGCAACAACATCCTCGAGATTCCGGACACTATGCAAAACTTTTTAAGACCGCGAGATGAGCAGGGTGAAAAGCCTACCATTGAAGGCGGTGATGTTATGATTGTGAGTCCTGATCATGTTTTGATTGGTTGTACAGAACGAACTTCTGCCAGTGGAGCAAACGAAGCTATAAAACTGCTTTTTGAGCGACAAATTGTAAAAAAGGTTACAGTTATAAAAATTCCGCCAAAGCGTGACTTCATGCACATTGACACGGTTTTCACGCAAGTAAACAGAAACACATGGGTGATACTCGGCTCAATGTCTTCTCAGAAAACCAATAAAAAATCCGAAGCTATAGATTATATTTCTGAAAAAAGGAACAAAGAAAAACCTGAAATCCTGCAATTTGAAATTGATAAAATAAATGAGCCAAAATCATTTGATTGCATAGAGAATTTGCTTGACGACATTAGTAAAAACGATTTAAAAAGCACAGAAAAAACTCAGTTTATTTACTCAGGAAATAATGTCTTTCCTTTCGATGTTCGCGAACAATGGACCGACTCGTGTAACTTATTGGCCTTAAAAGAAGGTGTTATTGTAGGATACGATCGAAATGATAAAACGGTAGAAGCTTTTAAAGAAAAAGGCTTCAATATAACAACTGCAGCAGATTTAATAACCCGGCTGGAGAATGGAGATATTTCTGCCCAAAACATAAAGAATACACTTATTTTAATGCCATCAGCAGAATTATCGAGAGCACGGGGAGGGTTTCATTGTATGAGCATGCCTCTTTTCAGAGAGAAGCTTGAACCTGCCGCGAAAGCGGAAGAAAAGGAAATCGAACCAGCCTCAACCATAATGATGATTCGCCCCGTAAATTTTGCTTTTAATGAAGAAACGGCGGGTAGCAATGCTTTTCAGAACAAGCAGAGCAAAGATGTGAAAGTTCACAAAAAAGCTTTAAAAGAGTTTGACGATTTCGTAACCTTATTAAGAGAGAATCATGTAAATGTTTTGGTATTTGAAGATAATCCAGAGCCACAAACCCCTGATTCTATTTTCCCCAACAATTGGATATCGACCCATTCGGACGGAAAAATTTTTATTTATCCGATGCAGGCCAGTAACCGGCGTCTGGAAAAACGACCGGATATTATTGAAGAGTTACGGATGAAGTTTCAAATTGACACAGAAGTCGACTTGAGTTACCTGGAATCAGAAGGAAAATTCCTCGAAGGAACAGGAAGTATGGTGTTGGATCGCAATAACAAGATTGCCTATGCTTGTGTATCGCCACGGACCGATGAAAAGGCATTACACTTGTTCTCCGATTTAAGTGGGTATAAAACCATTATTTTCCACGCCTTCGATCGGAACGGCATCGCCATTTACCATACTAACGTGATGATGTGTATTGGCGACGGATTTGCCGTAGTTTGCCTCGAGTCAATAACTGACAAGAGGGAGAAAGACCAGATCATTAAATCATTAAAAACTTCCGGAAAAAAAATAATCGATATCTCTTTCGAACAGATGTACAAGTTTGCCGGCAATATGCTTCAATTAAAAAACACAACAGGCGACAGCCTGCTCGTCATGTCTGAACAGGCAAGGAACTCTCTCTCTCCTCAGCAAATTGAAGAACTAGAGCATTCCGGAACAATCATTGCTTCGCCGTTAAACACTATAGAAAGTTCAGGTGGGGGAAGTGCAAGATGTATGATTGCGGAAATCTATTTAGACGAAAGGTAGCACGCGGCCCCGTTAAGCTTTAATATGTAAAAAAAAATCCAAATAAAAAGAATAAGCGTAGAAATCATTAAAAAAATCTCATTTTTGCCAAAATTTAATAAATGCAGAGTTACGAAGAATTTATAGACCTCAGCGTTGGCTTCCCTCAAGAAGGCTTCGAGGTTATTGATGATGAACTTTATTTCCACGATCTTAATTTGATGGAAATGATTGAGACGTATGGCACTCCACTGCGTTTTACTTACGTTCCACTAATCAGCAAAAAAATACAGCAGGCTAAACTTTTGTTTAAAAAAGCTATAGTAAATAACAACTATCGCGGAAGCTATAAATACTGTTACTGTACCAAAAGCTCGCATTTTAAGCATGTTGTTGAAGAAGCCTTAAAAAACAATATCCACCTCGAAACATCTTCTGCGTTCGACATGCCCATGATCGATGCTCTTGAAAAGAAAGGTGTTTTAGGCAAAGAGATCACGGTAATTTGTAACGGGTTCAAAACCTATCAGTATAAGCAATACATTATTGATATGCTGCACGATGGCTTTTCGAATATCATACCCGTACTGGACAATAAAGAAGAATTTAACCTTTATGATGATGAGCTTGATATTCCATGCAATTTGGGTATCAGGATAGCTGCGGAAGAGCAACCGGACTCTCAATTTTACACATCAAGACTGGGTATCAGGATGGAAGACATCCTTGATTTTTACAACAATAAAATCGCGGCTAATCCTAACTTTAAAGTCGTGCTTCTGCATTTCTTTATCAATTCCGGAATTTCGGATACACCGTATTACTGGAACGAGCTTGAGAAATATGTGACGCTGTACTGCAAATTCAAAAAGATAAACCCGGATTTAACAACCCTTGATATTGGTGGCGGAATGCCCTTTAAGGATTCGCTGGTTTTTGATTTCGATTACGAGTATATGGTAAACGAAATTGTAAAACGGATCAAAGAAATTTGTGCCGAGCACGATGTAGTTGAACCGGACATCATTACCGAGTTTGGTAAATACACCTGTGCCGAAGCTTCGGGTATTCTATATAAAGTTCTTGGCAGGAAACAACAAAACGATCGTGAAAAATGGCTTATGCTTGATGGCTCTTTTATCACCAACCTTCCGGATGTTTGGGCTTTAAATCAAAAATATATTTTACTGCCAATAAATAACTGGGATTCGGAATACGAGCGGGTTAACCTCGGTGGTATCACTTGCGATGGTCAGGACTACTACAGTCAGGAAGCTCACATGAATAACGTCTTTATGCCAAAAACCAGAAAGGTTCAATATGTCGGTTTCTTTCATACCGGGGCTTACCAGGAGGTGTTAAGTGGTTATGGAGGAATACATCATTGCCTGCTTCCTTCTCCTAAACACGTAATCATTCGCCGTAACCGCGATGAGACCTTCAATTTTGAGGTATTCGGAGAAGAACAGAATAGCAAACAGGTTTTGAAAATCTTAGGATATACATAGAGAAAAGGAGGGTTTAGAAAACTATGTTTCGTTTTCATTGAAAATCCAGTCCCGCTTTTTGTTCCAAATCCTCATTACACGCCCGAAGGGGGCGCTTCATTCCGGGTTTTCCACTCAATCGGGTTTAAATTTGGAAAGACACTTTTCCAAACGCCGGTAAATTCCTGAATTTCGAGATTTGACGACTTTTCAAAAAGTTGTCAAATCTTTAATCTCATCATAAAGCGGCTTTATTATTTAAAAGCAGTTACTAGGCCTCGCCCATCATCAAACCTTCGATGGTATGTCCTTGTTCGATCGGTTCAAGCTTATCAACAATACGACAGATCAGATGTTGCTTCAGTTCGGCAGGAAGACTCTCGTAATAGGTTTTAGTAATTTGCAAATCATGCCGTTCAGCATTATTCGCTCCGGGGGCATCGACCCCAAGAACCAGAGCTGGCCTTGATTTGTTTGAATAATTGGCGGTACCACGATGAATGGTGAGAGCTGACCTGGCAGAAACATCTCCCATTCCTGGCATTTTTCGCTGAGCTCGTTGCTCATATCGGGCGTAGTTTGATTTGGGAGGAAACATCTCATGCTGAAAATCAATAGGCAAATCCCATTGAGTTCCTGGAGCTATTTCGAAAGGACCCATGTCCTCAAATACATCTACAGTAGTTAGATTAAAGGCTAAAGAATTTAACCTGCGGCCTTTAATAGTATCCTCAGGGGCAGGAAAATCACGATGCCAAGGCTGATCTTGGGCACCTGGATTTGGCACATCAAACCCTATTTCAACAATCTTATATTGGGGGCCAAGCACAGCCTCGCATACAAACATTATCCAGGGATGAGTGACCAGGTCAAGAAAACCGCTAATATCTTCAGGATGTATTTCGACATAATGCCGCTTTGGACCCCGACCAACAGCTCCGCCAGGTCTATTTAGTGCTTCTTTGTATAAAGCAAGTACTTCGTCATGAAGCCGCTGAACCCATTCTATACTAAAAGCGTTTTTAAGTCCTATGATTCCATCACCGTATAAACCTCCCATTACTTGTGCAACATCGTAAGCGGGGCTTTCTATAATCGGCACATCCTGGCTGATATCAATATTCGCTTTCATACGCATTTCGTTATGTAGTAACAACGATAATGCCAGTACCTTTATGATATATTTCGGCCCATTAAATGGCCGGGCGACAATAAAAGATCTAAATATCGAACTTATCCAGCAACTTTAATAACGTTGCAAAGTCTTTGGGATATGGAGCAGATACCGTAATTTGATCTTCCTCATTAATTTTAAATGTCACTTCCTTTGCATGCAAAGCAAAGCGTTTCATGATCGGAAGCTCTTCCTGATCTTTTCCTAAACGATAGCCGCGTTTAATACCAGAAAGAAGTACAGGCTGCCCGCCATACATGTCATCTCCTGCAATAGCCGCACGCTGAGATGCCAGATGGATACGAATCTGGTGCATCCGACCTGTGATAGGCTGACATTCTATGAGAGTATAATGTTTATAGAATTTAATGGAATTGAAAATGGTTTCGGCTGCTTTGCCTTCCTGACGGCTAATAGCCACATTCTTGTTTCCCAGATTGAGAATAGGAAGATTTACATCCAAATCATTAAACTGATGTGTGCCATTTACCAGCGCATGATAAACCTTTTTAACCTTACGCCGCTCAAACTGCATTGATATCAGCCTGTACGCCGCAGGATTTTTCGCAATAATCAAACAGCCGGACGTCTCTTTATCTAATCGGTGACAAACCTGGGCATCTGGGGTGTATTGCCTGGCGAGACGTAGCATACTCATCTCACCTCCCTCTCTTTCATCTAGCGAACTGATAAAGGGTGGTTTATTTACTACGATGATATCATCGTTTTCGAATAGAATGGATTCTTTAAAATTTGGAAATTTCACAGGTCAAAAGTACAGAAAAAAATACGTTTGTGCTTTTAATCCCTTATCTGTACGCCATCAAACTTGTATCCAACACCTTTTACTGTGCTTATATAATCCTCCCCAAGTTTCTCACGAAGCTTGCGAATGTGAACATCGATTGTTCTATTGGTTACCACAACAGAGTCTTCCCAAATGCTCTTTAAAATCACTTCCCGCGTATACACCTTACCTGGTTTTGATGCAAGAAGATATAAAAGTTCGAACTCCTTCTTGGCCAAAACTATCTTCTCGCCGTTGCGATAGACCAGATACGTTTCTCTGTCTATAGTTAAATCAGCAATTTCAAGTTTATTTTCGACAGGCTCGTCGGATTGGGTATTTCGTCTTAGAATAGCATTTATCCGGCTTACCAGAGCCCGGGGCTTTATAGGCTTAGCGATATAATCATCTGCTCCGACATTAAATCCGGCGATTTCAGAGTATTCTTCACTTCTGGCAGTTAGAAAAACCATAAATGTATTTTTAAATTCATTCATGGTTCTTAAAACGCGACAAGCTTCGATACCATCCATCTTCGGCATCATAATGTCGAGGATAATTAAATCGGGATGAGAACGCTTTGCTTCACTTACGCCTTCCTGCCCGTTCGATGCAGTAAAAACCTGATAACCTTCTTTTTTAAGATTGTATTCAATCAGTTCCCTGATATCAGGTTCGTCGTCTACAACTAGAATCTTTTGTTTTATTGAACTCATGGTTTTTATTTACCACTAAAGTATAACCCCAAAAGCAGAAAATAGTTAAGGCTATATTAAGTTATTGTTAACAATGATATAGTGTTAACAATATAAATACTTTACTTCAACGTTTTATTTAAAAAAACTTCAAGTTCTTCACCTCTCGGATTTTTTGCCAGAATTTTTCCCTTTGTATCAAGCAGAAAGGATGCTGGAATCCCTTCAATAGCATATTGCTTTACAACCTCACTATCCCATTGCTTAAGTTCCGATACGTGAGTCCAGGTTAGATTATCAGTCTTGATGGCTTTTAACCATAAGTCCCTGTTATTATCTAATGAAACGCCCAGAATAGTAAAATTCTTATTCTTAAAAGTCTGATATTGCTTTACAATGTTAGGGTTTTCCTCACGACAAGGAGCACACCATGATGCCCAAAAGTCAAGTAAAACATATTGACCCTTAAAATCTGATAATTTTATTTGCTTACCATCGCTGGAAGTCATTTGAAAATCAGGCGCAGTTTGACCAATAGCAAGTGACTTCAATTTATCCATTTTAGCTATAAAGCTTTGAACAGCCGAAGTATTTGGGAACTTGCCTTTAATATCCTCCGAATACTTTAATAGCTGGGATTCATATTTAGTTTGATCAAGCGAACTCATAGCATAAAAGCCCGCCAGGTTATCCCGGTTTTTATTTGTGAAAGCGATGGTCTCTTTAGCAAAAGCATCCATATTCTGCTCAAATCGTGGAATTAAAACCGCCTCTATGGAATCTTTGATTAATGGATTCTGGCTCACCTTTTCCTGGTATTCCTGCTGAATATCCATATAGACTTTACTATACTTAGCGCTGATCTTATTGAAATCCTTCAATTTTTCAGAATCATCGGAGCCAGAAAGTTCATATTCTCCTGCTTCATTTGAAAAATCAGCCTTAAAACCGATCTGATCGCCGTTTTTCGCAATAAGCGGATAGGTTTTTTGAGCTGCCGACAAGTAATAAAAGTCGGTCTCAGGAGAAATAAATGCGAATTTAAATTCACCATTTTCGTTTAGAATAACCGAATCTACAAGTTGATCACCCTTATAAAGTGCTACTTTCTGCAGTCCGGCTGCATTTTCAAATTTACCCTTAAGGATAACTTCGTCATTATTCTTACACGCTGATACTGCTATTAACAGCATCAATACTCCAATTAATTTCTTCACTTTAATGAGTCTAATTTCTCAACAACCAATTTATTTGCGGTTTTAGGATCGATTTTTCCTTTCGATAATTTCATCACCTCGCCCATGAATAGTCCTAAAACGCCCTTTTTCCCTTTATTGTATTCAATTACTTTATCAGGATACAGAGAGATAGCCTGGTCAATATAATTCATAAGCTCGTCGCCGCCGGTATCTATAAGGAGATTCAGTTCCTGAACCATATCAAGAACATCTATCCGGGGATTCTTAATTAATTCGGGAAACAGCTGCTGCGTAGCTGCCGTATTATTTATCTTCTTATCATCAACTAACGAAATTATTGCCGCAACGGATTCCGCCGGTACTTGCAACGAAAGATTCCCTTTAGGATTATCATTCAAATACGACTGAATTGGACCGCTTACCCAATTTGCGGCAGACTTGTAGTTATTGGTAAACTTTACTACCTCTTGAAAATAATCGGATACTGATTTATCAGAAGTAAGTAAATAAGCGTCATAATCCGACAAACCAAAGCTTTCTGTATATCGCTTAACCCTTTGTTCGGGAAGCTCCGGAAGTTCATTCTTAAGATTATTGACAAATTCATCGCTCAGCACCAAAGGTGGCAAGTCCGGCTCGGGAAAGTAACGATAGTCATAGGCCATCTCCTTAGAACGTAAAACTGACGTTACCCCGGTGGTTGCGTCAAAATTCAAAGTATTTTGATCAATCCTGCCACCATTCTCGATCACTTCTACCTGCCTGCGAAATTCATAATTCACCGCCCGCTGTAGATTTCGGATAGAATTCAGGTTTTTAACCTCGCATCTTGATCCATATTCTGTCGCTCCCTTTAACCGAACGGAAATATTGGCATCACAGCGTAAGCTTCCTTCTTCCATATTCCCATCACAAATCTCAAGATAACGAACAAGCTTTCTGATTTCGCCCAGATAAGCTGCTGCTTCTTCTGCCGATCTTAAATCCGGTTCAGACACGATTTCAACAAGAGGCACACCAGCTCTGTTTAAATCGATTAACGAGCACTTATCATCTTTATCATGAATACTTTTACCCGCATCTTCCTCCATATGGATTCTATTTAAGCGAATATTTTTTTTCGGTTGATCTTTTAAGCTAATAGAAACAAAGCCCTGCTGACAAATTGGTAAATGATCTTGAGTAATTTGGTATCCTTTAGGAAGATCGGCATAAAAGTAATTTTTGCGGTCAAACCTGTTTACTTTATTGATGGTGCAATTGGTTGCCAAACCCATCTTTACCGCAAACGATACGACTTTCTTGTTCAGCTTTGGCAAAGATCCCGGCAAACCTAAAGAAACGATACTTGTGTGATGATTAGGCTCAGCACCAAAAGATGCAGGATCTGAAGAAAAGATTTTCGTATTGGTTGAAAGCTGGGCATGAATTTCCAAACCGACAACAAGTTCATATTTATCAAGCACCTCTTGGGTAAGTTTTTTTTGTTCCGTTTTCATTTTATTGTAAGGGAGCCAAATATACTATTTCTGTTTAATGATACAGATTAGGCGAAAAGCAGATTCTTTAAGTATAAAAAGGATATTATTTTATGGCCTGTCTTATTCTAATCAGCTTTTCTAACAAATTTTCGAGTAAAGACAGGTGCAACATGTTCGCCCCATCCGACTTTGCGTTCTCTGGCTCGGGGTGAGTTTCGATGAACAAACCATCGGCACCAACAGCGATTGCTGCTTTGGCGATAGTTTCTATTAAAGCCGGCTTGCCTCCGGTTACTCCCGAAGTTTGATTCGGCTGTTGTAAAGAGTGAGTGCAATCCATCACTACGGGCACTCCGAATGATTTCATTTCCGGAATTCCACGAAAATCTACGATCAGATCCTGGTAACCAAAAGTATTTCCGCGGTCGGTTAAAATAACCTTATCATTACCACTGTCCTGCACTTTATCTACCGCAAATTTCATAGACCCAGCCGAAAGAAACTGTCCCTTTTTAATATTTACAACTTTTCCTGTTTTAGCCGCCGCAATCAGCAAATCAGTTTGGCGACATAAAAATGCTGGAATCTGCAACACATCCACATATTCAGCTGCCATTTCTGCTTCTTCCGCCGCATGAATATCGGTTACGGTTGGAATTCCAAATTCGTGGCTTATACGCGCAAGAATCTTTAATGCCTTTTCATCTCCTATACCTGTAAAAGAATCTATTCGTGAGCGGTTAGCTTTCCTGTACGACCCCTTAAATATGTATGGAATCTGAAGTTTATCTGTAATCTGAACAACCTTTTCAGCAATACGCATCGCAATATCTTCACCTTCTATGGCGCAAGGTCCGGCCATTAAAAAGAAATTGCCTGATTCAGAATATTTAATTTGGGGGAGATTTTTGATCATTAGTTACCTAATTCGGATAAAAATTTAATACGCATTAACTGGAGCTCTTCGCGGGTGTAATCATCACTGCCAAGTTCTTTTAAAGCCTCATCAATAGAATCTACCTCTGCACTTCTAAAATAATCAAAAACCTCATCCTGACGATCTTCATCAATCATCTCGTCGATATAATAATTTAGATTCAGCTTGGTTCCCGAACTAACAATAGTTTCAACTTCTCTCAGAATATCTTCATAAGTGATTCCTTTAGATGAAGCAATATCGTCAAGAGCCAACTGCCTGTCGATATTCTGAATAATAGAAACCTTTAAAGCTGATTTATTGGCCGCGCTTTTAATCACGAGGTCAACTGGTCTGTCGATATCATTCTCCTCTACGTATTTACTGATTAATTCTATAAATGCGGCACCAAACTTCATGGCTTTACCCGAACCTACTCCATGAATTTGCTTTAATTCATCGAGCGTAACCGGATAGTGAGTACACATTTCCTCCAGAGAAGGATCCTGAAATACGACAAACGGCGGAAGATTTTTTTGTTTGGCAATGCGTTTCCGCAAATCTTTAAGCATTTGAAGCAAGGCGGTATCTAATGTACCTGCCCCTTGTTGTGCGCCTTCTTCCTGGTCGTCCTCGCCGGTTTCCATCACCCGGTTTAAAATAAATCTTAGAGAATGCGGACTGTCAATAAACGACTTTCCTGATTTGGTTAGATGGAGCAAACCATAATTATCAATATCTTTAGATAGATAATTGTTTAAAAGAGCTTGTCTTAACAATGACTTCCAATAAACTACCCCATCTTCCTTTCCGCTTCCAAAGTATGGTAATTTATTGTGATTGTAAGCTGTAATTTGTGAAGTCTCAACGCCCATCATAATATTAATAATATGATGGTCATCGAATTTTTCTCCAAGTTCTAAAATAGCTTTGAGTGTTCTCTTTAGATTATCTGAAGCATCAAAATGAGTTTTAGGCGCCCGGCAGCAGTCGCACATGTTGTTACACCCGGCCTCATTAAAATTCTCGCCAAAATAATGCAGAATTTGCTTTCTCCTGCAAACAGAAGACTCTGCGTAGTCAATAACTTCTTTTAATATCTGCGTTCCAATTTCCCGTTCAGAAACTGGTTTGTCTTTCATGAACTTAGCAAGCTTGTCAATGTCCTTCTCTGCATAAAACGCTATACATTGACCTTCACCACCATCTCGACCGGCCCTACCTGTTTCCTGGTAATAACCTTCCATTGATTTTGGTATGTCGTGGTGAATCACATAACGCACATCAGGTTTGTCAATTCCCATTCCAAACGCAATAGTTGCGACAATAACCTCAACATCTTCCATCAAAAACTTATCTTGCGTATCAGCCCTGGTTTTAGGGTCCAGACCTGCGTGATAAGGAAGAGCTTTTATTCCGTTCAGATTCAGAGCTTCAGCTACCTCTTCAACTTTTTTCCGACTCAAACAGTAAATTATTCCCGTTTTCCCCTGGTGACCTTTAATAAACCTGATGATCTCTTTCATCACGTTTCGTTTCGGCCGTACCTCGTAATAAAGATTTGGCCTGTTGAAAGATGATTTAAATAAAGTCGAGTCCGTCATTTGCAGGTTTTTAATAATATCCTGCTGAACTTTAGGTGTTGCCGTCGCTGTTAAAGCAATTATTGGTATATTCTCGCCAAGCGAAGTGATTACTTGGCGGATCTTTCTGTATTCAGGGCGAAAATCATGTCCCCATTCAGAGATGCAATGTGCTTCGTCAACAGCGACGAACGAAATTGTAATTAAGTTAAGAAATTCAATATTTTCGGCTTTTGCAAGCGACTCGGGAGCCACATACAAGAGCTTAGTTTCACCGCTTAAAACATCCTGTTTAACTTTGGTGATTTCAGCTTTGTTTAATGAAGAATTTAAAAAGTGTGCTATGCTTTCTGTGCCGCCGAATGCCCGTAGCTGATCAACCTGATTTTTCATCAGGGCGATGAGAGGTGATATGACAATAGCCGTACCTTCTGTCATTAATGCTGGTAATTGGTAACAGATTGATTTACCGCCACCTGTGGGCATTATTACGAAAGTATCTCGCTTCTGAAGGACGTTAGTTATTATGGCTTCCTGCTCACCTTTGAAGTTATCAAACCCAAAAAAATTCTGTAAATTATCAAACAATGATTTCTTTATCTCCATGTCCTCCCGGAATTAAAATTAGAAAGTCTAATTTTAAACATCAAAATAACATATTTTTGCCGTGAAATAGTATTTTAAATTAAAAAACTTCTGTTTGAAGACAAACGCCGAAATTTTAAATATTGCCCGAAAGACGCTTCAAATGGAAGTAGAGGGATTATCTGGCCTCATTCAAAGATTAAATAATGACTTTCCAGTGATAATCGAGCAGATTCTTGGCATTAAAGGTCGGGTAATTATCTCTGGAGTGGGTAAAAGCGCCATTATCGCTCAAAAGATTGTGGCGACATTTAACTCAACGGGTACACCTTCAATTTTCATGCATGCAGCAGATGCGATTCACGGCGATTTAGGAATCATTCAAACCGATGATCTGGTAATTTGCATTTCAAAAAGCGGCAACACCTCCGAAATCAAAGTACTTGTTCCTTTTTTAAAGCAAGCAGGTAACATTCTGATTGGAATGGTGGGCGATTTAAATTCTTATTTGGCACAACAGGCTGATTTTATATTGGATACCACTATCGAAGTAGAAGCATGCCCGCACAATCTGGCACCAACAACCAGTACAACAGCTCAATTGGCTATGGGAGATGCACTTGCGGTTAGTTTGCTTGAATGCAGAGAGTTTAGCAGTAAAGATTTTGCAAAATATCATCCCGGTGGCTCCCTGGGCAAACGTCTATATTTAAAGGTTAAAGATTTATATACACATAACACCAAACCTCAGGTATCAACTGATTCATCTATTAAGGAAGTGATTGTTGAGATTACTAAAAACCGTTTGGGTGCTGTAACGGTTGTGGAGAACAATTCAATCGCTGGAATAATAACTGATGGTGATATCAGGCGGATGATGGAAAAACATAATTCCTTTGAGCAATTAACAGCAAAAGATATTATGGGAAAGTCTCCAAGGCAGATTGAGAGCCTGGAACTTGCAATAAATGCATTAGAGATAATGAGAAGTAACAATATCACTCAATTAGTAGTTTCTGATAATGGAGTTTATAAAGGAATTATACATTTGCACGACTTATTAAAAGAAGGAATCTTATAAAATAATGAAGAACTATTACGCAGTGATTATGGCCGGTGGCATTGGCAGCCGCTTTTGGCCAATAAGCCGTTCAGCACATCCTAAACAATTCATAGATATACTTGGGACAGGTAAAACCCTTATACAAACCACATACGAGCGTTTTTTAAAGATTGTCCCTGCGGAAAATATTTTTATTGTAACCAATGAAAATTACAGACAGCTGGTAAAAGAGCAACTATCCGGCATAGACTCAAGCCAAATACTTGGGGAGCCTGTAATGCGAAATACAGCGCCATGTATTGCTTACGCCTGCCATAAAATAAACAGGCTTAACCCTAAAGCATCCATCGTGGTGGCTCCGTCAGACCATTTGATTTTAAATTCAGAAGAATTTGAAAAAAACATTCGTGAGTCGTTGGAAGCTGCATCGAGAAATAATTGCCTTATTACACTCGGAATTAAACCTTCACGCCCCGATACAGGTTATGGTTACATTCAATTTACAGAAGAAACTTTAGATAACGACTTTCATAAAGTTAAAACATTCACCGAAAAGCCCAACCTGGACCTTGCAAAAACATTCGTTCAAAGCGGAGAGTTTTTATGGAATGCAGGTATTTTCGTTTGGTCTGTGGCATCTATTATCAGCGCCTTTGAACAATACCTGCCGGAAATGAACGATATTTTCAAAGACGGTGCAAGCGTGTATAACACAGAAAACGAGCACTCGTTCATTCAACACGCTTATTATCAATGCACCAACATCTCTATTGATTACGGAATCATGGAGAAAGCTAATAATGTCTACATTTTGCCTACCGATTTCGGATGGTCTGATTTAGGCACCTGGGCTTCTGTTTATGAGCTGGCAGAAAAAGATTACCTCGGAAATGCGGTAATTCCATCCGACAAAGTTATTATGTACGACTCATCAAACTGCATGGTGAATGTTCCGAAAGGAAAACTGGTAATTCTACAAGGCTTAGATGACTATATCGTTGTCGAAGCCAATAACACGCTCATGATTTGTCACAAAGACAAAGAGCAAAATGTAAAAGAAATAGTTGCGGATGTTAAATCGAAATTCGGCAACGAGTTTATTTAATGCCAAATGACTGATATATAAGATTTGACAATTTTTTAAAAGTTGTCAAATCTTAACCGCCGTTCATCGCTCCCACCCTTTGCCTTACCGCTTCATACAGTATCACGCCGGCCGAAACGGATACGTTCAGCGAATGTATTTCGCCGAACATCGGGATTTTAGCTAAATAATCGGCTCCCCTTATTATCTCATTAGAAATTCCGTCCTCTTCCGAGCCCAATACAATAGCTACCGGCATTGTGTAATCGGGCGCATATAAAAAGTCGTTGGTTTTCTCGGTACAAGCCACTACAAATAAGCCCGACTCCTGCAAAAAACGAGTGGTCTTCAAAAGGTTTTCCTCTCTGCAAACAGGAATCTTAAACAAAGCACCTGCGGAAGTCTTAATTGCGTCTGGATTGATCTGTGCAGAACCTTTTACCGGGACAACAATCGCGTGTACCCCGGCACATTCTGCAGTCCGTGCAATAGCTCCAAAATTTCTCACATCAGTAACACCGTCCAAGATCAAAATAAGCGGAGTCTCTCCTTTTTCAAAAATAGCAGGTATAATATCTTCAATCCGCTGATAAGTAACCGGGGAAATGAAGGCTATCACTCCCTGATGATTTTTAGAGGTGATTCGATTGAGTTTCTCAACAGGTACCATTTGAAAGTTTATGAGCTTGTCGCTTAATAAAACTTTCAATTCCTGGAAAATACCGCCGGTAAGGCCGCGCTGTACATAAATCGCATCAATATCCTTTCCGCTTTGTACAGCTTCAATCACAGCACGGATTCCAAACACCATTTGATTCGACTCTTTTTTGGGCCTTAAAGACTTAGTGTGCATTGTTAAAAATTTTAGCACGCAAAGTACTGATATTTGGTCAAAACTCGGGTTCAGTTTTTAATTTTCGTCTGATTGTTAACATCGCAAAAAGTTATTAACACATCGGTGGGGGTATTTAAAAGTCGGAATTTACATTAATTAACATTTTATCCACAGGCTATTGTGAACAGAACACGGTACTTGTTAACAGCATATACTAAGTGTAATTTTTTTTTTGTGTGTAAGTATGTAGGGAGAAAAACCTACTTAATGCTATTTTTGTATCGATGAGTTTAGATAACCAAAATGATTACAGCGCGGGAAAAAAATCTGCACCTACAGATCGCCGCGCCCGCTTAAGCAACATGGTAAGTGGTCTTGGTAAACTTCCTCCTCAGGCGGTTGACTTAGAAGAAGCAGTGCTGGGCGCTTTAATGCTTGAAAAAGATGCCCTGTCTGCAGTAATCGACATTCTGAAACCTGAAATTTTTTATAAAGAAAGCCATAACAAGATTTTTGCAGCGATACACGCGCTCTTTCAAAAATCATCACCTGTTGATATTTTAACAGTTACCTCTCAATTACGCCAGCAAGGCGATTTAGAGATGATTGGCGGTGCCTACTACATCACCGAACTAACCAATCGGGTAGCCTCTGCGGCGAATATAGAATTTCACGCCAGGATAATCTCGCAAAAATATATTCAGAGAGAATTAATCCGAATCTCGACAGAAATAATAAACAGTGCTTACGAGGATACGACAGATATTTTCGACTTGCTGGACAACGCAGAGAAAAACCTTTTCGATATCGCGCAGAATAACCTTCGTCGCGACTCCAGAAGAATGGATGATATTGTTCGGGAATCAATTGAGACACTTGAAAAGCTTCGGGATAAAGTTGATGGACTAACGGGAGTTCCTTCAGGGTTTACAGGTTTAGACCGAATGACTTCAGGCTGGCAGCCATCGGATTTGGTTATTATCGCAGCCCGGCCTGCGATGGGTAAAACAGCATTCGTATTAAGCTGTGCCCGTAATGCCGCGGTTCAGTTTAAAAAACCAGTAGTTGTATTTTCCCTGGAGATGTCATCCGTACAGTTGGTTAATCGTTTGATATCAGGAGAAACTGAAATTGAACAGGAAAAGATCCGTAAAGGAAACCTGGCAGAATGGGAATGGCAACAGCTCCATTCTAAGATCGGTACGCTAACAGAAGCTCCCCTATTCATTGATGATACTCCCGCATTAAATATTTTTGAATTCAGAGCTAAATGCAGGCGATTGAAAGCTCAATACGATATTCAAATGGTAATCGTCGATTACCTGCAGTTAATGCATGGCAAAGGCGAAGGTAAAGGCGGAGGAAACCGTGAACAGGAGATTGGTAGTATTTCAAGAGCTTTAAAATCTGTAGCTAAAGAATTAAACGTCCCTGTATTGGCACTCTCTCAATTAAGCCGTGCCGTGGAAAGCAGACCTGGCGCAAGTAAAAGACCAATGCTTTCGGATTTACGTGAATCGGGCTCTATTGAGCAGGATGCGGACATGGTATTGTTCCTTTACAGACCGGAGTATTATGGTCTGACCGAAGATGAAGAGGGACGCTCGACTATTGGTATTGGTGAAGTTATTATAGCAAAACACAGAAACGGTGAAACCGGAACTGTTCCATTACGTTTTGTAGGTAAATTTGTAAAATTTGCCGATCTGGAAGATGACTTTTCGGGACCAAGTGCCCAAAAAGGCAACCCTTTCGGGGCAATGGCACCATCGGAAGACTTTGAGAAACCGAGCAACTTTATTATTCGTCCGTCCAGAATGGATGATATTGATGAGGAACCACCATTTTAAGTTTATCCCATTATCACGTAACGGTAGAATACGTCCAGCTCTTACCAAGCAGGGTACTTATTCGAGACACGTTTGGTAGCGCTCATTCTCGGAAGAGGCAACGCTTTTTGGCACTTACTTCTATAC
>CAMPKC010000006.1 GCA_946887045.1 uncultured Sphingobacteriaceae bacterium | reverse complement strand
AGGGTGCTATTCAGCTGAAAATAGCCCTGGGCGCAGCGATTTTTTGTAACGATGTAACCAGGTTTAACCAGGCGATAGAAGTTTACCGGATGGATGCCGGCGGAGGGATGCGCAACTCGTTGCCAAATGGCGAAGTAGGAGATACTGGCCGCGACGACCACTGGCGTGTGCAGGCAGCTGCCCTGGCCTGGGGCGCTGAAGTTGCATGGAAGCAGAAGGTAGATATGTTTTCCGAGTTAGATAACCGTGTTTTGGCTATCGGCGAACTGTATCATCAATATGCTTTTGACGGAGATACCATGACCTATATACCCTTTGGCGGTTATGCGAGTTATTGGACCAATTGGGGGATTGCCCCTGGAGCAAGGGCGGGCGATATGACCAATATTATTTACAGCGCTTATGCTTTGCGTAAGGGAATACCTACCCCTCATACCGACAGGATGCGGGCTGCTTTGGGTGGCGCTGGCGGTGATTTCTTGTTTTTGAAATCCTCTGACACGTCCACGGCCACCGTTTTGCCACAGAAATATTATCCTGCCGATCATGTGCAGCCGGTGAGCAACCTCACCAATATAGATATCGGTAATACCGGACTCGCAGGCAGCGCTTCGTTCAATAACGGTATCTGGACACTTAAGGCTGCCGGAACTTCAACGAGCAATGCCTTCAGCTTCAATTTTAAAAAAGTCAGCGGCGATGCAGGTTTGGTCGTAAAGGTGAACAGTGTGTCCCCTCTTAGCGGAGGTTGCGGCGTTATGTTACGCGAATCGCTGGCACCTGGTTCCCGTTTTTGGGATGTTTATCTCGGGGCGAACGGCGGTGCCGCAAGGCACTGGCAACCCAAAGCACCCTGGTGGTTGAAAATCGAACGTGTAGGCACGCGCATTTTTACATATCATTCGCAGGATGGTGTTCATTGGACTAATACTGGTTGCGCCTATTCTGAAACAGGTTTCCCGACAGATTTATATGCGGGATTTTATACCATCTCAAATAACACTTCGGCGCTGAATACTGCCACGTTCAGTAACGTCGCCTACAGCCAAACCGCACCTGCCGGATCTCCCGAGATCAGCAGTGCTACAACAGCTACAGCTACTATTGGCGAGCCTTTCAGTTACAACATCATTGCAAGTGCCAATCCATCTACCTATAGTGCCAGCGGCTTGCCTGCAGGATTAAGTATTAATACATCTACAGGAGTTATTTCCGGTACTCCAACCGAATTAGGACAAAGCGAAGTTACCATAGCCGCTACTAATGCCAGCGGCAGCGGTAGTGCAACCCTCATTCTAAAAGTGATCAATAACGAGGCACCTGCAGCGCCGGATTCGGCTGTAGCAGCAATTGTTAATACAACACAAATTAAACTTACCTGGACGGCTTCAGCGAACGCTACCAGTTATTCTGTAAAACGTTCGCAAACAGCGGGAAGTGACTATACGACTATCCAGACAGGGATTACAGGCACCACTTTTACGGATATAGCTCCGGTACCGGAAGTTAATAACTATTATGTAATTACGGCACTTGCTGGAGATAGAGAAAGCGGCGTTTCAAACGAGGTATTCGCGTCTGTTCCACCGGCAATTCCCGGACGGCCTGTAGCTACTAATCAAAACGACAGAATCAACCTTACATGGGAGACTGCTTCCGGAGCTACTTCATATAAAGTGAAGCGTGGTTATTTAAGCGGCGGCCCGTATACAACGATCGCAACTGTTGATACTAACAGCTATACAGACATTGATGTCATCAGTGGTAATGCATACTATTATGTGGTTTCTTCTGTTGGGACTACACAAGAAAGCGGCAATTCATTAGAAGCTTTTGGCATACCGGGTGCAAACTCATCTGTGTGGAGTGCAACACCCCTTACAGATTCATTGAACCTGGCGGGCAACTGGACGGAAAATACTGTTCCGGTAAACCCTGCGATATTAACGTTCAATGCAACTACAGATTCGCTCCTGACAAATGATATCAATGGTTTGATCGCATCGAGAATTCAGTTCGAAAGCGGCGCTAATGCCTATACTATAGCGGGTAATGCTTTGAATTTAAAGTATGATCTTGTTAATAACTCATCAAGAACCCAGACTTTCAGCACTCCATTGCTGCTAACCGACCAGTTGAATGTGAATTCAACGGCTAACACAGTTTTTGAAGGGGCAATAAGCGGTACTGGTTCTTTAATGAAGTCAGGTTCAGGGTACTTATATATTAAAGGGAATAATACCTATTCAGGAAACACAACTCTTGTACGTGGTACTATTTCGGCGGCTGGCATCGGTACCGGAACTGCAGGCAATCCTACAGCCGGGCCATTAGGCACAGGCAAGATCTATATGAACGGAGGTGCCCTGCATGCCACGGCTGGTGGTAACCTCGATTTGTATAACGACATAGAAGTACTTCCTGGAAGCAGAAGTTATATGTATGAAGATGTTCATTCGATAACACTCCGCGGAAGATTGTTAGGTACCGGAACTCTCGAGCATGACGGGAATGATTATGCAGGTATTAATCTACAGGGCGACAATAGCGAATTTGCAGGTACCTTTATCTCAAAACTGAGAAGCGGGAAACAAAGAGTGCGTTTTTCAACTCCTAATGCGGGAAGTGCAAAGGCCACCTGGTTATTAGATGCAAACGGGATTGATTGCCAGGGTATAGGTTTTGCAAACGGAACATTGCACTTTGGTGCCCTTAACGGACGTGGTTATATTCGTGCAGACGCGGGAGGTGCGCCGGTTATCAGTATTGGTGCCCTTAATACTTATTCCAGTTATGGAGGGACTATCGATCCTAATGGCAGTGGGGTGAGGGTTGAAAAGATCGGTACCGGGGTTTTAGAAATGTGGGGGAACCAGCCTTACAGCGGAACTACTACTGTAAAAAAAGGGAAATTATTAGTAAATAATAATGGAAGTAATGGTGTTTTTAACAGTCCGATAATCATAGAAGAAGGTGCGCTGGGAGGATGGGGACTAACACAGTCATCAGCTACTATTGGAACCGGAAATGGAGCAGGCGCAATATTGGAACCCGGATTTTTAAAGATTGGTACTTTAAGTGTTGGCACCCTTACTTTAAAGGCCGACGCAACTTACACCGCAGAACTTAACCTGGGTACGGCAGTAGGCGATAACGTTACGGCAACAAGTGTGACTTTAAACAGTCCGAAGCTTGAGTTAGTTCCGATCACTGGAGAACTTCCAATTGGAACTTCATATACCATTGTTAACAATACCGGAACTTCAGCTATCGACGGTATTTTTAAAGACCTGCCTGAAATGTCTCTTATTTCGGCAGGAGGATATAATTTTCGTATCACGTACAGGGGAGGTACCGGCAACGATGTAACTTTGCTTGATGACAGAACCGTTCCTTTAACAATAAGCAGTTCGTTGATCGATACCGCGCTGTTTGGCAGGAATTACTCTTATACGATTACAGGTATTAAATCGCCAACCAGTTTTGCAGCTACCGGCCTTCCGGCTGGATTGAGCGTAAATAACTCTACGGGTATAATATCCGGAATTCCAACTGAATTGGGTCTTTTCCCTGTTACCTTAATCGCTTCAAACGAAGCAGAGGCAGATACAGCAATCCTTTCATTAAAAATTCTAAACACTACAGTCGAAAATGTTCTCGTTGCTTCAGGCGATGCTAAAAATATCATCGAATGGGACCCGATGTTAAACTTTAGCTATAATGTTAAACGTGCAACTACAGCTGGTGGTCCGTATACGATCATCGGAAGTGTTTCGGGTACAAAGTTCACTGATGTAAATATTAGCAATGGAACCACCTATTACTATGTGGTAGCCTCTGTGGATAGCATAGGTGAAAACCCTAACAGCGCCCAGGTGGTTGCAACACCAAATATCGGCCAGCTTTCTTACCTGAAATTTGACGAAGCAAACGGAACACGCGGCATCGACAGTTGGGGTGCAAACCATGGAACATTAAAAGCGACGGCAAGCCGTGCTGAGGGTAGAAACGGACAGGCACTTAAACTGGACGGAAGCGCTACTTCTTATGCTACTCTTCCAACCGGTATAGTTAAGTCTTTAAACGACTTTACCATATCCTCATGGGTGAAAATGGATGCTTTAAACTATTGGATGCGTGTTTTTGACTTCGGAACTGGAACATCAAAATACATGTTTTTATCCGTACAGACAGGAAAAGCAGGCGAGGTACGCTTTGCCATTAAGAACGGAGGTTCTGAGCAAGGTATAACGTATGGTTACGCTGTTCCGCTTAACGCGTGGACCCATTTCGCCATTAGCCAGTCGGGTAATACCTGCAGTATGTACATTAACGGGGCTTTGGTGGCTACCAATACGGGCGTTACCATCAAGCCATCTGCAATCGACAGTACCACTCAGAATTACCTGGGTAAATCTCAATGGGCCGACCCCATGTTTAGAGGTTCAATTGATGAATTTAAGATTTACAGCAGGGCTTTAAGTGCATCGGAGATTGCTTCGAGTTATACCAGTCAAACGATCACGATGAATGCCATCGCCACAAAACAAATGGGTGATGAAGATTTTGATCTCGCAGCAACGGCTTCTTCAGGTCTTCCGGTAACTTATACCAGTTCGGATACTACGGTTGCAAAAATTGTTGATGGTAAAGTTCATGTTCTTTCTACCGGAACGTCGACTATTACAGCGTCGCAGGGTGGAAATAATGTTTACTGGCCAGCACCATCACAATCAAAAGTTTTATCGGTTGTTATCACCAATGATACTCAACTAACGACTTTAATTGACAAACCATTTTCTTACACCATTAGCAGTAAGCCGCTAAGCAATTTTACGGCAACAGGTTTACCTGCCGGCTTAAGCCTAAATGCCTCCACGGGGGTAATATCTGGTACGCCTACTGAGTTTGGTGTTTTTCCTGTAGTTTTAACCGCTAGCAATGGCAGTGTTACAGGTACGCAAACGATCTCGCTAACTGTACAGAATATTGTAGTAAGCAATGTTCTGGTTGCCGCGGGCGATGGCAAAAACATTGTGGAGTGGGATCCAATTCAGCACCTTACTTATAACGTAAAGCGTTCAACAAGCTCAGGTGGACCTTATACTACCATTGGAAATGTGAGTACTACCAAATTCACCGATACTAATGTTAGTAATGGGAACACTTATTACTATGTAGTTGCTTCGGTGGATAGCGCAGGAGAAAAATCTTCCAGCGCAGAGGTGCTAGCAAGACCAAATGTCGGACAACTAGGTTATTTTAAATTTGACGAAGCAAGCGGAACACGCGGCATCGACAGTTGGGGAGCTGCTCATGGCACATTAGCAGCCACTGCAAGCCGGGATGCCGGAAAATACGGAACCTCACTTAAGTTGGATGGCACATCTAATGCTTATGCAAGTCTGCCAACGGGAATTGTGAGTAGTTTATCCGATTTTACCATCTCAACCTGGCTAAGAATGGATGTTAAAGCAACCTGGATGCGTGTGTTTGACTTTGGTGTCAGCACTCCCGATAATAAGCCTACCAAATACATGTTTTTAACAATCCAGGCGGGTACTAACGTAATGCGTTACGCTATCAGAAATGGTGGCTCAGAGCAGGTGGTAAATGCTACGTATACTTTACCGCTTAACACCTGGACTCATTTTGCTATTACCCAATCAGGCAACACCTGCCGTATGTACATTAATGGGGCTTTAGTTGGCACAAACACCGGGGTTTCAATCAAGCCTTCTTTTATGGGTATTACCGACAGGAACTACCTGGGTAAGTCTCAATTCTCGGCAGATGCGATGTTTAAAGGTTCAATTGATGAATTTAAAATCCACAATAGAGCTTTAAGCGCTTCGGAGATTGCCGAAAATATGAAATTGAGCCAGTCAATTGCTTTGGCATCGGCCTTACAAAAAGCAATGGGCGATGCCGACTTTTCTCCTGCTACAGCAAGTTCGGGGCTACCGGTAACTTATACCAGTTCAGACACTACAGTTGCGAGCATAGTAGATGGAAAAGTACACATCCTTGCTGCGGGTACGACAAATATTACCGCTTCACAAGCCGGAAGTGCGGAATACAATGCTGCAACTTCGGTGTCACAGGTTTTAATAGTGGTTAAAAAGGCGCAGTCCATCAACTTTGCCTCAATCGCAGAGAAAACTACAGGAGATGCAGATTTCGATCCTGCGGCTGTCGCTTCATCGGGGCTACCGGTAATTTACACCAGTTCAAATCACAATGTTGCCACCATAGTTAATGGTAAGGTTCATTTGATTGGCGGCGGAACAACCCTGATCACTGCTTCGCAGGATGGCAATGAAAGTTATAACGCTGCAACCCCTGTTAGCCAGGAATTAAATGTATTTGTTCCTCCTGCTGTATTCGCTAAAAATATAGAGGTAGAATTAAATGCAAGCGGGCTTGTGTCAATTACTGCTGCACAGGTTGATAGTGGTTCGATTAGCTATTCAGGAGCTTTAACCCTAAGCTTAGACCAAGCCACTTTTGATTGCTCCAAAGTCGGGACCCCGGTTACGGTAACGCTTACAGGTACTGATGCAAAAGGCTACTCGCGCTCTGCAACGGCACAAGTTACTGTTTCCGACAAGCTTGTACCTGTTGTTATCGCCCCGGCTTCCCAACAGTTCTGTTTTGCTGGAAGTACTTACACACTACCCTCATTAACCGCATCAGATAACTGTGGTGTGTCCTCTATAACTTATACAATAAGCGGTGCAACTCTAAGAAGCGGTTCGGGTGCTGATGCAAGTGGTGCATTTAATGTGGGTACGTCAACCGTTAAGTTTACCGTTACCGATGTTCATGGAAATACAGGCAGTGCAGAAACCAGTGTCACTGTTAACTCCTCGTTGAGTTCATCTATTCCAGATGTATATGCGTTGAGTTCCTATACGGATGAGAAAAACACGATCTATTTAGGCTACGGGCCTTCTGCGCTTAGCATTAATGCTTTGGTAACTGGCGGTACAGCTCCATATAGTTATGCATGGAGTACAGGTGCAATTACACCATCAATAAATGTTAATGCAGAAGGAACCTATACGGTAACAATAACGGATGCCAAGAGTTGTCAAACCACTTCGTCTATTGTTATCAATGTACTGGATGTACGCTGTGGAAATGACAATAGCAAAGTACAGGTATGTCATAATGGTAGTGTGATTTGCGTTGCTTCGTCTGCAGTGGATACGCATTTAAACCATGGCGACAAACTTGGTTCTTGTACGGCTGCGATTTCATCAGTGCCAGTAAGTTTTGAGTTGGAAAAACCAGCATCTTACAAGGTTGAGCTTTATCCAAATCCGGTATCAGATATTTTGAATATTCAGGTTAGTAAGCTTGAAGCAGGTGCCAGGGTAAGCCTGTTCAATTTAGGTGGAGTGGAAGTTCTTTCACAAAGCTTAAGACAAGCATCTCAAGCTGTGAATATTTCTAAACTGCAGCCAGGTGTATATGTGATCCAAATAATCAATGGAACTCAGATTTCAAAACAAAAATTGATTAAAGAATAGACTTTTAGTTTGGTTTATGCAGAAGGGCGTTCATTAATTTGAATGCCCTTTCTGCTTTTATGATGGTCCTAAAAACAAAACCAAATGTAATGATGAGTAAACTTTTTAATAGATCCGCAATAAATATTTCAACCAGCGCCAAAATTTCTTTGAAAAAAGCATTTTTCATATAAAAAATGCTTTTTTTTTACTTCAAGAGTATAAATGGTTCAATATAAGGGTCTATAATACAACCTGTTCCTCTAAATCAGGCCATTATAAACCAATTAAACTCTTAATTTTATGAGGAAAATTTTACTTCGTCAGCTCCGGTTGATTTCGAAAGAAAATCTGATCGTTATTTTTCTTGGCATGCTCGTTTTGTTGAGTCCCAAAACGTCAGATGCTCAAACCTTTGTCCATCCGGGCATACCCTTTACGCTAGCTGATCTCAATCAGCTAAAAGCCAACATTACCCAGGAACCCTGGCTTTCAGCTTACAATATATTTAAGAATGACAGCCGTTCCAAACTAAGGTATACTCCAGGGGCGCCGCAGGCAACGGTAAGCCGTGCTCCCAACTTAAATAATGAGCAATGGAAGAGCGATATGCTTGCCGTACACAACCTTGCATTTATGTGGTGGTTTACAGGCGATTCTCTCTATGCCCGAAAAGCTACGAATATCCTGGATGGCTGGGCTGTTACCAATACTACCTGGGGCGGAAACGAATCAATGCTGGATATCGGCGATTATGCCCATTATTGGGGCACAGGTGCTGAGATTCTCCGTTATACTTTCCCCGGTTGGACCGCAGCAAATACACAACATGTAGAAAACTATTTTTCTCAAGTATTATTTCCGACATCATGGGTGCCTAATCCGTTACGCGACCAGAACAAGGGTGCTATTCAGCTGAAAATAGCCCTGGCCGCATCGATTTTTTGTAATGATGTCACCAGGTTTGACCAGGCTATTGAAGTCTACAGAATGGATGCCGGAGGAGGGATGCGCAACTCGCTGCCTAATGGCGAAGTAGGGGATACCGGCCGGGACGACCACTGGAGGGTGCAGGCTGCGGCCTTGGCATGGGGCGCCGAAGTTGCCTACAAGCAGAAAGTAGATATGTTTTCCGAGCTGGACAAACGCGTGTTGGCTATCGCCGAACTGTATCATAAATACGCTTTTGATGGAAGTTCAATGACCTATATCCCCTTTGGTGGTTATGCAAGTTATTGGACCAACTGGGGAATTGCCCCAGGAGCAAGGGCGGGCGATATGACTAATATTATTTACAGTGCTTATAATGTACGTAAGGGGATCTCCACCCCTCAAACCGACCGAATGAGAGCTGCATTGATGCAGTCAGGGACCAGCTATTATTCTCCTGCCGGTGGTGATTTTCTGTTCCTGAAATCCTCGGACACCTCCACGGCTACTGTTCTGACACAAAAATATTACCCGGCAGATCATGTGCAGGCGGTGAGCAACCTGACCAATATCGATATCGGTAATACAGGTTTAGCAGGCAGTGCTTCGTACAGTAACGGAACCTGGACGCTTAAAGGTGCCGGAACTTCTACAACTAATGCCTTCAACTTCAATTTCAAGAAAATTAACGGCGATGCGGGCCTGGTAGTAAAAGTTAACAGTACATCGCTCACTACCGGAGGTTGCGGCGTAATGTTACGCGAATCATTAACGCCCGGTTCCGCTTTTTGGGATATTTATCTCGGGGCGAACGGCGGTGCCGGACGACATTGGCAGCCAAAAGCCCCCTGGTGGTTAAAAATTGAACGTGTGGGCACCCGCATTTTTACCTATCATTCTCAGGATGGTACTAACTGGACCAATCTTAATTGCTGGTATTCAGCAACAGGTTTCCCGACAGATTTATATGCCGGATTTTATACCATTTCAAATAACACATCGGCGCTGAATACTGCCACGTTCAGTAATGTGGCCTACAGCCAAACCGCACCTGCCGGCTCTCCGGAGATCAGCAGTTCTACCACTGCCACAGCTACCCTTGGTGCGTCTTTCAGTTACAACATTATTGCCAGCGCTAGTCCAACTATTTATAGTGCAACTGGCTTGCCGGCAGGATTAAGTATTAACACCTCTACCGGGCTTATTTCCGGTACACCAACGGCAATGGGACAATCACTGCTTACTTTAGGAGCTACAAATGCAAGCGGAACAGGCTCGGCCACTTTGATCCTTAATGTAACCAATAATGTAGCGCCTGCAGCGCCGTCAGGAGTAACAGCTGCAGTAAATAATGTTACCCGTATTAGTGTCTCATGGCCTGCAGTAGCAAATGCCAGCAGCTACACAGTGAAGAGGGCTCTTTCTTCCGGCGGTCCTTTTACTGCCATACAAACAGGCATCATTGGAACATCGTTTATTGATGCAAGTCCACAGCCGGAGGTTAGCAATTACTATGTGGTAACTGCTTTAGCAGGAACTTTGGAAAGCGGAAATTCCAATGTGGTTTCTGCTTCAGTGCCGCCAGCGGTGCCATCAATGCCTGTAGTAGTTAATAATAGCAACTCAATCGGCTTGAGCTGGAATACAGCCGCCGGAGCTGTTACTTATAAAGTAAAAAGAGGTACGGTGAGCGGAGGACCGTATACTCTTATAGCTACGGTTTCAACCACCAGCTACACAGACGCCGGCGTTACCAGCGGAAGCCCCTATTATTATGTCGTTTCATCTATGGGTAATACCCTGGAAAGCGCTAATTCAGCCGAAGCATTTGGCGTACCCGGAGCCAGCACCAGAACCTGGAAGCCTACACCGGTTACTGCGAATCTGAACCTGGCAGGCAACTGGGTTGAAAATGCACTGCCGGTAAATCCATCCATTTTAACATTCAGCGCAGCCAGTGATACGGTTTTAACTAATGATATAACTGGCCTGGTAGCTTCAAGGATTCAATTTGGAGCAGATGCGAATGCTTATACTATTGCAGGTAACTCTTTAACGCTAAAGAATGACCTGGTTAATAACTCATCAAGAACTCAGACTTTAAGCACTCCGTTGCTGTTAACCGATCAGTTGAATGTGAATTCAACGGCTAATATAGTTTTAGATGGAGCAATAAGCGGAACAGGTTCATTAATGAAATCAGGCTCAGGTTACTTATATATTAAAACGAATAATACTTATTCCGGGAATACTACTCTTGTTAGTGGTATTACTTCAGCAGCGGGCATAGGAACCGGAACTGCAAGCAATCCTACGGCCGGTCCCTTAGGTAAAGGTATAATCCGGATGAACGGAGGCGCTTTACATGCCACCGCCGGGGGAAACCTTGATTTATATAACGATATAGAAGTGCTGCCTGGAAACAGGAGTTATATGTATGAAGATGTTAATTCTATAACACTTCGGGGAAAATTGTTAGGTACCGGAACTCTCGAGCATGACGGAAATGATTATGCAGGCATTAACCTCATGGGCGACAATAGCGGATTTTCTGGCACCTTTATCACGAAGTTGAGGAGTGGCAAACACAGACTGCGCTTTGTAACTCCTAACTCAGGAAGTGCGAATGCAACATGGTTATTAGATGCCAATGGGATTGATTGCCAGAGCATAGGTTTTGGAACCGGAACTTTACATTTTGGCGCTCTTAACGGGCGCGGTTATATCCGAGCTAATGCAGGTGGCGCACCGGTTATCAGCATCGGGGCCCTGAATACCTATTCCAGCTATGGAGGAACCATCAACGCCAATGGTAGTGGCCTGACCCTTGAAAAGGTGGGTACTGGTACTTTAGAAATGTGGGGAAACCAGGCTTACAGCGGAACTACTACTGTAATAAAAGGAAAATTATTAATAAATAATAATCCAACCAGTGGTGTTTTTAATAGTCCGATAATTATACAAGAAGGTGCTTTAGGAGGCTTTGGAGTAAGTCAGTCCTCCGCTACAATTGGGACCGGAAGCGGAGTTGGAGCAGTATTGGAACCCGGATTTTTAAAGATCGGTACGCTTAAAGTAGGAACACTTACCATGAAGGCAGATGCCACTTATACGGCAGAAATTAACCTTGCCGATACTACCGGCGATAAAATCATCGCAAGCAGTGTAACGCTTAACAGTCCAAATTTAACAATTACAGCTACTGCAGGAACCTTGCCTTTCGGAACCAATTACACCCTTATTGACAATACCGGAACAGGGGCGGTATCAGGTACGTTTAATGGCTTGCCAGAGTGGTCTTCAATCACGGTAGGTGCTTATAGTTTCATTATTACCTATGTAGGAGGTGATGGAAACGATGTGGTTTTAATGGACTCACGTGCCATAGGTCAAACATATTATAAATTTAATGAGGCAAGCGGAACTCAGGCAACTGATACCTGGGGAACTAATCACGCTACTTTGCAGACAACAGCAGCCCGTGATACCGGCCGCTCAGGATCTGCGCTTAAGCTGGACGGAACGTCTACTTCTTATGCCACTTTGCCAACTGGAATTGTAAGTACGCTAACCGACTTTACCATATCCACCTGGGTGCGAATGGATGTTAAAAGCAATTGGATGCGGGTATTTGACTTTGGTACCGGAACCAGCAAATATATGTTTTTATCCATCCAGGCAGGGAGTGCTAACGTGATGCGTTATGCGATTAAGAACGGAGGAGCGGAGCAGCTGGTGAGCTTTAATTATACCCTGCCGCTGAATACCTGGACGCATTTTGCAATCACTCAATCTGGAAATACCTGTAGCATGTATATTAATGGAGCTTTAGTTGCTTCCAACACTGGCGTAACTATTAAGCCTTCTACCATAGGAAGTACTAACCTGAATTATCTGGGGAAATCGCAGTTCAATGATCCCTTGTTTAAGGGATCAATCGATGAGTTTAAGATATTCGGTAGAGCTTTAAGTGCAGCTGAGATTGCAGCAAGCTATTTAAGCCAAACTATCACTATAAATGCGACTGCTGAAAAAGCAACAGGTGACGCAGATTTTGAGCCGGCCACCACGTCCTCCGGGCTTGCGGTTACATACACCAGTTCAAATCCATCCGTGGCAAGCATCGTGAATGGTAAAGTTCATATTGTTGCTACCGGAACTGCAACTATCACAGCTTCACAAGCAGGCAATGAGGCTTACTGGCCAGCCCAATCGCAAACGCAAGTTTTAACGGTTAAACAGGCACAGACGATTAATTTTGCCCCAATTGGAACAAAGCTACTTGGAGATGCAGATTTTACTCCTTCAGCTACCGCTTCTTCAGGACTTACGGTAACATACAGCAGTTCGGATGAATCAGTTGCAAGCATTGTTAATGGTAAAGTTCATATTCTCGGTACCGGAACTGCAACGATTACTGCTTCACAGGCTGGAGACAATGTTTACGCACCAGCCCCATCACAAACACAAGTTTTAACGGTTGTCATCACCAACAATACCACGCCAACTGCTGTAATGGGCACACCATTTAGCTATATCATTACCAATAACACGTCATTAAACAATTTTACGGCAACTGGCCTGCCTGCTGGTTTAAGTTTAAATGCCAGTACCGGCGTAATATCGGGTACTCCTGCAACATACGGTGCCTTTGCTGTGGCTTTAACGGCTTCCAATGGAACTATAAGCGGTTCTCAAACCATAACGTTAACGGTATATACTATTGTAAACAATGTGATTGTTGCAGCAGGCGATGCTAAAAATATCGTCGAATGGGATGCTATCCAGAATTTCAGCTACAACATCAAACGTTCAACGACTTCTGGCGGGTCTTATACAACCATCGGAACCACTTCCGGCACCTCATTTACCGATACGAATGTGAGTAATGGAACGACCTATTACTATGTAATTTCTGCTACCAATTCGCTTGGAGAAAACCCGAATAGTGCCGAAGTTGCAGCAGTACCAAATACCGGGCAAATTACTTACCTGAAATTTGATGAACAAAGCGGAACACGTGGTATTGATAGCTGGGGTGCAAATCATGCTACATTGCAGGCAACCGCAACCCGCGATGCCGGCCTTTCAGGATCTGCGCTTAAGCTGGACGGAACAGCGACCTCTTATGCTACTTTGCCAAGTGGTATTGTAAGTACGTTGAACGATTTTACCATATCCACCTGGGTAAGAATGGATGTTAAAAGCAACTGGATGCGGGTATTTGACTTTGGTACCGGAACCAGCAAGTACATGTTTTTAACCATCCAGGCCGGAACTGCTAATGTTATGC
Source organism: uncultured Sphingobacteriaceae bacterium (assembly GCA_946887045.1). The sequence goes on along the minus strand of CAMPKC010000006.1, from coordinate 97,107 downwards.
GTTATGCAATTAAAAACGGCGGATCAGAACAGCTGGTGAGCTTTAATTATACCCTGCCGCTGAATACCTGGACGCATTTTGCAATCACTCAATCCGGAAATACCTGTAGTATGTATATTAATGGGGCTTTAGTTGCTTCCAATACCGGTGTAACAATCAAGCCTTCTACTATTGGCAGCACTACACAGAACTATCTGGGCAAATCACAGTATAATGACCCGATGTTCAGAGGCTCTATTGATGGGCTTAAAATCTATAGCAGGGCATTGAGTGCAGCTGAGATACAAAACTTCACAACCAATCAGATTGCTCAAAAGGATGGAAATGCTCTTACATCTGACTTGAGTTCTGGTAAGAACACGGTAGTAAATATCCTTATTTACCCTAACCCAGTGGTGGATAATAGGTTCACTGTTGCTACCAATACGGATTTGATTGGAAAGGAGGTGACTTTGAAATTAATTGACTTGATGGGACGGGTTCTCTATTCAAAATCACTTAGGAATAATTCTGGTACTATCGATGTGGGCTTAAATCAGGCTTTGCCTGGTGGCATTTATTCCTTAATTCTGAATAATCAATATGCTGGTAAGGTTATAATAAAATAATAGGTTTCAGATAGAGTGTTCAATCTGGTGGAGCGCAAGTTCTTTTCTACAAGGCTTATGAAAATCCATCAAACTTATTTAGCAGGGGTATTCTTAAATGGATACCCCTGCTGCTGTTATCTGGGGAGGTTAACTTTGTCCCGAATTAAGCAGCTTTTAACGTGCCTTTTACAAAGGATGGTGAATTCTAATCAGATTCTTTCCGCAGAATGGGAGAGCTTGCTTTGATAGTATCGATAAAGAGCAGTAAAGTATCGACAAAGGAGATCCGAAGCCTAATAAAATCCGACGTCGGCAATTAAATCAACAAAGGTTAGCATCAATTCGATCAATGACTGACAATATGTAAGACAATGCTGCCCCGCTGGTAAAGGATGAGTTGTTAAGCAGTTTTCGATTTGTATAAGGCAGAGTACGTCCAGCTCCCTACCAAGCAGGGGGCTTATTCGAGACAAGTTCGGACCAAGTCCACTATTTAGTGGACTTGGTCCGAACTTGGTACCCATTTGGTAGCTCTCATTCTCGAAAGAGGCATTGTTTTTTCATACTTAGTGAGAGGAAGAAATTCGAGGAAAGATCTATAACTTTTGGGTCAGATTCTCTAAACTGTTAAGCTGCCTTGGAAAAGTATATGCCTAAACTAAGTGGCACTAATGTAGTCGTGCCTTGTTCTTCTGCCGAAGAGCAACAGTTTACTCGCCATTTGTTAGTTGTTGTTTCGTCTTTAAAACTATAGCTACGGTAGCCATAACGCGGGTTTGTTATAGCAAAACCGACTAGTTTTTGAAGGTACACACCGAGGTACACAGAAAGTACACCAGCCTACTTTAAAACTAAAAAGGCTCAAAACTTCGGATTTAAAATCTTCGTTTTAAGCTCTATTTGTCCTTTGTTTAGTCGGGATGGCGGGATTCGAACCCACGACCTCCAGCACCCCATGCTGGCGCGATACCGGGCTACGCTACATCCCGTTTGTCAAATGTGACCGTAACTGCCTTTGAGGCAGCTCCGTAATAAACTGTTGCAATGTTAATAATTCTGCAAATATAAAAGATTTTTCATTTGTAGTATCCCTGTAAATACAATGTTTGTTAGAGCTTATTAGCTCATCTTCCGTTGCGAATGTCAACCAGATAACTTGAATTTATATTATAATAGGAGGATTATTTGCCTTTGGCCTTAAACAGGTAATTAACTCGAAATATTAGGTATTTCACCCCTTTTGGGGTATTTATTTTCATCGTAATTTTGATACATACAATGAAAGATGGTTTATCTGTCTATCATTGCAAATTTAGAGCGAACTATACGAAGCTTCACCCCTAAACCCTATCTACCTATGCAAAAAAGGGTCTTGTAACAAAGGCTCTTTTTTTATTATTTGTCAGGGTTCGAACCAAAGGCTTCTTGCTAATTTATCTTTGGTATTTCCACATCATAGTTTTGTTCTCGATACCACCAATATTAAAACAGACACGATCTTATCGTTTACTTGCTCTTCTCCTGCGTCTTTCCTGCCGGTTTAATTTCCGTTTTTGTTTGTCGCTGGCATTTTCATTTTTAAAGCTTTCAAACTGCTGCTGAAGATTTTTCTCTCTCTCCTGGGTCATGCCGATACTCTCTTTTATGCCGGAAAACATACTTTTCCAGATCATCCCATAAAAGGAAACGGAGTCTGGACGGTAGTACCTGATTTTTCCGGTTCTAATAGATTCACCTTTCGATGGATTATCTTCCTTCAATAGCAAATTGTTTGCAACAAGAGATAGCAGAGTGCTTCTTTGTAATCTCTTATTCTGGTTTAGCTTTAATATGCCAATATTTAAATCATTATAAATTAGCGTCATACTTCCCTGGGCCCGTCTATAGTTAGCCTTTACAGAAAAGTTTGCCGACTGTGCTTCTCCCGAACTGATATCTAATAATGCAAGGGGACGGGTGATCTGGTTAAAATATCTTGCCTGCATTTTATGTAATTTCCCTGAATAGCTGTATTCCATTACTGGTGAGGTAAGGTTGAAATTCATATTGAAGTCTAATCGCCCTTTGCCATAAAAAAAACTTGTAAACCTGCCTTTTGCCCAATTATTTCTCGTTAATGATAGAGAGTCATTCGTGAGATTTAGCAGTTCGCCACTTAATGCAGTAAACTCAATTTTGCCTTTTTTTTGTGTATGCGGATTATATTCAACATAACTTAAACCCGAATGCTCAATCTTCACGCTGTCTATAGTTGATGTTAATCTTAGCCGATTTAACATCGATTGCGGAAAGTTACTGCCCAAATCGTCAGTCAGCCGCGGCCTCTGCTTATTCATAAACACCTCCAGGTTCGCTGCTTTTAAATGCAGGGAGGATGCATGTAGCTTTCGGTTGTCGGTTAAGTTTTTGTAATCAATGCCCTTTAGCCAAATTTCATTCATGTTCAGCGAATAGCGAGCTTTTCTAAAATTCCATTTTAATGAAAATTCTATCTCGGGGTATTTGGGGATGACTTTTAATCCTTTAACCATGGCATACTTTTGCTGGGTCGACATCTCAAGTTTATCAAACTTTATGGTATACATGTCGTCGTCGCTCGTGAACTGGTTATCAAATACCTCAACTAAAATATCTTTGGTATGATAAAATCTTGATTGGTCAAGATGACTTAAAGAATCTATCAAAATATCTTTTACGGTAATCGAGAGGTTTTTGACACTGTTGATTTCCGGTTTGCTTAACCTTCTGTCGATATATTTAAAATCTATCTCCTTAAATAGCACTTCTTCTATTCTAACCGAATTCAGGTATTTTGACAGCCGCTGCCATGCGGTCCGAACATCCACCTTAGACGAGTCCTTTTCGATAGTTTTTTCATAATATACCCGCACTATAGGCTTTTCAACTAGCATAGAGTTAATATCCAGGTCGCGTTTTAAATAGACTTTTAATGGATGTACACGTCTCAATTTTAAGGTTTTGACCTTAATTTCATAAAGGTGACTAGGGTTTATTTTATTGCGCTTAAACCGCTCGTATACCTTATGATTCGCTTTGAATACTATATTCTTTATCGTCACACTGCCGGTAAAGGGATTAATTGAAAGTCTGGAAAATGATATGCTGTAGAGGTTGTTGGTAGAAGTTCTTACCGTTTCTTTAAGCCTTGCTGCGGCTAGTGGCTCGATCTGGTAATACATATGAATCGAAACGCCCAAAACGATAGTCAGAATTACAATTAATAGTGCTGAAACCCATTTAATCTTCTTTAAAAGCTTGGTTTTGTCTTCTTTGTTTATCTGCATTCAAAGCCCTTATTTGCCGCTTATAAACTTACATTTTTTACATCAAATCCATAACTGACAACCTGTCATTATATAAAAATATAGTACTTTTGCATTCCAAAACTAGAATGATGTACAATCCGCTTATAGATGACAAAGAAATTGCGAAGCATGATGAAGCAAGGCAAGGTGAGGCATTAGTACTTGAAACCGCTCCTTTAAAACACAATGGCCGGAAACTTTATATAGAAAGTTATGGCTGTGCTATGAATTTCTCTGATAGTGAAATAGTGGCTTCTATTATGACCGATATGGGCTTTCAAACCACATCAGAGTATCGTGAAGCAGACGTTATTTTTATTAATACGTGTTCCATCCGTGAAAACGCCGAACAAAAAGTGCGCAACAGGCTGCGTGAGTTTGGCGCAGTAAAAAAGCAAAATCGCGGATTAGTGGTAGGTGTTTTGGGCTGTATGGCGGAACGCTTGAAAGCAAAGTTTCTGGAAGAAGAGAAGCTGGTAGATGTTGTAGTAGGACCTGATTCGTACCGTGATCTGCCAAATCTTATTGGCACCGTTGACGATGGAAACAAGGCTGTAAACGTATTGCTGTCGCGCGAAGAAACCTACGCAGATATTAGTCCGGTGAGATTGAACTCTAACGGAATTACTGCCTTTGTTTCTATTATGCGTGGTTGCGATAATATGTGTTCTTTTTGCGTGGTGCCTTTTACAAGAGGGCGCGAACGAAGCAGAGACCCTCATTCTATTGTAAATGAGGCCAGAGATTTATTTAACGAAGGCTACCGTGAAGTTACTTTACTGGGGCAGAATGTTGATTCGTATAAATGGGAAAACGAGGATGGTACAGAAAAAGTAAATTTCGCTGGCCTGCTTGAGCTGGTTGCTTTGATAAATCCAGACTTACGCGTTCGTTTTTCAACCTCTCATCCCAAAGACATCACAGACGAGGTATTACACACGATCGCCAAGTACGATAATATCTGTAATTATATACACCTTCCGGTACAGTCAGGAAACTCGCGTGTGTTAGAGATGATGAACCGCACCTACGACAGGGAATGGTATATGGATCGCGTAAATGCCATCAGACGAATTATTCCAGAGTGTGCTATTTCAACGGATGTCATTACCGGGTTCTGTACAGAAACAGAAGAGGAGCATCAGGAGACCATAAGCATGATGGATTTTGTTCAGTACGATTTCGCCTACATGTTTATGTACTCTGAAAGACCCGGTACTCTGGCAGCCAAACGTTACGCGGATGATATTCCAGAGGATGTGAAACTTCGCAGGCTCCAGGAAGTTGTCGCAAAACAACAGCAGCATTCTCATGGGCGTCTGAAATTGCAGCTGGGTAAGGTTCAGAAAGTATTGATAGAAGGCTTTTCAAAAAAATCAAAGCAGCATTATTGTGGACGAAATGACCACAATGCAATGGTTGTTTTTCCTATAGATACTAATTACAAACCAGGCGAATATGCGTATGTTCTTGCTGAAGAATGCACGACGGCTACGTTGTTAGGAACGGTAGTAGAGCCAAGAGTCTAGAATCAAGAGGCAAGAATCAGGCATGGAGCTTAAATAAAAACGTTGGAAATAAGAAAAAGAGACAGTATAACCATGGCTCATAACTTTAAAAAGCTGCAGGTCGGGCAAAAATCAATGGATTTTACCGACTTAACTTATGATTATCGCAGGGGCCTGCCTATTGATGAAAGATTTAATTTGATCGATCAAATTAATAGAAGTTTTTGTTCTATACCATCGAATATAGCAGAAGGCTCTGGAAAAAGAACCTATCTTCAATTTGTAGAATATTTAAGCATCTCCCTCTCATCTTCTTACGAAGCAGAAACGCAACTGCTAATTTGCGGACGCAGAAATTATGGAATAAAAGAAAAATTGGAGAACTGTCTGAAATTGATTGAAGAAGTTCAAAGAATGATTTTCTCATTCAGGGAACATATTCTGAAAAATGGGAGTAACTCTCTTGGTTCTTAACTCTTAATTCTTTCCTCTCTAAAAATGGATATACAAGATATAAAAAATCGATTTGGCATAATCGGAAATTCACCGCTGCTTAACCGAGCAATTGATATCGCACGTCAGGTTGCTCCCACAGATATTTCTGTGCTGATAACCGGTGAAAGCGGAAGTGGTAAAGAAGTTTTTTCACACATAATACATCAGTTAAGCGCCCGTAAACATGGTCCCTTCATCGCAGTAAACTGCGGTGCTATTCCGGAAGGAACCATTGATTCTGAACTATTCGGACACGAAAAAGGATCTTTTACCGGAGCTCACGAAGCCCGAAAAGGATATTTCGAAGTAGTAAATGGAGGTACAATATTTCTGGATGAGGTGGCGGAGTTGCCTTTGGGTACTCAGGCACGACTTTTAAGAGTGTTAGAATCCGGAGAATACCTGCGTGTTGGTTCGTCAAAAGTTCAAAAAACGGATGTTCGGGTAATTGCAGCGACTAACGTAAACGTGTTTGATGCCGTACAGAATGGTAAGTTTCGTGAAGATCTTTACTATCGTTTAAATACAGTTCCATTAAAAATTCCTGCTTTACGCGAAAGAAAAGAAGATATTCATCTCATTTTCAGGAAGTTTATTGCCGACTTTACCAATAAATACCGTAGTCCTTCTGTGCAACTGGATGCCGATGCGCAGCAAATGCTTATAAATTATAGCTGGCCCGGAAACGTAAGGCAACTGAAAAATGTTGCCGAGCAAATCGCCGTGCTTGAAAAAGATAGAAACCTGACGGTTCAAAGTTTGCAGCAATACATTCCGCAAGAGCATGGAAACCTGCCGATGCGGATAAATCAAGGTAAAAAGGAAGATCTCTCTGAGCGTGACATACTTTACAAAGTACTGTTTGACATGAAACGGGATATGGTAGAGCTGAAAAAGCTTGTGGCAGAAATTATTCAGAATGGAGGTAATGCACCTGCAATTGCAGAAAATTCTCATCTCATTCATCAGCTTTATCGCGATATTGAGTTGCCGGCTACGCAAGCCAGTGCGCCGATGGTTACTATTCATCATCCTGAAAATGATAAAAAAGTTAACTTTGACTACAGCCATCATACCGAGGAGGTCGAAGAATCGTTATCATTGATAGAAAAAGAATCTGATCTGATCAAAAAAGCGTTGAAAAAGCATAAAGGTAAACGTAAACTAGCAGCACAGGAATTAGGAATCTCCGAAAGAACTCTATATCGTAAAATAAAGGAATTAGACCTGACCTAAGAATGAACAATAAAAGCTTAAAAGCATTTCTCTTTTTGCTACCCCTGGTTTTTCTGCTCCAGTCGTGCTGGATGTATAGCCTTAGTGGTTCTTCTATTCCTCCAAACATGAAGACCGTTTCGGTTGGTTTTTTTGAAAATACTGCTCCTTTGGTGGTTCCCACTTTGAGCCAGGCTTTTACTGAAGAATTGAAAACGCGTATAAGAACTCAAAGCAAGCTGAACATAATACGTGATAATGCCGATGGGCATTTTGAGGGGCGTATAACCGACTTTAGCTATACCAACGTAGCGGTTACTGCAGGTGAAAGAGCCAATTTGGTTCGCCTAACAATTACCGTTAATGTAAAGTATACCAGTGCTGTTGAGCCAGAAGATAGTTTTGAGCAACCATTTAGTCAATACGAGCAGTTTTCACTTGATAATGGCTCTGTTCAGGCGCAGGAGCCAAAAATAATACCAATTGTAACCAGAAGACTCACCGAGGATATTTTCAATAAAGCTTTTGCAAATTGGTAAAGCGTTTATTAGTTTCATCTTTTTATTAAGAAGTGTCAGATTTAAGTTTCGTAAATACCAGAGAGTTTTCAAGGTTAATATCAAAGCCTTCCACTTTAACAGTCTTTGATATGACTATGTTGGAGGATTTGTTGGCACTTTATCCTTATTCATATCCACTTCATGTGTCGTATGCTTTTACTCTAAAAAAGTTCAGACCCGAAAAATACAACGATTACCTTTCTAAGGCCGCAACGTATACTCCCGACAGATTACTGCTTTATAAAATTATAAACAACATTGCCGAGTTTGAAAATCCTGTTGTAAAGGAAACTATCGAGCCGTTTGCGGATGATGCACCTCAGGTTTGGGTAGCTGAACAAGCTGCATTCGATGCGGAACATCAGCAGGCACCAGTTATAGAAGGTGCCGCGATAGAAGAAAGTTTACAGCCAGAGGGATATATTGAAGTTACTGATTCTGAGGAACAGATTATAGACGAAGGGATTATTGAAAAGGAGCTGGAATTTATAGAAAGTATCGAAGGCGAATATGTTTCTTTTACAGAAGAGAACAGTGTATTAGCCGAGTCAGAGCCGGTAGTTGAAGCCGCTGACTTTTCCGGGGTGCCATCTGTTCCTGAAGTTTTAGAAAACAATGAACCAGCCATTTTTGAAGGTCCGGATCTGATCGAGACCATAGAGCCTGAAAAAGATGACAAGCAAGATGAAACATCGGAAAGTGTAAACACTGATGCCAGTTTTTTTTCTTTTAGTCCGGATACTTTTGATAACACTATCGAAACTGTAATACCTTTTTCAGAGCATCCGGCTTTTGACGAAGCGGGAGAGTATGCTCCGGCGCAAAACGAAATTATTGGAAACATAGCATCTTCAGATTATTTTGTGTTCGATAAATCTGTAATAGATCCATTGCAAAAAGAGGAGCATGGTCAGGAGCGGCCGGGTACTGCATCTTTTAATCCAATTAATGAAGGAACTGTTTCGCGTTATGATGATGATAAAATGCCTTTTTCGTTTTTGTGGTGGTTAGATAAAACACGAAAGGAACATGCAGAAACGTATCAGCCATATTCATCGGCATCGTTTGTTCCGTCTCCGGCGGTAAAAAAACAAATTCCCGGACAGCTGGATCAGCAGATTATGGAGAATATCTTCCATATTCAACCAGAAATAAATGTTTTCGGAGACGTGATAAGTCAGCCTCTGAACCTGGGTCATAAACGCCATGAAGATGAGTTGATTGAAAAATTCATAACTGAAGATCCTCAAATTCGGCCGCCTAAGGCAGATAGATTAGATACTGAAAATAAAGCCAGAAAAAGTTCGGAGGATAACCTGGATCTGGTTTCAGAAACTCTTGCTAAGATTTATACCGATCAAATGCTCTTTCACAAAGCTATTGATACTTACCAAAAATTAAGTTTGAAATTCCCGGAAAAAAGCACTTACTTTGCCGGTCAAATTCGGGAATTAGAAAAGAAATTCAATTAATATATTTATCATGTTCATTACACTGGTTATTCTGGCTATTTTTATCTGCATACTACTGGCCCTCATTATCTTAATCCAGAATCCAAAAGGCGGTGGCCTCACATCCGGGTTCGCTGGTTCCAATAATGTCATGGGTGTACAACGTACCGGAGATTTCCTTGAAAAAGGAACATGGGTTTTAATTGTATCCCTTATGGTAATTGTATTGCTTATAAATGTTGTGCCTCAAAGCGGTGGGGCAGGATCCTCAACACAAGACATTCAGGATCAGGTTACAAAACCAGCGGTTTCATCTCCTATTGCTCCGCAAGCTCTTCCGGGCTCAGATTCAACAAAGAAATAAACTTGCTTAATCTCATATTAAAGGCTTCCTACCGGGAAGCCTTTTTTGTTGGCTGACATTTCACTGACAGCATGACATTGAGCCTGTTAAATAATGAATCAGGATTTTTTGATATATGTAATTTTGACAAGTTAAACGTCAAAATGCTTCGCTTTTTGGTTTTGGCATAAAAAGTGTCAATCAGGGTACAGAAACAAATTATATCAAAACTATGGCATTAAATATTAAACCAATTGCAGACCGAGTAGTGGTTGAAGCTGCTCCTGCTGAAGAAAAAACCGCATCCGGTATTTACATTCCTGACACTGCTAAAGAAAAGCCTCAAAGAGGAACTGTTGTAGCTGTTGGTGATGGAAAAAAAGATGAACCTTTAACTGTAAAAGTTGGCGACGAGGTTTTATATGGAAAATATGCTGGTACTGAGATTACTCATGATGGTAAAGAGTATCTGATCATGCGCGAATCTGATATTTACGCGGTACTTTAGAAAGAGATGAGATTTGAGACAATAGATTTCAGACTGTCTTAGGTTTCATTAAAATCAAACATTAATTAAAAAAGGGAAAAGTGGGATTTAGTAGAGGCCTTTAGTCTCATATCTAAAATCTTACATCTAAAATCTAAAAAGAAAATGGCAAAATTAGTAAAATACAATGTTGATGCGCGTGACTCTCTGAAAAGAGGAGTTGATATTTTAGCAAATGCTGTTAAAGTAACCTTAGGTCCAAAAGGTCGTAATGTAATTATTGACAAGAAATTTGGTTCTCCATCTATCACTAAAGATGGTGTTACTGTGGCAAAAGAGATAGAATTGAAAGATGCTATCGAGAACATGGGCGCCCAAATGGTTAAAGAAGTAGCTTCAAAAACTGCGGACATTGCAGGTGATGGAACTACAACTGCTACTGTTTTAGCTCAGGCTATTGTTACTGCAGGTATAAAGAACGTTGCTGCAGGTGCAAATCCAATGGATCTTAAACGTGGTATTGATAAAGCCGTTCTTGCTGTTGTCGGAAGTTTGAAATCTCAGTCTCAAACTGTTGGCGAAGACAATAACAAAATTAAACAAGTTGCTTCTATTTCTGCAAATAACGACGAAGTTATCGGTTCGTTAATTGCTGAAGCAATGGGTAAAGTTGGTAAAGACGGTGTGATCACTGTTGAAGAAGCAAAAGGTACTGAAACTGAAGTTAAAACTGTAGAAGGTATGCAGTTTGATCGTGGTTATCTTTCTCCTTACTTCGTAACCAACGCTGATAAAATGGAAGTGGAATTAGAAAGCCCTTACATTCTTATCTACGATAAAAAAATCAGCAGCATGAAAGAATTGCTTCCTGTTCTTGAAAAACAAGTTCAAACTGGCAAGCCTCTTGTTATCATTGCTGAAGATTTAGACGGAGAAGCTTTAGCTACCCTGGTAGTTAACAAAATCCGTGGTTCACTGAAAGTTGCTGCTGTTAAAGCACCAGGCTTCGGCGATCGTCGTAAAGCAATGTTAGAAGATATCGCTATCCTGACTGGTGGTACTGTAATTTCTGAAGAGAGAGGTTACAAATTAGAGAATGCTGATCTTTCTTACTTAGGACAGGCTGAAAAAATTATTATCGACAAGGATAATACCATCGTTATCAATGGCGCTGGAAATCCTGAGGATATTAAAGCTCGTGTTAATCAAATCAAATCTCAGGTAGAATCTACTACTTCTGATTACGATCGCGAAAAATTACAGGAGCGTTTAGCTAAATTATCTGGCGGTGTTGCTGTACTTTATGTTGGTGCAGCTACAGAAGTTGAGATGAAAGAAAAGAAAGACCGTGTTGATGATGCTTTACATGCAACTCGTGCAGCTGTTGAAGAAGGTATCGTTGCAGGTGGTGGTGTTGCTTTCATCCGTGCGGTTGAGGCTTTAGCCGACCTTAAAGGAGCTAACGAGGATGAAAACACTGGTATCCAGATCATTCGTCGTGCTATCGAAGAGCCACTTCGTCAAATCTGCGAGAATGCAGGTATCGAAGGTTCTATCGTAGTGCAAAAAGTAAAAGAAGGAAGTGCTGATTTTGGTTACAATGCACGTACTGATGTTTACGAAAACTTAATCGGAGCAGGTGTTATCGATCCGACTAAAGTATCTCGTGTAGCATTAGAAAACGCTGCTTCTATCGCAGCTATGTTGTTAACTACAGAGTGTGTATTAGCTGATGAGCCTGAAGAGTCTGCTGCAGGTGGTCACGGTGGTATGCCTCCAATGGGTGGCGGCATGGGTGGAATGATGTAATAAAGAATTTCACAAAATATAGAAACGCCCCGAAGCTGTACGCTTTCGGGGCGTTTTTTTTGGACAGAATTAACAGGATTGAAGGATTAGCGGAATTCCGGTTTGGTAGTTAATTTAGGCTCTTTAATCCTGTTAACTCTATCATTCTGTTAATCCTGATCCGGACATGGAAAAAGATACTCTCACCTATGCTGTAGTTGGCTGCGCTATGAAAGTTCATAACACTCTCGGCAATGATTTTCAGGAAAAAATATATCAAAGATGTTTGGCGATTGAGCTGGAGCGTGTAAACTTAGATTTTGCGCTGGAGATTGAGCAAGAGATATTTTACGAAGGAATATATGTAGGAAAAAGAAGGGCCGATTTTATTATCGAAAACAAATTGGTACTTGAAATAAAAGCACAAATTAATCTTGAAGATGCCCATTTGGCACAAGCCAAGAATTATGTAACAGCCTATAATTTTGACAAAGGTCTTCTCATCAATTTCGGAGCGCAAAGTCTTCAGTACAAGCCAGTATTCAATTCAAATAATATCTATAAAACCTCCAAACACCAGTCCACTTAAATTTTTTACATTTGTCATTCAAAAAATTCAGTAAATCCTCCAATCCTCTAAATTCTGATCCGGACACATGAACTGGGATAAATTTTACGACAAAGCCTACGATTTTATAATTTTTAATGGTCCAAAAGTATTAACCGCCTTGGTGATACTTTTTCTTGGATTATGGTTTATTAAACTAATAAGGAAATGGCTTGTAGCGGGTATGCAAAAGCGCGACCTCGATCCTTCTCTGCAACCTTTTTTACAGAGCCTTATCATTATCTCCCTGCAGGTATTTCTAATAATAGGTATTATGCAGGTAGTAGGTATTCAGCTTACCATTTTCACAACAGTGATCGGTGCGTTTGGTGTTGCGGCGGGTTTGGCTCTATCAGGTACCTTGCAAAATTTCGCCAGCGGCGTACTTATTCTTTCACTAAAACCATTTCGGGTTGGCGATAATATAATTGCTCAGGGTCAGGAAGGGATAGTAAACTCCATCCAGGTTTTTTACACGGTGGTAACAACTTTTGACAATAAAACAGTCATCATCCCGAATAGTAAATTATCAAACGAGATTATTATCAATACCAGTCGGGAAGGAAAACGCAGACTGGATGTTGAATTTAAGCTGAACTATAAAATTGATTTTGATACCGTAAAGCCGGTAATACAGAAGACGATCGAAAGTTCTCATAATATTTTAAAGAGCCCCGAATCCCGAATTGGAATTTCGTCTATGGAAGCCGATGGGTATAAAATTTCGGTGAACATATGGGTTAATCCGCATGGATTTACAGATGCTCGTTTGAATTTTCAGGAACAGCTCATCAATGACTTAAAAGCAGCCGACATCACGTTGCCAGGTATGTAGGGCCGGACGATTCAGTCAGTTCGAAAGAGTCTCCTTTGTTATTTATTGAGAATTAGTTGTAATTTGAAATAAGTTTATTTTTATTTAGCTTAGTTTAAATTAAATAACTTAACCTATAATTTCACAACTAATCAACAAACCTTGGAAAATCAATCTTCAACAAAGCAAATCTACTTCGCGGGCAGTGGCAGTAGTTTATTCGGGATTTACATCGTTAACGCAATCCTGACGGTTATAACTCTTGGACTCTATTATCCTTGGGCAAAAGCAGCAACTCTCAGGTATCTTTATCAGGAGACAGAGATGGAAGGCAGCCGCTTTACTTTTCATGGTACTGGTAAAGAAATGTTTTTTGGCTTTATAAAGGCCGTTGGTATTTTTGCTGCTCTCTATGCTCTCCTTTTATGGGCGATATTTACTAAGGACCCAATGAAGTTGTATACGGCGTTGGCAGTGTTTTATGTAGCTCTTATTCTGCTTATTCCCGTCGCTGTTCATGGTTCAATGCGGTATAGAATGGCAAAGTCATCGTGGCGTGGAATCCATTTTGGTTACAGGGGTGACCTAAGGGAATTGCTTAAAATATTTGTTGGAGGCTTTCTTCTTACCATAGTAACCTTGGGTATATACTCGGCATGGTTCACAATGAATGTTCGTAAATACGTCTTGGAGAATGTTCGATTTGGAAGTATTAAGTTTCACTATACCGGAACAGGAGGTGATTTTTTTGTTCTGGTATTAAAAGGATACTTTCTTACTATTATAACGCTCGGTATTTATTCGTTCTGGTTTGCGAAAGACCTTTTTAACTTTTATATCAATAATCTTAAGCTTGAACAGGACGAACGCCTCATCGAACTACGATCTACGGCTACCGGCGGTGGGTTTTTTGGATTAATCATGGTAAATATTCTTATTGTGCTTTTTTCACTCGGCTTAGCCACACCGTGGGCAACTGTTCGGACTCTTCGCTTTGTATTTTCAAATATTCTTATCGAAGGTGATTTGGATCTGAATTCTATTAGTCAGACAGAAAAAGCATATAACGATGCAACCGGCGAGGACGTTGCTGATATGATGGATATTGGATTAGTTTAATCGGATGGAAAATATACCCGTCATATTTTACGACGGTCAATCATCTGCTGGCAGGGAGGCGTTATTGAACTTAATGCCCGACTTTTGGGAGATTAGCTATACTGGAGCGGACTTTCAGTCTTATTCTGTAAAGTGGGATCTTAACCAGTTAAGTCGTGTCGATACAACCAATGGAATGCAGCTGTTTCGATATGGAAGCTTTCCACATCAGGTTATAGAATGTGTTGGGATTGACTTGATATCCTACGTGAAAAGGCAGTATCCGCACGCCAAAATATTTAATTCCGACCCTTTTATGCTAAAGGGTCGGAATCAGGTATTGATCGCTTCTCTGGTTTTAATCGCTTTATTAGCGACGGTTTATTTTTGGGTTTTACCGGCATCTGCAGCCTTCGTTGCCAGTAAGATTCCTCAGAAAATTGAAACCGACTTAGGCGGTTCTATGCTGAAAAGTTTTATTGCAGGAAGTGAGAAAGATGAAAAACTCAGCATTCTTGTAAATCGCTTTGCTAAAGAAATTGATTTCAAAACTTCTTATCCTATCGAAATTACTGTAGTCAATAATGAAGTTGTGAACGCTTTTGCTTTGCCGGGTGGAAAAATTGTTGTGTATGATGCGATACTGAAAGAAATGAAGCGGCCCGAAGAACTCGCTGCGCTTTTAGCCCATGAAGTAGCCCATATTGAATACAAACACTCCCTTAACTCGATAAGTAGAAGCCTTTCGCATTACATTTTTATCTCACTGATTTTTAATGATATTAACGGGATATCTACGGTCTTAATTGATAACGCGAATACTTTAAATAATTTGAGCTATTCCAGATCGCTAGAAACGGATGCGGATCATAGAGCATTAACTATTCTTGAATTAAACCAAATCAGCCAGCTTGGGATGGTCGGTTTATTTGAAATGCTTAATTCGAAACAAGATTTTTCTTATTTGAAGTTCTTAAGTACCCACCCCTTGACGACTGAAAGGATAACATACGCTAAAAAAATAGCTGGAAAACAGAAGTTGATTAATACAAGGAAAGAGATTAGTTTAATCTGGGCTGAAATTAATGAGGAGTTAGACGCAAAAGAGAGAAATTAAAAAGGCATGTCGGCATACAATTATCTCCAGGCATTAATGCCTTTGTCTTAAGGTATGCGCCTTTAAATCAATTCCATTTCGAAAAGCATTGCAATATGCTTTGATAATTTCTGCTTCACTTCTTCGCTGTCGAGCTTAAAGCCAAGCTCCCTTTCCATCGAAGTAACATCCTTATCGTCTATCCCGCAAGGAACGATGTGCTTGAAATAGTTCAGATCCGAATTTACGTTAAAAGCGAAGCCATGCATGGTTACCCATCGGCTGCAGCGGACGCCCATTGCACAGATTTTTCTGGCTTTTTCATTGTCAGCATCCAACCAGACGCCTGTATATCCCGGATACCTTCCGGCTTTAATGCCATAGTCAGCAAGGGTTAAAATTATAGCTTCTTCCAGGGTTCTTAGGTAAAGATGGATGTCCGTAAAAAAATTGTCCAGATCAAGAATAGGATAGCCAACAATCTGACCCGGGCCATGATACGTTATATCACCACCTCGATTGATTTTATAATAGCTGGCCTTTTGCTGCTTTAATCCTTTTTCATCCAGGAGCAAATTTTCAGTTTTGCCGCTTTTCCCGATAGTATAAACGTGCGGGTGCTCAACAAACACAAGGTAATTATCGGTAGGCATATCTGCATTATTCGTCCTGTTGAGGATTTTGGCATTTACAATTTCTCCGAAAATCTCTTCCTGCCGGTCCCATGCTGCCTGGTAATCAAGCAGTCCCCAATCCTGAAAAGAAACTTTTTTATTTCCCATTTTCTTTTGTGTTGATGTTGATTACCGGTTTAACAGTCTTGTCGACTTCAATACATCCGGCAACATATCCGATCATATAATTTTCGAAACGCTCGAAATAAACGTCAAATTCTTTGCATAAATGGTCCGTTTCTAAAAAAGCCGCGAAATTACCGGTCTCGGCATAAGGGAATTTATGAAGTCTGATATCGTCTTTAAAAGAAACATTTCGTTTTCCCTGAAGCTTATAAATAGCCTCTTTGGCGCACCAGCAAATATAAAGATGTTCAATTTTGTGGTTGTCGTCTAAAAAACTTATTTCATCTTTAATTAAAAATTTGTCTTCTACTCGCTCAATTTTATTTTTAATAATCTCTATATCTATGCCTACAGCTTTGTCTTTGCTTATCATCACGGCAGCATAATCGTACGAATGGCTAAAAGATATATGATAAGATGAATCCGGAAGGTAGGGTTTTCCATGTTCGTCTACCTGGCAATCTATGTAGTCGTCTGTTTTTAGCAATTGGCGTAATAAAACCCGGGTGCTTAGCCAATGCAGGTTGCGTTTGCCATTGTTAAGGCCATCCAAAACTTTTTCTTCGTGATCACGCAATTGTAGCTGCGCATACAATTCTTCAGCAGATTCCTCTATCTTCCAGATAGCAAATTCTGTGCTTTCATCCAGTTTTTTATGGTAAGCAAGAGCCATGCTTCTTCTTCAGTTTAAAATACAATTCGCAATTAGAAGTGTTTGCACCACAATTTTGCGAATGTCAAATAGCTCGTAAAATTATCTTAAAATAATCATACTTTAGGCCAAACCTTCCGTAATTATGATTATCTCAGATAAACGCATTTTAGAAGAAATTGAAAAGGGTACAATAATCATCGAACCTTTCAAAAGAGAATGCCTTGGCACCAATTCTTATGACGTGCATTTAGGAAAATACCTGGCAACATATAGAAACCGGGTGCTCGATGCGAAAGTTCACAATGAAATAGATCACTTCGAGATTCCGAAAGATGGCTTTATTTTGCAGCCAAACACCTTATACCTGGGCGTTACGGTTGAGTATACTGAAACCCACTGTCATGTGCCTTTTCTTGAAGGGAAATCGAGCACCGGACGACTGGGAATTGATATTCATGCTACGGCCGGAAAGGGCGACGTCGGCTTTTGCAATACCTGGACCCTTGAGATTTCGGCGACCCAGCCTGTACGCATTTATGCAGGAATGCCTATCGGCCAATTGATCTATTTCGAAGTTGGAGGTGATATAGAAACCTTTTACAATTCTAAGGGAAATGCCAAGTACAACAGAAAAACTACCAAACCAGTTGAAAGTATGATGTGGAAGAATTCTTTTTAGAAATTTACGATAAAAACACAGATTTAAAGCCTCATTTTTAGTAAATTGAGGCTTTTCATTTGCATGTGATTATTACAATAAGGACATGTGATAAACAGAATCCCAATGAAAACCACATATGCCTTTTTTCTGTCTCTGTTCATATGTTCAGCTTTAAGTTTTGGATTTTCTGCAGATGAAGACCCGATTAAGGAACTGCTTTCCAGGCTCGAACGTTATCGGGAGAATTATACCTCCGAGAAAGTTCATATTCATACCGACAAACCATATTACAGTATAGGCGACACCATTTGGTTCAAATCCTATATTGTAAACGCTGAAAGAAACCAGTTATCAGGGTTAAGCAAAATTTTATATGTTGATCTTATTAATGAAAAAGACTCGATAAAGAAATCTCTGCGACTGCCAGTCGTTTCTGGCTTATCGTGGGGAGATTTTACCCTGTCTGACTCTCTTACCGAAGGAAATTATCGTATCAGGGCGTATACCAGCTGGATGCGGAATTTTGATGAAGCTTATTTTTTTGATAAGACTATCAGAATTGGTAATTCTTTCTCGAATCAGGTGGTAAGTAACGTCCAGTACAACTTTTCGCAAACCGGAATTAAAGAGCATGTGGATGCCAGCATTACATATTCTATGCTCAATGGTGAACCTCTGCGTGAAAAGGAGGTAAATTACAATATCGAACTTGACCATCGGAGTGTTCTTAAGGGAAAAGGCATTACTGATAGCAATGGGAAACTGATAATAAAATTCACCAATAGCCAGCCTTTTATACTTAAATCCGGGAAAATTAATACTTCCGTTAGGGTTGATTCGACAACTCTTGTAAAGAAAACGTTTCCTATAAAAGCTACTTCCGCGAACGTAGATGTCCAGTTTTTTCCTGAGAGTGGGACGCTCCTTAATCAGATTCGATCCAGGGTTGCTTTTAAAGCTGTTGCAGCAGATGGTGTGAGCAGAAATATCAGCGGGTTTGTTCAGGACGAAAACGGAACCAAAATTGTGCAATTTACCTCCGACTACGCCGGGATGGGAAGCTTCTTATTTACACCTTTGAAAGACAGCCGTTATACTGCCATCGTTAGGTTTGAAGACGGCTCGGAGAAAAAGCTGGACTTGCCTAAAGCAGCAAATACAGGCTATATTCTGACGGTAAATGGCAGTGATAATGACAATTTATCCATTAAAGTCTCTGCAGTTACCGGAGCGCCGGACCAGGAAGTTATACTGGTGGGTCAGTCAAACGGAAATGTGCATTTTGTTTCTAAGAATAAATTGGACGGGAATCTTTTGTCAGCTTCGCTGTCCAAGAAGCGTTTTCCTTCCGGGATAATTCAATTTACTTTGTTAAATTCTTCCTATAAGCCACTGGCAGAACGGTTGGTGTTTATTCGTCATCGTTCTCCTCTTACGGTAGAGTTAAAATCAAATAAAGAAACCTATGGCCTGCGTGAGAAAGTCAACATGAGCCTGAATGCGGCTGATTCTGCAGGTAAGCCCATACAAGGAGCATTTTCAATAGCCGTCACCAATGAATCTCAGATACCTTTTGATGACATTAATGAGACTACAATATTGTCAAATCTATTGTTGACTTCTGAATTGAAAGGATACATAGAAACTCCAAATTATTATTTTACTGATGTTACTGCGCAGAAAGAAAAAGAATTGGATAATTTAATGCTGACGCAGGGATGGAGAAAGTTCGAATGGGAAAATCTGGCGGCGGGTATATATCCTATGATGACTTTTAGACCAGAAACAAACATCAGCGTAAGCGGGAGAGTTCTTAATACGAACGGGACGTCTTCCCCGGGGAGTAAAGTAACTTTGCTTTCTTCGGGAGGAACCGGTATGGTGCTTGATACGATAACCGATGCGGAAGGCAGATTCAATTTTGAAAATCTGAATTTTAATGATAGTACCACCTTTATAGTGCAGGCACGAAATGCCAGGGATAAAAAAAACGTCGAGATTGTACTTGACAGGATTCCGGCGCAACAGGTCACTAAGAATAAAAATGCTTCGGCCGCAGAAATAAATGTCAATCAATCGATTATTACATATTTAAAAAATCGTAGTGAGCAATTTGCCGAAATGCGCAGAAATGGCCTGATGCGTCGAAGTATTGTGCTTGCGGAGGTTAAGGTTACCCAGGCAAAGCCAAAGGTAAAAGAGTCGAGCAACCTTAACGGAGCCGGAAATGCAGATGCCATACTTGTTGCCGCGGATTTGGAGAACTGTCAGGATTTAGCGTTCTGTCTTCAGGGAAGAGTTGCTGGCCTGGTGATTCAAAATGGTGTGCCGTATTTAACCAGAAGTATGTCAAGTTCATTTTCCGGACCGGTTCCGATGCAGCTTATTATTGATGGAATGTATGTAGAGCCTTCTTATCTTTCGGTTATAAGTCCGTATGATGTAGAGACAATAGAAATCTTAAAAAGTATTGGAAATACTGCTATTTACGGCATGAGGGGTGGCGGAGGCGTAATGATAATAACCACTAAAAGAGGTGAACGCAATATGTCTGCCCGCTCTTTTGCACCTGGCATTGCTTCTTATACTCCGCAGGGTTATTACCTGGGTCGGCAGTTTTATTCACCAGCTTATGACGGCAAGACAGTTTCGTTACCAGATTTGCGGACCACAATTTTTTGGATGCCTAACGTTTTAACCTCCGCCGAGGGTAAAGCCTTCGTAGAATTTTTCACCTCAGACAAACCGGGGGCTTACAAAGCTGTTATTGAGGGTCTGGACTTAAATGGTTCTTTGGTACGACAGGTACATCGATTTAATGTGAAATGAATTCTATTAAAATAACTATAAAAGAAAAAATAGCTCTTTTAACTCTTGATAAAGGACGATCTAACGCCATAGGTGCCGAAATGCTGGTGGAGCTAATGGAGATGATTCAGAATATTGAGAAAGACGATAATGTTTCTGGTGTGATTTTGACAGGCAAAGATGAATATTTCACCGCCGGACTTGATCTGATCGAGCTTTTCGACTATTCGGAAGAACAAATTAAAAAGTTTTGGGAACAATATTTTACGCTTATTCATACTCTGACCGCCTTTAAAAAGCCGTTAATAGCCGCGATAAATGGCCACGCACCGGCCGCAGGCACAATTTTTAGTCTTTGCTGCGATTACAGAGTCATGGCCCGGGGCGAGTTTTCGATAGGGTTAAATGAAATTGCCTTAGGAATTATTGTTCCCGACAGTTTCTTTCAGTTATATGCCTCATGTATTGGCCGGCAAAATGCCAGTAAATATTTGCTGGAAGGCAAATTGATGAATCCCGACGAAGCTTTAGGTAGTGGATTAGTCAACGAGGTTGTGCCTGGGGGATCTGTAATTAGTGCAGCAGTTAAACAAATGCAGAAGTATCTTCAATTTAATAAAGTAATTTGGCAGGAGAGTAAGCAAAACATTCGAAGGAATTTGGTTTTTGCTGTTCAGCCTCATCAACCGGACGTAATAAAAAAGATATTGGAAGAGTGGTGGGCTCCTTATAACCGATCAATTTTACAAACTATTATACAGAACTTTAAAAAGTCCTAAATTTGCATATCATCAAACCTGTATAAAAAATTTTGTAGAATGAATATTCTTAATGCCGGAACAGAGACCGAAGTTGAAACTTTTACCCTCGAGGAGATCTTAACGAGTATAAAAGCCAATCATCGTTTAATTTTATGGAATGATGATGTAAACACCTTTGAGCACGTAATTTACTGTCTGGTAAAATATCTCGATTATAACCAAAATCAAGCCGAAAATATAGCATGGACTATTCATAACGATGGCAAATGTGCCGTGCTTGAGGGTTCTTTTACTGAGCTTGAAGTCTACCGGAAAATTCTTCAGCAAGAAGGACTGACGGTTACTATCGATTAGACGGCATCCTTAATCAGTCTGATTAGAGTTTCTTTATCGTAATAAAGTAGTTACTGCCTGCATATTCATGCTTTAATGCCCTTTCTTTGCACGTTGTTTGTTGCTAAATAGAACAAAAACAGGTAAAAATGAGGCTTTTATATATCTTAATTACGTTTTCTCTTCTTAGTGTTAATGTTGTTTCTGCGCAAAATTCAGTAGGAAACATCCGTGGAAAAGTTGTCGATTCTGGCACTAAGAATCCTGTCGATTTTGCGACGGTAGCATTGATAGATTCGGCCTCGGGAAAAACAATTAAAGCCGCGCAAAGCGATCTAGCAGGGAAGTTTGTTCTACCAAATCTGCCATTTGGTACCTATACCCTGAAAATAAGCTTTGTTGGTTTTCAGCCTTTTTCAAAGACCCAACTTTTAATTTCTCAGGAAAATTACCAGATAGATCTGGGAATTATTCCCTTAGTGCAGAACAAGGAGAATGTGTTAAAGCAGGTTACAATTGAGGGACAACGGAGTTCTATGCAATTAGGTGTAGATCGTAAGGTTTTTAATGTAGAGCAGAGTTTAGTAAGCGAGGGTGGATCTGCAACTGATTTGCTGGCTAATGTGCCGACGGTTTCGGTTGATATTGACGGAAATATTAATCTACGGGGTTCTGGAAGCGTCCGGGTTTTAATAGATGGTAAACCTTCGGCTATAGGTGGAGGTGATATATCGACTATTTTGCAGGCCCTACCCGCAAGTTCTATAGAAAGTATTGAGTTAATTACCAATCCTTCTTCTAAATATGATCCGGAAGGGCAAACCGGGATTATCAATATCGTTTTAAAGAAAAATAAAAAGGTGGGTGTTAACGGGGCTGTTTCTTTGTCTGCCGGTACTCAGGAAAATTACAATGCCAGCACTAATTTGAGCTATCGCGACGGCAACGTCAATGTTTACGGAAACTATAGTTTTAGATACGGTACACGCATCGGCGGAGGATTTAATAATACTTCTTTTATAAATAACGGACAGACCTTTAATACTTCCAGCGGCCAGCGACATAATGTTGGAAACAATGCAAAAGCGGGAATCGATTATTATATCAATAAGAAAACCTCAATTGGCGCTTCGGCAAATATAAATCTTAGAAATGGTGAGGATACCGAAGATATTAATTATGTCTATCAGAATTATTTGAACACCTATGTTAACGGAACCAGTCTTAGAAATTCGGAAGAGAATGAGAAGGATAAAGGTTATGATCTGGCGTTTGATTTCAGCAGAAAGTTGAAAAAACAAGGCGAGGAATTTGTTGCGAATTTTAGCGTCGGTCAGAGTTCCGAAGATCAGGAGTCGATTTTCAATCAAAGCTTTTTTTATCCCCAAAGGGACACCAAAGATTCAATTGACAGTAGAGTTAATTTAAACAGCGGAACACGTACAAACTACAATATTCAGGCCGATTATACTCTGCCGTTGACAGAAAAGCAAAAGTTTGAGACAGGCTATCGCACCACCATCGGGCTTCGGGAAGAAGGTCAGGATTCTGAGAAATTAAACCCTGTTTCGGGTAGTCTTGAAAATGATTATCAGCTAACCAATGATTTTTCTTCGGAAGATATTGTACATGCTTTATATGTCAATTATCAAAATCAGATAAGTGAAGGATTTGGCTTTCAGGCAGGCTTACGTGCAGAGCAGGCTTATCTTAATACAGAATATACCGCTATTGACGCAAGCACGTTGCAGCCAACCGGCGCAAAAGGGAGTCTGGATTATTTTCGGGTTTATCCCAGTGTTTTTTTGACTCAAAAGTTTAAGGGCGAAAATCAGTTGCAACTAAGCTATACCCGACGGGTTAATCGTCCGCGTGGATGGCAGGTTAATCCATTCTTGAATGTTACCGATCCTAACAACCTTCGCAGGGGTAATCCAAACTTAAAACCTGAGGATATCCATTCGGTCGAATTTAGTTATATGAAGTTCTGGAAAGTTCTGACCTTCACCTCTACATTATTTACCCGGCAGGTAAATGATGTGGTTCAAAGTTACCGGACGGTTTTAAATGGCGACACAACACTGTCACAGTTTATTAATTTAAGTAAAACCAGAGCATCAGGTCTGGAATTAATAAGCAGGGCGGATATTTCAAAAGGTTTTAACATCACAGCCAATGTGAATATATTTTATAACAAGTTTTTCGGGAACGCACAATTCGGTTTAAAACCTAATGACGGGTATAACTGGAACTCCAATTTGACATCTACTTTTCAGCTTCCTCTAAATTTATCCGGTCAGATTAATATGAATTATATGGCGCCTAGGATTATGGCTCAGGGTCGGGGTAACGAAATGTTTGGAATGGATGCAGCATTGCGTTTGGATATGATGAAGAAAAAGGCTAGCCTGTCATTTAATATGCGCGATGTCTTTAATACGAGAAGATGGGGGATGGTTACCGAAACAGATCAGTTGATTTCTGAATTCCAGCGTCGGATGCAGGGCAGGCAGGCAACTTTAACATTTAGCTACCGCTTCGGCCAGTCGGATTTGCCCCAACGAAACAAGCGCACCGACAAAGAGCCCCAAAATCAACCAATGGATGAGCCACAGTTTTAATTATTATTCTCTGCCCCGGGCTTGCTGGGTTAAAACATTACCATAGTATTCAGCTGTATATTCCTTTTTGCTTGAAAAAATAGAATTTTTAAGAATAAAATCCAATATTCGCTCTGATATTCTGGATCGTAAATCAATTAAAAATTATTTAAGCTCGTCGCGCATGGCCAATAAAAACCCCTATCTTTTTCCTTTCATTCTGGTAACGTCCTTGTTTTTTTTGTGGGGATTTGCACACAACCTTGATCCTATCTTAATACCACATTTACAAAAATCATTTACGTTAACAACTGTACAGGCAACTTTAGTAGACTCGGCGGTTTTTATCGCTTATTTTATCATGGCAATACCGGCTGGTATCCTAATGAAAAAATATGGCTACAAAACAGGTATAATTATAGGCCTTTTAGTATTTGCATTTGGTTCATTTCTTTTTGTACCTGCGGCCGATAACCAATCATACAACTTCTTTCTGATTGCATTATTTATTATCGCCTGCGGATTAACTATTTTAGAAACAGCAGCGAACCCATATGCCTCATCACTGGGCGACCCGGAAACTTCTACTCAACGACTTAATCTGGCCCAATCTTTTAATGGCTTGGCGGCGGCAATGGCACCGGTTATTGGGGCTAGAATAATATTAACAAAGGGCTATACAGACGCAGAATTAGACGCGATGTCGGCTAGTGCAAGGCAAATGGCTCTGGCAGCAGAGGCGTCCTCGGTTAAAATGCCCTATATGATTTTAGGGGCAATTTTGCTTTTAATTGCGATCGTGTTTGCATTTACGAAGCTTCCCAAAATACAAAATACGGATGAGCAGGCTGAGAGTAAGAGCATCTTTCATGCGTTTAAACATAAACATCTGTCTTGGGGCGTCGCTGCTCAGTTTTTCTACGTAGGCGCACAGGTCTCTGTCTTCAGCCTTTTTATTTTATATGCTACAAAATCTGCCGACATAAATGAAATCACGGCTGCGGATTATTTGGGAGCTTGTGGCATAGCGTTTTTAATAGGTCGTTTTATCGGAACCTTTTTAATGCGCTTTATCAAGCCTCAAAAGTTGTTGGCTATATACGCGGCTATTAATGCTGTCCTATGTTTAGTTGCTATTTACGGGCACGGAATGATAACTGTTTATACGGTAATCGCAATATGTTTCTTTATGTCGATTATGTTCCCGACTATCTTTGCCCTGGGCATTAAAGGATTAGGAGGAGATACCGAATTTGGAAGTAGCTTAATCATCATGTCTATAGTCGGCGGGGCTATTTTGCCGCGGGCTTTCGGAATGATCGCCGACTCTACTGGCAATATTCAAAACGGTTATATAGTGCCATTAATCTGTTTTATTGTAATTACAGTTTTTGGATTGAGAGGATATAAAGTAATTAAAGCTAAGTCATAGTAAGATGTTCAGTTTACAAAATAAACATGCCGTCATTACCGGCGGCGGAAGCGGGATTGGGAAAGCAATTTCTTTACTTTTCGCCCAACAGGGCGCTGTTGTTCATATCATCGAATTAAATTCCGACAACGCAGAGCAAGCCGTTACAACTATTAAACAATTTGGCGGGATCGCGCATTCTTATAGCGCCGATGTAAGTAAACAAGATCAAATTATATCCGTATTTAACAAGATCGGTAAAATTGATATCCTTGTGAATAATGCCGGAATTGCCCATGTGGGAAAAGTTGAGGGTACCTCGGAAGAGGACTTCGATAAAGTATATAACGTGAATGTTAAGGGAGCTTATAATTGCCTGTATGCAGCGGTTCCTTTAATGAAAGCACAGGGTGGAGGTGCTATCGTAAATATGGCATCCATTGCCTCATCTGTTGGCATAGCCGATCGTTTTGCTTATTCTATGAGTAAGGGCGCGATCCACGCTATGAGTATGTCGATTGCCCGCGATTATTTAGATAATAAAATCAGGAGTAACTCGATTTCACCGGCAAGAGTTCATACTCCCTTTGTGGATGGCTTTATCGCAAAAAACTATCCCGGTAAGGAAGAAGAAATATTTGAGAAACTATCCAAAAGCCAGCCAATTGGCCGTATGGGTAAACCTGAGGAAGTTGCTGCATTAGCCCTTTTTCTGTGTTCAGATGAAGCAGGTTTTATAACAGGCAGTGATTATGCAATTGACGGAGGATTTATAAAACTTAATAATTAAGACGATATAGACGATATGAAACTTATAAGATTCGGAGAACTTAATAAAGAAAAGCCAGGACTATTGATTGATGACGTGTATTATGATGTGTCTGCCCTGGGTGAAGATTTTAACGAAACTTTTTTTGAAAGCGATGGCCTTTCAAGACTTGAGAGTTTTCTTGAAGTAAATAAGGGTAACCTTAAAAGAATACCTGAAGGTAGTCGTATTGGATCTCCGATTGCTCGTCCTTCAAAAATTGTTTGTATCGGTTTAAATTACGCAGATCATGCTAAGGAAACCGGAGCAGCTATACCGACAGAGCCAGTGGTATTTATGAAAGCTACCACTGCATTAGTTGGTCCTTTCGATAACATTGTTATCCCTAAAAATTCTGTCAAAACTGATTGGGAGGTTGAACTCGCCGTTGTAATCGGTAAAAAGGCCAGTTATGTAGAAGAGTCTGAAGCGATGGATTATGTAGCGGGATATTGTTTACATAACGACGTTTCTGAGCGTGCATTTCAGCTTGAGCGCAACGGAACCTGGGATAAAGGTAAAGGTTGCGATACATTCGCTCCAATTGGTCCATTTTTAGCGACAAAAGACGAGATCAGCGATCCCGATAATCTTCGCCTTTGGCTGAATGTAAATGGCAAGAATATGCAGGATGGAAATACTAAAACATTTATTTTCAAAATCCCTTTTCTTATTTCTTACCTCAGCCAGTTTATGACATTGCTTCCTGGCGACGTAATTTCAACAGGAACTCCGGCAGGCGTGGGCTTAGGCTTTGACCCACCTGTATATTTGAAAGCAGGAGATATTGTTGAACTCGGCATTGACGGCTTAGGAACTTCAACTCAAAAGGTTGTTGCTTATGAAAAAAATTGATTCACATCAACATTTCTGGCGTTTTGATCCCGTAAGAGATTCGTGGATAAACGAGGATATGAAAATTATTAAGCGTGATTTCTTGCCCGAAGATCTGGCGCCAATCCTGAAAGAAAATAAAATAGACGGATGTGTGGCTGTTCAGGCGGATCAATCTGAAGCGCAAAATGCTTTCCTTCTTGAACTTGCGGCGGCTAATCCGTTTATTAAAGGAGTTGTTGGCTGGGTCGACCTCAGAGCTGACAATATAAAAGACAGCTTGGATTTTTATAAAGGTTTTGATAAGATGAAAGGCTTTCGCCATGTGTTGCAAGGCGAAGAAGAACGGTCATTAATGTTGCGGAACGAATTTAAGAGAGGTATTTCCTTGTTGGAAGATTATGAATTCACCTACGACATTCTTATTTATCCTGACCAGTTAAAATACACGGAAGAGTTTGTTAAGATTTTCCCGCACCAGCGGTTTGTTATTGATCATATAGCTAAGCCGAACATAAAAGGGAAAGACCTCAACGAGTGGGCTAAAGATATCAGAGCTGTTGCACGATATTCGAATGTTAGCTGCAAGGTATCCGGCATGGTTACTGAAGCTGATTGGCAAAACTGGCAACCAGAGGATTTTAACCCATATCTGGATGTGGTTTTTGAGGCATTTAGCGCCCATCGGGTAATGTTCGGGTCTGACTGGCCGGTTTGCGAAGTTGCCGGAGGTTATCAAAAAATGATTGGCTTGGTTCAAAATTATACCTCCAGATTGTCCACGCATGAGCAGGAGCTTTTCTGGGGAACAAATGCTATAGATTTTTACAATTTAACTAATTAACATCTGTCCCGTTGGTGGCGGATAATTTTTTAATCAATGGATTTACAACTAAAGAATAAAGTAATTATTGTAAGCGGTGGTGCCAAAGGCATCGGTGCCGGTATTGTAAAAACTCTGGCTCATGAAGGCGCTATCCCCGTGATTGTTGGAAGAAATGAGGAGGATAATCTAAGCACACTTGCCGAAATCGAAGCTGCAGGCGGACAAGGGTTTCAGGTATCTGCTGAACTTACTAAGCCTGAAGAATGTGCCCGGGTTATAAACGAAGTGATTGCAAAGTTTGGGAGAATTGAAGGCTTGGTAAATAATGCAGGGGTGAATGATGGCGTAGGTTTAGAAAATGGCACCTATGAGAAATTCATGGAGTCTCTTCACCGCAATGTTGTACACTATTATTTATTGGCCCATTATGCTTTACCAGAGTTGAAAAAATCGAAGGGGGCTATTGTAAATATAAGTTCTAAAACCGCCGAAACAGGGCAGGGAGGTACTTCTGCATATGCCGCTGCAAATGGCGGTCGTAATGCCTTAACACGCGAGTGGGCTGTCGAATTGTTAAAATACAGCATACGTGTAAACGCTATAATCGTGGCCGAGTCCTGGACGCCTGCGTACGAGAAATGGATTAAAACATTATCAAATCCGGAAGAGAAATTAAAAGAAATAACAGATAAAATACCTTTTGAAAACAGGATGACTACACCTGAAGAACTGGGCAACGCAACAGCATTTTTGTTATCGCCATGTTCGAGCCATACTACTGGTCAGTTGATTCATGTTGACGGAGGATATGTGCACTTGGATCGCGCTTTAGCGAATGCTTAGAATTTATTTATGAAAACTTTAGTTTGTACAACACCCGGGTCTTTTGAATATCAGCAAGGCGAATATCCTGCGGCAGCAAAAGGTCACTCCATATTGAAAATAAGACGGATCGGTATCTGCGGAACAGATCTGCATGCTTTTGAAGGAACTCAGCCCTTTTTTGAATATCCAAGAATTTTAGGACACGAGCTTGCCTGTGAATTTGTCGACGGAGATAATGCAGAGGGCTTTGAAGCCGGCGAGGCTGTAACTTTTATTCCATATTTCTATTGTGGCGAATGTATCGCCTGTCGGTCTGGCAAGTCTAATTGCTGTGCCAATATCAAGGTGTGCGGCGTTCATATGCATGGAGGAATGGCCGAATATCTTTCGGTTCCATCCTACTCATTAATTCATGGCGAAGGTTTGAGTTATGATGAATTAGCCCTTGTGGAGCCCTTAGCTATTGGAGCTCATGGTGTGCGGAGAGCCGACGTTAAAAAAGACGAATTTGTTTTGGTTATCGGAGCTGGTCCCATCGGACTTGGTATTATGGAGTTCGCCAGAATCGCGGGTGGAAAAGTGATCGCGATGGATATTAACGACCAACGGCTGACATTCTGTAAGGAAAAACTGAACGTACATCATACCATAAATCCAACGTCTGATGATGTAATTGCAAAGTTAAAAGAGATTACCAATGGTGATTTTCCGACGGTAGTAATCGATGCTACCGGAAGCCTTAAAGCGATCAATAACGGTTTTCAATATTTGGCGCATGGCGCACGTTATGTTTTGGTTGGCTTGCAGAAAGGAGAGTTAAGTATTAGTCACCCCGAGTTCCACAAGCGGGAAGCTACTTTAATGAGCAGCAGAAATGCGACTCGCGATGATTTTGAACATGTAATTGCCTGTATGAAAAACGGACTGGTAAATCCTGCGACATATATAACTCACCGCGTTACCTTCGATCAGGTAAAAGATGAGTTTAAAGGCTGGCTGGATCCTGCAAACGGAGTGATAAAGGCAATGATAGAAGTTGATTAGCTTTAAATATAAATTGATGAAAAATTTGTACTGTCTGCCATCAATATTATTGGTTTGGTGGCGGCCAGTACATTCGGTTCGCAGAAACCAGTATTGACGTTTATCTTTTATGAGGACATCTAATGCGACCAAGCAATGCTATCTCATAAAAATCCTCCTCCGAGGATATCAAAGTAAACACGTCCGCATTCTCCCCATCCCAAAGATTATATTCATTTTGGCACCTCCAAAGCTTCACAGCTGGGGATTCGTATGACTGAGGCTTTATCCAAATGCTCAAAGTAAAGGCGGCTCCTCTATTGTAACAACTTTATATCTTTCTTTTCCCCCACAGTTTTATTATTCTTGGTTTTTGGAATAAAGGTTTTGAACTCATACATTTGCCATTCAACTAAGTTGAATTAAATTCAATAGGTGTCAACTTCTGGGGTGGATACTTAGCAAAACTAAAGAGCGTTATCACTAACCAGATACTTTAGTTTTAACGAAAATGAAGGAATCGGCCGCTATATAAATACGAATTTAAAACGAATAATAATTGATTTAACTAACATAACTTGAAATACAGAACAAAAATCTATGGCATACTAACGGGCTTGGGCCTGTGTGCTTTCGCATTTCAGTCAGATGCTCAAACTGCAGGGTTAACTCTGCCCGCAGGCTTCAAAGCAGGAATTGTTGCGGAAGGAACTGGAAGGCCCAGGCATATAACGATTACTAGGAAAGGTGATATTTACGTTAAGCTTTTCAGGAAAGTAGAAGATAAAGGTATTTTAATGCTTCAGGATAAAGATGGGGATGGTAAATACGAAACTAAAACTAGCTTTGGTAATTACGTCGGAACCGGTATCTACTTAAAAGATGGATACCTTTATGCTTCATCGGACGAAGAGGTGTTTAGATATAAGCTTGATGCTGACGAGAATGTAATCAACCCGGATAGACCTGATACACTTGTCAGAGGTTTGGTAAATAAAAGACAGCACGAAACCAAATCACTTGTCCTTGACAATGAAGGAAATATGTATGTAAATATCGGAGCTCCTTCGAACTCTTGCCAGGTGAACGATCGTCAGCAAGGCTCTCCCGGCCAGGCAGATTGTCCGCTTCTCGAAACCGCAGGCGGTATATGGCAATTTAAGACCGACAAATTTAATCAAAGCTATGCCGAGGGAGTAAGATATGCCACTGGCTTAAGAAATGTAGTGGGACTTGACTGGAATAATCAAAACAACACCTTATTTGTTATGCAGCATGGCAGGGATCAGTTAACAATGTTCCCCGATTTGTATGACACTAAGCAATCTGCTGAACTGCCTGCAGAGTGTATGTATATGATTAAAAAAGGTGATAATGCCGGCTGGCCATATATTTATTACGATCCATTTCAAAAGAAAAAGATTATTGCACCTGAGTATGGTGGGGATGGAAAGAAGGAAGGAGATAGTAAATTTATTGACCCTGTTGTAGCTTTTCCGGCACATATGGCTCCGAATGGACTTTTGTTTTATACCGGAACGATGTTTCCTGAAAGATACAAAAACGGAGCTTTTGTTGCCTTTCACGGATCCTGGAATCGTTCTCCCGAGCCTCAAAAAGGGTTTCTTGTAGCGTTTGTTCCGTTTAAAGATGGCAAACCATCCGGTGATTGGGAAGTGTTTGCAGATGGCTTTTCTGGCTCACCCGAAAAAACAGCGTCAGGCCGTGCGGATCATAAGCCATGCGGTCTTGCTATGGGACCCGATGGCTCTCTGTATGTTACAGACGATGCGAAAGGCGCTATTTATAAAATTTCTTACAATAAATAATAATATCCAGGTGAAGAGAGTATCATTAGTTCTATTAGTTATTTCAGTTTGTTTGTCGGCCACGGCTCAAACTAAAAAGCCGGCAACAAGTTCAAAGCCTGTAAAAAAGCCTGGCACTGCAGCCATTTCTCCAGCTACTATGGAGCGGGGTAAGGTAGTTTATAACTTATACTGCGTGTCGTGCCATCAGCCTGATGGTGGCGGAGTGCCAAGTATGAATGCCCCCATTGTAAAAACATCGTATGTCCTCGGACCTAAAAATACGCTTATAGATGTTATTCTTAAAGGGATGCAAGATGTTGAAATAGATGGCGAAACGTATTCGAACGTAATGCCCTCTCACAGTTTCCTTACAAATCAGCAAATAGCTGATGTTTTGACGTATGTTCGTAATAATTTTGGCAACAAAGCCAGCGCGGTTACTGTTGCAGAAGTCGCTGCTGTCAGAAATAAAAAATAAACGGATTCAAAGCTGATGAACTATAGGGAATTTAAAAATGTACTTGTTTCGGAAGTTGGTTTGGGTACCTGGCAATTAGGTAGCGCCGATTGGGGAAACATGAATGAAGATGAAGCTTTTGCGATTTTAAACAGATTTGTAGAATTGGGAGGCAATTTCATTGATACTGCCGATGTTTATGGCATGGGAATCAGCGAACGCTATATTGGCAAATTTCTAAAAACAACTGATAAAGAACTGATTGTTGCAAGCAAAATAGGTAGAAGGGGAGATGAGGGTAATGGATGGCCGCAAAATTTCAGCTATGACGGAATGCGTGCTCATGTAGAATCGTCGCTTAGAAATCTGGGCCTGCAATCTCTTTTTCTTGAACAGTTACATTGTATTCCGGAAGAAGAATTGCGTGCCGGAAATGTTTTTAATCATCTGCGAAAACTGCAATACGAAGGACTGATTCAAAACTGGGGCGTAAGTGTTGAAACCGCTGAGGAAGCATTGATCTGCCTTGAGCAGGAAGGGATTGCTTCACTTCAGATTATCTTTAACTTATTCAGACAGCATTATTCAGAAGAGTTTTTCGCTAAAGCGAAGGAAAAAAACGTCGCGTTAATTGTACGTGTTCCTCTTGCCAGCGGATTGTTGAGCGGAAAGTATAACTTAGGCAGCTCCTTTTCAAAAAATGATCACAGAAATTACAACGCCAACGGCGAATCGTTTAATGTGGGCGAAACCTTTTCTGGCGTCGAATTTTCGAAAGGTGTAACTCTTGCCAATCGTATTGCTGATAAACTCCCGGATTTGCGAACAGCACAATGGGCTATCCGATGGATTTTGGATCATCCCGAAGTTACGACTGTTATTCCCGGTGCTACTAAAGTAAGGCAGGTCGAAAGTAATATGGCAGCATCAGATTTGCCTTCGCTTTCAGCGGATACTCACAGGCAACTGCATGAGTTATATGCTGACGAAATACGGCCGAATATCAGAGGAAGGTTCTAGTGACAAGCATCTGATCGGTGTCATCGTAGTTTGAAATTTATCTGCTTTTCTCATACGGATCTAACCTTTATGAATTTAAAATCAACCTTAATAGTTTGTGCCATATTTTTTCTTGTTATAAATTTAACCTTTGCCAGAGCTCGTGTCTATGATTTTGTCGTTGCACAGGACGGTAGCGGGAATTTCAAAACTGTACAGGAAGCAATTAATGCGGTACCTGATTTTCGGAAGACGCCAACAAGAATATTGATTAAAAAGGGAGTTTACAAAGAGAAGCTTGTACTTGCGGGTTCTAAGCAATTGGTTACGCTGATAGGTGAAGATGTAAATAAAACCATTTTGACTTATGATGATTTCGCTCAGAAAAAGAATTCTTTCGGTGAAGAAAAGGGAACTTCCGGTTCTTCCAGCTTTTATATTTATGGAGACGGCTTTACAGCCGAAGATATAACATTCGAAAATTCTTCAGGTCCTGTTGGACAGGCGGTTGCTGTTTGGGTGGCTGGCGATATGTCGGCTTTCAGGAACTGTAGATTCTTAGGTTTTCAGGATACCCTGTACACATACGGAAGAGGTAGCAGGCAGTATTATAGAAATTGCTATATAGAGGGAACGGTCGATTTTATTTTTGGGTCTTCCACTGCCGTGTTTGATGAATGTGAAATCTTCGCAAAGAACGATGGATATCTTACAGCCGCCTCCACGCCTGATACAACGAAATATGGCTACGTCTTTCTTAATTGTAAAGTACGGGGCGATGCTTCAAAAAGCTCGTTTTATTTAGGCAGGCCATGGCGCCCGTACGCTAAAACAGTGTTTATAAAGTCAGACTTAGGGAATATGATTAAGCCGGAAGGTTGGGATCATTGGGGAAGAGAATCGAATAAGCAGACTGCTTACTATGCGGAATATAAAAACACAGGGAAAGGTTATCAGCCTAAAAAACGTGTAGACTGGTCTCACCAGCTCAGTGATGAAGAAGCTAAAGAATATTCTTTAGAAAATATTTTCAGAGGCTGGAAACCGTTTGAATGATACTAACCATAAAGTCGGATGGGAAAGAGCGCAGACAACTTCTAATTGCTGTCTGCGTTTAAGTAATCGGATTATATAACGTAGTTCCAGCCAAACTCATCCGGGCTCAAGCCATAACGCATATCGTTTAATGTTTTAAGCACCTTATTAGAGAATTCTGCTTTTGATTGATCCGGCAGTGTATACACCGACCCCTCGTAACCGATACTCGCAATCGGAGCGATTGTAGCAGCTGTTCCTGCGCCGAATGCTTCTGTTAACTTCCCGTTTTTCAGTCCTTCAATAACTTCTGCTACAGAAACGCGGCGTTCTTCTATTGGAATACTCCATTTACGGGCCAAAGTCAACACGGTGTCGCGTGTAACTCCTTTTAAAATAGTATCGCGTGTAGACGGCGTTATAAGCGTTCCATCGATCATAAACATAACATTCGCAGCCCCAAGTTCTTCAATGTAGGCATGGTCGCGGCCGTCTGTCCATATTATTTGGTCGAATCCTTCTTTCAGTGCTTCCTGGGCCGGATATAATGAGCCTCCGTAATTACCGCCTGTTTTGGCAAAGCCAAAGCCGCCCTCGCTTGCACGCGAATATTTAGTTTCGACTTTAACTTTTAAGGGCTTACTGAAATACGCCCCGACCGGGCAAGTTAAAATGATGTATTTGTATGTCTTTGATGGTTGCACTCCAAGGTAAGGATCGGTAGCAAACATGTATGGGCGAATGTACAGCGAGGTACCAGGTGATGTCGGAATCCAGTCTTTATCTAGATTTACCAATGATGCAATACTTTGAAGGAAGATTTCGGCAGGTAATTCCGGCATGCACATGCGCTGGGCAGAAAGATTAAAACGTTCCGCATTTTTATCCGGACGAAATACTACAACTTTTCCATCAGGGTGTTTATATGCCTTCAATCCTTCGAAAAAAGTTTGCCCGTAGTGTAAAGATGCTATCGCCGGACTTAGCGATAAATCGCCGTAAGGCATGATTTGAAAATTCTGCCATTTGCCATCTGCGTAATCAGCAACAAACATATGATCGGAAAATATACGTCCGAAAGGCAGGTCGTTAAAATCTGTTTCTTTTAAGCGCGAAGCTGAAGTTTTGGTAATCTTGATATCAAGTGTATGTGACACGGTGCCAGGCTTTAATAAAAATCATACAAAGAAACAGAATTTGAGCGATTTAATGATAAAGCTTTTTAGATTATCTCGTTAATAAATGGTGTTATTTTACATCTTTTAGATTTTTCCCCTTGTGGCGGGTCCAAAGAAGATGCTTAGGCGAGCCAATAATCTGTGAACTATAGATTCCGCTATGTCCGGAAAACAGATACGCAATAAAACATGCAATCGCGATAAACAGAGCATGCTGACTTCCAAACAACTCAATGCCCATGAAAACGCAGGCCAGCGGAGTGTTTGCTGCAGCAGCAAACACAGCGACAAAGCCCATGGCTGTTAATAGATCTGTTGGTAAGGGCAGGAGGATGGAAAGTGCACTTCCTAATGTTGCGCCTATAAAGAAGAGCGGAGTCACCTCGCCACCCTTAAAGCCTGAACTAAGAGTAATGGCCGTCAATAAAATCTTTAGAAAAAAAAGATAACCCGGCTGTGGGCTGGTAAAACTTTCAACGATAGTCGGTATTCCAAGGCCGGCAAGTCTGAAGTCGTTCAGGCCGAAAAGAAACAGTAAAACAATAATTCCTCCCACAAAAGGACGTAAAGGCGGGTAAGGGATTTTATCAAAAAATCCTTTGAGAAACGGGGTCAATTTATTGAACATCGATCCTGCAAAGGCAAACATAACACCCGCTAGTACTGCAATCAGAAGGTTTTGGAATGAGATGTCTGTTACCGATTGAATGGAATAATGAAGATGTGTTGCTCCCCACGTTGAGCAAATAATGTCGGCAATAATCGCTGCAAATAGTGATGGAATCAGGGCTTCATATCGCATCCTTCCGATGATATAAACCTCGAGTGCGAAAACTGTTCCTGCTAGTGGTGTTCCGAATACGGATGCGAAGCCTCCGCTGATTCCGCAAATGAGCAGTATTTTTCTGTCGCGGGCATTAAAGGGAAATATATGATTCAGCTGATCAGCGAGAGAGCCTCCCATTTGAACTGCGGTGCCTTCGCGTCCTGCCGATCCTCCGCCCAAATGTGTTAGAAGTGTACCGATTAACACCAGCGGCGCCATATGCCAGGGAAGCCGTTTTTGAGGCTGTGTGATTTCGTCGATTATCTGATTATTCCCTTTTTCTACCGTTTTACCGAAGTAGTGGTACAAAAGCCCTATCAGCAAGCCTATTACGGGTAAAAGATAATAGATCCAAGATGTAGTTTCTCTGTAGTTAGTAACCCAATCTAATGCTATCAGGAAAAATGCAGAGGCGCTTCCAGATAGAATTCCCACAACTCCGGCTAACAAAAACCATTTCAGTGTAAATGAAAGGATGTGGAGGTGAGTTCTGGAATACATCCTATTAATTTCTGAAAAGAATTACACTCGTAGCTATTTTCAACCCTTCCATTCTGGATTTTAATACAATATTCTAAATTTAATCGTGTTTGAAATCTCTTTCAGCTCCTTTAAAACTTGTTTATCGTACTGGTCGCTCACATCGGTGATTGCATAACCGATGTGTGAATTAGTCATTAAAAACTGACTCACAATATTTATTTTGTGATTGGCGAAGATCTGATTTATCTGGGCCATTATTCCGGGTACGTTTTTATGAATGTGGATAAGGCGATGAGCATGTGCCACTTTCGGTAATTGCAGATTTGGAAAGTTTGAACTTAAATAAGTATCACCTCTGTTTATGAAGTCCGCTACGCGCTTTGAAATGAACTGCGCATTTCTCGGATTGTGTTTAGGGTCGTCGAAAATAACAATGCCCATCTCAGTCGCAATTTTATGCGAAAGTTTTTGTTTGCTGTTTCCTAAATAGCCTATTGTTTTCAGCTTAACAGCTTGTTTTAATTGCTCATCTTCAATTTTTTCACCATTAGCTAATATAAGCATTCCCACATCGGCGACGTATTTTTCCTCAAAGCTTGTTTTATGACGGATCGAGAATCCATCTTTTTTCAAGATTTGCATGGTTTCTTCCGGGACATCTCCCACAATCAGACAAAGAATTCTGTTTTTAGGGTAAGAAATTGCCCGGGGTAATTGATTGATGTATAAAAACTCGTCAAAGCTCGGAGTAACATGATCTGCTTTTTCAAGGATGCTCTGACGGGCTATATTTTCAGTAAATGCATAAAACTTCTGAATTAAGCCCGATTCTTTTAACTGAAAATCTGAATAACCATCACCAATACCAAAAATATCTCCTTCAAGTTTCAGCTGTTTTAAGAGCTTAACTTTTCCGCCTTCTTCAGAAAGAGGATTGCTGTCGTCGTATCCAACAATATTGCCGTCCACATCGAACAAAAAGGTATTTGCGTAAATATTTTCTTTTTTAATATGATAGGGAAGAACTACGGGTGTAATAAACTCTTTGAATCCACCGGAAACTATCAAAACATCATCCGCATGGTTTTTAAAAAAGGTCCTGTTTCTTGAAAATGATGAAGAGACAAGTTTTTTTAAACGGCTTACTAGTAACTTTAAATGATCGCGATTTGCCTGAAGAACTTTAACCCGCTGAGTTAAGCTTTCGCGGAAAGACAGTCTGCCTTCCATGGCGGCATTGGTAAGATCTTCAATTTCTTTATAAATAGCTTCGCGGTTCGGATTATCTTTTAATGAAATTCGAGCCAACTCATCTAATGCTTCAACCTGGGTAAACGTACTATCGAAATCTATGATGTAGTAATTCTTCATTATTGTTGGGAAGGTTCCTTAAATTGCTGCAAAGGTAGTAAACCTGTTATTTGTTTAGTGCATCGCAAGCCTCTTTAATGCTGATTTTAATAGGTTTGAATTCAAAATCAGGAAAAAAATCGCGAAATTTCTCGGAAGAGTACGCTGATTTTTTAAAAGCATTGCGGGCGGTATCTTTGGTAAGGCCGTATTTTTTGCCGTTTATCAACGAAAGTAATTCTGCGCCACGCCAGCCAAGTTCCATCATCCATGGTTTGGCTTCAATGCGCGGAGGCTTAACATGAAAAGCTTCGGCAGCTTCAGTTAAAACGTCTTTTAAACTCCAGTTTTTAGCGTTTATTACAAAACGTTCTCCGCAGATATCACTTTCCATAAGTGCGATCATCGCCCGGGCCACATCCTCCACATCCACGAATCCGTTGCTGCCGCAGGTATAAAACTTTAATCCTTTTCTGACGGATTCAAAAATTTGCCCACTGCCTGAGGTTCCGGCATTCTTGCCTATAATTATCGACGGGTTTACAATAACGGCATTTAACCCTTCAGCCATCGCCCTCCACACTTCCATTTCGCTTTCATACTTTGAAATTGAATATCCCTGTTGTGTGCCGTTAAATTCCCAGTGATTGTTTTCGGTGACAGGAAGCCCGGCTTTGGATTCCCCAAGCGCTGCAACCGAACTTACGTGAACTAACTTTTTGATATTTTTTTCCAGACACAGATTTACTATATGGTATGTGCCCTCTTTGTTAATTCGTAATTGTTTTTTTTTGTCTTCTGCAGCGAAGGAAAGTAAAGCTGCACCATGATACACATGAGTAATGTTCTCAAAAGCCTGTTCAAGCGCAAAATAATCGAGAATGTCGGCTTCAAACCATTCCAACGCAGGCTGATTATGTAAGATGGCGGGGATTTCGGAAGATGCCCGTTTCAATGCACGAATCTGTTCGCCTTTATCAAGCAATTGTCTAACTAATTCAGAACCTAAAAATCCGGTAGCACCCGTAACCAATATCATCCAAGATGGGTTTTGAAATTGGATTCAAACTTACATAATTTTTAAGCAAGGTTTGTTTAATCATTAATAAGGCTGGATAAACAGTAGGTGGATCGCATGAAAAACAAGTTTCATTACTGAAATTAACATTTTAATTTGATCTTTGATTCAGGGATCAATTTGTCCTGGCCTGTTTCATATCAAATAAATCAAATGTCTTTAGCCGATTTTTTTTCACCTGTAGATTCAAATAAAGTAAGTGTTCGTGAGGTGTTTTTTACAAGTCAACTTGGATCGCAGGTCGAGATTTATATACATGAATTCCCCGATCTGGAGACCCAAACTTTTGATATCGCCATCATAGGCGTTCTTGAAGATAGAAATTCCATTGACAACCAGGGTTGTGCTCTGGGGCCGGATTATGTTCGCGAGAAACTATACTCCCTTTACCAGGGAACATATAATATCCGGATGGTCGATTTAGGAAATATTAAGGCCGGAAATACCGTTTCCGATACTTATTTCGCGGTAAAAACGGTTGTAGCCGAACTGGTTAAGAAAGATATCGTGCCGTTGATTATAGGAGGTGGGCAGGATCTGACCTATGCTCAGTATCTCGCATACGAATCTTTAGAGCAGAAAGTTGATCTGGTTATCGTTGATCCTAAGTTCGATCTGGATGATTCGGTACACGATAATACTATAGAAACAGGTTCAACATCTTATCTCAATAAAATTTTACTTCATCAGCCTAACTATCTGTTTAACTACAGCAATATCGGTTATCAAACCTATTATGTAAATCAGGACAGTTTAAGAGTTATGGAGAAATTATTGTTCGATGTTCATCGGCTCGGCGAGTTTTCGGGTAATATTTCAGTTTCCGAACCTATAATCCGAAATGCCAATCTTTTAAGTTTTGATATGGCGGCCATTCGTTCTTCAGATGCCGGAGGTAACGCCAATGCAGGACCTAACGGCTTTTATGGAGAGGAGGCTTGTCAGATCTGTCGCTATGCTGGTCTGAATGACAAACTGACCTCAATAGGTTTTTATGAGTTTAATCCTGCGTATGATACCAACGGGCAAACGGCGATGCTACTGGCTCAAATGATCTGGTATTTTGTGGATGGGGTTTATCATCGTAAAAAGGATTTTCCTTTGCAGCCAAAATCGCAATACCTTATTTATAGGGCATCATTAAAAGATAATACACATGAGCTGGTATTTGTAAAAAGTAAAAAAACTGATCGATGGTGGATGCAAGTGCCTTATCCGGTTGGAACTTCGAAGAATGAACGCTATCATTTAGTGCCCTGCAGATACGAAGATTACCAAATTGCCGTTTCAGGAGAGATGCCTGACTTGTGGTGGAGAACTTATCAAAAGCTGAATTAGAAAAGTGAAACCTGCTTCGGCAGCAAAAC
The DNA here is from genome assembly GCA_946887045.1 of uncultured Sphingobacteriaceae bacterium. The sequence goes on along the minus strand of CAMPKC010000006.1, from coordinate 56,800 downwards.
ATAATAAAAAATGCTCATACAGGCTTTACGCCATTAAGTAATTTATTCTCTTATGAAATTTAAAATTCTATTCCTTTTATTCTGTTTGTCTTTTTCTGTTGTATTTGCACAAAAGCAAAAGTTCGAGATAAAAGGAACGATTGATCAGAAGTTACAAGGTAAAAAATTATACTTTACCCGGATAAAAATGTACGGTACTCCGAAGCCGGAATCTGTTCCTGTAACCGTTGCAAATGGCACTTTTTTAATAAAAGGAGAAATTGAAGAACCAGAACAGGCATTCTTGTCCTTTACCCAGGAAGCTAAGGCCGATACAACAGCCCTTTCCTTTTTGATTGACAAGGGAAACATAAATGTTGTTATTGCTGATAGACTTTCTTCTGCTAAGGTAACAGGTTCTAAGGCTGACAAGGATTTTAAAGCTTATTTGAGTAAAACAGCGCCAAATACCCAGGAATTCAACGAGTTTTATGAATTAATGAAACGGAAGGCGATGAATGGCGGAAATCGTGATTCTCTTCAGCTTGTTTTTCAGAATGCATACGAGATTTATAAGAAAGAAACACACAATATCAGGTTAGACTTTATCAGAAAAAATCCAAATACGTTTATGAGTCTTTTACTACTGCCTGAAATTGCAGAGTACTCTCAGAATTACAAGCTTATAGATTCTATATATAACTTGTTGGGTAGCGACATCAAAAAGATGCCTTCAGCAAAAATCATCAGCGACAAATTTCAAAGAGAAAGAACTCTTTCTATTGGCGCAGTCGCACCTGAATTTTCTCAGGCTAATGTCGATGGCCGGCAGGTAAGACTTAGTGAATTTAGAGGGAAATACGTTTTACTGGATTTCTGGGCATCGTGGTGCGGCCCCTGCCGACAAGAAAATCCAAACGTTGTTAAGGTTTACAATCAGTTTAAAGACAAAAATTTTACTGTACTGGGAATTTCGCTCGACAGACCCGGCGCTAAATCTGCCTGGCTTAAAGCGATTGAAGATGATAAGTTAACCTGGACACACGTTTCTGACTTAAATTTCTGGAAGAACGAGGTGGCAGTAATGTATAATGTGACGGGTATACCGCAAAATTTTCTTCTTGATCCTGAAGGGAAAATAGTGGCAAAAAATTTACGAGGCGAGCAGTTAGAAGCCGCACTTGATCAGATTTTAAATAGAAAGAATTAATGGTTAATTAAATAGCCGATCGCTACGAAAACCAGCCCTGCGAGAGATATCAGCAGGGCATTTTTCCCAAATAATATTCCCAAAATAATTCCCACGATAATGAGCATGAAGCCTACCCAGAGGTAGGTTCTGGAAGTTTTTATGGTTGATTCATCAACTTCTGTGCGATCACTAACCAACTGCGTCTCTTCAATTTGCTGTTTATTTTTTGCAAAAGATGGTTTGTTATCGACCGCTTGAGTTTTACCAGCAATTGTGTTTTGACCTGCTTTTAGAATTGGCTTTACAGCTGATTTTTGTAGTGCGGCTGGTGTTGTTTTTGTTTGATTTGTAGAAGCCTCTTTTTTATAGTAACTGCCGTTACCAGCAAATGATTTTCTGATGCCTTTCGGTTTTTCTGTTCGGATAGTTTTAGCTGTTTGAGAATCCTGAAGAAGGCTGTCAAAATTTAAAACTCTTGGTTTTTCTGTAGCAGTTATTTTTATAGTTACCCGTTTTATAGAATCCTGAAGATTATTTCTGCCCTTAATTGCAAAAGATGGCATCGCCCCTCCGACAAGCAGCAGTAGAATAATTAGGGTTTTCGAGTGCATTTTCAAAGGAGCGTTTGGATAAATATATGCCAAAAGTATTAAAAATCCTTTTTATTGTGCTATTTATATCTGACAGCAAACTATGTATCAATTCGTTAGCCGAAGAGATGTGGGAAATGTTGATAAAGAGGAAAGCTCCGCATTTGCAGAGCTCTCCTTATTATAGTAGATCGAAACCGATGTCGGTTCTGAAATACCTACCGTCATAATAAACCCTTCCAGCATCTGCGACAGCTTGTTGCACGGCGTCAAACATCGTATCCTGTAAAGAGGTAATAGCAAGAACTCGTCCCCCTGATGTTTTGATTAAACTATCATCAAGCTGGGTTCCGGCATGGAATACATACGACTCCCGGATGTTTTCAAGGCCTGATATTACTTTTCCTTTCATGTATTCGCCCGGATAACCGCTCGCTACAAGCATCACGGTTGCGGCCGTTTTGGAAGAAATTTTTAGTTCTTTCTCAGCAAGGTTTTCATTCGCGACCCCCAGTAATAAATCCAGAAAGTCGCTTTCTATGCGTGGAAGAACGCTTTCAGTTTCCGGATCGCCCATTCGCACGTTATATTCAATAACATTAGGCTCCCCGTTATCATTCATTAAACCGATGAAAATAAATCCTTTAAAAGGGATGTGATCGGCCTTAAGTCCATGAATGGTAGGGATAACAATCGTTTCCTCTACCTTCTTCATAAAGGCAGCATCCGCGAACGGAACGGGCGAAATAGAACCCATTCCTCCGGTGTTTAATCCCGTGTCTCCTTCTCCGATGCGCTTATAATCTTTTGCTTCTGGTAATATTTTATAGCTGATGCCGTCTGTTAAAACGAAAACAGATAGTTCGATTCCGGTAAGAAATTCTTCGATAACTACTGTACTGCTGGCTTCTCCGAACTTAGCATCTTGAAGCATCGCTATTAATTCAGTCTGAGCTTCTTCTAAAGTCTGGCAAATTAACACGCCTTTTCCTGCTGCTAAACCATCAGCTTTTAGTACTATCGGTAATTTATGGGTTTCTAAATATGATAGTCCCTGGCTTAAAGAATTTTTCGTGAATGAGGCTGAAGCGGCCGTTGGGATATTATGACGCCTCATAAATGCTTTCGAGAAGTTTTTACTTCCTTCAAGTTGTGCGCCTTCCTGTTGAGGTCCTATTACAGGGATATTTTTAAGTTCGTCGTGTGCAAGGAAATAATCATGAATTCCTTTTACAAGAGGTTCCTCAGGCCCTACAATTACCAGGTTAATATCGTTATCAACAACAAAGTGACGAATGCCTTTAAAATCAGTGGCAGATAAATCGATATTTTTTCCATAAGTACCGGTTCCGGCATTACCCGGAGCAATATACAATTCTTTACATAATGGACTTTGCGATATCTTCCAGGCAAAAGTGCTTTCTCTTCCGCCAGAACCAAGTAAAAGGATTTTCATGGCGCAAAGATAAAATTCTATATTGTTAAAGGGAATTTAGATATGTATTAGCGTCGGAATTTAACCTTATAAGGTCAGGGATGGCTGAAAATTTGCTTGTTTAAAAACATCAGTAAGAAAATCTCGCATTGGGTACTATATTCCATAACGCGGTGATTTTATCAATTCAACGAATTAAAGCTCATTTTCTCCGCTTTTTATCAAGCAATTTTTTTTCACTCTGCCAGTTATATAATAGATTGCTTTTCCCAGCAATTATTCAGCAAATAAAATTAATTTTGCTTGCAATTATGTCATATTGGCTTATCGCCATTGATGGCGTAGTTATTGATTAAAACAGAGTTCATTCGATACAACATGTTAGGTTTTTTAAATAAACTATTCGGAAGTAAATCCGAACGCGATATAAAGCAAATTCAGCCATTGGTTGAACAGATTAAAGCAGAATATCCAAAACTGGCTTCGCTAAGCGATGATGAATTGCGTCAGAAAACTGCGGAATTTAAAGCTATAATAAAAGAAGCTTTAGCTGCAATAGATCAGGAAATTCAGCAATTGAAAGAAGAAGCTGAAAATTCTGAATTGTCCATTCATGATAAAACGGATCTATACGATAAAGTAGATAAACTAGGTAAAGACCGCGATAAGCAGCTTGAGGTTGTTTTATTGGAAATTCTTCCTCAGGCATTTGCGGTGGTGAAAGAAACTGCCCGTCGTTTTACGGAAAATAAAACTATTGAAGTTACAGCTACTCAATTCGACCGCGAATTGGCCGCTCGCAAAAATAACGTACAGATAAAAGGCGATAAGGCAATTCACCACAATACCTGGTTAGCAGCAGGTACCGAGGTTGTGTGGAACATGATTCATTATGATGTTCAGCTAATTGGTGGTATCGTATTGCACCAGGGTAAAATTGCTGAGATGACTACAGGTGAAGGTAAAACTCTTGTTGGAACCTTACCTGCATATCTGAACGCGCTTGCTGGTCAGGGTGTGCATATCGTTACTGTTAACGATTATCTTGCCCGCCGTGACTCCGAGTGGAACGGTCCTTTATTCGAATTTCATGAGTTAAGCGTTGATTGTATTGATAAGCATCAGCCAAATTCTGAAGGCAGGCGTAATGCTTATTTAGCCGACATCACTTTTGGTACCAATAATGAGTTTGGTTTCGATTACCTGCGTGATAACATGACGCAATCGCCAGAAAGCCTTGTACAGCGGAAACTGCATTTTGCTATGGTGGATGAGGTCGATTCAGTTTTAATTGATGATGCACGTACCCCATTAATTATTTCAGGTCCGATACCGAGAGGTGATGAACACGAATTTTATGATTTGAAACCTCGCATCGAGCGCTTGGTAAATGCTCAGAAAAGTTTTGTCAACACAGCCTTAAATGAAGCTAAGAAACAAATTGCTGATGGTAAGTCGGGTGTTAACGAAGGCGGACTGGCTTTATTACGGGCACATCGCGGATTGCCGAAAAGTAAGGCTTTAATCAAATTCTTGAGTGAATCGGGCGTCAAACAGGTTCTTACCAAAACTGAAAACTACTATATGCAGGATCAGGGTAAGGAAATGCCAAAGGTTGACGAAGAGTTGTTTTTTATTATTGATGAAAAACATAACCAGGTAGAACTTACTGAGAAAGGTATTGAGCTAATTACTGCTTCAGGCGAAGATGCTGGTTTCTTTGTGATGCCGGATGTCGGTTCCGAAATAGCCGATATAGAAAAATCGACTCTGAGCACAGAAGAGAAACTTGCTAAAAAGGATTCTTTGATGCGTGATTTTTCAGTGAAATCAGAACGGATTCACTCTGTAAATCAGCTGTTAAAGGCATACACTTTGTTCGAAAATGATGTTGAATACATCATTGACGAAGGAAAAATCAAAATCGTCGATGAGCAGACCGGCCGTGTTATGGAAGGTCGTCGTTATTCTGATGGTTTGCACCAGGCGATTGAAGCTAAAGAGAATGTAAAGGTTGAGGACGCATCTCAAACCTATGCAACTATTACTCTTCAGAACTATTTCAGAATGTACCATAAGCTAGCCGGTATGACTGGTACGGCCACTACAGAAGCAGGCGAGCTATGGCAGATCTATAAATTGGATGTAGTTGAAATCCCAACTAACGTACCGATGCAACGTAAAGACATGGAGGATAAGGTTTATCGTACCATGCGCGAGAAATACAATGCGGTTGTGGATGAGATTGCGTCATTAACTCAGGCTGGAAGGCCAGTTTTGGTTGGTACAACTTCCGTTGAGATTTCAGAGTTATTAAGCCGGATGCTGAAACTGAGAGGTGTTAGGCATAATGTGTTAAATGCGAAACTTCACCAGAAAGAAGCAGATATTGTTGCCGAAGCGGGTAAAGCCGGAACAGTTACCATTGCCACCAATATGGCTGGTCGTGGTACGGATATTAAATTAGGTGAAGGTGTTAAAGAAGCCGGAGGTTTAGCCATTGTCGGTACTGAGCGTCATGAATCCCGTCGTGTTGACAGGCAGTTACGCGGTCGTGCAGGTCGTCAGGGAGACCCTGGATCCTCTCAATTCTTCGTGTCTCTTGAAGATAATTTAATGCGTTTGTTTGGTTCTGAAAGGATTTCAAACATCATGTTAAGAATGGGGATTGAAGATGGTGAGGTAATTCAGCATTCAATGATCACTAAGTCAATTGAACGTGCACAACGGAAGGTCGAAGAAAACAACTTTGGTATTCGTAAGCGTTTGCTTGAGTATGATGATGTGATGAACTCGCAGCGATCAGTTATTTATGCTAAACGTAAAAATGCTCTTTTCGGCGAACGCCTTGAAGTGGATCTGAACAATACCTTTTTTGATACGGTTGAAGATATTATAACTGAGTACAAGGAAACCTCAAACTTTGAAGGCTTTAAATTAGAGTTGATAAGGATATTCTCAATCGATCCTGAAATTACTGAAGATGAGTTCACTGCCTCGTCAATAGCTAAGTTAACCGAGCGTATGTTTGCTAAAGTAACTGATTACTATCAGCGTAAAATTGAAGTGATTGCTCAGCAAGCTTACCCGGTACTTAAACAGGTTTTTGAAGAACGTGGAGAGTTTATAGAAAATATCATTGTTCCGTTTACAGATGGAATCAGGGGAATGCAGGTTTCTGCAAATCTTAAAAAAGCAGTAGAAAGCAAAGGAACAGAAGTATTTAAATCTTTTGAAAAGACTGTAGTTCTTGCCTTGATTGATGAGTCATGGAAAGAGCACCTTCGCGAAATGGATGAGTTAAAGCAATCCGTTCAGAATGCGGTTTACGAGCAGAAAGATCCATTGGTTATTTACAAGATGGAAGCGTTTAATTTATTTAAACAAATGCTTGTAACGGTGAATAAAGAAGTGGTTAGCTTCTTATTTAAGGGCGGAATTCCATCTCAGCAGTCGGAAGAGGTAAGAGAGGCTCGTCCGCAACCCAAACAAGATCTGTCTAAATTAAAAGTTTCTAAACCACAGCTTGCTGCATTAGCAAGTGCTGGTGGCGCTCCAATGGAAGATACTCGTGAAATCCAAAAAACAATGCCGGTACGAGCAGAGGTTAAAATTGGAAGAAACGATCCTTGTCCTTGCGGAAGCGGGAAAAAATATAAGAACTGCCATGGTGCAGGTCTGGAATAAGGTTAGTGTTATAAAGTTCATTCAGTTTTTAATTTTTTAATTTTTGAATTGCACTAAATGTTAAAAGAAAAAGTCCGGGCCTTAGCAGAAAGTATTCACTCCGATGTGATCGACATTCGCAGGCATTTGCATCAGAATCCTGAATTGTCATTTGCAGAGTATCAAACCTCCGCATTTGTTAAGTCTCAGCTTGATGCCTTAGGCATTCAATGGTCGCCAATGGCTGACACGGGCGTTGTAGGATTATTAAGGGGCGACAAGCCCTCTGAATCTGTCATCGCTTTGCGTGCAGACATGGATGCTCTGCCGATTATAGAGGCTAACGATGTTTCTTATAAATCGAAGAATGAAGGCATAATGCATGCCTGCGGACACGACGTGCACACTTCATCTTTACTTGGAGTGGCGAGGATTCTTACAGAACTGAAATCCGAATTTGGTGGCACAATAAAACTTATTTTTCAGCCGGCAGAAGAAAAACTACCCGGCGGAGCAAGCGTAATGATCAAAGAAGGAGTGCTGGAGAATCCGAAACCCCAGGCTGTTATCGGCCAGCATGTTATGCCTTTGATCGATGCCGGTAAAATAGGTATCCGCTCGGGGAAATACATGGCTTCTACCGACGAATTGTATGTCACTGTTACAGGAAAAGGTGGCCATGGTGCACAGCCTCAGCAAAATATTGATCCCGTTTTAATCACGTCGCACATCATCGTCGCTTTGCAGCAAATCGTAAGCCGCGTCGCCGATCCAAAGCTCCCTACAGTATTGTCTTTTGGTAAAGTAATTGCAAACGGTGCAACTAACATCATACCTAATGAAGTGAAACTGGAAGGCACTTTCAGAACCATGGATGAAACATGGCGTGCGGAAGCTCATAAGCGCATGAAAAAAATGGCGGAAGGGATCGCTGAAAGCATGGGTGGAAGCTGCGATTTTAATATTGTGAATGGTTATCCATTTCTTGTAAATGAGGAAAAACTGACCGCTAAGGTTCGCGAGTGCGCGGTAGATTATCTTGGAGAGGAAAACGTGCTGGATATCGATATATGGATGGCTGCAGAAGACTTTGCGTATTATTCTCAGGTTTCCGACGCTTGTTTTTATCGTTTAGGAATTCGGAACGAGGCGAAGGGAATTACATCTTCAGTACATACACCGACATTTAACATTGATGAAAGCGCTTTAAAAACAGGCGTAGGATTAATGGCTTACACTGCTTTGAAACAGTTAGGAAATTAGGCGGATTTTTGCGGTTTTTTTGAAATGTCTTCCGGGTTTGTCGCAAACTTATTCACCTGCTTTAAATAAGATGATTGCTTCATCTCCGTAAAAACAATTATATTCTAATGAAAAATATAATAACAGCCTTCTTTTTCTTAACAATATCTTTTTTTGCCGAGGCGCAGCAAATTCCTCGTTATAATCCCGACACAGTTCTCACTGTCACATTTGATACGGTAATAAATATTACAGCAAAAAGACTTACTGTTGAGACATTTATTAATGAGATCTTAAAAGATACCAGCTTTTACGAAGCTTTCAGCAACATGAAAAAATACAGTTTCACAGCTGAAAACAGGGTGTTTACATATGATAAAAAAAATAAGATCGAGGGGAAAGTGTTTCGTAAGATCTACCATAATAACAATGGCCCATACCAAATGCAGTTCTTAGCTAAGCAGGATAGTGGTAAACTTTATAAAAAGAACGGCAAGTTTCAATTGTACACTGTTGAGATGTTTGATTACATTTTCATGAACCCTTATAATTCGGATTTTGAGTCTGCCGCTCCATCTTCGGGAAAGGCTGGGGGAACGAATGAATCCTATAAGGATAAGCTAAAAACATTGATTTTTAGTCCCGGAAGGCCGATTAAAGGGGTTCCGATTATTGGCGGAAAAACTCAAATCTTTACTGCCAACATGCGTCAGTATTATAACTATACTTTTTTTTCCAGCACATATCTGGATTCCATCCCGGTATATAAATTTACGGTTAAAGTTAAACCCGATATAACCCGGTGGACGGAAGACGGACTAATGATCAAAGAGCTGACCACGATCTTCGATAAGCGAAACTTCCAGATTCTTGGCCGATACGTGGATATGAAGTACGATAATATTGCGTTTGATTTTGATGTGCAGATGAATATAGAGCTGGGTTATTTTGATAATGGTGAGGTATTGTTGCCTACAAAAATAAGTTATCAGGGTGATTGGGATATCCCATTAAAAAAGGAAGAAAAGGCGAGCTTCCTGATCTTGCATAAGGGCTACAAACCAGGCAAAAAGTAAGCTTGATGTAGTCCGGAATTCTGTGTACATTAAATCCTTTTATTTTTCCTGATGATTGCCAAAGAAACCGTCGATAAAATCCTGGAAACCGCTCGTATTGAAGAGGTGGTTGGCGACTTTGTGCATCTTAAAAAACGTGGTACTAGTTTAATTGGGAATTGCCCCTTTCATAATGAGAAAACTCCTTCCTTTCACGTATCAGTAAATAAGGGAATTTATAAATGCTTTGGCTGCGGTAAAGGCGGTGATTCTACCCGCTTTATCATGGATCACGAGAAGTACTCTTATCCGGAAGCGTTAAAGTATTTAGCTAATAAATACAATATTGAGATCGCGGAGATTGAAGCCTCGCCCGAACAACAGGTGGCTGATAGCCGCAGGGAAAGTCTTTTTGTGATCTCTTCATGGGCGGCCAAGTTTTTCAGCCACAACATGTGGGAAACACAGGCTGGGCAAACCATAGGTTTAGGTTATTTTAAAGAGAGAGGCTTCCGGGATGACATTATTAAGAAGTTCGAACTCGGCTATTCGCCGGATGAATGGGGCGCTTTAGGCGAAAAAGCTGTACGGGAAGGATATAAGGAAGAATTTTTAGAAGAAACCGGACTGTCAATCCGGAACGACAAAGGAGGATTATACGATCGCTTCCGCGGACGGGTGATGTTTCCGATCCACAACTTTACAGGTAGGATCATCGGCTTTGGCGGGCGAACTCTTAAAACCGACAAGAACGTACCCAAATATGTAAACTCTCCGGAGAGTGAAATCTATCATAAATCAAACGTTCTCTACGGACTTTTCTTTGCCAAGAAAGCGATACGCGATTTAGATAATTGTTACCTGGTTGAAGGATACGCAGATGTGCTTTCTGTCCAACAGGCGGGTATAGAAAACGTGGTTGCTTCGTCGGGAACTTCACTTACGGTCGAGCAAATCCGGCTCATTTCTCGTTTTACAAAAAACATAACGATCCTCTTCGACGGTGATGCCGCCGGAATTAAAGCTTCACTGAGAGGCTTGGATATGATTTTGGAAGAGGGTCTGAATGTGAAAGTGGTTCTTTTCCCGGAAGGGAATGACCCCGATTCATACGTTCAAAAGCTTGGAAGCGCCGCTTTCAAAACTTTCCTCGAAAAAAACCAGCAAGATTTTATTTTATATAAAACCTCTATCCTGCTAAAGGATGCAGGGAATGATCCCATAAAAAAGGCTGGAATTATACATGATGTGGTTGATAGCATCGCCAAAATTCCCGATGACATTAAAGCTTCAGTCTTTGTGCGAGAATGCAGCTCTTTGCTGCAAATTGAAGAGCGTGTTCTGATTGCCGAATTAAATAAGTTAAGGCTCAATAAAAATAAAAGAGAGAATAACAGGCCTGAACCATCTGCCGGAAGACCTGAGGAGTTACCTCCCCCCGAAGGATTTTTCGATGCGGAGACCTATACCGACAATGACGAATTTCAGGAAAAGGAAATTGTTCGCTTGCTTTTAAATTATGGACATGAGCTGGTTCACTGGGACGGCATTACGGATACCTACATCGCGCCATACGTTATTTCCAATCTGGCCGATGTGACTTTTGATAATCCGCAGTGTAAAAGTGTTTTAGAAGAATATAATAAGCGCATTGAGAATGGAGAGCTGCCAACGGTGCAAGATTTTATTAACCATTCTGACGCCAGGATTTCCGAGCTTGCAATTTCTCTGATTTCTTCTCAATATAATTTAAGTGAAAACTGGTATAACAAGCGGAAGATTTATGTTCGTAACGAGACCGAAAATATGCGAGCCACCATTTTAGGCGGGATTTTTCACTTGAAGAAACGTAAGGTTGACCGTATTCTTAAAAATATTCGACTGGAGATTCAGCAGGAAACCGATGAGGATAATCAAATCATTTTGATGCAACGTTATTTGCGTGTGAAGGAGGTTGAAAAAGGTATTTCCAGCTTTTTAGGATCTGTAGTTTTGAAGTAATGGCTACCCACAATCTTTTAGGCCAGCAGGGCGAATCCATCGCCAAAAAGTATCTTGAGGAAAATGCCTATGAAATTCTTGATGAGAACTGGTGCTTCGGCAAAGCTGAAGTAGATTTGATTGCTTATCGCGATAAGCGTATCATTTTCGTGGAAGTAAAAACCCGTACATCAACTGGATTTGGTCAGCCAGAAGATTTTGTAAATGAAGCTAAACAAACACTTTTGCAAAAGGCTGCAGAAGAATATCTTTACATCATGGATTTCAAAGGTGAAATTCGATTTGACATCGTATCCATACTTTTTTCAAATGATGGAGCATATAAATTAAAACACATTGAAGATGCATTTTGGTAAAAAAATATATAAGGTTGTTGTTCTTTCCGGAACTTTAACTCTGTTTTTATTTTCATGTAAGAGATCCCTTGATAAATCCACTTATATCATTTCTCCTGTTGAGGGAAGCAGAGTAACTTCGGGCGAAACTATCACATTAAAAACCGACGCAGAACCTGGGAGATTTGATTCCATTGCATACTTTGTTGATTCAAAATATATAACCAGCCGCAGCGATACTCAAGCGGTGAAATTTCCAACCACCGGTTTGCCTTTCGGCGGACGATTAGTAACTGCCATTATTTATACGGCCGGCGATTCTGTCGAAATAAATACTAATATCCAACTATTTCCCGCGAATGCTCCGGTAAAATATAGCTACAAAGTAGTAAACACTTATCCGCATGATACCAGCTCTTACACTCAGGGATTAGAGTATCACGATGGGGTTTTATACGAAAGTGATGGTGAGTATGGTCACTCAAGCTTACGGAAAGTTGATTTTAAATCGGGCAAGGTTTTGCAAAAGACGGATTTGGGGTCACAGTTTTTTGCTGAAGGGATAACCTTGTTAGGAGATAAAATTATTATGCTGACATGGAAAGAAGGAGTTGGCTTTGTATTTGATAAAAATACCTTGACAAAACTCGGTGAGTTTCCCTACACAACAGGCACCCGGGAAGGGTGGGGATTAGCTTTTGACGGTACTCACATCCTTAATACAGACGGATCTCACTCAATTTATAAGCTCAACAAGGATACGTATCAAGTGCAAAGCTCTATCGATGTTTACGATAACAAAGGACCTGTAAGTAATTTGAATGAGCTGGAGTATATCAATGGGAAGATCTACGCCAATGTTTATATGCAGGATCGGATAATTATTATTGATCCTTACACCGGCGGGGTTGAGGCTGAACTGAATTTGCAGGCATTAGCCCCTTATGAAGACAGATTTGATTCGGGCCTTGTGTTAAACGGAATCGCTTGGGACGCTAAAGGCAAACGCTTATTTGTTACCGGCAAAAAGTGGAATAAGCTTTTCGAAATAAAAATATTGTAAGGATGATTAAAAATCGCCCCTACATTAACTTACCGAAAATTAAGTCTTTGTCGCTGTTAAAGTGGTGCCTGCTAATGTCACAGAATAAATCTTAAGGGCTCTCGTGCTCCCTCCGCCAACTGGCTGATTTGTTACCGCTCCAGCGGATGTATACGTTGAAGAATGTAGGCTGCAAAAGATTCTATTATTATTTTGTTGCCATGTAAGGGGATTGCCCTGATGCGGGCATGCTGATTCTGTAGCAACAAAGGATGATGCTGTGTTTTCTGAAGCAATTCTAAAGAATAGTACTCCGTTTACGGTGGTCTGACTCCCAACCGATCCCATTGTCGAAATATCCACATTAACAGTATTGCTGCCGGAGTTTGGCGTTCCAGTGTCGTCGTCATCTCCACTTTTGCTGCAAGCCTGAAAACAGGTGCCTGTACATGCCAGAGCAAAGCTGATTCCCAGTGTTTTTAAAAATTCGTCTCTTTCCATAACGTGCTGTTTAATAGATTTTTGATTGGGTATCCGGATTCCTTGATCTTCCGAGACTGAAATTTCTTGAGATAGTGAATCCGAAGCGTACACCTCCATCATTCCACGACTTTTTTGTCTCCGGCAGAAAGTTGTTTTCAATAATATATTCGGAATTCATGAAGTTGAGAGAAAATACGTGTCCGCCGGTTTCAATTTCTAATCCGACGCCAAGCGGGTTAAAATAGCTTTCAGAAAAGCTGTCCGGGCGGCCGAAAGCATTCACAAGTTGATAGTCGCCGATCAAAGAGAGCCGCTTGCTTAATTTGAATCTACCTGCAAAGCCCAGACTGAAAAGATTTTGCTGATCGCCAAAAGCGATATGTTCAGAGCGAAGCAGGTAGGTTGGTGAAATTTGCAAAGAAAGATGTTCTGAAAACTTTTTCGCTATGATTGCCTGAAGTAAGTAGCTGTTCCTGGTCGAGTCGCCATTAAATTCATTATTAAAATTTTCTTCTCTGGCAATAATTCCGGCCTGCCCAAGAAGTGTGATCGTAAGTGGAATTCTTTGACTTTGTTGAATCGTTTTTTGTTTAATGAAAAAATTATAGAGTTCTTCGCGTTTACTTCTGCCGATACCCAGGGTTAATTTATCTGTTAGTCCGAAGTCCAAGCCAATATAAAGGTCTGTAGCTCCGTCAAGTCCAAACAATGTATGTGAACTACCAAATTCCTCTCCGATATCTCCAAAATGATGACGGATGCGTAAATCCAAATCATGTTTTTTTTGAGTTTCGCTCGAATGCGACAAAACTATTCTGGTCGACTTAAACGTAGCGCTGGTTTTACCTCCTGCATATTTAGATGAGTCAAGCGACTGTAGCAGCGAATCTGTATCCTGCGCAAAGACGCAGCAATTGAAAAGGAATAGTACGACTATACTTGTGTAGATTTTTTGCATTTTATTTTAAGGTTTTAGAGTGGCATCAACATTAACTTTTATAACTTCAGCTATCTTGGTGAAAACGAGTTTCGGGATTTTGATTTTGTGATCAGCACATGCTACGTCAAAACCTGAAAGTATCTGTACCTGGCCATCTTTTACTTTTATTGTGCCGGGAATGGTACGCTGTTTAATGACTCCATGGATTAACAGTGCACCTGTGGCACTCACATTGTATTCCCCATCTTTAGTGAAATCTATTTCCTGGTTTATCTTACCATCAAATTTTGCATACGGATATTTATCACTTTCCATATAATTTTCATTGAAGTGTTCCTGCATCAAGCCTTTAGCAAACTCAAAGCTTTTAATGGGCACCTGAAATGCAATTTTGCCGGTTTTTGAGATCAAAACTGCAACACCTTTGTCAGATGCTGCTCTGATGTCTTCAATAGGGGTAGACGAAAAAAATCTCACCTTTACCCCCTTTGAGGTGAAGTTCTGCGCAAGGGCGGATGGACTTAATCCTCCGGTTAGCAGAATTAACAAAAGCAGATTATTTATTTTTCTTAGTGATATCATAAGTCATATTCAATGAAATTCCACTTGATTTTAAACGCACATTTCCTTCCCCAACTCCTCCCAATGGTAGTTTCACATAAGGTTCTATTGCCCATTGAATGTTAGCAGATTTGGGTTTTATATGATAACTGGCCGCCAGGTTCAACACGCTTAAGTAATGCTGGTTTGCATTGTTTTTTACCAGCAAATAATCTTTGTAACCCGATTGAGGCGTGTATTTGAAATTATATTCTTCTTTTAGCATGAGGTACGATGACAGACCCGATGATAATTTTATATGATTGTTCTTGTTTTGGAACAATGAATAGGAAATCTGCAACGGAATTTCGAGGATATTACAGGATGCATCAATCCCTGAAATTTTATCTGCTCGTGATGGGTTCTTTAGTTTATAATCGTAAGCACTGGCTGCATAAGATTTCAATCCGTATTTAACTCCCGAGCTTAGAGTGATCTTTTTTGATATGGTCGTATTTAGAAGTAATCCTATATTTAAATTGCCTTTTTTTCCGGCAATTGATTCAACTGAACTAAAATCCGGCCCGGCTAAGGCTGTTACACTAAAGCTCAGTTTCCTATTCTTAGGAGAGTTCTTTATTTCAGGCTTGGATTTTATCGTGTCGTTTTCAAATTCAGCTGAGGCAATTATTAAATCTTCTTCTGGTTCGGGGAATTTGTTATCGGATGCATTTAGACGGTCTAGTTGTACAAAAGGTATAAACTCAGAGCTGTCTGACATGCTTAAACTGGACGGTTTGTCGATTGCATTCTCCCTGACCAATAAACTCTTTTCATTTGTTTTCTTAGTTGAAGCAGCTTTAATTGCTGATCGTTTCTCAGAACCTAAAGATGCCTCAGCAATTGCTTTTTCTCCTGCCTTTGTTTTAATCGGCGACTTATTCTTGTCCCCATGTAAAATAGTCTCGTTCCCGGGCTTTAAAGTTTCAGATTTTTGTACATTTTGGTTGCTGCTCTCACTTATAGAATCTCCATTTAACAGCCAATAAGCTCCACCAAAAAGAAAAAGAAGCATCAGAACAAAACTGCTGTTCCTGATAAAAATCACACGGTCTCTTCTGCGGAGCTTTTGCTCCATCTTATCCCATGCAGATTCATCAAAGAAAAAATCCGCAGATTCTGCTTTTTGCTTTAGTAGCTCATCAAACTTTTTGTCAGATAATTCTTTCATGATATTTCAAAAGTCCTGGGCCCTGATGTGTCAGTTTCAATGGAGCTTAACATCTCTCTTAATTTATGCCTCGCTTTAAATAAGTTTGATTTCGAAGCGCCAACAGATATTGAAAGCATCGCTGAAATTTCTTCGTGCGAGTAGCCATCAATAACAAACAAATTAAAAACCGTACGATAGCCGGTTGAAAGCTTTTGTACTAGTTTTATTAAATCCTCATAATTTATCCTTGATAAAATATGTTCATGCTCTTCCAGTTCATGATTGCTGTTTAATTCCTCCATCTTCGTACGTCTTATTCTTCTCCTGTAATAGTCTATTGAGGTATTAATCATTATGGTACTAAGCCAGGATTTAAACGGCCTGCTTTCGTCGTATTTGCTGATGTTTGTAAACACGCGCATAAAACCGTCATTTACTATTTCTACAGCCTCCTCTTTGTGTTCCGCATAGCGTAAACATATCTTCATCGAAAATCCAAAGTATTGCTTGTAAAGCTCCTTCTGACTTTTACGGTCGCGGGATTTACATCCGGATAAGATATGTTTTATATCAGGCGAGTTCATTCAATAATAACTCAATATACCACATGTACGGAACTTCTTGAGCTCTGGTTGCTTCGGTCGAACCGGAATTTTTAGAATAAAAAAAAGGAGCAGTTTTTTTCTGCTCCTGAATGTTGAATTGAGTGTTTGCTAATTATTTACGCCACTCTTTATACTGATTAATTAAACCATTTGTCGAAGAATCGTGTGTGCTGATTTGCGCATCACTTTCTAGTTCCGGTAAAATTTTGTTCGCTAATTGCTTACCTAGCTCCACTCCCCATTGGTCGAAACTGAAAATATTCCATATAATGCCCTGAACAAATATTTTGTGCTCATACATTGCGATAAGCGCACCCAAAGTTTCCGGAGTTATTTTCTTTACAAGGATTGAATTTGTTGGCCGGTTGCCTTCAAATACTTTGAATGGAGCCAGCTTTTCAATTTCGGTTTCAGATTTGCCGGAAGCTTGCAGTTCAGCAACCACTTCCTCGTGGGTTTTGCCATTCATCAACGCCTCGGTTTGAGCAAAGAAATTAGATAATAGCAGGGTATGATGAGATCCGATTTTATTATGAGATTGTGCCGGTGCAATGAAATCGCAGGGGATTAATTTTGTTCCCTGATGAATCAATTGATAAAACGCATGCTGTCCGTTGGTGCCCGGCTCGCCCCAGATAACTGGTCCGGTTTGATAATTTACAGGCTCGCCATTTCTGTCGACATTCTTGCCGTTGCTCTCCATATCTCCCTGTTGGAAATATGCCGCAAAGCGATGCATATATTGATCGTAAGGCAAAATAGCGTGACTTTCTGCTTCAAAAAAGTTATTGTACCAGATTCCTAAAAGGGCGAGTATAACCGGCATGTTTTGGTCGAATTCGGATTTGCGGAAATGTTTATCCATATCGTGCGCTCCGGTTAACAATGCCTTAAAGTTGGCAAAGCCAATACCCAGGGCAACTGATGTGCCGATTGCGCTCCACAAAGAATATCTTCCTCCAACCCAATCCCAAAAACCAAACATGTTCTTAGTGTCAATACCAAATTCTGAAACTGCTTTTGCATTGGTAGAAAGGGCTGCGAAATGCTTGGCAACGCCTTCAGCGGAACCGCCGTTTGCTAAAAACCAATCACGTGCGCTATGAGCGTTCGCCATAGTCTCCTGAGTGGTAAATGTTTTGGAGGCTATCAGGAATAGGGTTGTTTCAGGATTAACTTCTTTTAACGCTTCCGCGATGTGTGTTCCATCAACATTAGATACAAAATGAAGCTTAAGATGGTTGCGGTACGACTTTAATGATTCGTAAACCATTACCGGTCCCAGATCAGAACCACCGATCCCAATGTTTACAATATCCGTGATAGCTTTTCCTGAATATCCTTTCCATGATCCTGAAATTACAGAATCGCAAAACATTTCCATTTTATCAAGAACCGCCTTTACATCAGGCATCACATCAACCCCGTCCACCACAATTCGTTCATTGCCTTGATTCCGTAAAGCAATATGTAACACAGCACGTGATTCAGTTTCATTAATTTGTTCAGCTCCAAACATTGCGTCGATCGCATCCTTCAGGCCACATTCTTTAGCTAATTGGACTAATAAGGCTATAGTTTTATCAGTGATCCGGTTTTTGGAGTAATCTAAAAGGATATCGTTCCACTCAAGAGAGAACTTGTTAAATCGTTCAGTATCATCGGCAAATAATCCGCGCAAATGCAGATTGTTGATTTCAATAAAATGATCGGTTAGATATTGATAAGCCTGGGTCTGGGTGAAATTTATTTTTGGAAGCATACACTTAAATTTGGACGAAGATAAAAATCCTGTTGAATAAACTTAGTACTTGGGGGTCATTTGAGACTATCACCTTGTTTAATAGCGCAGCCTTTTAGCGTTTTACCATTAATTGTTACTTTGGCAGAGTGAATATAGACTCTGTCAGACATGCCATCGCTGCAGTTTTCCCTTGTAATCACAGCTTCTAGCGTTTCTTTCTTATCATTGGATGTCTGAAATGTTATCGTGTTGCCGACAATTTTACCAGCACTATAGGGAAAGGTGTAGGTTTTTTCACTTCCCACATCTTTTAATGCTATCAACTTTTCATCCGGAAGAATGTCAAGCGACCAAAAAGGCTCGTTGCCTAAGCAAATAAATTCATAATTAAAACATTCAGTTCGGTAGGATTTTGGTTTTAAAGAGATCAGATCTGTTACAATCAGCACGTTTTCATATTCTTCGGCATATCCAATATTCGACTTGCCTTTTAAATATCCTTTAACCTCAATATATACACTCTCGTATGGGTACGACAAAAATTCAGTAGCTTTTTTATATGCTGAAGAAAGTTTATTGCTCTCATCTTCCAGCCAGTAAAGTTTGCCGGGTTTTTCACACTCGCGAAAAGTGCTCACTTCGTTGCCGAACGAATAAAGCCCTTTGAATATTTTAACTTCTCCAGCTTTTTGCACTGACTGCGGAGTTATATCAGTAGTGTCGGTTAGGGTGCCGTTTGATTCCATAGAATCAATAGCAACAGAATCTTCAACTGTTTCTATTTGCCTATCTGAGTTGCAGCTTAGCATGGCAAATAGAATGATAATGGTGTAGAGTGCTCTCATTTTTTGTTTGTTAAGAACAGTTAAAATAATTAAAAGTTCTACTTTTGCCTCATGACTAAAGAACAGCTACAGGATTTAAGGGACAGAGTAACGTCCCTGAGGAGGCATCTTTGACATCGACAAGAAACTTGATGAACTCCATATTGAAGAAGAACTAACACTTACACCTGATTTTTGGGATCGTCCCAAAGACGCCGAAAAGGTATTACACTCTATTAAAGCAAAGAAATTCTGGACCGACGGAATCGTCGCTGTTAATTCGGCTGTGGAAGATACTGCGGTGCTATATGAGTTTTTTCAGTCAGGCGATGCTACCGAAGAAGAGCTGAAAGAGCAATATCAAATTGCCCTTACAAAACTTGAAGAACTTGAATTTAAAAACATGTTAAGTTCTGAAGAGGATCAGTTGAATGCTGTCCTTCAAATTACAGCCGGAGCAGGAGGTACTGAGAGCTGCGACTGGGCTCAGATGCTGATGCGGATGTACATTATGTGGGCTGAAAAAAATGGATACAAAGTAACCGAGCAGGATTTTCAGGAGGGTGAGGTGGCCGGAGTAAAATCGGTTACCCTACAGATAGAAGGTGAATTTGCCTATGGATACTTAAAAGGAGAGAATGGTGTGCATCGTCTGGTGCGTATTTCACCTTTCGATGCTAACGCGAAACGTCATACTTCATTCGCTTCTGTTTATGTGTATCCGCTGGTTGATGACACTATTGAGATTGAGGTAAATCCGGCAGATATAGAATTTGAAACTTTCCGTTCGGGTGGTGCCGGCGGGCAGAATGTAAACAAGGTTGAAACAGCTGTTCGTTTATATCATAAGCCGTCCGGAATTATTATAAAGAATCAGGAATCACGATCACAGCTCCAAAATAAAGAAAATGCGATCCGCTTACTGAAATCACAGCTATATGAGGCAGAGATGCGAAAGCGACAGGAGGCATCTGCAGCGATAGAAGGTAGTAAGAAGAAGATTGAATGGGGATCACAGATCAGAAGTTATGTTTTAGATGACCGGCGTGTTAAAGATCATCGAACAAATTACCAAACGTCGAACCCTCAAGCGGTGTTAGATGGCGACCTGAATAATTTTATAAAAGCTTATTTAATGGAGTTTTAAATGTTGTGTAGTTTATAGATGTTACCGATGGCAATGTCCCGCTGTCATCTCTAAACTACCAACTTATTTTTCCGCTTCAACAACTGAAAGCAGTTCTTCTATCTCTTTAACTTTGTCTTCGTAGCCTAATTTTGTATAAGCAGAGATCAGGTTTCGTAAAATTCTTCGGATAATATCCTCGTTGCTGCAAGGTTCGTAAAACTCTTTGGCGGGGGTTAAATTTAGCTGCTTTAAGAATGAATCGACATCCCGCCTGCTGAAAATGAACCCTTTATTGAATGCATTGATATAAAACAGCACTCCTTCTTCCGAGATATACTCCTTCGCTTCATCGATATAGGCTAAAATGAAATGCTGGGGCAAGTTTACGCCGTAGATCGGAATGTCCAGCTTTTGAGCGATAGCAGAGTAGATTATAGCTAAAGAGATCTGATTCCCTTTTTTACTCTCCAATACGTGACTAATGTATGAGTTTTGTGGATCCTGATGATTTGTGGTATTTCCTGAAAAGTTATAAATACTGTATAGAACATGATTAATGATCTTTACCTTTTCAATGGCACTCATATCGTAAACCATTTGCAGCCAGATCTCCCTTTTTATCTCCTCAATTTGATTGATGATTTTCAGAGGATCCATATCAGGATACTGATACTTATTGATGATAATTACTCCCTGCAATAAGTCAAAAGCTCCGCCATGATACCAAAGTTCCAGTTCTTTTTTAACAGAATTATATTGGATTTTATGTACCAGATTTTCGATCCTTTCCTGTAAAAGCGCATCGAAAGATTGCTCCCATGCATTTTCCAGGTATTCTATTACTTCATTTCCATAAGACAGCAGGCGTTCTTCCACATGTTGTGAAACTTCTGCATCCGGATCGTCAAGTAATTTGATTAAAGATTCTAGTTCTTTATCATTCGTCATGTTTTACTAAAATATAAAAATGAGTGACACTTATTTAATGAATTATATAATTTTTGTGAGCTAAACTTTAGTCATCACATTGATATAAGGATGGTTTGTATAATTTTGCCGGCACATGATCAATTTTCAGTTATTAAAATCTTACATAAAACATCGGCTTAAAGCCAAAACACGTCATGGAATACATTCACCATTTGTTTACAATTTGGTTGATAAGGTAATTTATGATTATAAACCACGAATCGATTATGAATCTATAGAACAATTGCGAAAAAGCTTATTAGCAGATGCGCGGGAAATTACTATCACTGATCTTGGCGCAGGTTCGCATATAAACAACAACAAAAAAAAGCAGGTAAGACAATTGGCGAAAAATGCTCTTAAGCCTAAAAAACTTGCTCAGTTAATATACAGAATCTGTAACGATAACAGCCCCCGGAATATTATAGAGTTAGGGACTTGCCTTGGACTTACTACCGCATATCTTGCGAAATCGGCTTCCGGAGCCCAGGTAGTTTCAATTGAAGGATGTCCGCAAACGGGCGCCATTGCAGGCGAAAATTTGAAGAAGCTAAAAATTGAAAACGTTAATTTGCTGTCCGGGAATTTCGATACGATATTTCCGGCAATTATAAATCAAACAGATTCGATTGATTTTGTGTTTGTAGATGGAAACCATAGGAAAGAGGCAACATTAGACTATTTTAGGTGGTGCCTTCCAAAAGTAAATAATAACACCATTCTGATTTTCGATGATATTTATTGGAGTAAAGGGATGGAGGAAGCATGGGAAGAGATTAAAAGCCATCCTCAGGTGAGTTTTACAGTGGATTTATTTTGGATCGGATTGGTTTATTTCAGAAAGGGTCATGAGAAGGAACATTTCTTTGTTAAATTTTGAAGGATTCTATTTATTTTTAAAATAGCCATAAACCTAACCACAACATGGGCAAACGTCTCTTCAGTATCTTGTTATTAACGTTAGTAGCCGGGTTAACTGGCAATGCTCAAATACGGGTGTCACGCGTAGATGTTAATAAGTGGATCAGGGATAATTTTTCCGGACAGGGGGTTGTGATTGGAAATGTAAAATTTCACGGTAACGTGTTATCTATGGGGGCTTTTACCAGTTCTGCCAATGTTTTAGAACTGCAAAAGGGCTTGGTTCTCTCGACCGGATCTGCATTTAGTGTTGCCGGCCTAAATAATAAGTACAACCAAACCCATGCCTTTGGAGATGCCGAGAGAGACCAGGATCTGAATAAGCTTGTAAAGCCCAATCTATATGATGTGAGTATGATTGAGTTCGATTTCGTGCCAGTACAGAACAGCTTGCAATTCAACTATCAATTTGGCTCAGAAGAATATCCGGAATATGTCGGCTCAACCTATAACGATGTATTTGCTTTTTTTGTGTCAGATGACAGCACTACACGCAATATCGCTCTGCTCCCCGGAAAAAATGAGCCCGTAAGCATAAATACGGTAAATCACAAAGCCAATCAGGAGTTGTTTATTGATAATAATGTGTTTTCAAGTGCGGTCACCAAACGACAGGCCCCACTGGTTCAGGAAAGAACAAGGCGAGGCTTGTTCTTTTCAATCTGGCAGGGCATAAAAAGAATTTTTTCTTCAAGACCTGAAGAAGATTCCGAGTCGGGCCATATCCGCACCGACCCAGCGTTAGTCAAAAAGGCAAAACCTGGTCTGTACCGTTTTCTTCAATTTGATGGAATAACTAAAAAACTCGTCGCTCAAACATATGTTGTCCCCTATAAAAAATACCATTTTAAAATTATTGTTGCCGACGTGGCCGACAATATTTATGATTCGGGAGTATTTGTTCAGGATAAAAGTTTCACCGCAAAACGTGATACCTCACAACCCAACTTTATAGATTATCCTGATTTAAGCAGATTGATAGATGCTAAGCAAATTCTGGCGGGTAAAAAGCTCGAGGATTTGTTGCCGGATACCGTTTATATGGACAATGCAAAGATTTATTTTGAATTTGATAAGTATGATATACCTCCTTCAGAGATTAGTAAGTTAAAGGGTATTGCTGCTATTTACGATCGCATTAAGAATAATTATACGATGCGTGTTGCCGGCCATACAGATAGCATTGGTAACCTTGAATATAATATGGACTTATCCAGAAAGCGGAACCAATCTGTTATAGATGCTTTCCAGAAACTCCGGACTATTGATATTCCTATTGAGATTACTGAAGATGCTTTTTTAAAGCCTGAAGCTAAAAATGATACGGATGAAGGCAGAATGAAAAACAGAAGGGTCGAAATTTTCTTTGTTAAAACAGATTAAGCATAGTTCTGGCTAATTTAAAATGCCTCTCCAAAGGCTAAATAAAAGCCTTTTTGCCTTTCTTCTCCGGTTCTTTTCTCGCCAAATGCATAATCCATCCTTAAGCTTAGTCCTCTTATCGTATCAAAGAAATACCGTAGGCCAGCTCCATAAGTTGGTTTAAAATTCCCAAGATCAATCCGTGAGTTATAAACGGATCCGGCTCCTGCGAAACCTGCAAATCCTAAACGTGGAATTACCCGATATCTTAATTCTAATTGGGCTGCCAGTAAATTTCTGTCGCGATACCGGCCGGTATAATATCCGCGCATTATTTGATCGTTTCCTAGTTGGGGTAAAAGATAAAAGGGGATTGAGCTTCCCTGGATAGTGTGATAAGCCATGTTAAAACCAAGCACAGTTTTAATATTATAACCTTTAAATGTTCTGAAATCGAGTTTTGCCGAACTGCCCGAAAAGTTCTCTCCGCCAAATAAATCAGGAGCGTAGGCGTAATTTAATTTAATGTATGATCCTTTTGTGGTATAGACATTCGAATTTCTTGCGTCAAATATTTTAGAAAGTCCGACAAAAAGTACATCTCCACCATCTTTGTCGCGAATAAAAGAATTTGTTTCATAAATACCTCCGGGTTCTTCGCTATAAAATCTATGATTCTCATAACTCGCCGTAATGCCGGTATACGAACCTCTTCGCATCAATTTCTCTGCCTCTATGCTTACTCTTGTCAGTTTCTGTGTAATTCGTTGTTCATCCGCTTCAAATGTATTGGCTCCCACACCGTAAAATTTAAAGGGGAAGTTTCGATATCTTAAGTCGCCAACGTAATGATAACGGTTATATTTAGACCAGACATCCGGTTTCAAAGTAAGCATTGATTGTTTTTTTGTGGTAAAAGCAATTAGTCCGGGAATGCTCGAATTCCTGGTAATTGAATCTTTATTTGAATAAAACGAGGTTAAGGAAACTAATCCGTACTCAAAGCCGGTTTCTTGCGCATAACCTAATGCCGGGAGAATTATAAATCTTCCTTTGCGTGTGGTGTCGTTCGCGTCTGAGAAAAATCGTTCTAGTATTTTTCTTTGGCCAAAGGCAGGCGTGATAAGGAGGTTTAGAATGAGAATAACCGGAACAGAGAACTTTTTCATCGCTGCGAAGATAACTCTTGTTAAAAAAAGAAAAACAATTCTCTGTAGATTTTAAGTAATACCGATGTTTGCAAAAGTAAATTAAGCTCCAAAACAAAAAATAGTATTTTTAGCGATTAAAAAATTACAATGGAAAGAGGACCTATATCTCAATTTATAGAACACAATTACCGGCACTTTAATGCAGCCGCCCTGATTGATGCAGCCAAAGGTTATGAAACTCACTTAGAAGAAGGTGGTAAAATGATGATTACTCTGGCAGGAGCGATGAGCACAGCCGAACTCGGCATTTCTTTGGCAGAGATGATACGCCAGGATAAAGTAGCTATTATTTCTTGTACGGGAGCTAATCTTGAAGAAGATATTATGAATCTTGTGGCGCATTCGCATTACAAGCGTGTTCCAAACTATCGTGATTTAAGTCCGCAGGAAGAATGGGATCTTTTAGAGCAGGGATACAATCGTGTGACCGACACATGTATTCCGGAAGAAGAAGCTTTCCGAAGAATTCAAAAGCATATTCATAAGTTATGGAAAGATGCTGAGGATAGTGGTGAACGATATTTTCCGCATGAGTATATGTATAAGCTTTTGTTAAGCGGCGTAATGAAAGAGAATTACGAAATTCCTGTAGAGCACAGTTGGATGATCGCCGCTGCTGAGAAGAACCTTCCGATTATTGTGCCTGGTTGGGAAGACAGTACAATGGGAAATATATTTGCTTCTTATGTTATTAAAGGAGAGTTGAAAGCCAGTACAATGAAAAGCGGGATTGAATATATGACGTGGCTTGCTGATTGGTATCAAAAGAATAGCAGCGGTAAGGGAATTGGCTTTTTCCAAATAGGGGGAGGTATTGCAGGCGATTTTCCTATTTGTGTAGTTCCGATGCTATATCAGGATTTAGAAATGCATGAAATACCTTTCTGGAGCTATTTCTGCCAGATTTCTGATTCAACTACTTCTTATGGATCATATTCAGGCGCAGTGCCCAATGAGAAGATAACCTGGGGAAAGTTAGATATTCACACGCCTAAATTCATTGTCGAGTCGGATGCTACCATAGTTGTCCCATTGATATTCGCCTGGATATTAAAACAGTAATATCTAATAAACTAACTAGGAATCAATGACAATTGTCATGTCGAAGGGAAATTTTAATCAAGAATCAAAATCTGTTTAAACAGCTATTTCTCTTTTCAAAATAAAAACGCCTCAATTGAAATGTTTGAGGCGTTTTTTTATTTATTTAGAACGATTATAAATTGTTAATATAGGTCATTGTAGTGTCATGCATCGCTTAATTAATTATACTTTTGTCCTCCGAAAATGTTGGGGGAATCTCATTCAGCTTTCGAATACATATCTAATTTTAAGTGTAAAATATAATATGAGGAGCATCTCATTGTTTTTTAGAAGTGTTGCAAAATCATTATTCTTAGTATCTTCCTTATGTATTGGTATTCAGTCTTATGCGCAAAATAGCACTGATACAAATGCTACAGCAGTACAAGGTACCGCAGGTTCGGCCACAGCCGAAGTTCCTGCTGCTGCCGCTGCTTCGGGGGATGCTGCAGCTGGTGGAGCACTGTTTAAGCAGAAATGTACTGCATGCCACGGTTTAGAACGTGCGGTGGTAGGTCCCGCTTTAAAGGGGATAACCGATCGGCGCGACGCTGCCTGGTTGAATAAGTGGATTAAAAATTCACAGGCTTTAATTGCTTCTGGTGATCCTGAAGCTGTAAAGGTTTTCAACGAGTATAACAAAGTCGTGATGACACCTTTTCCTGAATTGTCTGATGCAGATATAACTAATATCTTAGCTTATATCAAAGCAGAGGGCGATAAACCGGCGGCAGGAGCTGCAGGGGCAACAGGTGCTGAAGGTGAAGCTAAAGCTGACGAGGGCGTAAGCGATTACCTTCTAGGAGGTTTAATTGTTTTAGTTCTGGTTGCATTATTCATCATCCTTGTTTTAAACCGCGTAATCAAAACCTTAGAGAGGTTATTGATGCAAAAGCAAGGAATTGCTGTTGAGGAAGAGGTTGCCGGCGAAAGTACCGCAGTCCGTTTCAGAAGATTAGCAAAAAACAAAAAGTTTGTTGGTTTCACTGTAATCCTGATTATTATTTTCCTTGGTTCGCTGGGATGGATGACCATGTGGAATACAGGAGTTCACCAGGGCTATCAACCAGAGCAGCCAATTAAGTACTCACATCAATTACACGCAGGCACCCTGAAAATTGATTGTCAGTACTGTCACTTTGGTGCGTACAAATCTAAAAATGCTACAATCCCTTCATTAAATGTTTGTATGAACTGCCACAATTACGTAACGGCAAGTGATAAATACAACGGCGAAACTTCTCCTGAGATTGCTAAAATTTATAAGGCCTTAGATTACGATCCGGATACCAAAACATATGGGGATGATCCGAAGCCGATTCAATGGGTTCGTATTCATAACCTACCGGATCTGGCTTACTTCAATCACTCTCAGCACGTAAAAGTGGCTGGTATTAAATGTCAGGAATGTCATGGTCCGATTCAGACAATGCAAGAGGTTTATCAGTACTCTCCGTTAACAATGAAATGGTGTATTAACTGTCACAAGACTAAAGACGTGAATTTTAAAGGAAATGCTTACTACGATAAGATTATTGCCGCTCACGATCAGTTGAAAAAAGGACAGCACATTACACCTGCTCTATTGGGTGGTATCGAATGTGGTAAATGTCACTATTAATAAATTAGAAAAAAGAACTTACGCAACAGTTTATATAGCTTAAATGGAAAGCAATAAAAAATACTGGAAAGGTTTAGAAGAGCTGAAAACAACTCCAGAATTTGTGGAGAATAA
Organism: uncultured Sphingobacteriaceae bacterium; assembly: GCA_946887045.1. The sequence continues at coordinate 29,504 of CAMPKC010000006.1, read as the reverse complement.
TAAAGGCGAATTTGCCGAGTCATTACCAATAGAAGAATTATTGAGTGAAGCGGGTTTGAAAACTCCAACTCCACGTCGTGATTTTTTAAAAGCGATGGGTTTTGGTTTAGGTGCCGTTACCCTTGCAGCTTGTCAGCCGGCTCCTGTACACAAATCAATTCCTTATTTAATTAAACCGGAAGAGGTAACACCCGGCGTGGCGAATTACTATGTTTCAAGCTACAAGGGCCATGGCATATTAGTAAAAACCCGCGAAGGTCGCCCTATCAAATTAGAAGGTAATCCAGCTTGTATTCTTGGGGGAGGTCGCTTAGATGCAGTTACTCAGGCGTCGATCCTTGATTTATATGACGTTTCTAAACTTAAAGGCCCGAAATTAAACGGAGATGATGCTTCCTGGAGTAGCGTCGATTCTTTTGTAAGAGGCGAATTGAACAAGGTGCAGGCTGGTGGTAAGAAAATCAGAATTGTTTCTTCTACTATTAACAGCCCTTCATCCCAAAGAGTTATTGCAGATTTCGTTTCGAAATATCCGAACACAAAACACATACAAGTTGATGCGGTTTCATATACCGGGATATTAAAGGCGAACGAAGCGAGTTTTGGAAGAGCCGTTTTACCTCATTATCATTTTGACAAAGCTGATGTGATCGTAAGCTTTGGTGCGGATTTTCTGGGAACGTGGATTTCTCCTCTTGAGTTTAACCGCCAGTATATAGTTAACCGTAACATAGCATCTTTGAAAAATAAAAAGATGTCTCGCCATGTACAATTTGAGGCAGGAATGAGCCTAACCGGTACTAACGCCGATGTTCGTGTTGCTTTAAAACCATCCGAAGAAGGAATTGCATTATTAAATTTATATGCAGCCCTTGGCGGTGGAGGTTCAACTAAAAAACTAAGCAGTGCCAAAGCTGAAACAGCATTAGCTTTAGTTTCTAAAGAGTTACTTGCTGCAAAGGGCAGAGCTTTGGTAGTAAGCGGATCAAACGATATCGCCACTCAAACAATAGTAAACAGTATCAACACTTTATTGGGTAGTTACGGTACCACTATTGATATTGCAAATCCTTCCTATCAATTTTTAGGAAACGATGCTGACCTGATTGCCTTAATTGGTGAAATGCAGCGTGGTGAAGTTGATGCTGTTTTCTTTATGGACAGCAACCCTGCATACAGCTCTGCTCTTTCTAAGGATTTTACTGAGGGCTTAAGCAAGGTAAAATTAAAAGTGTCTTTTGCTGATCGCTCGGATGAAACTGCAGCCTTATGTAATGTTGTAGCACCAGTACCTCATTTCTTAGAAACGTGGGGAGATTCAAATGCTGTTGCAGGATATTATACAATCGTTCAGCCAACTATTAACCCTGTTTTCAATACGCGTCAGGCAGAGCAAAGTTTGCTTCTGTGGTCCGATAACACTATAAAGAACTATTATCAATTTGTAAAAAATAACTGGGAGACTAATCTTCTTCCTTCTGCAGGTCTTACCTGGAAAGAGCTTTTACAAAAAGGCGTTGTTAGTACCACTGCGGGGTCTGCTCCGGTTTCAGCATCTGCGTCTGTTGCAGCTAATGTAAATACTTCGTCTCAGGCTATTCTTGCCGCAGCTGCTGCCTTAGCAAAAGGCGGAGAAGGTGCCAGCGAATTAACTGTATATGAGTCTGTAGCTATTCGCGGCGGACAGTATGCAAACAATGCCTGGTTACAAGAATTGCCCGATCCGGTTTCTAAAGTAACCTGGGATAACTATGTTGCCATTAACCCTAAATACGCAGAGGAGTTAAAAGTTGTAGAATTCGATTTATTAAAGGTTGAGGCTCAGAACGGCTATTCGGTTGTTCTTCCTGCTCTTTACCAGCCGGGTCAGGCGATGGGTACAGTTTCTATTGCTGTAGGTTATGGTCGTGAGAAAGTTGGTAAAGTAGGTGATGGTAAAGGAAAGAATGCTTTCCCTTTCATGAAATTTGCAAACGGTTCATTACAAACAACTGCGTCGGTTAAAGTAACAGCAGCAGGAGGGAAGTATGAACTTGCTCAAACGCAAACGCATCACTCTTACGAGGGGCGTAATATTATTCGCGAAACTACTTTCGACAAGTATGTTCAGGATCCGTACTCAGGAACCGGAAAACATGAAATGGAGCATAAAACATATGATTTATGGCCTGAGCACAGACAATTAGGACATAGCTGGGTAATGGCTATCGACTTAAATGCTTGTACTGGTTGCGGAGCATGTGTGGTAGCTTGTAATGTTGAAAATAATATTCCTGTTGTTGGCCGCGATGAGGTTATCCGTCGTCGTGATATGCACTGGATTCGTATAGATCGTTATTACAGTTTCCAGGAAGATGGAAAAAATCTAACTGAAGAAGGTGAGATTGGAGAGCTTGCAGAGCGTAATAATCTTGAAGATGTAACGGTTGTTAATCAGCCAATGTTGTGTCAGCATTGTGATCACGCCCCATGCGAAACAGTTTGCCCTGTTATCGCAACCATGCACTCATCAGACGGATTAAACCATATGGCTTATAACCGTTGTGTTGGTACTCGTTACTGTGCTAACAACTGTCCTTACAAAGTACGTAGATTTAACTGGTTCAACTATTGGAACGATTCACGTTTCGATAACTACATGAATAACGAGTTTACTCAATTAGTATTGAATCCTGATGTTACGACACGTTCTCGCGGGGTAATGGAGAAATGTACTATGTGTATCCAACGTATCCAGGGTGGAAGACTGCAGGCTAAGATTGAAAAGCGTCCTTTAAGGGATCTTGAGATCCAAACAGCATGTCAGCAAACCTGCCCGACAAATGCAATAATATTCGGTGATAAAAACGATCCGAACTCAGCAGTAAGTAAAGCATTGGGCAACGAACGTACTTATTATGTGTTGCAGGAACTAAACGTTCAGCCGGGAATAGGTTACCAAACAAAAGTTAGAAATACAGCGGAAGCACAAGCTTAATTGATTAATATTAAGAGTTTACAAGATTATGTCAGCACATAACGAATCAATATTAAGGGAGCCATTAATCACGGGTGAGAATATTACGTATTCAAAAATTACCGAAGATGTGTTGGTTCCCGTTGAAAATAAACCTAATAAAGCCTGGTGGATAGGCTTTACAGTAGCGGCACTTTTTGCTCTGCTGTGGGTTGTATCAGTAGGTTATACATTTTGGGTAGGTATTGGTGCATGGGGATTAAACAAAACAGTAGGTTGGGCATGGGATATCACTGGCTTCGTTTGGTGGGTAGGTATTGGTCACGCGGGAACACTTATTTCTGCAGTACTCTTGCTGTTCCGTCAGAACTGGCGTAACTCTATCAACCGTTCTGCAGAGGCGATGACCATATTTGCAGTTATCTGTGCGGCTACTTATGTTGTATCACACATGGGACGCCCCTGGTTAGCATATTGGCCTTTACCTCTTCCAAATCAGTTTGGCTCGCTGTGGGTAAACTTTAACTCGCCATTAGTATGGGACGTATTTGCGATCTCAACTTATTTCTCTGTCTCATTAGTATTCTGGTATACAGGATTACTTCCTGATATTGCAACTATCCGCGACAGAGCAAGTGGCTTCCGTAAAAGAATTTATACTATTCTTTCTTTCGGTTGGGCCGGTTCAGTGAAAAACTGGCAACGTTTTGAGTCGGTTTCCCTGATTCTAGCTGGGGTTTCTACTCCGTTGGTACTTTCGGTACATACTATTGTATCTATGGACTTCGCGACTTCATTGGAGCCGGGTTGGCACACCACAATTTTCCCTCCATACTTCGTTGCAGGAGCTATCTTCTCCGGTTTCGCCATGGTGCAAACCTTATTATTGGTTGTACGGAAAGTAATGAACTTTGAGAACTACATTACAATGTTCCATATTGAGTCAATGAACAAGATCATTATCGTGACAGGTTCAATTGTAGGTGTTGCTTATTTGACAGAATTATTCATAGCATGGTATTCTGGTGTTGAATACGAACAATATGCGTTTTTGAATCGAGTAAGCGGGCCATACTGGTGGGCTTACTGGAGTATGATGACTTGTAACGTTATATCTCCGCAGCTCTTCTGGTTCAAGAAAATTCGTACCAGCATTGTTGCTTCGTGGATATTATCTATTGTAGTTAACATCGGTATGTGGTTTGAGCGTTTTGTTATTATCGTTACTTCACTTCACCGCGATTACCTGCCTTCAAGTTGGGCAATGTTTTATCCTTCGGTAGTTGATGTTTGTATATTCCTTGGCTCAATCGGACTCTTCTTTACTTTATTCTTATTGTTCTTACGGGTTTTGCCTGCAATTGCGATAGCTGAGGTAAAATTGATTCTTAAGAGTGCGAGTGATCAGGTGAAGCAGAAACAGATCCGTGAAGGACATGTGAAGAAAGAAGAAGCTGAGTTCTATCAGGAGTCTTTGGATAAATATGATAGTGTAGACTACCTAAAAGTTTAACAATGAGCAACACGAAATATATTTTAGGTCATTTTGAAGATCCTGATGATATGATGCACGGGATCGAAAAGTTACAGGAAAATAATATAAGCATTTACGATGCTTATACTCCAATACCTATTCATGGTATTGAGCAGAAGTTGGGCCACAAGCGTTCTCGTTTACCCATCGCAGCATTTTGCTTTGGTATTACCGGAACACTTACCGGGTTCTCTATGATTTATTATATGCTGGTTTATGACTGGCCAATGAATATCGGGGGTAAGCCTGCGTTCGCAATGCCGAACTTTGTTCCGATTTGTTTTGAGCTTACAGTGCTTTTTGCATCCTTTGGAATGATGGCATGCTTCTTTTATGCTAACCATTTTTTCCCCGGACGTGCTCCAAGAGTTATGGATCTAAGAGCTACGAATGACAGGTTTATAATTGCAATTGATGCAAAGTCAAATCCATACCCTGATAAAATCGTCGATTTATTAAATGAAGCTGGTGCTGTAGAAGTTATGCACAACGAAAGGAAATATGTTAGTTATGAATAAGCTCAGGATATTAAGCCTTACTTTTTTTACTGCTGCATCTGTGGCTTTTATATCATCATGCGGTGATAACAAAAGTCCGGGGTGGGAGTATGCCCGTAATATGTACGATCCGATTGCTTATAATCCGGATCAGGCAAATGAAAATTTCGCTAACAAGCAAACTGCTCAATTACCTCCTGAAGGAACCACTCCGGTTGGATTTGACAGGGTTGTTGAAGAATATCCAAATACATTGGAAGGTTATAATGCGGCAAGTACCGGTTTGAAAAATCCTGTTCCCGTAACACCGACTTCTTTAGCAGAGGGTAGAGCACTTTACCGTAATATGTGTTCTCATTGCCACGGTGCAACAGGAAATGGAGATGGCAGCATTATTAAGCTTGATAAATTTCCTCCGCCACCTTCGTATTCAACAGGAAACTCGTCAAGAGGAGGCGCGATGAGTGCTTTAACTGACGGAAAAATATTCCACACAATTACTTACGGTGTAAACCTTATGGGCCCCCATCGTACACAACTTTCTCCTACAGAGCGATGGAAAATCGTAATGTATGTTCATGAATTGCAAAAAGCTCAATTTTAAGTTTTAGCCAAAAAATGGGAACTCACAATCATACTACACATAATTTCAGCGAACAATTCGAATTCTCGGGTAAAGCAAAAACCTGGAGCCTCATTGCAATATTAATTGGTGTATTAGCAATAGCTTATGGATTCTTATTAGATCCCCATGAAGCACACAGGGCGGAGCGTACATTCGCAAATCTTCTTTTAATGGGTTATTACTTTACCTGCGTATGCGCTGCAGGGGCATTTTTCGTTGCTCTTCAATTTGTTGCACAGGCAGGTTGGTCCGCAGGCTTACTTCGCATTCCGCAAGCTTTTGCGAAAGTATTGCCTATCTCCGCAGTAATATTGATCGCAATTATAACTGCTGGTTTATTTACCCACAACTTATATCATCACTGGAATCATGAGGGCTTGACGGTAGAAGGACATGAGAATTTTGATCCGATAATCGCCGAAAAGGCAAGCTTTTTGAACGTACCATTTTTCCTGGTACGTCAGGTGGTGTTTTTGGGTATTTACAGCATTTTCGCTTTATTGTTAACACGCTACTCTAATAATGAAGATAAAGTTGGCGGATTGTCAAATCACAATAAGAGTATTAAAATGTCCACTATATTTTTGGTGATATTTGGTTTCACAACTCCTATATGGTCATTTGATACTATCATGTCAATAGAGGCTCACTGGTTCTCTACCATGTTCGGCTGGTACAATTTTGCAGCCATGTGGGTTAGTGGATTATGCGCAATTACTCTGACAATTATTTTGTTGAAAAAGGCGGGTCATTTAACATGGGTTAATCATAATCACTTACACGATCTAGGGAAGTTTATCTTCGCGTTCTCTATCTTCTGGACATATGTTTGGTTCTCACAATTTTTGTTGATCTGGTATGCTAACATACCTGAGGAAACCGTTTATTTCTACAAACGTTGGGAGCCTGAATATCAGTTCTGGTTTTGGTTAAACATCGTGATTAATTTCCTGGCTCCGGTTCTGATACTTATGACACGTGATGCAAAACGCCAGATTAACGTACTGATGTTTGTTTGTATTCTATTGCTGTGTGGACATTGGCTGGATTATTATATGATGATTATGCCTGGTAGCTTAGAAAGCAATCGTGATTTTGGTATTACAGAAATTGGAATTGCAATCGGTTTTGTAGGGCTGTTCACGTTCCTCATGTTAACCAAACTTGCAAGCAAACCTTTGGTGCCGCAGAATCATCCATTACTGGAGGAGAGCTTACATCATCAGATCTAAAAGACAGAGCTATTTATTAACGAATTGCAAATAAAAAAATGAGGTTTAATAAATCAATAAAAGGCAGAATATTCTCTATCATAATGTTTGTTTGCCTGATGGCTGTCTCTGGTTTTGCTAACGCACAAGGCGCATTAGAACAGACGGTTGCAGCAGATACAGCAGCAGCGACCGATACAGCACAGCAAATTAACTCTTCAATCGGTTCAATCGGGGATACTCCGGTAGAAATCACAGAAACGGCTGAAGACGATGCAAGTACACTTGAAACTGCTGAAGTTAAAGACAATACAGAGTTATATAAATCGGTATCTTATTATCTCTTAGCCTTTTTCCTTTTGTGCGTTTTCATTGCCATTATAGGAAAAGTATTGAGGGTATACGAGTTAACCAGCGAGATTCACGGTAAGAAGAAACATCTTAACTGGAACAAAATCCAAGGTGTTCTTTTCGCTATAACTCTTGTTTTAGGTCTTTACGGTACATACTGGTCGTACAAGGTTTGGGGAAACATGTCTTCGGGCGCCTCAGCTTCTGAACACGGTCTGGTTTTAGATTCTATGATGATGACTACAATTGTGATTACAACAATTGTCTTTGTTATTACTCAAATTTTATTATTTGGATTTGCCTTCAGATATTCCGCAAATGATAATCGTAAGGCATACTTCTACCCTCACAATAATTTCATTGAGCGACTTTGGACGATCATCCCTGCTCTTGCCCTTACTGTTTTGGTTTTATACGGATTCTTTACCTGGAGGACAATCACCAGTCCATCTGATGCCGATATAAAAAGCGCTTTGAGTATTGAAGTAACTGGCGAGCAATTTAAATGGAACGTGAGATATGCCGGAGATAACAATGAATTGGGTCTAAGAAATTATAAACTTACCAGCCCGACAAACTCTCTGGGTATTGATTTTAAAGATCCAAAAAGCTGGGACGATAAACTGGGTGGCGAGATTGTGTTGCCTGTTGGAAAGCCGGTACGATTTACTATTCGTTCGAAAGACGTTTTACATAGCTTTTACCTTCCTGACTTTAGAGCTCAAATCAACGCAGTTCCCGGGATGCCTACATATTTTCAAATTACTCCGATTTTGACAACGGAGCAGATGCGTGAGAAAACTGGCAACGCTGCATTTAATTATACATTATTATGTGCAAAGATTTGTGGTGCCGGGCATTATAACATGCAATACGTTGTTAAAGTTGTTAGTGAGTCTGAATACGCAGAGTGGATAGCGAAACAACCTTTATTCTTCAACGATGATATGAAGAAAGAGCTGCAGGCGGCTGAGAAGATCGAAGCTTCAGCAAATAATAAATTAGCATTAAACAAATAATTTCAGATACAGCGAGATATGGCAAGCACAGCGATTCAGCATACATTAGAGCATTCTGGACATAGCCACGATGATCATGGTCATCACCATGAGACTTTTCTGACTAAATATGTATTTAGTCAGGATCATAAAATGATTGCAAAGCAATTCCTTATCACCGGTATTATTATGGCGGTTATTGGGATGCTTCTTTCTATACTTTTCCGTATCCAGCTTGGATGGCCTGATCAAAGCTTCCCTCTGTTGGAAACTTTTCTTGGAAAATGGGCAGAGGGTGGCAGGATTAAACCGGATTTTTATTTGGCTTTAGTTACCATACATGGTACCATTATGGTATTCTTTGTACTTACTGCCGGATTAAGCGGAACTTTTAGTAACCTATTAATTCCCTTACAAATTGGTGCCCGCGATATGGCATCTCCGTTTGTAAATATGTTATCATTTTGGTTCTTCTTTACAGCTTGTGTTATAATGATGGCATCTTTCTTTGTGGAGAGTGGACCTGCAAGTGCTGGTTGGACTATTTATCCTCCTCTGTCTGCGTTGCCCCAATCAATATCAGGATCGGCTGCAGGTATGACTTTATGGTTGATCAGTATGGTGTTTTTTATTGCATCATCATTAATGGGAGCACTAAATTACATCAGTACAGTGCTTAATATGCGTACAAAAGGGATGGATATGTGGAAAATGCCATTAACAATCTGGTCATTTTTCTTAACAGCGATTTTGGGTGTGTTATCATTTCCTGTACTCGTTGCCGGTGTTGTATTATTGATATTTGATCGTAGTTTCGGAACAAGCTTTTATTTATCGGAAATTGTTGTTCAGGGTCAGGTATTACCTCAGCAAGGTGGTAGCCCAATCTTGTTTCAGCATTTGTTCTGGTTCCTTGGCCACCCCGAAGTGTACATCGTGATTATGCCTGCAATGGGTATAGCTTCTGAGGTAATGGCTACAAATTCACGTAAACCAATTTTTGGGTATCATGCCATGGTTTACTCTTTAATTGGAATTAGTGTATTATCCTTTATTGTGTGGGGACACCATATGTTTGTTACCGGGATGAATCCGTTTTTAGGCGGGGTGTTCATGATAACAACCTTGATTATTGCGGTGCCTTCTGCCGTGAAATCATTTAACTGGCTGGCTACTATCTGGCGCGGAAATATCCGTTTCACTCCGGCTATGATGTTTGCAATCGGTTTGGTTTCGTTCTTCATCTCTGGTGGTTTAACAGGTATTTTCCTTGGTAATGCAGCTTTAGATATTCCTTTACATGATACATATTTCGTTGTCGCACACTTTCACCTTGTGATGGGGTCTGCAGCAATTTGCGGAATGCTTTGTGGTGTGTACCACTGGTATCCTAAGATGTTTGGAAGGTTAATGGACGAGAAACTTGGTTATTTACACTTCTGGTTTACATTCATTGGAGCATACCTGGTATTCTTCCCAATGCACTTTATGGGACTTGATGGCGTACCTCGTCGTTATTATGCTTTCACCGAATTCGAATTCATGAAAGAATGGTTAACGGTAAATACCTTTGTTTCATGGGCTGCAATCATCGCAGCTTTAGGGCAGGTCGCTTTCCTTTGGAATTTTTTCTATTCAATATTTTACGGTAAAAAGGCTACTCAAAATCCGTGGGAATCAAATACAATGGAATGGACAACTCCTGTGGAGCACCTTCACGGGAACTGGCCTGGCGAGATTCCAACAGTATACCGTTGGCCATACGATTACAGTAAGCCTGGTCACGCGGAGGACTTTATTCCGCAGACAACTCCTTTCTCTCAAACTATGAGTTCAAACTTGCCTCACGACTTTGAAGGAAATCCTGAGGCGGAAAGAATACAATTAGAATGGCAGAAAAAGCAACAGGCAGAAGCTGAACAAGGCGTTTAATTATATATTAAATAAGGTTTGGGGTATCTGCTGTAAGTTCATTGCTTACTGGGATACCCCAATTTATTTTCAAACTATGTATCCCTCAAGTGAAAGAAGATTTTTGGCGGCCAATTTCCTCGCCATTGTATTTCTTTTTGTACTGATTCTTGCAGGCGGCATAGTGCGCAGTACCGGATCGGGTATGGGATGCCCGGATTGGCCTAAATGTTTTGACAGAATAGTTCCTCCTACAAATGAATCTCAGCTTCCGCACGGTTATCAGCAGAGATTTGTTCAACAGCGTGTAAAGAAGAATGAACGATTTGCACGCAGTCTTGACGTTTTGGGTTTTGGTGAATTGGCTTCTCGTATTCGGGAGGATAGAACTATTTTACATCCAGAAGAATTCAATGCGGCTAAAACATGGACTGAGTATGTCAACCGATTGATTGGCGCGCTCACTGGGTTTCTTCTGCTGGGCTGTGCTCTTCTATCCTTAACCTATTTAAAGTCGCGGAAACGTATATTCTTTTTAAGTTGGCTCAACCTAATATTGGTTGTTTTTCAGGCCTGGTTAGGATCTATCGTTGTTTCGACAAATTTGCTGTCATGGGTAGTTACCGTTCATATGCTCTTGGCCTTGGCGATTGTTGCTGTTAGCATTTATACATACTTCCAGGCCAGAATTTTAAGGGATCGAAGCCTCTTGTCGAATCAGCATGCTGGCGGAATTCGGGTGGTAACTGTTATCGCATTATTTTTAACTATCATTCAAATTGCACTGGGTACAGAAGTTAGAGAAGAAATAGACGCTGTTGCAGAATCGATGAATTATTTGGGACGGCCTGAATGGATGCAGAAGGTCGGTTTCCAGTTCAATTTGCACCGCGATCTGGCAATTGTTGTTTTTATCTTCAATTTGGTTTTGCTGGTATTAATAAGGAGAAAATATTTGGGAAATACCCTTCATTTTAGGTACATGATCTATATAACATTGTTAATAATTGCCCAAATCGTTACAGGAATCATTCTCTCCCGCCTTGCTTTGCCACCTATTGCTCAGACAGTTCATTTGTTTCTGGCTAGTTTAATATTTGGTGCGCAGTATTACCTGTTTTTATTATTGAAGCAGAATAAATTATATAAATCCAGAATTGTAAGATAAGTGACAGAAGGAAGTTTTATTTCAGATTTTAAAAAGTTAATTAAGTTAAGACTTACTTTTCTTGTGGTGTTTTCTGCCTCTGTTTCCTTTTTGATAGGGAGTAAAGAGCAGGAGTTTATTAACTGGACAAACTGGCTGATTTTAACCATTGGTGGCTTTTTAGTTACAGGGGCAGCAAATGGGTTTAATGAAATCATCGAGAAAGATCTTGATAAGTTAATGGTACGCACCAGTGACAGGCCAATTCCCGCGGGAAGGATGACCACAGGACAAGCACTGGTGCTTAGTTTGTTTATGGGAATAGCGGGCACGTTGATATTGGTAAAGCTGAATTTTTTGACAGGCGTTCTCTCTGTTTTCTCGATTTTCCTGTATGCATTTGTCTATACTCCTTCAAAAAGAAGAACCCCTATCGCAGTTTTTATAGGCGCTTTTCCCGGGGCCTTACCTCCTCTTATCGGATACTTTGCTGCATTCGAGCATCCACAAATCTCCTGGGTCCCGATTATTCTTTTCCTTATCCAGTTTGTATGGCAATTTCCTCACTTTTGGGCTATAGCCTGGGTGTTAGATGATGATTATAAAAAGGCCGGTTTCAGGCTGTTGCCCACTACTAAACGCGACAGGACCAGCGCTATGATAACCTTTCTTTCAACTATTATTTTGATTCCTGTTAGTTTATTGCCAACCATCATGGGATTTGGTGGTTACATAATCGGCGGAGTTTCGCTTATAGCAGGTTTACTATTTTGTTGGTCCGCTTTTAATCTTCTAAAAAAATTAGATATAGAATCTGCCCGAAAAGTAATGTTTGGTTCTTTCTTCTATCTACCGTTGGTACAATTGGTATTATTGTTTGATTATGTTAAGTAATTCTATAGATATTATGACTCCGAATCCTATTGATCAGGACAGAGAAAACCTGAGAGCACGCAAGTTTATGATGTGGTTATTTTTGGTTTCATCATTTATTTTCTTTGCCGGACTTACCAGCGGTTATATAGTTTATACAGCCGGTGATCCATCAAGAGGAATAAAGACTCTTCTTCCGGAAGTGTTTAAATATAGCACATTAGTGATCCTTCTAAGTAGTGTAACTATGCATCTGGCTTACAGCGCGGGCAAGAAACTTCAGTTTAGTAAGCAAAATTTATATCTTGCTATAACAATTGTCCTGGGCATAGCTTTTCTTTTATTTCAGTTTCAGGCTTGGGTAACACTTTTTAATCAGGGTGTAACCTTTGTCAATCCAAACGCATCACATTCTTTTATCTATGTGTTTACAGCCGCCCATTTGCTGCACATTGTCGTTGGATTAGCTTTGCTTTTCAAAGCTATTACCGGAAAGCTTACCGGCATTTCTCCGGTTCGAAATACCTTCCGTTTGGAAGTGACATCTATATTTTGGCATTTTATAGATATACTATGGATTTATTTATATGTTTTCTTACTTTTGAACCAATAAAATAACGTAATGAGTACGACTATTTCACAATTAGACGAAGTAAAAACCGGTGCTTGGGACGGTGGAAAATCACCAGTTGATGTCGAGTATGGCAAAATAATGATGTGGTTTTTTCTTGTTTCGGATGCATTTACATTTTCCGCATTCTTAGTTTATTACGGCGCACAACGCTTTAGTAAACTTACCTGGCCTGATCCGGATGAAGTTTTCCAATCTATCCCCGGAATAACTGATCATGGTGCCCCCCTTGTATTTGTGGGAATAATGACTTTTATCCTGATTATGAGTTCTGTAACGATGGTTCTTGCTGTTGAAGCAGGCCACAGAAATTCAAAGAAAGAAGTAATTACCTGGATGATATGGACTATTATTGGTGGCGCAACATTCTTAGGATGTCAGGCCGCAGAGTGGTCTCATCTTCATCATGAAGGGTATTGGTGGGGAAGTATCCCGGAGTTTTACAAAGGGGGTGATATGGTTGGCGCTACCCAGTTTGCAAACCTGTTTTTTACCATCACTGGATTTCACGGTTTTCACGTTTTCAGTGGGGTAATCATTAATATCATTATTCTTTTGATGACGGTAGGAAATGTTTTTCACAAGAGAGGTAGTTACCTGATGGTTGAAAAAGTTGGTCTTTACTGGCACTTTGTAGACCTGGTTTGGGTATTCGTATTTACTTTCTTTTATCTTGTTTAATTTAATTTAATATGGCGTCAGAACATACAACACATACAGCAGAAGGACAGGCGCATGGCGAGCATGCAGGGATGACCAAGAAAAAGATTTGGACAGTATTTTTCTACCTTTTAGGAATTACCGCTCTTGAATTTATTATTGCATTGGTTTTAATTCCAAAAGGTATAATGAGCCAGGGCGTTGGAAATTTTATTTACATCGCATTGACCTTACTTAAAGCCTTCTATATAGTAGCATATTTTATGCATTTAAAATTTGAGAAGTACGGATTGATAACCAGTATCGTTTTGTCCTTAATCTTTATTGTTTATTTGATTGTGCTGATGCTTACCGAAGGGGCATACCTGAATGTGCACATGAATTAATGAATAAAAAAATTTCTATTAAAAAGATCATAATCCTGGTATCCCTGTTAGCGGTGCCAGGATTTTTATATTATTTACTTACCGAAAAGGGGCAGAATAGGTATAAACCTCTGGATATCTTCGGACCTAAAAAAGTTGCTTCTACTTTTCACTCTAAACGTGGAGAAAAGATCCCAGACACAATTTATCATGTTGTGCGTGACTTTAAATTGTTAAGTAATACCGGCGATAGCATCGGGATACCCACAGACAGTAATCAAATTACAGTGGTGAACTTTTTTTATACAAATTGCAAGACTTTTTGTAAGGAAATGAATCGCCAGATGGCTCGTGTCGTGGCTCAGTATCCTGCCAATAAAATGCTTAAGTTTTATTCCATTTCGGTCGATCCTGAACATGATACACCAGCCGTTCTAAATTCTTATGCTAACTCTTTAAATGCAAATCCAATCAGATGGAGTTTTCTTACCGGTAACAAAGATTTTATTTTCGAACTTGCTAAAAAAGATTTTTTGGTAGACGCATTTTCTGAAACTAACCACTCTGAAAATGTTGTTCATAGCCCGATGTTGATTCTTGTCGACCCGGATAAACGAATACGTGGTTATTACAATTCAACAAGCAAGGAACAAGTTGATAAACTCATTGACGAAATTAAAGTTCAGATTACAGAAGAGCTGCGCAAGGTTACCTCGTTAAAACCTAAAAAATAAGTATGAACGATAAAGTTGCTGTCCGTTTAATATCATCAGTTTCAGTTATAGTATTTCTTGTTGTTTTGATCCTGCAAAGTCATGTCATCACTGTTTTTCCGGCAGGCTCAGAAGTTCCGGCATGGGTGTTTTTTCTTCCAAAATTAAATGCAATAATAAACGGAACCTGTAGTGTGTTGTTATTGGTTTCTCTGTATCAAATTAAAGGCGGCAATATTCAAACACATAAGATTCTAAATATTACGACTTTCATTCTTTCATCCCTGTTTCTCGTGTCATATATAATTTTTCATGCTACAGGTATCAGAACGAGTTATGGAGGAGAGGGTATTGTAAAATACATCTATTATTTCATTCTTATTACCCATATTATTCTTGCTGCTGTGGTATTGCCTGTGGTTCTGCTAAGTTTCTATAGCGGGTTAAAGATGAATGTCCCAAGGCATAGGAAACTAGTACGCTGGAGCTTCCCTATATGGCTTTACGTGACTGTTACCGGCGTTATAGTTTATCTGATGATAGCGCCTTATTACACATTTTAAATGGCAGCTTCGAAGTCGAAACACGGCTGCCAGGTAGGATTTCTTGCATTAATTTAACACTTTAATTAACCTGCTCACTTATATTTTAGGTTATCTTTGTGGCTGTGAATGTCCTGAAACATTATGAAGACTTTTAAGTATTGTGCGGTTGTAATCTGTTTTTCGTTTATTACGGGTATTTCGTTTAATGCCGATGCTCAATGTTCTATGTGTACATTAAATGCGGAGAACTCTGTGCAGCACGGAAATCACCAGGGCGAGGGTCTTAATGATGGTATTCTGTATCTTCTGGCAATGCCGTATCTGGCAGTTGCAGTAGTTGGATTTATCTGGTATAAGCGTTATCGGCGTAAAGACATTCTTGTTGACATTAAAGACGAGAAAATTAATTTGAACTAAATTGGGATGATCCTTTGACAAGACCAAATGATTGAAGCATCGACTCTCAACTTCCTTAAACATCTTTCTGAGAATAATAACCGCGAGTGGTTCAATGAAAACAAAAGCGATTATGAGCTCGCACGGGAGAATATACTTCAGTTTACTTCCAGGCTAATTTCAGGCTTAGCTAAGTTCGATTCGACAATTCCCGCGGATTTGAACCCTAAGGACTGTGTCATGCGTATTTATCGCGATATCCGCTTTAGTAAAGATAAGACGCCCTTCAAGACGAATTTTGGAATCGCAATTTCGGCTAACGGAAAGAATTTTAAAGGCCCGGGTTATTATGTACATGTTCAACCGGGGAAGTGTTTTGTGGCTGGTGGCTCGTGGTTTCCTGAAGCTGATGAACTAAAGGCTATTCGGCAGGAGATTGATTATAACGGATCTGATTTACTGACCATTTTAAAGGAGCCGTCATTCATCGAAGCTTTTGGCGATCTGGATAGAGACGGGGTGCTTAAAACGACACCTAAAGGTTATAGTGCAAATCATGAAAATATTGAGTATTTAAAGCTTAAAAGTTTTACGGTCACCAGTCATATTTCTGACAAAGTTTTAATAAATGCTAATTCTGCGGATACGCTTGTCTCCATTCTCAAAAGATTATTTCCCTTGATCGTTTTTTTGCGTAATGCAATTTCTTAATATTGTGTATGAATAAAATTCTTTTCTTGTTATTTGGAGCTTTCTTTTTAAGCTCTTGCGTTGTGATGTCCACAAAAAAATATCAGACTTTAATTGCGGAAAAAGATTCATTATCTGTGGAATTGGATGATGCGATGGTGAAAATTGAAAGTCTTGAGGATGAAATCGCAAGATTGAAGGGTGATACTTCCCGGATCAATGGACGTATGGCAGATCTCGAGACTAAGTTGTCCGGCCTTGATGCTAATTACGCCTCCCTTCGTGCTAACAGTTCTTCAGAAATCAAGAAGCTGGCGGCAGATCTCCAACGACGCGAAGCCAGGTTAAAAGAGGTTGAAGATATTCTGCGTTCGCGCGATGCCGCTACAAATGCCTTAAAAGAGAAACTTCAGAAAGCCCTGTTGGGATTTCAACAGAGCGGTTTAGCTGTGGATATAAGAAATGGAAAGGTTTACGTTTCGTTAACCGACAAATTGCTGTTCCCGAGTGGAAGTATTGTGATAGATGAAAAGGGAAGGCAAGCTTTAGCTGAACTTGGAAAAGTACTAAAGACTCAGCCTGAGATCAATATCTCTGTTGAAGGACATACCGATAATCAGCGAGTAGTGAGTCTTGGTCAAATTAAGGATAACTGGGATTTAAGTGTATTGCGTGCTACTTCCGTTGTCCGTTATTTAGCAGATGAACAAAAAATCGAATCTAATCGAATTACAGCGACAGGAAAAGGCGAATATCAGCCGATAGCAGCTGGAAATACCGCGGATGCAAGAAGCAGGAACCGTAGGATAGAAATAGTGCTTTCGCCGAAGCTTGACGAATTATATGATTTAATTAAGCAATAAAGGTTTGGAATGATAAGACCAATGAGGAATCTCTCGTTGGTCTTTATATTTAAAATGGACTTTTAAAATCTTTAAATAAAGGCAAAATCAGATCTTTATCTGAAAGCATCACTTCATTCTCTCCGATACCCCAATCGATATTTAAGTCAGGATCGTTCCACTTGACTCCGATCTCAGAAGCTCGGTCGTATAGACTTGTTACTTTATACGCGAAAATGGTATTGTCTTCTAATGTTGAAAAACCGTGTAAGAAGCCAGGTGGAATCCAAAGCATTTTAAAGTTATCTCCGGTTAATTCAACGCTTACATGTTGCCCGAAAGTTGAAGAATTCTTCCGAATGTCTACCGCTATATCTATTACTCGGCCCTGAATTACACGAACCAGTTTTCCTTGTGCAGAGGGATCTGCTTGTCCATGTAAACCACGTAAGGTTCCACGATTTGAAAGCGATTGATTATCCTGCACAAATTCTGCATTAATGCCAGCTTCGAAAAATGCTTTTCGGTTGAAGCTTTCTAAAAAATACCCGCGGTCATCTCTAAATACTTTGGGTTCAACTAAAATTAAGCCTGGAATGGATGTTTCTTTAAACGTCATTTCTAATCAATAAATTCCATTACAGAGCTGAAGAAAACAGATTTGTTTTTAAATTCCAGAGCATGGGCGTCTAAAATTTCAGCTGCGTGCAGATTTTTAAAGTCATTGTAGTTCCCGATGTTATCGGCGATAAATTGAAGGCAATAGGTAACACCTTCGTTCGGTGAATCCAGCACTTTTAAAAGTCGGCTTGATGCCAGAAGGTTAGTTGACATCGCGTTTGGGATAAAAGTTTGATTTATCCAATTTAGCCACTCGCTTTCAATTCCTTCATCTATAATGACGGTAATGTTGTAAAGAATCATGCTGCGAAGATAGGCAAAGCAATTAATTGTTAGCTAGGATTATCGCCTCTTAGAAGTCTGAAACGCTTTCTCGCCTCAGTGACATAAAGACTGCCGGGGAAATCTATGATGATTTTTTGATAATAATCAGATGCTTTCGTTTTATCGTTTAGCGAGACTTCATAGATTTCTGCCAGCATAAAGAGCGCATCGTCTGCCCACAAATCAGTACTGTGACTGGTTACAATTAAATTCAGTTGTTCAATCGCCTTATCAGGAAGGTTCTGCTTTTGAAAAATCCGGGCCTTTGACATTAAAATATCATCTTCAAGAGAGTTTTCAGGATAACGTATTTTGATGCTATCGAGTGTTTTCAGGGCTTTGTCGTATTGATTAATAAAGATTAAAAAGTCAGATCTTG
The DNA here is from genome assembly GCA_946887045.1 of uncultured Sphingobacteriaceae bacterium. Next base: position 11,235 of record CAMPKC010000006.1, on the reverse strand, counting down.
CATAGATTCTTAAGGCGTTGGTGTCGATTTCTGATTCGGTGTTTTCGGCAATCAACAAACTAAGGTTTAGGGCATCATTAGCAATAAGTTGGGATGTTGAGCTTTTTAAAACATCAAGTTGAGCTTTCGCCCAGATAAAATCTCCCTGATAATAAGAAAGCTTGGCATTTTTAAACTTTGCTTCCTGGCCCAGGGGTTCGTTTGCGAAACCTTTCTCTACCTGTCCGTATATGAGGGCTGCTTCCCATTTTTCTCCGGTTAAAATATAAATATCGCCGAGTTCCAGTTTAATTTCACCTACCATAGCTGCCGGCAGTCCCGGTATTTTCAGTGCTTCTTCCAAAAGTACCTCGGCAGTTTTGGCTTTATTTAAATGAGAAGCCTGGAGTGAAGCCAATTGCCGGATAGCAAATACAGTGTTTCTTGTTTTTCCAAATTCCTGGAGCAGATTTAAATAGTCTTTTTCCAACTGCACCAGCTCCTCCTGACTAAATTTCCCCGTGATTAATTGTTGATTTTTTGTGTACAAAATCTGGATTTTCGCGGGAACATAATGAGGACCGGAAGGTCCTTTTGTCAACAAATATTCAAGTCCCTCAACTGCCTGTTCGTAAGCTTTGTTTTTAATGAAAATGGTAATTAAATCGTAAACCCGGTCGCCGTCTTCTTTAAGCCGTTTGTCAAGGGCAATAATCTGTTTTAAGGCCATGTCGAACTCTTTCTGCTGAATATATTGCCACGCAAGCAATTCAGAGTAGGCAATGTTTTGAGGGTCTTTCTGCAGCTTTCTTAGCAAAGCCGATTTTAAGACATCATAGTCGTCTGGAGATTCAAAGAGAGTAGAAAAGACGTTTTTAGCCTGGCTTACTAATTGCACGTTTGCGTCTTTACCTAAGATGTTTACATATTCATAAACCAGCATCTCTTTGTTTTTCTGATATCTGTAAAGCGCTAGCAGGTCAAAAGAAAATGCTGTTTCGTCATTCAATAGTTTACGGCCGCTTAGTAGTGTTTTAACCGAAAACTCATAGGCATCTGCTCTGTAAAAGGTTATTGAAAGGTCTCGTATAGCCATTTCATCTCTAGGAAGACTTTTTATGAGGTTGTTATACAATTCTGCGGTTTTTTCCAGCTGGCCCCGCTCTCGCAAAACCCTGCCAATATCTATCTGGTAGCTGTAATTGCCTTTGTTTGTTCCAGCCATTTTTTTAGCCAATTTTTCAGCTTCGTCGTACTTTTTTAGTTTAATCAGAGTGTTGAAATATGCATCATAATACTGTGCATGATCTCTTCCCTGATTAAATAACTTTTGATAAATGTTCAGCGCTTTTTCAAACTCTCCACTTTGAACGTACTGTCCGGCAAGCATATCTTCATTTGTCTGCGCAAAACAGAGAAATGATGAAGACACCAGAAAGAGGATGAAAATCAGTGCTTTCATGATAGTAAAGGAGATAAAAATTTAAAACAGAGCGTTATTGTTCCTGTATTGATAAAGATAACGAAAATGCTTACTTTTCATTTTCTATTATGTTTTTTTCTTATAGTAGATATTGTAAACTGTTCCAAACTAGCTGTATTCTAATTGTTACTTGTTGAAAATTAGAAAAGCCATATTTTAGTATTTTAAACCTTCTTTGTATCTCCAGTAGGGAAGGGGTCGTTAATTTTATGCAGAAGCAGTTGAAGTTGTTAAGTGTTATCGGGTTTTTCCTGTTGTCGGCTTGTGCTTTTGAGCGGAGTGCGGATAAAATTCCTATTGAAGATTTTTTCAAGAATCCTGTAAAAACGACCTTCAAAATTTCTCCCGACGGCAAGTATATATCTTATCAGCAACCCTACAAAAATCGGATGAACATTTTTGTTCAGACCATCGACGGGAGAAATGTAACGCGTGTAACCAACGAAACCGAGTACAATACCACGTTTTATTGTTGGGTAAATAACGATGACCTCCTGTTTATGAACGACAACGGGCGGAGTAAAAGTGCTCATTTATACGCGGTATCTAAAACGGGTAAAAATTTCAGAGGTTTGCTGCCGGTAGATTCAGTACGTGTAAGACTTATCGACTACGACAATGTTATTAATAACCAAATATTGATCGCGCTCAATAACCGTGACTCGACTATTTTTGATGCCTATCGTTTAAATATAAATGATGGTACGTTAACCCTTGCCGAAATGAATCCTGGCAATATAATCAATTGGTTTGCAGATGAGTATGGGATGCTTAGGTTAGCGCTTGCAAGTGATGGAGTAAACGAAACATTGCTTTACAGAAACTCTGAAAAGGATAAGTTCAAACCGGTAATTACGAATAATTTTAAGAATAAGATTTCGCCTGTCGGGTTTTGCAAGACTATAAAAAGCCGAATTTATGCGCTTTCTAATTTTGATAGAGATAAAACAGCATTGGTGGAATTTGATTGCGTTACTGGTAAAGAGACTAAGGTAATTGTGTCACATCCGGATGTCGACATCGTTGAAGCAGGTTATTCAAAGTCGGATCACAAGATTTTATTTGCCGGCTTCGAAACCTGGAAAAGGGAGCGTATCTATCTCAATGATTCCGTCAAGGCTTTTTACAAACAGTTGGAAGGACTAATCCCAAATACCGAAATCAGGGTTACTGACAATGATTTGGTAGAACAACAATTTATTATCAGAACATTTACCGATAAAACACCAGGTGCTTTTTACCATTATGCGCCGGAAACAAAAAAGCTAGTTAAGCTAAGTGATATAAATCCTTCTATCCCGGAGGATCAAATGTGTAGCATGAAGCCGGTTTCGTTTAAATCGCGTGATGGGTTAAAGCTGGACGGGTATTTGACTTTACCTCTCGGGCGTAAGCCAAAAAATCTTCCGCTGATCGTAATTCCTCACGGAGGGAGCGGTCCGTGGCACAGAAATTCATGGGGTTTTAGCGCTGAAGTTCAGTTCCTGGCAAACAGGGGATATGCTGTTTTTCAGGTTAACTATCGGGGGTCAAAAGGATACGGAAAGAAATTTTGGATTGCAGGATTTAAAAAATGGGGCACTGATATTCAGAATGACATCACCGACGGGGTAAAATGGTTAATCGATGAAGGTATTGCTGATAAAAAGAGAATTGGCATTTACGGGTATGGTTTTGGCGGATATAGTGCTTTGCATGCACTGTCTTTTAAACCTGATTTATATGCCTGTGGCGCATCTCAATCCGGATTTCTCAACCTATTTGCTTACATCAAAGCTGTTCCACCCCACTTTAAGCCTACATTGCAAATGTATTATGAAATGGTAGGAAATCCTGAGAAAGAAATGGATCAGTTAAGAGCAGTTTCGCCGGTTTTTCATGCAAGCAGAATTAAAGCCCCTTTGTTAATAGCGCAGGACAAAAAGGACCTTCGAGTGAATGTTAATGAGACGAACCAATTTGTTAAGGAATTAAAGAAACGCAAAGTTCCGATTACCTATATTACCAAAGAAAGCAGGGATTACAACTTTAGAAATCCCGAGACGCGACTAGAGTTTTTTAATGAGCTTGAGAAGTTCTTTGCTGCAAATCTTAAGTAGAGAGGTTCATGGGAAGCTTTAAGGCATATTACCGGAAAAATAACCTTCTTAATGTTAGCTTTCTGGTACTTATTAGCGCTTCGTTAGTTATTGCTCTCCTTTTAGCCCGAAATTTTACCGAGAAGTATGTCGAGAATGAGTTTAACACCCAAAAGATCTCTGTACTGGAAGAAACGGTAAAACCTTACAATGATTTTTTTCTAAACAGAATTCCTGAAATCTCTTTTTATCAAGGCTATCTTGATTCTGCTTCAGTAATTAAATACGCCGATACCGTATTAAGAAAGTATGCCTTCGTTAGTCGTATAATTTTTTACGACACTCAAATTAGTAATCGGCTTGTACCGAATGCTTTCAGAATAAATAATTTTTCAATTGTGCCAAAGGCTATTTATCAACTCGGCAGAGAAGTGCCGCCTGATTCGGTGGTTATATATAAAAGTCCGGATAAAAAGCCTGCTATCAGAGCCATTGATGAGTTTAACCGGATGGCAATAAAATTTTCGACCTATATTGAGTCGGTTGATACCTCTCAAAGCCTTTCAAGCGATAAATCGTTTGAGGTTTTCTACAACATAACACACAACAGAATCACCTTAATGAACATCCCTCGTGAAGAGGAGGTTCGGATATTCAGGGATTTAATGTTTAAAGATCTCAAACCTTCGGCTATATACGAACAGGATATTTTGTCATTTCGTTTAAATCCATTTAAACTGACTATAAAGAACAATCATCCGGAACTTTATCAGGAGATAAGTATCCGCCCGCTCGTTTTTGAATCTGTTGATACAAATCCTGATTTGTTAAATACTGATTTAGCTCTTTCGGGGGCTTTTGCGGATTATAAACTGTTTTTTAGCTCTTCAAGAAGCTTTTTATCTAAAGAAATAAACAGGAGGTTTTTACCTGTAGCAGTTTCAATCTTAATTATTTACGGCATTTTAGGCTTTATTGCTTATCTAATATATCGAAATCTTCATATCAATAGCCGAATGTTTAAGTTACAATATGATTTCATCAATAATCTTACACATGAATTTAAAACACCTTTAAGTGTTATTAAGATCGCCGGAAATAACATCAGGAGCGCCAATACCATAACCGATCAGGAGCGCTTTAGGTATGGTAAAATTCTTGATGAAGAAGCAGATAAGTTGAATGATTTGATGAATAAGCTTCTTTCCTTTACTCAGATTGAAAATCAGTCAATTCAAATAAAGAACGAGGAAATTAATATCGAAGTGTTTGTGCAGAATCTAATTGATGCTTATCATGTCAAATACCCGGAATTTGAAATTACATATAACATCAGGAAAGTAGAAGTTTTTAAATCGGATCCGGTGTTAATGGCAAGTATATTTCAGAATCTGATAGAGAATGCATATAAATACTCTTTGCCCAAGCGTAAGTACCAGCATATAGATATATCTCTCGAAAGAGGTAAAATTGTTTTTAGGTTTTCCGATCAGGGGATCGGAATACCTAAAGAGGAAATGGAGAACATTTTCAGAAAGTTTTACAGGATACAAAACCAGTATAATCAGCAGGGCAGCGTCGGCCTTGGGTTGGCTTTTTGTAAAGAACTGGTTAACTTTATGAAGGGGGATATTTTTGTTAAAAGTAAAGTTGGGATTGGATCGGAGTTTACTATAATTTTACCATACGAACAGAAGATATGAATTTAGACATTAAAGTTGCAATTGTTGAAGATGATGAAAATCTTCGTTTCCTTGTTTCTCATCGTTTGCAGACCGAGGGTTATATAATCATCGAAGCTTCAAATGGAGCCGAAGCAGAAGAAATGATTATGAGAGAAAATCCTGACATCGTTTTACTGGACTGGATGCTGCCCGAGAAAGAAGGCTCTGAGGTATGTAAGAATGTCCGGGCAAAGGGTTTTGAAGGGGTTGTTATAATGATGACTGCCAAAGCTCAGGATGTAGATAAAATTGATGCGTACAACTTTGGTGTGTCCGATTATGTAACTAAACCATTTAACATGGATGTACTGGTTGCTCTTATTGAAAACAAGATAAAATTTGTTGTTAATAATGAGAAAACTGAGATGCACAGATTTAATAACATAGAGCATCATCCAAACACTCATTCTCTTTTGAAGGATGGTAAGAAAATTGAATTGACGATACTTGAAAATCGCATCTTGCTTTATTTTCTTAAAAACGCAAACAAAGTAATTCATCGCGATGAACTTATGATGGTTGTTTGGGGATATAATTCTGACGTAAACACCCGGACGCTTGATATGCATATTGTAAGGTTGCGCAAAAAAATTGAGGATAATCCGGATTCTCCAAGTTACCTGCAAACAGTTAGAGGCATAGGATATAAGTTTGTTTGCTAAGCGAGTACGGGGAGCATTTTCCTAAGACATATCGAGCTAAGGGATGTATAAAACAAGAAGCCCCGTGTTGTTGACACGGGGCTTCTTGTTTTATGTTTAAATTGTTATCTTACTGGTTTACAATAACTTTGAAATTCAAATCCAACTTATTTCCACTTAACTTGAAGAAATAAACGCCAGACGCCAGAGTTGAACCGTCAAAACTAAATGAGTACGCTTGTAATGCATTCGCAGAACCCGAGTAAACATTTTTAACTTTTATTCCCTTCAAATCATATAGATCTAATGATACATTAGCCTGATCTGAAACTAATTTGAAAGTTACCGTAGTTTGACCTGCAAATGGATTTGGATAAGCAGATAATGTATTTGAGTTACCTACAGTCAAGCTATTGGTAAGAGCAAGATCACTTGATGGAGCAGCAGCAGTTGTAGCCGGAGCATTACAAGCACCTAAATAACCACCATTTGTTAAATGAACGTTCACTGCATTTCCGCTTACGCTGATTTGCGTCCATTTGTTATTTGCTTTATGGCATACTAATACTTTGTCGCCTTTATTTCCACTGCGAACATCGATAACAGTAATTGTTATAGCTGCACTTGCAGAACATCCAAACTCGTTGGTTGCAATTACATTAAATGTATAAGAACCGGCAGCAATTGGACTAAATACCGGATTAGCAATTGTGGTGCTACTTAAACCAGCAGACGGCGACCATACATAAGTGGTTGCATTGCTCGCAGATGTACTGTTGGATGCAGTAAGCGTTAATTTTTGTGCACCATAACCTAAAGCGATAGTTTTGCTGTCTAGGCCAGTGAACGTATTGTCAGATCTGCTTTCAGTGATGGAAGCAACCGGTGTAACACCGATTACATTCACGATCGCGGAAGCTGAAGACACATTTCCGTTTACATCAGTTACAGTAAGTATAACCGTGTTGTATCCAAGGTTTGAGCAATTAAAGTTAGATTTGTCAATAGACAAAGACTGGATACCGCAAGCGTCATTGCTGCCATTGTCTATAGATGCAGCAGTAATTGACGCGGATCCATTTACAAGTGTTACCGAAATGTTTTTCGCTAAAGCAACGGGAGCGGTAAGGTCTTTTACCACTACTTTTTGAGTCGCTGTAGTTACATTTCCATTTCCATCGTTAAAATTCCAGGTAACAAGGTAAGAACCTTGAGTTGTATAAGTCAGGGGATCTGACGTGGTTCCTGTAATTGTACCCGCACAGTTATCAGTAGTGGTTGGTACAGATACTGTAGCAGAACATTCGGCAATAACATCAGTAAGAACAGGCACGACAGGAGTTGTAATATCTTTTACTATTACGTTCTGGGTCGCCGAAGTTGTGTTTCCGTTTCCATCGTTAAAGTTCCAGGTGATAACATTAGAGCCTTGAGCTGTATAGGTCAGGGCATCTGACGTTGTTCCTGTGATGATACCAGCACAATTATCTGTTGTAGTTGGAGCAGATACTGTAGCAGAGCATTCAGTAATTACATTAGTAAGAGCGGGAACAACTGGTGCTGTAATATCTTTTATAACCACATTTTGGGTAGTCGTAGAGATATTTCCGTTTCCATCGTTAAAGTTCCAGGTAATTACATGTGTACCCTGACTTGAATAAGTAAGAGAATCAGCTGTTGTACCCGTAATTGTACCTGCGCAGTTATCGATAGCGGTAGGGATCGATATTGTGGCAGAACATTCTGCTGTTACATCTGCAAGTACCGGAGCAACTGGTGCGGTGATGTCTTTGACTACAACTTTTTGTTTTGCTGTTGAGGAATTTCCTTTGCTGTCTTTAAATGTCCAGTTGATTTCATAATTTCCTTGTGCAGAATACGATAATGGATCGGTAGTAGTTCCGGTAATTAGTCCTTCACAATTATCTTTCGCACTAGGCGCTGAAGTGACCTTTGCAGAACATTCTGCAGTTACCGTTGGAATGTCTTTTTCATAGTGGATGGTCATTGTTCCCCCATGGAAATATCCTACCCAGCCTGAATATCCGGTAAAGTACATGGCGAATGTGTTGTTTGACGCACCATATGTATAATTAGGAATGCTTCCATTATAGTTTATATTGAACGATTGTGTATGGTGAAATAATTGGTTCCCTCCGATACGGGTGCCGGCAACCTGCATGTTTGTCCAGTCTCCTGTTCCTCCCCATCCCTGATCTACAGCTGAGTATGCAAGGTCTACACCTGTGATAATCGAGCCTGCAGGAACCTGATTAGCGAAGGAAAATGTATATGGAGACCATCCGTAGGTGCGACCCGCGGGAATAGAAACGATTGCTACACCGCTTCCATTGAAAGGAGCTTCATTATCAGTAACGGTTACCGAAAAGCTTGCAGTAGTGAAATTTCCGGCTGCATCCGTAGTTTTAAAAGTATTGACGGTTGTTCCTACGGGGAAAACCGATCCACTAGGTAAGCCAGCAGTTTGTACTGTCGTTGGAGTAGAGCAACTATCCGTTCCTATGGGAGCGGAATATGAAACTGTTGCACCACATATTCCGGGAGTATTATTAACGATAATAGCAGCTGGTACAGATAAGTTTGGTTTAACATTATCAATTACCGAAACTATTACCGGAAAAGTTAACTGACCCGCGTTTCCGTTGGCATCCGTTGAATAAGCGGTAACATTGGTTGTTCCTACCGGGAAAAATGATCCTGGTGCGATGCTAAATGTAACAGCTGGATTAGCGGTACAGTTATCAAGTGCTGTAGCTGAGAAGTTTACAGTTGTTCCAGGTGTATTGCAAGAAACTGAAGCAGTTGTGTTTGACGTTGTTATTGTCGGAGCCGCAGTATCTGTAAAGGTTCCCGTGATGGTTTGAGGCCAAAGATTTGTTGATTCCTCTGTGAGTACTACTGTTAATCCCCCATTTAATGTAATTTGAACGGGTACATTACATGCTGCTGGTGCGAAATCATAATATGCCCAGTCATTGTATTGGTTAGCACTGGGTCCTTTAGATAAAATCGTAATCGCTGATCCCGCACCAGGAAGGTTATTCCACGCAGTGTTGTTAAATGCTCCCGTTGGGTTGACATTCTGCGTAACGGTGCTGCTGCCATAGGTGGTAGTGATGCTCATTCCGTTATTTACCAACATTGATGTTGTATAATCTCCATGCCAGTGCTCGATGTAAACACGGATAAACCCATTTGATAAAACGGCGTATCCTACCTGAACGGCGTGCGCAAATGCTGATTGAAACCCAATCAGAAATAGAAACATTAAAGTCAGACCCGCTTTTAAACTGGCCTTTTTAAATGTTCTCGATTTCGGAAGACTATTCTTTATAAAAGAACGTGTTTCCGTAACCGGATTAGTGCTGTAAAAATTTTGCATAAATTGAGATAAGTATTTAGTTAAATATTAGATGGTTTTCTTGATCATGAAATACTGGGCCTTCAGGTCAGTATAAATAGTTTTCATTATTGGTGTTAGTGTGGATTCTTTTGTGTCTTTAAGTAGTGTTTTCATCGCGATGCAATACTTAGTAAATTCATCAGGATAAGTTTGGATCCATGTTTTTAAGATCTTCTCGTCGTACAGGTACGTATTCCTTTTGAATTTAAATGGGTCGCCCGAACCGTCCCATTTCCGAATAACTGGTAAATGAGGGGCTGCTACCGCGATTGTTTCATCGATCGGTATTAACCAAGCTCCCAACCGTGTTTTAGCATTGATAGCGTCTACCGGATAGTCGCTGCCTTTAAGGGTTGGTAATTGAGAGATAAGCAATAAGATAGTAAAGATGTATCTGGCTAATTGGGGAACTATAAGTTTGCTTAGCATGAATTTTAATTATTTTCAGATAGTTGAAACCTTTCCACAAATAAAACGTTTGTGTGCGGCGAAGTTATAGTTTTTAACCTTCTTAATAAAAAATTTACCACAGATATAAAATATATTCTATCGCGATATTTTTCTACCAATTGGGGAAATGGAGCAACATTTGCACAATGGAGCATCAATCATTGTTAAATAATTTAACTGAAAGTTTGTGTTGTTGTTGTTTATTTCTTTCAGGGAAAATAACTTTTAAAATGCAATGTCAAGCAGTGGAGGAATAGACATTCAAAACCATTAATGTAACATGAAAATTACATTTTGATCAGGTTAAAGGTGTATAAAATGATGAATTGTAGAATCATCATCCCATCTAAATAGAGAAAATAATAGTATTCGTTTTTCTTCCATTCAGATTTGAAGATCAACCAGCCTGTGAGAAGAATGGTCAGGGTTAGTGCGACAAAGTTTGCGTCGAAACTTTTTGTGAATAAAAATAGCAAAGTCAGATAAGCAACTAGAAGAATCTGGCAGACTAAATAGGACTTGCGTTCTCCAAAAACAACAGGGATGGTTTTAAGATCATAACTTTTATCCTGATATAAATCCCGTATATCAAAGGGGATGGTAATAGCAGTTATAAAAAGAAAACGTTTGGCAATCAATAGAATAGTGTCCTCTGCGGGTATTATGATCGATTGACTGCTGCCCAGTTCAACAATAGGCAAAAGCACGCAGCTTAAGGACCATATAAGAGATATAAGGAAGAGTTTTAATCCGGGGACGTTTCTTAATCCAAACCTTTTATCGCCAAGGCTGAATAATGGCAGGTTGTAAGAAACAGCAATAGCACCTAGAAACATTAGTAATACCTGCGACGCTGCTGACAAAAATAAAATAATTACCAGCAATGACACCACTGCTATCAGGGTTAGGGTGATTATCAACCGATAGTTGGCATGCACCCAGCGAACTCTTCTGAACGGTGATTTTTTCGGTTCAGCAGGTTTAGACATAAACGTGCTGAAATTATACAATGCGAGCGTCGAAAAAAATAAAATGCCTAAAACATGTTTATCGCATTCGGCGCCTAAAAGATGATAGGTGACTTGAGCCTGTGCAACAGCGCAAAGGGCAATAAAAATATTACTAAACAGCAGAAAGTCGAGCGCTTTATTAAAGGGTTTACGTAAGAGTCTCGAATGGAGTTCTGGCATTTAAGTTTTTGTTTACAAGCGGCTTAGCCGCGCTGTAACTCAAATATCGTAATTTCAGGTAAAATTCCAACCCTTCCAGGATACCCTAAAAAGCCGTATCCCACATTTACATACAGTTGCTGCTCTTTTTCTTTATATAGTCCGGCCCATTCTTTATAAATGTATTCTACCGGGCTCCATTGAAACTCCTTAGTTCTCACCCCGAATTGCATACCATGTGTATGGCCACTAAATGTGACGTCAATATCCGGATGGTTCAGAATCTG
>CAMPKC010000005.1 GCA_946887045.1 uncultured Sphingobacteriaceae bacterium | reverse complement strand
TATTTATCCAGCGCTCTAAAGGCGCGTTTTATTTAAAAGCGTTCTAAATACTTCTGTTTGACAAAGGAATGACAACGGCGTGAACGCTTATTATTTACCTTTGTTTCGGGTTTTTTAAGATACTTTCAAGCTTTGAAGCATTTAAAAGTTTTAGCATTCACTCATCAGCAGATAGATTTAAAGGAGTTGGGAAAACTGGTGATCTGTAATCAGACATTAGTAGGAAGATTGAATGACGTTCGAGAAAAATTCGACATCCCTGAGATATTCTATATCGGTACTTGTAACAGAGTTGAGTTTGTTTTTTCCGCATCACAACAGTTAACATTTGATTTTATAAAAGAGTTCATTCAAACGCTTAACTTCTGCATTCCGATTGATAAGCTGGATGACTTCGTAAGCAAAGTTAATACATATGAGGATGAACAAGCGTTTAACCATCTGCTTCGCGTTTCGTGTTCTTTAGAGAGTTTGGTTGTAGGCGAAAAGGAGATTCTGGCACAGGTTCGAAAGTCGTACGAGACGTGTAGAAAGGCTGGTTTTACCGGAGATTTTATGCGTATTGTTATGGCGCACGTGGTTAAAACAGCTAAAGAAGTTTATACAAAAACCAAGATCTCTCAAAATCCCATCTCTGTAGTCTCCCTTGCATATCGCAAACTTCGTGATCTAAACATGTGCTCCAATTCAAGAATCCTTATAATAGGAGCAGGAGAGACCAATAAAAATATTTGCAAGTACCTTCAAAAACATAAATATTCAAACTTCGCCATTTTTAATCGCACTTTAGAAAATGCGGAAGCCTTAGCCACAGAGTTAAGAGGTGAAGCCTATAGCCTGGCAGAATTGCAGAATTACAAAAAGGGCTTTGATGTAATCATTACCTGTACAAGCGCTGTAAACCCTATCATTACAAAAGAAATCTACAATTCGCTTTTAATCGGAGAAACCGAGAAAAAAGTAATTGTCGATCTTGCTATCCCGAACGATACATGCCCGGAGGTATTGGCTTCTAATCCTGTTCATTTTATTGAGGTTCGGGGATTGCAAGAAGTTGCGAATCAAAATATGCAGGAGCGTTATCAGGAGCTTGTTCATGCTGAACAGATTATCGAAGAAAGTATAAATGAGTTCAAACCCATACTGAAGCAGCGTCAGATAGAACTTGCTATGCGAGATGTTCCATTAAAAATAAAAGAAATCAGAAGCGTTGCTGTAAATTCTATTTTCGCTAATGATATAGGTCAATTGGATACGAATTCACGCGAAGTGCTTGAAAAGATTATGAACTATATGGAAAAGAAATATATTAGCGTTCCAATGGTTATGGCAAAAGAGATATTGGTAAACAATAGCTAATCTTTTTCCTGTTATTCAATTTACTTTTTATTGTGAAAAATACACTCATTATAGGTACAAGAGGCAGCGATCTCGCACTTTGGCAGGCTAATCATGTAAAAGATAGACTTTCTGAGTGTGGTATAAATGCCGAACTAAAAGTAATCAAAACCCAGGGCGACAGTATTCTTAATCTTCGCTTAGATAAATTAGAGGGCAAGGGCTTTTTTACCAAAGAGCTAGAAGAAGAACTTTTAAACGGTTCTATCGACATTGCCGTACATTCTCATAAAGATCTTCCAACTCAAAATCCACCGGGTTTAATAATCGCCGCAGTTTCAGAACGTGAGGACCCGCATGAATTGCTTCTGATATTAAAAGATTGTGTAGATATCAAGCAAAAATTGTCTTTAAAGTTTGCAGGCATGGTGGGTACATCATCCAACCGTCGTAAAGCGCAATTATTATCGCTTCGTCCTGATTTAGAAGTTGAAGATCTTCGCGGAAACGTACCTACGCGGATTCAAAAGCTGCGAGACGAAGACTATGACGCCATTATGATTGCGAAAGCCGGCGTTCAGCGTTTGGGAATTGATCTCAGCGAATTTTACGTTGAAGAGCTCGAACCGATGGAATTTATTCCTTCACCGGCCCAGGGTGTGCTCGCTATCCAAATCCGTGAAAATGATACTGAATTATTTGAGCGCTTGCAGGTGTTGCACAACGCTGTTGTAGCCGAGGAAATTGCAGTTGAACGGAAAGTGTTAAATCTTTTTAACGGAGGCTGTCATATGCCTTTAGGCTGCTATTGCAGAAAAGAAGGCGGTAAGTTTCAGGTTTGGACATCAAAAGCAGATGAAGGCGATTCCTTTCCCGACAGACTTTTTATTGAAGCAGATGTTACCGAAGGGCTGGCCGAGAAAATTGTTTCTAAGTTTGCGAAGGACAGAAAACTTCCGAAGAAAGTTTTTATAACTCGCGGTATTTCTGAAATGAGTTATTTTCGCCGGGCTTTAGAAAATCATAATATTGAAATAGACGGACGATCATTAATTCGCACGTTTCCTATGATCAACAAGCTTGATCCATATATTTTGAAGCATCTGGACTGGATTTTTTTCAGCAGCAAGAACGCCATCGAATACTTTTTCAGCCTAAATCCTTTAATTTCAAAGAAAACCAAGTTTGGTGTTCTGGGACGCGCATCGGAAGATGTTCTCAGAAAGTTTGGCCGGGTTCCTGAGTTTAACGGAGAGGAAGAGGGAATAGATACTGCCGATATTGCGAAAGAATTTGCTGAATTGGCTAATGGATGCAACGTATTGTTCCCGGGTGCTAAAGACTCTTTGCGTACCATACAAAAGGCTCTGTCTCCAGGAACTAAGATCATTGATCTTCCAGTCTACGAAACTATCATTGAAGATAATATCGAACCTATTTTTGCCGATGTGCTGATCTTTACAAGCCCATCCAATGTAGAAGCATATTTTGTCGACAATCTAATTGAACCTGGTCAAAAGGTGATTTGCATTGGTCGAGCTACAGGAAGAAAGTTTGACGAGATGGGTATGAAATATACCTTGCCGTATTCTCCGGACGAAATAGGTTTAGTTGAAGCGGTATTCGGTCTTTAACCTGGCCAATGGAAATTATTCTCAAATAGAATTTATGAATATTCGTCCAAGAAGATTAAGAAAATCCCCTATAATTCGCGAAATGGTAGCCGAGACACGTCTGTCTAAGGAGATGTTTATCTATCCTTATTTTGTCGTTCCGGGTAAAAATATCGCCAATGCAATCGATGCAATGCCTGGTATCAATCATTTTTCTGCTGACACTTTGGTTAAAGATGTTGAACAAATATTGAAACTTGGATTAAATAAAATTTTGCTTTTTGGCGTAGGGGAGGAGAAGTCTGAAAATGCCAGTACTGCTTACAGCGATAGTTCAGTTGTTGCGAACGCTGTTCGTGAGGTTAAGAAAGCCTTTGGTGATGATTTGTTCGTTATTACGGATGTATGTACCTGTGCCTACACCACCCACGGTCATTGCGGAATAATGCACGACGATTACGTGGCGAACGACGAAACTGTGCAAGTACTGGCAAAGATGGCTTTAAGCCACGCTCAAGCTGGTGCGGATATGATAGCACCTTCAGATATGATGGATGGCCGTATTTCGGGTATTCGTTCCGGATTAGATGCAAATGGTTTCGTTAATACGGGTATAATGAGCTACAGTATTAAATTTGCATCGGCTTATTACGGGCCATTTCGCGAAGCCGCAGATTCTGCCCCTAATAAAGGCGACAGAAAGGCTTACCAGATGGATTTTCGCAATCCCAAAGAAACATTAAGAGAAGCTTTTTTAGATGAGCAGGAGGGGGCAGATATTTTAATGGTTAAACCAGCCCTTGCTTATCTTGATGTTATAAAAAGCCTCCGGGAAAACACTAATCTTCCTGTAGCGTGTTACAATGTTTCTGGAGAATACTCGATGGTGAAAGCTGCTGCTAAAGCCGGATGGGTTGACGAACAGAAAGTAACCATGGAAAATATGTATGCTTTCACAAGGGCGGGAGCTAACATTATAATCACATATCATGCAAAGGAAATCCTTGAAAAAGGGTGGATGATTTTATAAAGTAAAAGGTTGAAATTTTAAATAAAAAAGCCCGCGTGGTTATTTTGCTTTTTTCATTTTGCCTTTTGAATTTTAATTTTTGAATTTTACCCCATGCTTGACTCTCTCAAAAAAATTTTTTCCAGTGAAGAAGAACGACCGGTTTCTACAACCGGAAAGCCAGATATCTCCCGTGAAAAATCAGCTGAATTATACGAACGATCTAAAACCTATTTTCCCGGAGGAGTAAATTCTCCTGTTAGAGCATTTAAATCTGTATACGGTACCCCACTTTTTATTGACCGCGGTGATGGTTGTTTTGTGTGGGACGCCGATGGAAACCAGTTTATTGATTTTTGCTGCTCATGGGGACCGCTTATTTTAGGCCATAATAACCCTAAAATAAGAGAGAAAGTTACTGAAGTAATGCAAAGAGGGATGAGCTTTGGTGCTCCTACTGCTTTGGAAAATGAACTGGCAGAACTTATCCTCAAAAATAATAGCCTGATAGAAAAGATTCGTTTTGTGAGTTCTGGTACCGAGGCAGTTATGTCTGCCATTCGTTTGGCGAGAGGATACACAAAACGAGATAAAATATTAAAATTTGAAGGTTGCTATCATGGCCATGTTGATTCATTACTGGTGAAAGCAGGATCAGGATTGGTGACTTTCGGAGAAACTTCTTCTGCGGGAGTACCTAAGTCATTCGCAGATGAGACTATTGTGGTTCCCTTGAATGATATAAACGCGATAGAAGAAGCTTTTAAACAATTTCCTGATCAGATTGCAGCAATAATTATTGAAGGCATTCCTGCTAACAATGGCTTGCTAATTCAGGACAAAGAATTCGTGCAGTTTTTACGTGATATCAGCACTAAGAATAAAAGTTTGTTGATTTTTGATGAAGTGATTACCGGCTTCCGCCTTGGTTTTGAAGGTGCAGCTAAACATTACGGTATTAAGCCGGATATTATTACCTATGGTAAAATAATAGGTGGGGGCCTGCCAGTGGGAATGTATGGAGCTTCGGCAGAAATCATGAGTAATATTTCTCCTGACGGAGCGGTCTATCAGGCAGGAACCTTGTCTGGAAATCCGGTTGCAATGGCTGCTGGAATCGGGCAAATGACGGAACTACTTAAATCCGGGTTCTATAAAGACTTAAATAGCAAAACTCACGAATTTACAGAGTCTATCCAACGTTTTGCTACAGCGAAAAACTATAAATTTAAGGTGTTCTCTATAGGATCAATATTTTGGTTTGCCTTTACGGATAAAAACATTCAAACTGCAGAGGATATTGATGCGTCAAGTATGGAAAAGTTCAAAATATTTCATCGCGAATTGTTGAACCGCGGTATTTATTTAGGACCTTCGGGTTATGAGGTAGGCTTTGTATCATCAGCTCACAATAAAACGGAGCTTGAAAAAACTAAACGGGCAATTTTTGATAGCTTAGATATAGTGTTCAGGAAAAACTAATTATTTCAAGCCTGTCTGAACCTGTAAGCATTAATAAGATGAAGAAACCGCTGGTTATATTTTATTTTCTATCCATCTATGTTCTGATCGAACTTGTATGGTGGGCCTCGTTGCTTATCGCGGAACGTCCGGAAAAGAAAACAATGATTTTAAGCGAGGGCGCTGTATTTCTTCTGATATTCATTTCGGGTGCGTATTATCTGCAAAAAACTATAAAAAAAGAGCGCAAGCTTCACGATCAGCAGAAGAACTTTTTACTCTCTGTTACACATGAATTAAAGTCGCCACTGGCATCTATCAAATTATATATCCAAACGATTCTTAAGCGAGAGTTAGATCGCGTGAAAATCGAGGCTTTTCTTAAAAATTCGTTGAAGGATATTGAACGACTAGATGATCTGGTTGAAAATATGCTGATCGCAACAAGAATCGAAAGCCGTTCCTACTCGTTTCCAAAGGAGCATTTCGATTTGTCAGAGTTGGTATCGAAAGTTGCAGAGCGATTGCAGATTCATACCTGTAGCACTCAAACAATTAAGTGCAATATAGAACCTGGGATTTATCTGACAGGCGATAAGTTCGCCTTAACCCTTGCGGTGTCAAATCTCATAGAAAATGCAGTGAAATATTCGCCACCCTGCGAAGAAATCGTGGTGGAGTTGCAACGGGAAAGTAATTTTATTCGTTTTTCCGTCGCCGATAAAGGAATTGGTATTAGTGATGAAGAAAAACTGCGCATATTTGATAAGTTTTATCGTGTAGGCAGTGAGGATACAAGGAAAACAAAGGGGACAGGATTAGGCTTATACATTGTAAAGCAAGTGCTGGATAATCATCAGGCACATATAAAAGTTAAAAACAACCGGTCAGCCGGAAGTATATTTGAAGTAACCTTTAATTCAAATGGCAGCTAAACAACGTATTTTATTGGTTGAAGATGAAGATCATCTTCTCGAAGCAATTAAATTAAATCTTGAACTTGAGGGCTATAAAGTAAGCACCGCAACCGACGGAAAAAAAGCTTTAAAGATCTTTAAAGAAGAACGCTTTAATCTTATTATTCTGGATGTAATGTTACCCGAAATCGATGGTTTTCAGGTTGCAGAAACAATCAGGTTGGAAAACTCTGAGGTTCCGATTATGTTTCTTACAGCTAAGAACACGAGCGAAGACCGGGTGACTGGTTTAAAGAAGGGAGCCGACGATTATTTGGTTAAGCCTTTTAATCTTGAGGAATTGATCCTTCGTGTAAATAACCTGGTAAAACGGGGACTAAGCGGCGAGGAGAAGAAAGAGTTGAATACCTACAAAATCGGCGACAAAACTATTTATTTTAATTCTTTTGAGCTTCGGAATGATGATGGATCTATTACTCCGCTAACAAAAAAAGAAACGATGTTGCTGAAATTGCTTATCGAACGCAGAAACGATGCGGTTTCTCGCGAGCAAATATTAGAAACAGTTTGGAATTACGATGTTTACCCGTCAACACGTACAATCGACAATTTCATACTTACTTTCCGTAAATACTTCGAGCCGGACCAAAAAAACCCGAAATACTTTCATTCAATTCGTGGTGTAGGCTATAAATTTACTGATAGCCAGTAGATTTTATGCTTACGGCGAGGGCTCGTTTTGCGGTTGTAGCAATTGCTTTGGTTTTGCTTGGATGGACAGTGTATCAGCAAACCTATGAGCTTTCGGCAATTATAGTTTTCGGGATCATTTTTGTTCTTTACGGATACTTTAAAGAAGGAACTGTGGTTCTCGCAGCGAAAGCATATCACCGGCAAGACCTGAAAAATACGGAAAAGTTACTAAGGGAAATAAAAAATCCCGACAGGTTAAAGAAAAGCAGGCGTGGATATTACGAATTCATGTTTGGGAACATTGAATTAAAACGTGAGAATTTTTCGGAAGCGGAACGGCATTTTCAAATTGCCAGCCGTTTTCCACTGAAGAATGAAAATGAGAAAGGATTGGTTTTAACTCAGTTGGCCAACCTAAATCTTCGCAAAAAGGAATTTATAAAAGCACAAGCTTATATCGATATAGCAAAGGAGCTGAAAATTAGCTCAAGAGTTAAGGGTATAATAGACAGAATCGAACAAGAAATACATAAAGGCAGTGAGCAATAGTCAGAAAGAATCTTTATTTATAAGGGCAGCAAATTCCGAGTCAACCGAAAGACCACCGGTGTGGATGATGCGTCAGGCAGGACGTTTTATGAAGGAATACTGGGATATTAAAAATAAATATTCTTTCCTTGAAATGTGTAAAACTCCTGAGCTGGCAGCTGATGTAACTATGCTCCCTGTGGATCTTCTGGGTATCGACGCAGCTATATTGTTCTCTGATATTTTGGTGACAGGCGAGGCAATGGGAGGCGATTTAAGTTTCAATCAGGGTGTTGGTCCTAAATTCGCAAACCCGGTTAGAACTCAGGCAGATGTTGACAGACTGCAGACCGGAGTAAATGACAAGCTTCAGTATGTGGCTGATGCGATAAAGGTTATTCAACAAAGGCTGGACAATAAAATTCCATTGATCGGATTTGCCGGAGCTCCTTTTACCGTGATGAGTTATTTAGTAGAAGGTGGGTCTTCAAAAGATTTTAAGCTTACTAAATTAATGCTTCATAATCAGCCGGAACTGGCACATCAACTGCTTGCTAAGATCGCCGATGTGACGACTGAATATTTAAATCTTCAGATAGCAGCGGGTGTAAATGCGGTTCAGATATTTGACAGTTGGGCTCAGGCATTGGCATGGGATGATTACAAAGAGTTTTCTCACCAATATATTAATAGGATAATTTCGGGTTTAAACCGAAAAGATATCCCGGTGATTTCTTTTTGCAAGGGCAGCTCGGTTTTTGCTCCGCTTATGGCCGAAGCTAAGCCTGATGTTATTTCTATCGACTGGAATGTGGATTTGCTGGATATAAAGAAACGCTTACCCGAAGGTATCGCCGTTCAGGGTAATCTCGATCCCTTTGTTTTGTATGCCGATAAGAAAGTTATTAGAGAACGTATCCATCGTTTGTTTGATAGAATGAAAGGCGAAAGAGGTTTTATATTTAATCTGGGACATGGAATAATGCCAGATATCCCTTTTGATAACGTAAAATACGCCATTGAAGTCGTTAAGGAATACTCTTACGAATATTCTGTGTAAAAGCATGTCTTAATCACACCGATTTATATGGAATATCTTTACGCAAAATCAATTCATATAATTTTTGTGGTTAGCTGGATGGCGGGGCTATTCTATATAGTTCGTCTTTTTATCTACCATGTCGAAGCTAACGACAGGCCGGAGCAGGAAAGAATTGTCTTGCAGCGCCAGTTCGAAGTGATGCAGAGCAAGCTCTGGAATATCATAACCACCCCGGCAATGATATTAAGCGTTTTAGCCGGGGCCTACATGATATATCTTAATCCAGCTTTGCTACAGATGGATTGGATGCTTGTAAAGCTGGCCTTTGTATTAGGTCTTTTAATTTATCATTTCTGGTGCCAGCGAATTATCTATCAGCAAAAGAAAGGTTCATCAAGCTGGACCTCAACTCAGTTGCGCTTGTGGAATGAGTTAGCCACGGTATTTCTTGTCGCCATTGTTTTTACAGTAGTGTTAAAAACGGCTATCGACTGGCTTTACGGCTTAGTTGGGCTGACTTTATTTGTGATTATAATAATGTCAGCCGTTAAAATTTATAAGTACTATCGCCTGAAAGGATAGCTAAATAGAAACCGTTTTACCGAGCCTTAATCGTCATGGTATTATCTATCATGTGTTTGTTGTATTGCTGAATAAAAGCTTTCAGCTTTCTTTCCATTTTTTCAATCAATTCTTGTTTACCGGCAATGATATTTTTGGTGAGTAATCTGTCTTGTCTGTAATTATAGAGCGCCACAGGTGCTTTCCCATCATGTTTTAAAACATAATCTCCCATAATTATCTGATAAAGATTATCCGTTAAATGAACCACAGAATGATCTTCCTTTTGATTGATCATGTCATCGCCAAATGCAAAGTACGAATGCTTATAATGCAATTTGTTGAGAATAGTTGGCAGGATGTCTGCCTGTTGTACCGGCCTGTCTTCTTTACCTTTTAGATCGCCGGAAGGATCGAAAATTAATATTGGTACGGCATATGCGCCAAGAGAGGTTTTATATTCATCATGCCAGGCTACTGATGAATGATCTGCTGTAATTACAAATAAGGTGTTTTTATACCATGACGTTTTTGATACGGCTTTAAAAAACTGGCGTAGAGAATAATCTGTATATCCCACGCCTTGATGTACCGGTAAAGTGCCTTTAGGGAACCTCCCTTCAAATTCTTCGGGGATTTTAAATGGATGGTGGGATGAAACAGAGAAGAGAACACTTAAAAATGGAGGTTTAAAACTGTTCAAATTTTTAGCCCAAAACTGCATGAAGGGTTCATCCCAAATACCCCACATGCCATCAAAATCATCATCGTTGCCGTATTCGGTCATCCCATAATAATGTTTAATTCCACCCACTTTTACAAAGGAGCTAAAGCCCATAGAACCGTTAGGAGCGCCATGGAAAAAAGAAGTGTGATATCCGTCTTTCGACAGCAAATTTCCGAAACTGTTTATTTGGTTGTTGGAGTAATTTGAAAGAATAAAAGGTTCCTGAATGCCCGGTATGCTAGCGATGACAGAAGGCAGGCCTTCAATAGATTTGCGCCCGTTTGCATAAGCATTCGTAAACGCCAGACTTTCATTCATCAATGAATCGAGAAAAGGCGTGTACCCTTTGTATTTCCCTTTTTCCAAATCTTTGTTAAATCCACCCAGGTACTCTTTGCTAAAGCTTTCAAGTATAATTACAACAACGTTTTTTTTAACAGGTGTATTTGCTGAATTGTCGCCGGGGTGGATGGGGCTATAAATTTTGTTTACTTCTTCCTCGCTAAAGAAGTTTTCTTTTTGCAGTACCTGTGCCCGTATTGATCGGATTATGGCAAAAGGCGTGTTTAGAACAATACTAACTTCCGAAGTGTTATTAACGAATTCTCCTGCATTACTCAGCGTAATCGGACGTGTACTGTGTCTGAAGCCGCCGCGCATACCCGCTACTGTTAAGCCACTCATTAGTGGTATCATTGCTATTGATGTACAATAGTATAGCCAATTATTTTTGAATAATATTTTAGTCGTCAGAGTTCTTTTATAAAATAGAACCATGACAGATATTAACGCGATCAGTAAGATAGTTATATACCAGTAATCAAATATAAATTGAGAAAGTAAATTTGCTTTGTTTTGCTCATTTGCGAATTGGGAGAACAACGAGAAAGAGGTTCGCTTAAGAGTAAAAGGATAATAGGCAATATCTCCGATGTTAAAAGCCAAGCCGATGCCATTCGTTACGTAGAATATCCACGAACACGCTTTTTGATAGGTCTGATTATGCCGAAATTTAAACGGGATAATCTGACTTACTATAAATAAAGAATTTATATACAATATTGCGCTGATGTCAAACTTTACCCCACCTAACAACATTGTAAGAAAACTGTCCGTATCAGTATCTGGAAAAAGTTCCTGGTTTAACGTGTAAAAGGCGAGGCGGCATATCGTAAACAGGAAAAGTATGATTGATAATCTAACTATAAGAGTAATGTAAATATTCTCCTTAACGGTACTTAAACTCATTGTAATGATAAAGTTAATTTACAAAGGTAAGCCCCGGAAAATAAATATTAAAAATTACTTTTATCGTCTCGGTTTTAAATGATTCGATAATTATTTTTCATTAATGCAACCACAAGTCATATTTAGTCATCTTGTTCTCAAAGGTATATGAATTTAAGTCGCAAATTATCTGTTGACGATTTGCTTGAAGGGTGTAAACGGGCCGACCGCCGAACCCAGGAGCTGCTATATAAAACGCTGGCGTCGAGGATGCTGGGCGTTTGTATGCGGTATGCCAAAGATCATTTTGAGGGGGAGGATATTTTGCAGACGGGATTTGTAAAAGTGTTTCAAAAGGTGAATGAGTTTCGTGGAGATGGTTCTTTTGAAGGTTGGATAAGGAGGATTATGGTGAACACCGCTATTGAATTTTACAGAAAGAATCAACGAATGATGAATCTTGTGGATCTTGACGAAGTATATGATGCACCTCAGGTAACTTTCGACATGGAGGGATTGGAGGTACGAGACTTATTGAAGTTAATCCAGCAATTGTCGGCCGGCTATAAATTGGTATTCAATTTATACGCAATTGAAGGTTATTCGCACAAAGAAATTGCAAAACAGCTTGGAATTACCGAAGGGGCTTCAAAATCTCAGTTATCCCGGGCACGGGCAATTTTAAAAGAAAAGCTGAGGAAATTGGAAGAGAGCAAGAGTGCAGATAAAATGAATATTAAAGACGATACCGAACCTCTGGTGGAGTCGGCTCAAATTTAAAAAATGTTCACATCCGCGATTTGGAAGTCGAAAAGAAGAATTTTTAGAATAGGTTTTGCTTATTTCTAGGTAGTACATAACGAAAATGAAAAAGATTGACCCTGTAACAGATAAGGATTTTGATAAAGTGTTTCGCGAGAAGCTTTATTCTATAGAAATGCAGCCTGCTGATTCGGTGTGGGAAGGAATTTCGAAGCAATTAGATATCAACAAAAAGAAAGGATCTTTTCCGGTACTTTGGCTTGCTGCTGCCAGTATGGCTGCAGTGGTAGGTGCGGGTGTTTGGTTTTCCTCTCAAAAAGAACCCATGAAATTAACAGGTACAGCGGATGTAAATATCGAAGAAACGATTGTTCAGCCTGCTCCGGAAGTTGCGATAAATGTTGATATTAAGAAACCTTTAACAAGTGAAACAAAAAGTCTGCCTTCGATCTCTAAGGGAATTTTAAAAAGCAAAAAATCCGGGATTTCAAAAGTTTCTTCTTCAGAGGTCGCAATAGCACAAACCTCGTCTTTGAAAGAGGATAAACCTGTAGAAAATCCAGTGGCTGCCAGCGCTAAACAGGAGACAGGACATAAAGCTGCAACAAAAGAAATTCAGGCAGAAACTCAGGTGTTGGCTTTAGCTGAACCGGAGATAGCAACTGAGGAGCCGCAAGTAAAGGAAAGAAAAATCAGATCAGTTGGCAGTCTGGTTAATTTTGTGGTGAGCAAAGTTGATAAACGTAAGAATAAAATTATAGAGTTTGAAGATGGGGATGAGGGTACCATGGTTTCGGGTTTAAACCTTGGGCTATTAAAATTTCAGGCTAAACAATAGGAATAGATTTATCACATTCATAATGAAACTTAAACTTATAATTCTTCTGATTGCTTGTATCAGTAGCGGAGTATATGCCCAGGAGGCAAAAACTGACTCAACAAAAAAGAAATCTAAAACCTCAATAAAGATTAGAAGCTGGGAGTGTGAATCCAAGGATACGGATTCAACCAAAACAAGCCATCCTAATTTTTCTATTCAGCTAACGCTTTCACGTTTAGATCTTGGATTGGCAAAATTTATCGATAATGGGAGCTTTACTTTGTCCCCTGAAAACCAATTTCTGGAGACGGAAACCTGGAAAACTCATAATGTTGGCTTTGAGTTTTTTCAGATGGGTTATCGATTTAGCCATAATTTTAAAATATATATAGGTAGCGGTATAGACTGGACACATATGCGATTTAAAAAGGATTTTACAATTCTTCCGGATCAACCGACGCTGGATACTCTGCAAGAGAATATAGACTTTAAAAAGAATCGCTTCAGTAGTACCTATTTAAGAGTTCCATTATCTTTCCAGATCAGAAGTAATGATGATCAGAAAGGAAACAAAATCTATTTTGTATTTGGTCCTGAAATTGGATTTCTGATTAACGGGAAAACAAAGCAAGTGAGTGACGAACGCGGTAAAGAAAAAGTAAAAGATGATTTCAATCTCAATCCTTTCAGATACGGAGCTTTTGGACGTTTAGGCTATGACGATTTTGGTTTTTATGTAAAGTATTATAATACGGATGTTTTTGCTGATAACCAGGGTCCAAAAGGTCTTAAAAACCTGAACTTTGGTGTGATGGTGGGTTTTTAAGTAATTAACCGATATGATATTAACCCTGTCTATAACTATAGCAGGGTTTTTTTATTAAAATCAAGCACCTAAATTTTCTTAAGTTTGACCATGTCAATGCAGTCTTTTATTGAGCTTTCGGAAGTAAGTAAAAAATATCCAACTGATACGTTCGCCGGAGTTCGTGAAGTGACGGCTTCAATAGCTAAAGGAAAAGTTATAGCGATTGTAGGGGAGAGCGGAAGCGGAAAAAGTACCTTGCTCAAGCTTATTTATGGCTTACTATCTCCTGATCATGGTTCAGTTTTTTTTAAAGGAGAGGCCATTCTGGGACCTGATGAAAAGTTGATTCCGGGTCACGATTCTATGAAAATGGTAACGCAGGATTTTAGCTTGAACACCTATGCTAAAGTATACGACAACGTTGCGTCTATGCTCCCGAACACCAACCTGAAATATAAAGAAGAGAAGTCCTGGGAAATTATGAAGTTTTTACGGATAGACCATCTTCACAATAAGAGAGTTTCAGATTTAAGCGGCGGCGAGCAACAAAGGGTAGCAATTGCCAGGGCGATTATTACCGAGCCCGAGGTGTTGTTAATGGACGAACCCTTCAGTCAGGTTGATACTCCTTTAAAGACACATCTCAGAGCTGATATAAAACGACTTTCGCATGATCTTGGCATTACAGTCATTCTCGTCTCTCACGATCCAGTAGATGGCCTTTCTCTTGCTGATCAGATTATTGTTTTGAATCAAGGTGAAATTGTCGAATCTGGTAGCCCGGAACAATTATATAATCATCCTCAGGATGTGTATACTTCCAGACTTCTGGCAGATTGTAATGTGTTATCACGATCGGAAGCTAAGACACTTGGTTTAAAAGCCGGGAAAGACACCGTCGCGATCTATCCCGAATGGGTGGATTTGAAGCGAAGCTGGAGCAGCAAAAATTTTATACTCATAGATTCGTTTTTCAAAGGTGTGTATGAGGAGCTCCTTTTAGAGCGGGATGGTGTCAGGATTCGGGCAATCAACCGGGATATTCATTTGTATAAAAAGGGTGCATCTGTCCCGGTAATTCTTGAAAAATTTATCGAGTTTTAGCTTAAACCAGGTATTCAAATAAGGTAAGATCTTTATTGATTTCTTTGTATTTAAAATTAAGCGCCTGCATTCTGCTAATTAGTGCTGCATAGTCGTTGGCAGACTTTAGCTCAATTCCCACCAGAGCGGGGCCATATTCTTTTTGAATTTTTTTTATGAATTCAAATCGTGTGATATCGTCGTGCGGGCCAAGAACTTCATTTACAAAAAGTTTTAACGCACCAGGACGCTGTGGAAAGCTGATCACGAAATAGTGTTTGAGCCCTTCATACAATAAAGAAAGCTCTTTTATTTCCTGCATGCGTTCGATGTCGTTATTTCCACCGGAAAGAATACAGACAACTTTTTTTCCTTTGATCTGATTCGCACAAAGATCTAAAGCCGCAACAGACAATGCGCCTGCCGGTTCGGCAACAATGGCATCCTCATTATACAGCTTTAAAATGGTAGTGCATACTTTTCCTTCCGGAACAAGAATAAGTTCATCTAAAACCTGCTGACAAATCGGAAAGGTTAATTCTCCCGCTCGCTTTACTGATGCCCCGTCTACAAAACTATTTATTTCATCTAAAGTAACCGGTGCTCCCTGCTCTAAGGCTTTCGACATAGAAGGTGCACCTTCCGGCTCCACGCCGATTATTTTAATGGAAGGCTTTTTGTTTTTCATGTACAGCCCCGCCCCGGCTGATAAGCCGCCACCTCCAATAGGAATGATTACAACATCAGTATCAGGCAGATCTTCAAGAATTTCGACTCCTACTGTACCCTGTCCTTCGATTATTTTATAATTATCAAACGGGGGAATAAATGTCATGTTATTGGCCTCAGTGTACGAGAGGGCTTCCTTAAGGCAATCATCAAAAGTGTCTCCAACTAAAGTTATCTCAATCAAGCCGTCGCCGAACATACGGGTTTGACTGATCTTCTGTTTCGGAGTGTTTTCAGGCATAAAAATCATTCCTCTTGTATTCAGTTTCTTGCATGAGAACGCCACTCCCTGTGCATGGTTTCCCGCACTTGCACAAACTACGCCTCTTAACAATTGCTCTTTGCTTAACTGACTGATCATGTTATATGCACCACGTAACTTGTAGGAACGTACCACCTGTAAATCTTCACGCTTAAGGTAGATTTGACATGAATACTTTTCGGAAAGTCCCTCGTTATAAATAAGAGGAGTACGTTTTATAACAGATTGCAATCGCTCTAAAGCAGCTACAGAATCGAGGTTGTTTTCAATGTTCATAAGAATCAATTCTTTTATGATCAATAACTAGCGATTATTGAAATTAAGATACCCTTTTAAGGTTACCTGAATCTGAATGGAACTTTCATGGGGTTTTTTAAACAATATACAATTATTTTAATCGTCGTTATCACTATTGATTTGTTCCTCTAACCTCTTTCAGTTTCATGACCATCATTTCAGCATCTGTTACAATCCACTGATTGTATTCTTCGATAGCCTTTAGTCTGTCATTTTCATCCAAATAACCGTCCTCTACTATTTGGCTCGAACCTGCTACCTTCGACCAGATACCAATTTTAGAAAGAAAATTATCATCTCCTTTTTTATAAACCTCGTCCGAGTTAAGCACTTCAATAGAAACAAAGCCAACCTTACTTAAATAATCAGGCAGGTCCTCAGCAATCTGATTGTTCATTCCTGCGTCTGCCCGCCACCTTAAGAAAGTTGCATAAAACCTCTGCATGCTTTCGGGAGGCGTAGGGTTCCATTCAAGGTTTTCATGATTGTAATCTAAAATTGAAATTTGACCTCCTGACTTCAACATATTTTTCAACTTTATTAATGCTTCTCGCGGAGTGCTGAGCCATTGCAAAGTTCTTGCCGATACAATCAGGTCGAATTTCTCTTCCGGTTCATAACTAAAAAGGTCGGCATGGATAAGCTCCAGGTTTGAAACGGCTTTATAGGTTTCCCTTCCACTAATAATGAAAGCTTCTGTATTGTCGATGCCGGTCACATGACCGGATGGTCCAACTCGTTCAGCAATACCCTTTGAAATAGCACCCGTTCCGCAGCCAACATCCAGTACTTTTAATCCTTCCTTCAAGCTTGGAACCAGGGTTCTGTAATCTCTTTCAAGAGATCTGTTGTCGAAAATTTTATTGGCGGTTTGTCCGTCCCGTTTGATTACTTTGTTCATGATTGGTTGTGTAAATTCGCTTGTCACTCTGAGCGGAGTCGAAGAGCGTACTCAAGGTTAATATGCTTCGACTGCGCTCAGCATGACAAAGCGCAGAAAATAAAAAGCCCGCTATTGAGAAATAGCGGGCCTGTTATTTCTGTTTTATAAAAAATTAGATGTTGCTTGCCAGCCAGTCACCAACTTCGCTGGTTTTGTAAGCTTTACCTTCTTTTCCGGCAATATCTTCAGTAACGATACCGTCTGCTAAAGATTTATTTACAACTGATCTTATCAATTCAGCTTCTTCTTTTAAACCGAAAGCATCTTCAAACATCATTGCTGCTGATAATACAGTGGCTAATGGATTAGCGATATCTTTTCCTGCGGCCTGAGGATATGAACCATGAATCGGCTCATATAAAGAGGTATGAATTCCTTTAGATGCAGACGGCATTAATCCCATTGAGCCGGAAATTACAGATGCCTCATCAGTTAAGATATCACCAAATAAGTTTTCAGTAATGATAACATCATAAGAGCTTGGCCATTGAACCAAACGCATCGCAACTGCATCAACAAATTCATAACTTACTTCAACTTCAGGGAAATCTTTTTCCATATCCTGAACAGTTTCTCTCCATAAACGTGAGCTTTCGAGAACGTTAGCTTTATCAACACAGCAAAGTTTTTTGCTACGGGTCATTGCAAGTTCGAAACCAAGTTTTGCAAGGCGCTGGATCTCTGCTCTTGTGTATGTACAGGTATCAAAAGCGGTATTTCCATCATCTTTTCTGCCACGCTCACCAAAGTAAATACCACCAGTTAATTCACGTAAGATGATTAAATCGGTCCCTTCAATACGCTCTCTTTTAAGGGGAGAGTTATCAATTAAAGAAGGGAATGTAAAGGTTGGACGAACATTTGCAAATAAGCCCAGCTTCTGACGCATCTTAAGTAATCCTTGCTCAGGGCGTACTGTAGCTTTAGGATCATTGTCGTACTTTGGGTGACCGATAGCTCCGAATAAAACAGCATCAGCAGCCATGCAAACTTCATGAGTAGAGTCTGGATAGGGCTCACCATGAGCATCAATTGCCGCCGCGCCGGTTAGGGCAGAGGTCCAGCTAACTTCATGACCAAATTTCTTTGATACAGCATCTACTACTTTAACTGCCTGATCGATTACCTCAGGTCCAATTCCATCTCCTGCAAGAAGGGCGATATTTAATTTCATTTGTTTGTGATTTTTTGCTTTTTTCTGTTTCCGCATCAAGTCCCGATACTAATACTTCGCACTTGATACTCAGTACCTAATACTCGATACTTATCTATTCTCCTTAAATTATATTTAGCATTTTTTGGGTCGCCTTTATCGCACAAACCGTCTGGTCCGAGTCCAGACCACGTGTCTTAAACGTTTTATTGTCAGTCTCCCATGTTATTACGGTTTCGCATAATGCGTCAGAGCTGCTGCCCGGAGCTATTCTTACGGCATAATCCACAAGCTTGGGCAGGCATCTTTCCAGCTTTGTATAAACTTTCGTTAAAGCCTTCATAAAAGCATCAAACTGTCCATCGCCCTGGGCATGTTCTTCAAAAACTTCGCCTTCAATACAGACTGATATAGTTGCAGATGGTCTTAATCCTTTTGAATGTGTTAAAACATATGATTCTACCTTGATTTTCTCTTCGTACAGATTACTATCTAATACATCTGAAATTATATATGGTAAATCCTCTTTTGTTACAGTTTCTTTTTTATCGCCTAATTCGATAACTCGCTGGGTTACTTTTTTAAGGTCTTCATCATTCAACTTTAAACCGAGCTCCTGAAGGTTTTTTTCAATATTGGCTTTGCCTGATGTTTTTCCTAAGGCATATTTACGCCTTCTTCCGAAACGTTCGGGAAGCAGGTCATTGAAATACAGGTTATTTTTATTATCACCATCAGCATGTATTCCAGCTGTTTGAGTGAAGACATATTCGCCAACGATGGGTTTATTTGAAGGAATCCTTACCCCGGAAAATGTTTCAACCAGTTTACTTACTTTATAAATCGAAGTTTCTTTAAGGGCGATTCTTGTCTCTGGTAAAAAGTCGTTTATAACGGCAATCGCACTCGCCATCGGCGCGTTACCAGCTCTTTCACCCATGCCGTTTACGGTTAAATGCAGTCCGTTTATTCCCGCTTTAACAGCTTCAAGAACATTTGCCGTGCCTAAATCGTAATCGTTATGTGCATGGAAATCAAAGTGAATTTGCGGATACTTCGCGGTCAACTGAGAGATATAGCTATACGTTTCTGAAGGTATTAATATCCCTAAGGTATCCGGTAATAAAATTCGCTTTATAGGCTGCGTAGATAAAAACTCTAAATATTCTAAAGTATATTCGGGGGAATTACGCATGCCATTGCTCCAATCTTCCAGGTAGACATTTGTCGAGATGTTCTCGGATCGGGCAGATTCAATAGCTTTTGCCACTTCTGAAAAATGCTGCTCAGGAGTTTTCTTAAGCTGATGCGTTAAATGATTGAGCGATCCCTTTGTTAACAGGTTCTGAACTTTTACACCAGCCTTTTTCATCCACTCGATAGAAACGCCGTTATCCACGAAAGACAAAACTTCTATAGCATCGATATGCCCGTTAGCTTTGGCCCATTCAGTGATTGCTTTGACCGCTTCAAATTCACCTTCTGAAACACGGGCAGACGCGATTTCTACCCTGTCTACCAGAAGTTCTTCAAGTAGAAGTTGCGAGATTGTCAGCTTCTCTGAAATCGAAAAAGACACACCTGAAGTTTGCTCTCCGTCGCGAAGAGTGGTGTCCATGATTTCTATTTTGCGTTGTTCCATGTATGGGGTGATTTCACTGACTTTGGGATTTCACTGATTAAGAAGATTACACTGATGAAAAATTCTGTGTAATCTTCTTAAATCCGTGTGATCTCTAAATTAATTAAAGTGGAAGCTGTTTAGCGAAATCCTCAATTTCAGGTTTCATGCTTTGTAAATAGTCGATATCATCGAAACCATTTTGCATGTTGTCTTTTTTGTAGGTGCTGATATCAAAACTTTCTTTTTCACCTGTAGGGAGCAAGGTGATCGTTTGCTCGGGAAGGTTTATTTCTAATTCAGTTTTAGGATCGGCAAAGACTGCGTTGAAGATCTTTTCAAGAAATTCAGGACTAACCTGAACCGGCAATACGCCAATGTTCAAGCAATTATTTTTGAAGATATCCGCAAAGAAACTGGATACTACAGCTCTGAAGCCGTAATCGTAAACAGCCCATGCTGCGTGCTCTCTTGATGATCCTGAACCGAAGTTTTTCCCACCAACTAAAATTTTTCCGGAATAAGTAGAATCGTTTAAAACGAAATCTGCTTTAGGTGTATTATCAGGATTGTACCTCCAGTCACGGAATAAATTGTCGCCAAAGCCTACACGCTCGGTTGCTTTTAAGAAACGTGCCGGTATAATCTGGTCAGTATCCACATTCTCGATCGGAAGAGGAACTGCTGTGCTGGTAAGTATGTTAAATTTATCGTAAGCCATTTTTATCGTATAAAGTATTTGGTATCAAGTATCTGGATTGAGAGCCAAGAATTAAGAGTCAGGAGTCATGATAAAGCACCAAAGTTTTATGCCTTGTCTTGGTTCCTGTGTCTTTACTCTTTTGTCTTTAAATTAAACCAATTCTTTTTCTTGTAACAAAGTTCTAGGATCTGTAACTACTCCGGTAACTGCTGCTGCTGCTGCAACAAGCGGACTAGCAAGCATTGTTCTTGCACCCGGGCCTTGTCTTCCTTCAAAGTTTCTGTTTGAAGTACTCACAGCATATTTTCCCGCAGGAACTTTGTCATCGTTCATTGCTAAGCAAGCCGAGCATCCTGGCTGGCGAAGAGTGAATCCCGCTTCAGTTAAAATGTCAAGGATGCCTTCTTCTTTAATTTGCGCCTCAACAATATGCGATCCTGGTACCAGCCATGCAGTTACATTGTCGGCTTTTTTCTTTCCTTTAACCACAGATGCAAACGCTCTGAAATCTTCAATTCTACCATTTGTGCAGCTTCCCACGAAAACGTAATCTACCGGTTTGCCAATCATCGACTCTCCTTCATGGAAACCCATGTAGCCAAGAGATTTTTCGTAAGTAGCAACACCGCCTTCAACCTGATTTGCGTCAGGTATTGAATTTGATATTCCCATACCCATTCCAGGATTGGTTCCGTATGTGATCATCGGTTCAATTTCCGAACCATCGAACGTGTATTCTTTGTCAAATACCGCGTCAGCATCAGTTTTAAGCGTTTGCCAGTAAGCCATCGCTTTATCCCATGCCGAACCTTTTGGCGTAAACTCACGACCTGCAACATAATCAAATGTAGTTTGATCCGGAGCAATCATGCCGCCACGGGCACCCATTTCAATACTTAAATTACAAACCGTCATACGGCCTTCCATGGTCATTTTTTCAAATACTTCACCTGCGTATTCAACAAAATATCCGGTAGCGCCAGAAGTAGTAAGCTTAGAAATAATGAACAAGGCAACATCTTTTGGCGTAACGCCGTAGCCCAAACTTCCGGTAACGTTAATGCGCATGCTCTTTGGCTTTTGCTGCATAATACATTGAGCAGCAAGAACCATTTCTACTTCAGATGTTCCAATACCAAAAGCAATAGCGCCAAAAGCCCCGTGAGTCGACGTATGCGAGTCACCGCAAACAATCGTGGCGCCAGGCTGCGTAATGCCGTATTCTGGTCCAACCACGTGAACGATCCCATTTTTTTGATGACCTAATCCCCAGTGGCTTATTCCGTACTCGTTAGAATTTGTTTCGAGGGCCTTCAACTGGTTAGCTGAAAGTGGGTCGGAAACTGGTAAATGTTGATTGATGGTTGGTGTATTATGATCTGCGGTTGCAAATGTCCGCTCAGGATATAAAACTTTTGTGCCACGACTCTTTAATCCAAGAAAAGCTACAGGACTTGTAACTTCATGAATTAAATGACGATCAATAAATAACACGTCTGGTCCGCCTTCAATCTTGCGCACTACGTGAGTGTCCCACACCTTATCAAATAATGTCTTGCTCATTTTTTTGTTGTTTACTATTTTCTTTCGCGAGTTAAACCCGTTATTGTTGTTGCTTCTTAATGGCGCTTTCGTAAATAGCGATCCATTCTTTTGTTGTCATTTTAGAGGCTAGTTCCCCTAGAAGATCCATTGGAATGGCATCGGGTTTTTTAAAGCGGATACAGCTTTTACCCATATCTAACTTTATTTTGCTACGCTTTTCATATTCATCTACAAACCATTTCAATAAGTCTTTGTCTGCATATATACCCATATGGTACAAGGCAACAAAGTTCTTTTGAGATGCAATACTCATGAATGGTAATGGCTGTTTAGGATTGCAGTGATACCCATTTTCATAAAGTGAATGCGGTACAACATAGCTTATCATCCCATAACTCATTACTTCTTCAAAGCCTTCCGGAAGATTTTTTCTAATGATATTTCTTAACTCTGTCATTAGTTGCTTTCTCTCTTCAGGAATACTATTTATATATTCTTCCGGTGTATTAGCTGTTGATTGCATAAATCCAACGACAAAGTTAATTCCCCTTGCCGGGATTTGCAATTCCGACGCACTAACACCGAATTTTAAGCTCGTAATCCGATTTAAAATTTATTTTCTCACATGCGGCGAGATTATAACTCTGGTCGAGCACTTACCACTACACAAACTTATTCAAAGCGTCCAAATATGCGTTCGCGGAAGCTCTTACGATATCCGTACTAAACCCATAACCCATGTACGATTTATCGTCATGAATTACACGCATATCAACTTTGCTCACGTCATCACTTCCACCATGTATTGAATGTATGTTGAACTCCTTAATCTCTACGTCCTGACCCAGAATTTTCTGGATAGCATGTATTGTCGCGCTAACCGGACCATTGCCCGTTGCTGTAGCTTCATGCTCGGCTCCTTCGTAGCTTAAGTTAATAACGGCCTGAGGAGCAGTCTGGTCTCCGCAGGTTACCTGTAATGAATTGATTTTTACACCATTCTTAAAGTTCGTTTCAGCTTCTTCGCCCATTAAGCGTAAAAGATCATCGTCTTTGATTTCTTTTTTCTGATCAGCCATTGCCAGGAAACGTTGATATGTTTGATCCAGATCAATCCGCTCGATTGAGTATCCAAGACGCTCCAAATGATGTTTCAAAGCATGCCTTCCACTGCGGGCTGTCAAAATAATTTCAGACTGGTCGATCCCTACATCTTCAGGGTTCATAATTTCATACGTCTCACGATGTTTAAGTACTCCATCCTGATGAATTCCTGAACTGTGTGCGAATGCATTCTTGCCAATGATAGCCTTGTTCGGCTGAACAGGCATACGCATCATACGGCTAACCATGCCGCTTAAATTATATAGATGTTTGGTGTTAATGTTGTTGTAGAAACCTAAGGAAGTGTGTGTTTTCATAATCATCACAACCTCCTCAAGAGACGTGTTTCCTGCACGCTCACCAATACCGTTAATAGTACACTCTACCTGACGTGCTCCGTTTTGAATACCAGCAATACTGTTTGCGGTTGCAAGTCCCAAGTCGTTATGGCAATGGACGGAAATAACTGCCTGATCGATGTTTTTTACATTTTCTTTCAGAAAGCGAATTTTAGCGCCATATTGTTCAGGCAAGCAATATCCGTTCGTATCCGGGATATTTACTACTGTTGCGCCTGCCGCGATTACAGCTTCTATCATCTGAGCGAGAAATACGTTATCGGCTCTTCCCGCATCTTCAGCATAGAATTCAATGTCTTCAACAAAAGACTTCGCATATTTTACAGCTTCAACGGCACGTTCAAGTATTTTCTCGCGTGTGCTGTTAAATTTATACTGAATATGCATGTCTGATGAGCCAATTCCTGTATGGATACGAGGATATTTGGCATGTTTTAATGCTTCTGCCGCACAGTCAATGTCGCCTTTATTTGCACGCGTTAAGGCACAAATAATAGGATCGCGAACTACTTTCGATAGCTCAACCACACTTTGAAAATCGCCTGGACTTGAAATCGGAAAGCCTGCTTCGATAACATCAACACCCAAAGACTGAAGTGCCTCTCCAATAATTATCTTTTCCGGAGTTGTTAATTGTGAGCCTGGCACCTGTTCTCCATCACGAAGGGTAGTGTCAAATATATAGATACGGTTTGGATCGTGTAACATGATTTTTTAGCGTGATAAAATGTTGTTCTTCATTATACTAAGCAGCTTTCTGAGATATTTTCGATGACTTTTACTTCACCTTTTTCTAATAACAGTCGTTTCTCTAAACAAGCCGGCAAGGCAGATTCAAAATGTCCGACATAAATCAAGGTCATCCCGTTGCTGCATAATTCATCCACCAGGTTATTGAAGAGTTGTGTTTGCTGCTGGTCTAAGCCCTGGCATGGTTCATCAAGTATTAATAGTTCCGGATTTTTAATAATCGTTCTAGCTAACAAAACCAATCTCTGTTTTCCCAGAGGAAGTGTTCTTAGCAATTCGTTTTTATTCTCGCTTAACCCAAAGAATTTAATCAACTCATCAACCTGAACGCTTTTCGAATAAGGCAATTGCTGAAATAATCCTACTGAATCATAAAAGCCAGATGCGATGCTTTGCCATACTGTTGATGAAGCATCAAAATACCTATGAAATTCTGGCGAAATTAAGCCAATGTGTTGTTTGATATCCCAAACACTCTCACCGCTTCCCCTTTTGTTGCCAAACAGGTAAAGCGTGTTTGCATAAGCTTGCGGATGATCACCATTAATTAAACTCAATAAGGTCGATTTTCCGGAGCCATTCGGACCTTGTAGAAGCCATTTTTCTCCGGCTTTAATTTCCCAGTTGATGTTTTTTAAAACCTGCTTGTCGCCGTAACTGATGCTTACATTAACTAACCTTGCGATGTTTTCTGACGAATACACAGGTGATTCCTTTAAAAAATCCGGCAACTTTCTGAATGGTCTTTCAGGTAGAACCGATATCATTTCTCTGGAACTAAAACTTACTAATTGTCCATCTTTAATTTCCGCAAAACGATTTATGCTTCCCGGTAATTCAATATCAGCATCGTTGCAAATCAATATTAATTGTACCCCACCTGCAGAAACTTCATCTAACAAGTCGTTTAAGTTTCGACGAGATGCAGCATCTAATCCTGTGTAAGGTTGGTCGATAATCAACAATTGAGGTTTTAACCACAACGCTTTAACCAATTGCAGTTTTTTATGCTCTCCGCTGGATAGTTCGATCAATTGAGAGTTTTTAAGTTCCGAAAAACCTAGTGCGCTTAAAAACTTTTCGACACCATCAAGCTCAAGATTGTTTTCTCTTCCGTATAGAGCTAATTCAGCTTTTACGGTAAGCGTTTCTTTAGCTTGCTGACTCGTATAACGTTGTTGGTAATAGAAATTAGCAACCCCTTCGAGGTTTTTAAACTGGTACCAGCTTTCGACATACAGAGCTTTAGCCGGCAAACTGTTTTCTGTGCTGAAGTTCGTTTTTACTTCACCAATAGCACCTTGCAAACCTGCTATAACCTTAGCTAATGAAGTTTTTCCGCTGCCGCTGATTCCACTCAATAACCAGTTTTCGCCACGACTTATCATCCAATTCAAATCCTTTAATATCAATTTAGATTGATACTGCAGGTTTAGACTAGAAACATGAACAAGAGCCATAGCCCCTAAATCCCCTAAAGGGGACTTTGACTTGCGTATGTTCATGTTTGAGTTTGCCATTTTATGCTTATGGTTCCCCCTTTAAGGGGCTAGGGGGTTATACAGTTTTTATAGCTTTCATTGCAGTCATCGCTTTACGCAATGTTGTACCTACAACTTCCACCTGATGATTACGTAAGATTTCATTGATAGCAACTAATTGCATGTTATCAACAGATCCATCTTTACCTTCATTGAAGTTTTTACCAACTAAATCAGTATCAACTTTCTTCATGAAATCAGCTAATAATGGTTTACAAGCCTGATCAAACAGGTAACAACCATACTCAGCAGTGTCAGAAATTACACGATTCATTTCGAACAATTTTTTACGTGCAATAGTATTAGCGATAAGCGGAGTTTCGTGTAACGACTCATAGTAAGCCGACTCAGGTTTGATACCAGCTTCAACCATTGTTTCGAAAGCTAATTCAACACCGGCTCTTACAAAAGCAACCATTAAAAGGTAGTTGTCAAAATATTCTTGCTCACCAATTTTAACATCACCTGCCGGAGTTTTTTCGAAAGCGGTTTCGCCAGTTTCAGCTCTCCATGCTAATAAGTTTTTATCGCCGTTAGCCCAGTCTTCCATCATGATACGGCTAAACTCGCCACTCATGATATCATCCTGGTGTTTTTGAAACAACGGACGCATGATGTCTTTCAACTCTTCAGAAACTTCAAAAGCTTTGATTTTAGCAACATTGCTTAAACGGTCCATCATACCCGATACACCACCATGTTTTAAAGCTTCGGTAATTACTTCAACACCGTATTGAACTAGTTTAGATGCATACCCAGCGTCGATTCCTTTTTCAATCATTTTATCGAAAGAAAGGATAGAGCCTGTTTGCAATAAACCACAAAGGATAGTTTGCTCGCCCATCAAATCTGATTTCACTTCAGCTACGAAAGATGATCTTAGTACACCGGCTCTGTGACCGCCTGTACCTACGCAATAAGCTTTTGCTTCCGCTAATCCTTTTCCCTGAGGGTCGTTTTCCGGGTGAACCGCAATTAAAGTTGGCACACCAAATCCTCTAACATATTCAGATCTAACTTCGCTGCCTGGTGATTTTGGAGCAACCATGATAACGGTAAGATCCTTACGGATCTGCATTCCTTCTTCAACAATATTGAAACCGTGAGAGTACGATAAAGTAGCTCCTTGTTTCATCAACGGCATAACTGCATTAACAACAGAGGTATGTTGCTTATCTGGAGTAAGGTTGATCACTAGATCGGCAGTTGGAAGTAGTTCTTCGTAAGTGCCAACAGTGAAGTTATTTCCAGAAGCGTTTTTCCAGGAATCTCTTTTACCTTCGATAGCCTCTTTACGCAATGCATAACTAACATCTAAGCCACTATCTCTTAAGTTTAAACCTTGATTTAAGCCTTGAGCGCCGCAACCTACGATTACAATTTTT
The DNA here is from genome assembly GCA_946887045.1 of uncultured Sphingobacteriaceae bacterium. Next base: position 118,450 of record CAMPKC010000005.1, on the reverse strand, counting down.
TTTCCTTTTAGCGCGCTTACGCCATCAGAAAATTCAGAACTGTCCATGAATTCGCATACACCCAATTGGTTTAATTGCTCTCTAAGGGGTAGTGTATTAAAATAATTTGCCATTTTTTATTGCTTGATTTCTATTTTACTTTTTGTGTTAATATTTTTATTTATTCCTCTACCTGATTTAAATCATGGGCTTTTTCCAAGCTTTTTTTAGGGGATATTCTAAAATCGGCGCTAATTTAGTGTAAAAACATTAAAATCGCTTCAAAGGATCGATATTAAAAGTCTAAACGAAGCAGCGAAAATTTAGAGGATTTCTACATCGTGAAAACTTTAGCGCCCTTATTTAAGTATTCATTCTCAATTACTTCGTGACCCGGCTCTTTGCGTTCAAATTCGCGTAGCTTCCGGTTAAAGCCTTCACTGTCTTTTATAATCGCAATTCGTGCGCTTCGTACAAATTCAATTAAACCATAGGGCTGAAGTTTGGTGATAAGTGTATCTGTTTCTTCGCGGTGACCGGTTGTTTCAAACACTGTATAATCAGTTCGGATAACCACCACACGGGCTCCGTTTTCTCTTAAAAGACGCTCAACCAAAGCTTTCTCAGCAATCTCTTCGGTTGGTACTTTATAGAGTGCCATTTCCTGCCAGATCACATCTTCATTTGTGTTGAAATATACTTTCAGAACTTCAATCTGCTTTTCTATCTGTCGACAAACTTTCCGTACCACATCTTCAGTTTCAGTTATCACGATATTAAAGCGATGGATACTCTCAATCTCGGAAGGAGAGGTATTCAGGCTTTCAATATTTATTTTACGGCGGCTGAATATAATAGCAATCCGGGTTAACAGCCCGATCTGGTTCTCCGTGTAAACGGTGATATTATATTCCTGCTTTTCAATTTTTTGTTCTGTCATGATGCTTTATTTAAACTTTTGCATTCAACTTATAACCCGCAACCTTCCCCTTATTTTAACCTTATTTCACTTACACTGCAACCTTGAGGTACCATCGGAAATACGTTATTTTCTTTGGTAACCATTACCTCTAAAAGGTACGCTCCTTTATGACCAAGCATTGTTTTGATTGCAGATTTAAGGCTTTCCCGATCGTCCACGCGTTGCCCCGGAATACTGTAGGCCTCAGCTACTTTTACATAATCGGGACTGGTTATATTTACAAACGAATAGCGTTTGTCGTTAAATAACTGCTGCCACTGACGCACCATCCCTAAAAATTGATTATTTAGAATAAGGATTTTAACATCAACGCCAAATTGCATGATTGTGCCTAATTCCTGTATGTTCATTTGCACTCCGCCGTCCCCGATTACTGCAATTACTTCTCTATCCGGAGTTCCGAATTTCGCACCGATAGCTGCAGGCAGGGCAAAGCCCATTGTTCCTAAACCGCCACTGGTAATATTGCTTCGGGTTTTGTTAAACTTAGCGTAGCGACATGCTACCATTTGATGCTGACCAACATCTGTAACAATTACTGCTTCGCCAAGGGTCAACTCGTTAATCAGTTGAATAACTTCACCCATTGTAAGCTCATCGGAAGTAGGGAAAAGTTCATCTTTAATTACCGCTTCAATTTCCTGTCTTTGATAATCTTTAAACTTTTCAAGCCATTCTGTATGCTCTTTAGCCTGAACCAGTTCGGTCAACATCGGAAGCGTTTCTTTACAGTCTCCCCAAACCGGTACCTGTACTTTTATGTTTTTATCAATCTCCGCTGGGTCAATATCCAGGTGTACAATTTTTGCCTGCTTGGCATATTTATCTAAACGTCCCGTTACACGGTCGTCAAAGCGCATTCCTATCGCAATCAGTACGTCGCATTCATTTGTCAAAACGTTTGGTCCGTAATTTCCATGCATTCCCAGCATTCCCACATTTAAGGGGTGATCAGTCGGTACGGCACCTGCACCCAGTATTGTCCAGGCAGAAGGAATTCCAGATTTTTCAATAAACGTTTTGAATTCCTGCTCGGCTCTGCCTAAAAGAACTCCTTGCCCCCAAAGGATAAATGGTTTTTTAGCCTGATTAATGAGGTCAGCAGCTTCCTGTAGATATTCTTTACGTACGATGGGCCTTGGACGGTAACTCCGGATATGATCACATTTAGTATACCCTTCAAAGCTGAACTTCTGTATCTGTGCGTTTTTGGTAATATCTATTAATACAGGGCCAGGTCTTCCGCTTTTCGCGATATAAAAGGCTTTAGCTAAAACCTCTGGGATCTCTGTAGCATCAGTAACCTGATAATTCCATTTTGTTATAGGTGTGGTGATGTTAATTACATCAGTTTCCTGGAAAGCATCGGTTCCTAATAAATGTGCAAATACTTGTCCGGTTATACAAACCAAAGGTGTGCTGTCAATCTGTGCATCTGCCAATCCTGTTACCAGGTTGGTGGCGCCGGGGCCGCTAGTTGCAAAAACCACACCAACTTTACCTGATGAACGTGCATAACCCTGACCCGCATGGATTCCACCTTGTTCATGTCGAACCAAGATGTGATTTAATTTATCCATGTAATCGTACAAGGCATCGTATATAGGCATAATAGCTCCGCCCGGATACCCAAAAATTGTATCAACGCCTTCTGCTATCAATCCTTCCAGCAAAGCAACAGAACCCGTCATTTCAACTGTTGTTTTTGATTCTTTTGCTGCTATATCCTGTTGTGCTGTATCCATTGTATTAGATATTAGATTTTTGATAATCCTCTTACTCTTATTTTCGACTCGTAAATCTCTTAAAGGTCTGTAACGCAACCTTCGGCCGCGGTGCTTACCTGTTTGGCATATTTATAAAGGAGTCCCTTTTTTGCTTTTAATTCAGGTTGAATCCATGCCGCTTTTCTTTGAGCTATTTCTTCCTCACTTACCTTTAACGTCATAACTCTGCTGATCGCATCGATTTCGATGATGTCATCGTCTTTCACCAATCCTATTAGACCTCCTTCGTAAGCTTCAGGTGTAATATGACCTACGACAAATCCGTGGGTTCCTCCGCTAAAGCGTCCGTCGGTAATCAAGGCAACACTTTTTCCTAAACCCACGCCAATTAATGCCGAAGTAGGTTTTAACATTTCAGGCATACCTGGCGCACCCTTGGGGCCAACATTTCTGATCACGACAACGTCACCGCGTTTTACACGATGAGACTGGATGCCTTCGATTAATTCAAATTCTCCGTCAAATACTCGTGCAGGTCCTTCAAATCGTTCTCCTTCTTTGCCGGTAATTTTTGCTACACTGCCACCTTGGGCAAGATTTCCGTAGATGATCTGTAAATGTCCTGTTTCTTTTATCGGGTTTTCCTTTGGCAGGATGATCTTTTGGGTTTCAAAATCCAATGCGGGAACATCCGCAAGATTTTCGGCAAGAGTCTTTCCTGTGCAGGTTAAACAGTCGCCATGCAGCCAGCCCTGCTCTAAAGCATATTTCATTACAGCAGGTACACCACCAATATTATGAAGGTCTTCCATCATATATTTTCCGCTTGGCTTCATGTCCGCCAATACCGGGATGCGGTTGCTTATCTCCTGAAAATCGTCTTGTGTTAAATCTACATCAACGCTCTTTGCAATCGCTAAAAAGTGTAAAACAGCATTCGTTGATCCGCCGAGTATCATAATGGTAACGATTGCATTTTCAAAAGCTTTTTTGGTCATGATATCTTTAGGTTTGATATCACGCTCCATTAAAATCTTAATGGCTTTTCCTGCATCAAGGCACTCTTGTTGCTTCTCCGGACTCAATGCCGGGCTTGAAGAAGAGTATGGTAAACTCATTCCAAGTGCTTCAATAGCGGCTGCCATGGTATTGGCAGTATAAATTCCACCGCAGGCTCCGGCGCTCGGACATGCATTTTTAATAATTTCCTTGAAATCTATTTCATCTAATTCGCCTGCCATTTTTTTGCCTAAAGCTTCGAATGCCGATACGATGTTTAAATCTTCTCCTTTATAATGCCCGGGAGCAATAGTGCCACCGTAAACCATTATAGAAGGTCTGTTTAATCTTCCCATTGCCATAACAGAACCAGGCATGTTTTTGTCACATCCCGGAAGGGCAATTATAGAATCATAATATTGCGCTCCGCATACAGCTTCGATTGAATCGGCAATAATATCGCGACTTACCAGCGAATAGCGCATGCCTGCCGTTCCGTTACTCATTCCATCGCTTACACCAATCGTGTGGAAAATCAATCCAACTAAATCCTCTTTCCAAACACCTTCTTTAACCAGCTTAGCCAAATCATTCAGGTGCATATTGCAGGTGTTGCCATCATAACCCATGCTCACAATTCCAACCTGAGCCTTTTGCATATCTTCATCGGTCAGGCCGATGCCGTATAACATAGCTTGGGCTGCCGGTTGGGTAGGGTCTTGGGTAAGTACTTTACTGTAGGGATTTAATTCGTTTGTTTTCGTAACTGGTGAATCCATTGAGATATTTTTTATCTGTGCCACTATAAATTTAGTAGCTGCGTGAGTTTAAGTTTTAAGTTGCTTTAATTATTTTCTCAAGTTAAGTACTTGCTTCTTTTCAGTCAATAGCTTTAGAGTAAAAATGGAAATAAGAATTATATTTTGATATTTTTTATATTTCAGTATTATGTTCTTCATATGGTTATGTTTTTGGAATTATAGTATTGTACTGATATACTAATTATGATTTCGGTATTCGGTATGGGCGTGTGCTCTGGTGTTTCGAAGTGTTAAAAATCTTCCTGAAAATGAGAATTTGCAGGGGAAAAGTAGAAATAGTTGGTCTGCTTCTAGCGTTGTGTTTTTTCCAAAAAACAGGGACCGATGAAGATATTTCTTTAAAAAATCAAAGGCCGGTCGAATAATCAACCGGCCTTTAACCTTTAGCATCAGGTGATGGTTTTTTAGCTTACCACGCCTTCAGCCAGTAAAATTATTTTATTATTATTCACCTCTACAACTCCGCCTTTAATGACAAAATGTTCTGCGTCTTTTCCCCCGCTTCTGATAGTGACCTTACCATCCTCGAGAGTCGATATTATTGGCGCGTGATTGTTAAGTATCTCAAAAGAACCTGAGGTTCCGGGAACCGTCACCGAGCTTACTTCTCCTTCGTATACCTTTTTATCTGGTGTTAAGATTTCTAATATCATTATGGTTGTTTGTTGTGAGTTGTGGGTTGTTGTGTAACCCATCAAATGTCTGCCTATATTAATAGGCTATAAGTTCTTGCAACTTACAACCTATAACTTTCAACTCCTTACGCGTTTGCTTCAGCTAAGATTTTCTTGCCTTTTTCAATTGCGTCTTCAATGGTTCCAACAAGGTTGAATGCTGCCTCCGGATACTCATCCACTTCACCATCCATAATCATATTGAAGCCTTTGATAGTTTCTTTAATGTCAACCAATACACCTTTTAAGCCGGTAAATTGTTCGGCTACGTGAAATGGCTGTGATAAGAAACGCTGAACACGACGGGCGCGGGCGACAACTAATTTATCCTCTTCAGAAAGCTCATCCATACCTAAGATGGCGATGATATCCTGAAGTTCTTTATAGCGTTGTAATGTTTCTTTAACACGTTGTGCGCAGTTGTAATGCTCATCGCCTAAAACTGCGGCGCTAAGAATACGTGAAGTTGAATCAAGAGGGTCAACTGCAGGATAGATACCTAACTCAGCAATTTTACGAGACAATACAGTTGTCGCATCTAAGTGGGCAAATGTTGTTGCCGGTGCAGGGTCAGTTAAATCATCCGCAGGAACGTAAACCGCCTGAACAGATGTGATTGATCCGCGTTTTGTCGAAGTGATACGCTCTTGCATTAAACCCATTTCAGTGGCAAGGGTTGGCTGATAACCTACTGCAGAAGGCATACGACCTAATAGTGCAGATACCTCAGATCCAGCCTGGGTGAAACGGAAAATGTTATCGATGAAGAAAAGTATATCACGACCTTGGCCCGTACCGTCACCATCACGGAAGTATTCAGCGATAGTTAATCCTGATAAAGCCACACGTGCACGTGCACCAGGAGGCTCGTTCATTTGTCCGAAAACAAACGTTGCTTTAGATTCTTTTAATTCTTCAGCATCAATTTTATCAAGGTTCCATTCGCCTTTTTCCATTCCGTGCATGAATTCTTCACCATATTTAATGATACCAGATTCAAGCATTTCGCGAAGTAAATCATTCCCTTCACGTGTACGCTCACCAACACCTGCGAATACAGATAAACCACCGTGACCTTTCGCGATGTTGTTGATAAGTTCCTGGATTAATACGGTTTTACCCACACCTGCACCTCCGAATAATCCGATTTTACCACCTTTTGCATATGGCTCAAGCAGGTCGATAACTTTAATACCCGTAAAAAGTACTTCAGTTTCAGTCGAAAGATCTTCGAATCTTGGAGCAGTATTGTGAATAGGACGACCGTTTGATTTATCAAGGTTTGGAATACCATCGATAGCGTCGCCCACTACATTAAATACTCTGCCTTTAATGTTTTCACCGATAGGCATTTTGATCGGCTCTGCAGTATCAATTACTTCCATTCCGCGTACAAGTCCGTCGGTAGAATCCATGGCAATTGCACGTACACGGTCCTCACCAAGATGCTGTTGAACCTCAAGAACAATTACTTGTCCGTTTGGCTTTACAATTTGAAGTGCATCGTAGATTCTTGGAAGTTTGGCTTCTTCAGCGAAGCTAACGTCAACTACCGGTCCGATGATTTGCGCTATTTTTCCAGTGTTTGGCATAAAATTTTTTCGTAAAAATTTTTATTAATCAAGTAATTAAGCGATTAAATGGGTCGCTTTTTTGGTCTGCAAAAATACGCTTTAAACCCGTATTTCAAATGACTTAAGCAAAAGATTTTTAATAAATTTTTAGATATCGCTTTTTATGCAAACTGTGTGCCTTTAGGGTTGTTAAAATAGTATAGGGAAAAGAAAATATCATGGAAACTATATTAGCCAAAATCTCTCAGGCAAAATTCAGACTTATTACACTAAGCAGTATTTTATTATTAGTATTTTTTTCGTTAGCGGGAATGGCGCAACCGGGTAATACATCGGACGATTCCCGCGACCGTTCATCGAAAGCAGAGCAGTCTTCGGCGTATTTACGAAGCATTGAAATGGATCCCAATGGAGTGCCCAATACTGCGGCCTGGTATGCTCAGCCCTGGATCTGGGCAATTGTAGCTTCGATTCTTATTCTGATTATCGGCCTGCTTTTTAAAAGCTATGGTAAACGCGACCTGGATTCCGAGCAGGGTTTGTGAGCAATAAAACTGTTTGTTAAAATATGTGTTATACAATTAATAAATTTTAACTGAACCGTCGGGATGCATATGATCCGATGTTAATTACACATTTAATAAGCTTACTATGAAAAATCTAAATTTTTTTAAGAAAATGGCAAAGACTGAAATCTGGTTTTCTGCTTTTTTAGCTACCTTAAGTATTTTGGCGGGCTTGCCAGCTTTGGCTCAAACTACTGTGCCCGAGAAAGTTGATGTAGATATTACTGCCGACACTGGTGATGGTGGAGCTGGATGGTATGCTCAGCCTTGGGTTTGGGTTGTTGGAGTGGCAGTGTTTATTATCATAATAATTGCGATAACCCGCAGCGGAAGTACAAGAAGGGATGTTTAATTGCGTTTATATTTGTGAAGAGGCGAATTTTTAATTCGCCTCTTTTTTATTTTACAGCATTTCATATTTTGCCTTATGCTGAAAATTCTCGTTACCGGAAGTAATGGCTTGCTCGGGCAAACATTAACCCATCTCATAACATCCACTAACAGGGCCGAACTTATTGCCAGTTCAAAGGGAGAGGATCGATACACCGGTTCGGGTAAATATCATTACGCAACGCTGGACATCTTCGATAGGACTCAACTGTGGGATGTGGTCTCGACTTTCAACCCCGATGTTATTATCAATACAGCCGCAATCACCAACGTTGATAGCTGTCATAAGGAAAGGAAATTGTGCCATTTTTTAAATGTTGGGGCTGTTAAATATCTTGTCGGGATTTGCGAGGAAAGAAATATTCACTTAATTCATTTGTCTACTGATTTTGTGTTCGATGGGCAAGCAGGCCCCTATTCAGAAGACGATCTGCCTAATCCACTAAGTTATTATGGTGAAACAAAAGCGGAAGCAGAAAAAGTTATCCAGTCTTCCGAATGCCATTGGACTATTTTAAGAACTATTTTGGTGTACGGTGTAACGGTAAATATGAGTCGTTCAAACATTGTGCTATGGGCGAAAACTGCATTGGAAAAACGCGAGATAATTAAGGTTGTAAACGACCAATGGAGAATGCCAACCCTTGCGCTGGATCTTGCAGAAGCCTGCTTACTGGCGGCTGAAAAAAAAGCAACCGGAATATTCCACATTTCCGGCAAGGATATGATGACTGTACTTGAGTTAGTTCGGAAAGTAGCTGATTTCTGGAGCTTGGATAAAACATTAATTATTCCTATATCTTCCAAAAGCCTGAATCAGGAAGCAAGACGGCCCTTAAAGACGGGCTTCATATTGGAAAAGGCAATACGCGTTCTGGGGTATAAGCCTCATTCATTTAGCGAAGGACTTGAAATTGTGGACATGCAATTGAAGGGTTTGAATTCCTGATATGGTCATCATTCCTTTACAGATAATGTGATCTTGTGTCGGTCGCCTAGAGATGGCTGTCATCCCGTGAGGTCTTATCCTAATGTATTTTTTTTCAAGTGGCGAAGCAATTTATTTGAGCGCCGATAGCGTCGTTCCGGCAATCTCGTCGATATCAATATCAAAATTTCAAATCAAGGTTAATTATAAATTAAAACCTATATTCGTGACATTAACCTTTAAAATCATTATCATATGGATCCTAATTTTTCCCTGCTGTTAATGGTCGTCGGATCAATTATAGCATTATTCATTTTCTTTTACATTTTGCCCATTAATCTCTGGTTCACGGCGCAGCTTTCGGGGGTACGGGTAAGTTTACTCAATCTTTTTTTAATGCGGTTAAGAAAGGTGTCGCCATCTCTCGTAGTAAGCGCAATGATTACTTCAACTAAAGCCGGACTCAACCTTACATCAAATGATATAGAAACCCATTATCTGGCAGGTGGAAATGTTAATAGTGTAATTAAGGCACTAATATCCGCCGATAAAGCGAATATTCCTCTTGATTTTAAACTAGCTACTGCGATAGATTTGGCTGGTAGAGACGTGTTTGATGCGGTACAACTGTCTGTTAATCCACGTGTTATAAATACGCCGCCAGTTGCAGCAGTCGCTAAAGATGGCATCCAGTTAATTGCGAAAGCAAGAGTAACTGTTCGTGCCAATATAAACCAATTGGTTGGCGGAGCAGGAGAGGAGACTATTCTGGCTCGTGTAGGCGAAGGTATTGTTACAACAATAGGTTCAGCAATGAATCATAAAGAAGTACTTGAAAATCCCGACAGGATTTCTAAAACGGTACTAGATAAAGGCCTTGATAGCGGAACCGCATTTGAAATTTTATCGATCGACATAGCGGACATAGATATTGGCGAAAATATCGGTGCCAAGCTTCAAACAGATCAGGCCGAAGCTGATTTGAAAGTAGCCAATGCACGAGCTGAAGAGAGAAGGGCGATGGCGGTTGCAAATGAGCAGGAGATGCGTGCAAAAGCGCAGGAGGCGAGAGCAAAAGTAATTGAGGCCGAGGCTCAGCTGCCTTTAGCAATGGCAGACGCATTTCGTTCCGGTAATCTGGGAATCATGGATTATTACAAAATGCAGAACCTGAAATCGGATACCGACATGCGAGATTCTATTGCAAAACCCGGTCCAGGCAAAGGAAAACAGTCTTAAAGAATTAATAATTAGATCTTTGATAGAATATTTAAAATTTTGTCAGAGTTTTAAAAAGAACTTCTATCTTTGCAGACCATTCAAAACGGACCTGCGCAATGCAGATCGCACGATGGAAGTTCTTTAATATTGGACCTGTAGCTTAATTGGATAGAGCACCTGACTACGGATCAGGAGGTTAGGGGTTCGACTCCCTTCAGGTCCACAAAATCATTCCAAAGCCTTTTCGACCTATACGGAAAGGCTTTTTAAATTTTAACGCAAATCAGATGTTAAACCTTGTTTTGTTTGGCCCTCCGGGTGCCGGTAAAGGAACTCAATCTCAAAAACTTATTGAAAAGTATCACTTGGTACATCTTTCAACTGGCGATATTCTGAGAAATGAAATCACTAATGGAACTCAGCTTGGACTTGAAGCTAAGAAATTGATGGATAAGGGGATCCTTGTTCCTGATGAAGTTGTGATCGGGATGATAAGTAATAAGTTGGATGCGAATAAAGATGCAAAAGGCTTTATTTTCGACGGATTTCCCAGAACAGTAGCTCAGGCCGAAGCGCTTGATGCTTTGTTAGATTCTAAAAATACGACCATTTCTGGTATGGTAGCTCTGGAGGTGAACGATCAGGAATTAGAAGCAAGATTGCTGAACAGAGGTAAAGATTCCGGTCGTGCCGATGATGCGAATCCTGAAATTATCAGAAAACGTATCGAAGAGTACAATTCCAAAACAGCGCCTGTGGCAAATTATTACAAATCTCAGGGTAAATATGTAAGCATTAACGGTATAGGAAGCATCGACGAAATATTCGACGGTATTTGCGCGGTAACAGACAAATTCTAATCCGAAATAAAGTATAGCAGTAGCGGAAGTTTTAAAAAGCTTCCGCTATTTTTGTATAATTCCAAAACATATAACGTATAACCCACAACATACAACACTCAATACACTCCTAACATACAACGCAAAATGTCCCAAGGTTCCAACTTCGTCGATTACGTAAAGATCTGTTGCCGCTCAGGTAAGGGCGGTTCTGGCTCTGCTCACTTACACCGCGATAAATTTACGGCTACCGGTGGTCCTGACGGCGGAGATGGTGGCAGGGGAGGGCATATTATTTTAAAAGGAAGTACACATATCTGGACACTCCTTCACCTTAAATACCGCAAACATGTTATAGCCGCCGATGGGGGTAATGGAGGCAGTGGCTTAAAATCGGGAAAGAACGGGAAGGATGAAATTTTAGAGGTGCCCCTGGGGACGATTGTAAAAGATGCTGAAACGGGCATTACTCTTTTTGAGATCACTAAAGATGGAGAAACAAAAATATTAACGCCGGGTGGTCGTGGCGGACAAGGAAACTGGCATTTTAAAACTCCTACACTCCAAACACCCCGCTTTGCACAGCCCGGAGAAGAGGGAAGAGAAGAGTGGATGGTTTTGGAGCTTAAGGTTTTGGCCGATGTCGGACTAGTAGGATTCCCGAATGCGGGTAAATCTACCTTACTATCAGTTGTCTCTGCAGCAAAACCAGAGATTGCTGATTATCCATTTACAACCTTAATGCCCAATTTGGGTATCGTTGCTTATCGTGATAACCGCTCTTTTGTAATGGCAGATATTCCGGGAATCATAGAAGGAGCATCTAAAGGCAAAGGATTAGGCTTACGCTTTTTAAGGCATATTGAAAGAAATTCGGTACTGTTGTTTTTAATCCCCGCCGACACAAGCAGAACAATAAAAGAGGAGTATGGAATTTTATTGAACGAACTTGAAGAGTATAATCCGGAGTTAATGCACAAGCCCAGAGTATTAGCAATCAGCAAGTCTGACATGCTGGATGATGAGTTAACGGAAGAGATAAAAAAGGATTTGCCTGATGTTCCTTACGTATTTATCTCCTCAGTTGCTCAGAAAAACATCATGGAGCTTAAGGATATGCTTTGGAAAGCGATCAACGCCTAGGTGCCTTTTGATAAATTCTCAACTGCCTCTGTTTTAATCCATAAAGAGGCAGGGTCAACGTATATTAATTCCGCTAACGCATCCTTTATTCCTTGGGTGCATCCTTAATGGGCAAAACAGGCTGTTCCCTTTCCTCTTTATATTTAGCTACATCTCCAAAGTCGCTTTCTTCTTTCTTGTATTTGCGATCCTCCGGTTTTACAACAGCCTCTTCATCGTCTTGCGGGTGCTTAATGTTTTTGCGTTTTGAATCTTTGGGTTCAAAATTCTCGTGTTTATCGCTTTGATTATTGATCATGGTCTTTTATGTTATAACTGTAAAGCCTGGCGAATAGTTTAATTTACTGATCATCTTCTTATAAATTTATTTTGTTTCGAATCATAGAATTTTAGGCAGGTTCGCAACTTGCGCCTGCAATTAGCGATATTTCAATTAACTTTGTCTTTTTTTAAACACACATGAGAATAGCGATAAATGGCTTTGGCAGGATAGGGCGAACAGTTCTCCGTATACTTTTGGAACGTGCGGGTATTGAGATTGTGGCTATTAACGATTTATCGGATGCCGCGACGCTGGCGCATCTGGTAAAGTATGATTCGATTCATGGTCAGGCCGGTTTTTCAGTGAAAGCAGGCGACCAACAGCTGATTATAGAGGGTAACCCAATTCCCGTCTTCTCGGAGTCAGACCCTTCTCAATTACCATGGCGTGCACTTGCTGTTGATTTGGTAATTGAGTCTACCGGTAAATATACAAGCAGAGAAAAGGCGGCGCTGCATCTGAAGGCAGGGGCTAAACAAGTGCTTATTTCGGCGCCATCGGCTGATAAAGATATTCCTACGGTTGTTCTGGGTGTAAACGATAATGAGATTGATTTTTTTGAAGATATATTGTCGAATGCTTCCTGTACCACCAATAATATTGCGCCCATGATCAAGGTGCTGGAAGATAATTGGGGGATCGTTAATGGATATATTACTACTGTTCATTCTATGACAGGCGACCAAAATCTGCACGATGGGCCGCATAAAGATTTACGTCGGGCTAGGGCTGCCTCCGCTTCAATAATACCCACTTCTACAGGAGCCGCTAAAGCGATAACAAGTATTTTTCCTGCCTTAGAAGGGAAACTGGGAGGTGCGGGAATCCGGGTTCCAGTTTTGAATGGCTCTCTAACGGATTTTACCTGCACTTTAAAAAGTCAGCCAACCGTCGAAGAAATTAATGCTGCTTTTAAATTTGCTTCCGAGACTTTCTTTAAAAATATTGTTCAGTACACAGAAGATCCCATTGTTTCTATTGATATCATCGATAATCCGCATTCGTGTGTGTTCGATTCCCTTCTTACTTCGGTAGTAGGCGGAATTACTAAAGTGGTAGGCTGGTACGATAATGAATACGGGTACTCAAGCCGACTAGCAGATTTAGTGGAAAAAATCGAGCGGATGAAGCGTGAAGATGTTTAAAATCGCGCTAGCTTATTAGTCGTTTCTTTTCTCTTCACTCATGATATCTGCCCCTTCTCATTTTATCTGCATGTAATTTTGATTTCCGTCATATCTTAGTGTGATTATTACACTTTTATATTAAATCAAATCTCTGTAGTTTTACCGGCCACGAACATCGTGTTAAACCATTCTGTTCATACAATTATTAAATTATTTAAATGATGAAAACAATCGATAACTTAAACTTCTCCGGAAAGAAAGCGCTAATACGTGTAGATTTTAATGTGCCTCTTGATGAGAGTTTCAATATAACCGACGATAACCGTATACAAGGTGCTTTGCCTACTATTAAAAAGATATTAAATGATGGCGGGGCGGTGATTTTAATGTCGCATTTAGGGCGTCCAAAGGATGGTCCTACAGATAAATACTCTTTAAAGCACCTGGTTGGTCATTTATCGAAAGTGTTAAATAGAGAAGTTGCCTTTGCGGATGATTGTATTGGTCAGCAGGCGGTAGAAAAAGCTGCGGCATTAAAGAATGGTGATGTTCTGTTATTGGAAAACCTTCGTTTTTATAAAGAAGAGGAAAAAGGCGATGAAGCTTTCGCTGAGAAATTAAGCAAACTCGGGGATGTATATGTAAATGATGCCTTCGGAACGGCGCACCGTGCTCATGCATCAACAGCAGTGATCGCAAAGTTTTTTCCTTCAGCTAAGTACTTCGGTTATCTAATGGCAGGCGAACTCGCGAATGCCGAAAAAGTATTAAATAATCCTGAGAGACCTTTTACAGCTATCATGGGTGGAGCTAAGGTTTCTGATAAAATTCTTTTGATCGAGAAACTGTTAGATAAGGTTGACAATTTGCTTATCGGTGGTGGCATGGCCTATACTTTCGCGAAAGCTCAAGGCGGAAATATTGGTAATTCTTTAGTCGAAGCCGATAAACTTGATTTAGCATTAGAATTAATCGCGAAAGCAAAAAGTAAAGGAGTGAATCTTGTTCTTCCAACTGATTCTGTAATTGCTGATGCATTTTCTGCGGAAGCAAACACTGATGCAGCAAACAACGATAATATTAAAGACGGTTGGATGGGTTTAGATATCGGTCCAGCTGCTGTAAAGCAATACAAAGAAGTAGTTGCCTCGTCAAAAACCATTTTATGGAACGGTCCGATGGGGGTTTTCGAGATGCAGAAATTTGAAGCCGGAACGAAAGCTGTTGCCGAAGCTGTTGTTGAAGCAACTGAAAAAGGTGCCTTTTCACTAATCGGTGGTGGCGATTCGGCTGCTGCGGTTGCGAAGTTTGGTTTTGAAGAGCAAGTAAGCTACGTATCAACCGGTGGTGGTGCTTTATTGGAGTATATGGAGGGTAAGGAATTGCCTGGAGTTAAAGCAATTAACGAATAATATAAGCTAAATATACTGTTTTGAGGCCTGTCTCTTTTTAGAGATGGGCCTTCTTTTTTACGAGGAATTTACGGCCCTGGTGGGAAAAAAGTACCTGTTGAAAACTTTTTGTGGTAAGATGTGGTAAAAGGTGGGAAAAGTATTTACTTTTACTCTACATAAAAACCGTAAAACTGAATGTCTCACTTCTTGGGCGAATTTGAATGTAAACTGGATGCTAAAGGAAGGCTTATGCTTCCTGCTGGTTTGCGCAAGCAAATGCCTGAGGCAGAGCGAGAAGGTTTGGTGATGAATCGAGGTTTTGAGAAACATTTGGTAATTTATACCAGAAAAGAGTGGGATGCGATTGTGGAGGACTTGAGTAAATTGAATCAGTACGAAAAGAAGACGAGGGAGTTTATTCGGTACTTTACGCGAGGAGCTACAGAGCTTTCTTTAGATGCCGCGGGGAGAATTTTGCTGCCAAAATCTTTGATGGAGTATGCCGGAATAGGTACAGATGCGGTACTTGCTTCTCAGTTCAATAAAATTGAAGTATGGGCAAAGGATGCTTATGATGCTCAGTTGGATAATGAGCCTGATAATTTCTCGAACCTTGCCGAAGAGGTGATGGGAGGTTTAGGAAGGAGGGCGGATGTCTGAGTATCATAATCCTGTAATGCTTGCAGAATGTATTGAGGGTTTGGCTATTAAGCCGGATGGGGTATATGTTGATGTTACCTTCGGTGGTGGCGGACATTCTCGTGAAATTTTAAAACATTTAAGCGCTAAAGGGCGTCTTCTGGCATTTGACCAGGATGTGGACGCTCAGGCGAATATTCCAAATGATGATCGGTTAACCTTTATTGATCAAAACTTCCGTTTTTTGAAAAACAATTGTCGTCTGCATGCTGCAATTCCTGTAGACGGCGTTCTGGCCGATCTCGGTGTTTCATCGCACCAGTTTGATCGGCCGGAGCGGGGGTTTTCTACGCGTTTTGACGCTGATTTGGATATGCGAATGGATCAGTCGTCTTCGCTTACCGCGAAGGAGGTTGTTAATTCTTATTCAGAAGAGGATTTGCATCGGATTTTTGGAATATATGGAGAGATTCAAAATGCAAAATCGCTGGCGAAGACAATCGTGACCGCGAGGCTTAACCAGCCGATAGAAACGATCTCTGGCTTAAAGGAAGTTATCAAAAAGCTCATCCCGAAAGGAAAAGAAAATAAATATTTAGCACAGGTTTTTCAGGCTTTAAGAATAGAAGTGAATCAGGAGCTTGAAGCGCTTCAGGATTTTTTATTGCAGGCTGCTGATGTTTTAGCTGTTGGTGGGCGCCTTGTTGTAATGTCTTACCATAGCCTCGAAGATAGGCTTGTGAAGAATTTTATCGCCAAAGGGAAATTTAGGGGCGAAGTTGAGAAAGATTTTTTTGGCAACCCATTAAAGCCTCTCGAGGCTGTGTCACGGAAAGCTATAACAGCTTCCGAGGAAGAGATAAAAAAAAACAGTCGTGCTCGAAGTGCTAAGCTAAGAGTGGCAGTTAAGCTGTGATTATTGTGCAGATGAAGGTAGTGTGTGGATATGCAGTTAGGGATGTTCAAGTGAAGTTTCTAACTTTTGAATTTTAACTTTTGAATTTGAAGCGTGAGTAATCGTTTTAGAGAGCAGATAGAGGAAGCGGAGGAGCATGGGCCTGAGCCTGAGTTGAAGCAGAAGGCTGAGCTACCTAAGAACTTTCTTACAACGTTTCTTACTGAAGGTGTTGTTTCGAAAGAATCGGCGACTCAAATGATGCCTTTTTTGATTTTTTTGGCAATGCTGGCAATGGTTTATATCGCTAACAGGCATTTTGCAGAGAAGACAATACGTGGAATAGATAAACTAAGTAAAGAGGTAAAAGAGCTGAGCTGGGATTTTAAAACTCTAAAAGCGGATCTGATGCTTAAAAGTACGCAAACAGAAGTTGCTAAGCAGGTAGATACTCTGGGTTTAAAAGAGCAGGTAGAGCCGCCTAAGAAGATTGTAATTAAAGTAGAAGAATAAACGATGTCCCGGTAAGTTCCCTTTGAATAGGGTTAGGGTTAAGGCTATGAATATAAGAACCGACATATTGTTACGCGTGTACATCGCCTTCGGGTTGATTGTATTGCTTGCCTTTGCGGTTCTGTTTAAGCTCTTTCATTTGCAGTTTTCGGAAGGAAAAAAATGGAGGGCTATGGCTGACAGTCTGTCGACCAAATATGTTGACGTTGAGGCCGTTCGGGGAAATATTTATTCAGTCGATGGAAGTCTGTTGGCCACCTCGGTTCCGGAATATGAATTGAGGGTCGATATGTTAGCCGGTGGAATTGAGAAGGATGAAGTTTTCTTAACTAAGGTTGACTCGCTGGCAGAAAAGCTTTCGACTTTTTTTGGTGATAAGAGTCGGCGGGAATATTCAAAAATGCTTCGTGAGGCTCGTCGCGAGAAAGCCCGGTACCATTTGCTGCGGCGAAAGGTTTCCCATCAGGAACTTGCCGTAGTCCGAAAGTTCCCGATTTTTAATATGGGAAGGTATAAAGGAGGCTTAATCGTTGTTCAGCAGAATAAGCGAATTTTTCCGTTTAAATCGTTGGCCGCAAGAACAATCGGATATAAAAATGAAAATGTTAAACCTGTAGGTCTTGAAGGCGCCTATAGTTCTTACATCGACGGCGAAAGCGGACGAAGGCTTATGCAGCGCATCGCAGGAGGTACCTGGATTCCGATTAATAAAGATATAGAAATTGCTCCTAAAGAAGGCGCGGACATAATTTCTACGATCGATATAAATATGCAGGATGTTGTTCAGAATGCGTTACGCAAGCAATTAATTGTGAGCGATGCCGATCATGGTTGTGTGGTTTTGATGGAAGTCGCTACCGGCGAGATAAGGGCTATAGCCAATTATTCAAAAGTGGGTGAGGGGCAGTATAAGGAAACATTCAATTACGCCATTGCCGCCAACCAGGATCCCGGATCAACGTTTAAAGTAGCTTCTTATATGGCGCTTCTTGAAGATGAAAAAGTTGATACGAATACACTTGTTGGAACAGGGACCTATAAAATACCCGGACACCTGATTAAGGATTCTCACGGCAGTATTGGTGTGGTTACGGTTAAAAAGGCCTTTGAGGAATCATCGAACGCCGCAATTGCTCAATTAGTAAATACTGCTTATAAGGATGATCATTCGGGCTTTACGGACCATCTTTACAAATGGAATCTCCATGAAAAAATGGGTCTTCAAATCCCGGGAGAGGCAACTCCTGTAATTAAAAATCCGGAATATAAGAGCTGGAATAAAAACATGACTCTGCCCCAGATGGCCTATGGGTATGAAATGCAGCTGACACCACTTAAAATGCTGTCTTTTTATAATGCAATTGCTAATAATGGTAGGTATGTTTCGCCAATTTTTGTGAAAGAAATCAGAAGATTGGGTAATACTATCGAGCAGTTTAAGGCACGTGTTATCAACGAGAAAATTTGTTCGGACGAAACCCTTGGAAAAATTCAGGCAATGCTTGAAGGGGTTATTACCGAGGGCACCGGAAAGGGTGTGATTTATAACCCGTTTTATAAAGTAGCGGGTAAAACAGGTACAGCCCAGGTTGCAGATGCAAATAAAGGCTATAGAGCAAAGAAGCAATATCAGGCGTCTTTCTGTGGTTATTTTCCCGCAGATCGTCCCAAATATTCGTTAATTGTTGTAATCAACGACCCTAAAAATGGATATTATGGAGCACAGGTCGCTGGTCCCCCTTTTCGTGAAATAGCTGATAAAGTATTCGCCAATGATGTTGAGATGTATGATCCGGTTGAATCTTCAAAACTGATGGGAAATACCAAAATGCCGGTTTCAAAAGGCGGATACAAGCGATCAACTCAGCAGGTATATAGATCTTTGGGGATTAAAGCATTATTTGCAGCAAACAGCGAGTTTGTTAGTGTTGTTGATACCAACAATGGTGTGGCAATAAAAGAAGTGAAGTTTAATTCCAGACAAGTTCCGGATGTTACTGGAATGGGCTTAAAAGATGCTGTGTTTTTATTGAGCAGTGCTGGTCTTAAGCCGGTCGTAAAAGGAAGTGGAAAAGTAGTAAACCAATCGTTGGTAGCAGGAAGCAGAGTTGTGAAAGGACGCCCAATCACATTAGAACTGGAATGATGAAGAATTTAGAGGAGCTATTATACGGAGTATCGGTTCTGAGCCAAAAAGGTTCTGCAGAAATAGATGTGCAGTCGGTTTGCTTTGATTCGCGTCAGGTTAAACCTGGATCTTTATTTGTGGCAGTAAGCGGAACAATTACCGATGGGCATGCCTTCATCGATAGGTCAATAGCTCTTGGCGCAAGTGCGGTAGTTTGTGAAGACTTCCCTGAAAATATTGATGAGAAAGTAACTTACATTCAAACTAAAGACTCTGCAAAAGCATTGGGCTTAATCGCTTCGAATTTTTACGATAATCCATCCGCAAATTTAAAACTAGTCGGTATCACAGGCACTAACGGTAAAACTACTGTTGCTACCTTGTTATATCAATTGTTTGAAGAGCTGGGTTACAAAACCGGACTTATTTCTACAGTTCAGAATCATATTCACAAAACAATCGTCCCCTCTACGCACACTACACCAGATCCGATAGCATTAAATAAGTTACTTGCTGATATGGTAATTGCTGGTTGCGATTATTGTTTTATGGAGGTGAGTTCTCATGCAGTTGCCCAGCACAGAATTGAAGGGTTGGAGTTTACAGGAGGTGTTTTTACTAATCTGACACACGACCATTTAGATTTTCATAAAACTTTCGACGCTTATTTAAAAGCTAAAAAGGCCTTTTTCGACGAACTAGATAAATCTGCGTTCGCTTTGGTAAATGTGGATGACAAGAATGGAAAGGTAATGCTGCAAAACACAGGTGCCTATAAAAAGACTTATGCACTTAAAACAGCAGCTGATTTCAAGGCGAAGATTATTGAAAATCAATTTAGCGGTTTATTGCTAAATATTGATAATGCAGAAGTATGGTTTAAAATGGTTGGAAGTTTTAATGCTTATAACCTATTGGCCGTTTACGCCACCGCGGTGCTTCTGGAGCAAGATACCTTGAAAGTGCTAACTGTATTGAGTCGTTTGCATGGTGCCGAAGGGCGTTTCGATTACATTACATCGCCAAATGGAATAATTGGAGTTGTAGATTATGCACATACTCCGGACGCGGTTCAAAATGTTTTAAGCACTATTCAGAATATCCGTAAAGGAACAGAACAGGTAATTACTGTGCTGGGTTGTGGAGGCGACAGAGATAAAACAAAACGTCCTGTTATGGCGCAGGTGGCTTGCGATTGGAGTGATAAAGTTATTCTTACATCCGACAATCCCCGTTCAGAAGCCCCCGCAGAAATTCTGAAAGAAATGGAGGCCGGTGTTATGCCAAATAATCGCAGAAAGGCCTTGACGATAGTAGATCGAAAAGAGGCGATTCGCACTGCTTGTCATCTGGCAAAACCGGGCGATATAATCGTAGTGGCAGGAAAGGGGCATGAAAAATATCAGGAGATCAAAGGCGTGAAATATCCTTTTGATGATAAACAAATATTGACGGAACTACTAAATCAGCTTAGCTAATGCTATATTATTTATTTACCTGGTTAGACAGAGAATTTGATATCCCCGGAGCAGGAGTGTTTCAGTACATCTCGTTCCGTACGGCAATGTCGATTATAATTTCGCTGTTGGTTACCACGATCTATGGTAATACGCTTATTAAAGTTTTGCGGGCGAAGCAGGTAGGAGAAACCGTAAGAAACCTTGGTTTAGAAGGTCAAATGCAAAAGCAGGGAACTCCTACAATGGGAGGGTTGATAATTTTGCTGGGTATCTTAGTGCCCACCCTTTTATTAGCCAAGCTCGATAATATCTATATCATACTCATGCTTATCACTACTGTATGGATGGGCGTTATTGGTTTTGTAGACGATTACATCAAGGTATTTAAAAAAGATAAGGAAGGTTTAGCTGGTAAGTTTAAGATATTAGGTCAGGTTGTTTTGGCGCTGATTGTAGGCTGGACGATGTACTTTCACCCGAATATTGTTATCAGGCAGCAGGTTAATCTGCCAACTACAAACGTGGCGCCTTTAGAAGTTCATCAAAAAGGAGATCAGTATTACTTCACTCAAAATTTGAAGTCTACAAAAACCAACATTCCTTTCTATAAGAATAACGAGTTTGATTACGCAAAAGTGCTGAAGTTTCTGGGAGAGGGCTATCAGAAATATGCTCTTGTAGTGTTTTTGCTTTTTGTAATAGTAATTATCACTGCGGTTTCAAATGGTGCAAATATTACCGATGGTATTGACGGACTTGCGACAGGAACATCTGCGATTATCGCAGCGACGCTCGCGATCTTGGCTTATGTGTCGGGTAATACCATCATGGCCGAATATCTTAATATTATTTATATTCCTAACTCGGGCGAGCTTGTAATTTTCGCAGGGGCTTTCCTTGGCGCTTGCGTGGGTTTTCTTTGGTACAATTCTTATCCGGCGCAAGTATTTATGGGCGACACCGGAAGTTTAGCCATCGGTGGAATTATCGCAGTATTCTCAATAATGATTCGTAAGGAATTATTAATACCGATTTTATGCGGAGTGTTTCTTGTAGAGAACCTGTCTGTTATTATGCAGGTTTCTTACTTCAAGTATACCAAGAAGAAATTTGGAGAAGGACGACGTGTTTTTCTTATGTCGCCGCTGCATCATCATTATCAAAAACGAGGTTATCACGAATCCAAAATCGTTACACGCTTCTGGATTATCGGAATATTCCTTGCGATATTAACTATTGTAACTCTTAAACTTCGTTAATGGCAGAACAAGATTACATAGTGATTTTAGGGGCGGGTGAAAGCGGAACCGGCGCTGCTGTTTTAGCAAAAAAACAAGGCTTCAAGGTTTTCGTGTCTGATGCGGGCGAGATTCCTGATGTTTTTAAACAGGAGCTTAAAGATCATGAAATTCCTTTCGAGGAAGGATTGCATAGCGAAAGTATAATATTAAAGGCAGGGGAAATAATAAAGAGTCCCGGTATCCCTGACAAGGCACCTGTTATTAAAGCTATTAAAGCAAAGGGGATACCTGTAATTTCTGAAATTGAATTTGCTGGAAGATACTCGACCGCAAAAACGATCTGCATTACCGGTTCAAATGGTAAATCGACTACTACAATGCTTACTTACCACATTCTTAAGAATGCAGGTGTGAACGTTGGCTTAGCAGGTAATATCGGTAACAGTTATGCTCGTCAGGTTGCTACAGAAAATTTCGACTGGTACGTGCTCGAAATTAGCAGCTTTATGCTGGATGATATGTATCAGTTTAAAGCTGATATTGCTGTTCTGTTAAATATAACACCTGATCATTTAGACAGGTACGATTATAACATGGAGAAGTATGCAGATTCGAAACTTCGCATTCTTCAAAATCAAACACAAGCCGACGTTTTTATTTACTGTGCAGATGACGCCGAAATAGTAAACGGCTTAAAACGTCAGCACGTTCACGCTAAAGCTTATCCTTTTTCAATTCAGAAAGCGATAGCCAATGGCGCTTATCTTAAGGATAACGAAATCATTATAAATCTGGAAAATCAATCACCATTCACTATGTCTATTACAGAACTTGCATTACAGGGCAAACACAATATTTACAACTCAATGGCATCTGGCATAGTTGCTAAAGTGCTTGAACTTCGTAATGAATCTATCCGCGAAAGTATGGGTAATTTCAAAAACATTGAACATCGCTTAGAGCATGCGGGACGGATTTCGGGAATTGATTTTATTAATGATTCTAAAGCAACGAACATTAATTCTACCTGGTACGCGCTCGAAAGTATGACCACCGACGTGGTTCTGATTCTTGGCGGCGTAGATAAAGGAAATGATTATGAAATGTTACGCGACTTGGTTAAAAGCAAAGTGAAAGCCATTGTTTGCTTAGGGAAAGATAACAAACGTATACATGATGCTTTTGAAGATGATGTGGAGGTAATTGTAAATACTTTCTCTGCATCTGAAGCTGTACAGATAGCCTTTCATTTAGCCACTAAAGGCGATACTGTTTTGCTTTCTCCTGCATGCGCAAGTTTTGATCTGTTTAGGAATTATGAAGACAGAGGGAACCAATTTAAAGCGGCTGTTAAGGAGCTATAAGGGGTAGTAGCTGAAGTCGGGTAGTTTTGACTTTTTGACTTTTAACTTTTGAATTTGAAAGATGTTCAACGCGATACTAAATAAAACTAAAGGCGACCGCTGGATCTGGCTGATTGTAATATTACTCTCAGTATGGTCTCTTCTGGCCGTTTATAGTGCCACCGGTACTCTTGCTTATAAGCGTGGAGTTGGTGCTGAAAGTATATTGATGAAACATTTGATCTTTATCGTTGGTGGCATTGCCTTGATGTATTTTTCGCATTTGCTGGACTATCGCTATTACGCTGGTATTTCTAAGTTATTAATGGTTATAACTATACCTCTGTTATTCTATACACTGATCTTTGGAAACACCATCAACGATGCCAGCCGGTGGGTAACTATACCTTTTACTACTCAAACTTTCCAGACATCGGACATGGCCAAACTTGCTTTAATTACTTTCCTGGCCAGGATGCTAACGCGAAAGCAGGAAAATATCAAAGACGTTAAAAAGGCTTTCCTTCCCATAATGGGGTCTGTATGTGCGGTGTTTATTTTAATTGCACTGGCAAATCTTTCAACCGCTTTAATGCTTTTCGGTGTAAGTATTTTATTGTTGATCATGGGTCGGATCAGTATTAAGCAAATCGCCATTGTGTGCTTTGCTGGTTTGATATTGCTTTTAGGAGTTGTATTTCTTGGTCCGCGTAGAGAAACGTACAAATCTCGTATTAATGTTTACCTGCATCCCGAAGAGGCTGACTCTGATAAATCATTTCAGGCAAATCAGGCAAAAATCGCCATTGCAACTGGTGGCATAATTGGAAAAGGTCCGGGGAATAGTACTCAACGGAACTTTTTACCGCACCCGTATTCAGATTTTGTGTATGCCTTGATTATTGAAGAATACGGATTGTTTGGTGGAGTGGCACTTGTGATAATTTACCTGGTTTTTCTATATAGGTGTATTTTAATTGTAACCGCAAGTCCTAAGGCCTTTGGTGCTCTCCTCGCGGCAGGATTAAGTTTTAGCTTAACCATACAGGCATTTGCGAATATGGCGGTAGCCGTGGGTTTGGGCCCCGTAACGGGTGTTCCTCTTCCCCTGGTGAGCATGGGAGGAACCTCGATGTTATTTACCAGCATGGCATTTGGCATTATTCTAAGTGTAAGCAGGGACGTGGAAGAAAAGAAGCGTGAGAAAGAAGGTTTGTCGGGTAATGAAGAGAAAGTCATCGTTGGAGAAATTCCAGCAATGGGAAGATAAATTATTAATGTGCAAATGAAGGAATGTGGAAATATGCAGGTGCACACGCTTTAGAATTTTCAATTTAACTTTTGGATTATAAAATGTCAACAAAAGTAATCATAAGCGGAGGAGGAACAGGAGGACATATATTTCCTGCTGTTTCAATAGCCAATGCATTAAAACGCATTGAGCCTGCTGTTGAAATACTTTTTGTTGGTGCTACCGGCAGAATGGAAATGGAAAAAGTCCCGGCAGCTGGTTACAAGATTATAGGATTAGATATTCAGGGCTTTCAGCGTAAAGCTTTATGGAAAAATATATTGTTGCCTGTGAAGATCTTAAAGAGTTTATGGCAGGCGCGGTCTGTAATAAAATCTTTTAAACCGGATGTGGCGGTAGGTGTGGGAGGTTATGCTTCTGGTCCACTGTTGTACATAGCAGGGCAAATGAACATTCCTTATTTGATACAGGAGCAAAATTCCTATGCCGGGATTACCAATAAAAAGCTAGGCAAAGATGCTCAGCAAATTTGTGTTGCTTTTGCAGGGATGGATAAATTCTTTCCTAAGGAGAAATTAATGCTGACCGGAAATCCTATCAGACAGGAGTCGGTGCAGATCGATGGTAAACGTGAGGAGGGACTTATTTCATTTGGATTGTCAACATCAAAAAAAACAGTCCTGGTAACAGGAGGAAGCCTGGGAGCAGGAACTTTGAATAAAAGTATGCTTGCGGGCTTAGATAAACTTGTCGCAGAAGATGTTCAGTTAATCTGGCAAACAGGAAAGTTTTATTATAAATCGATTATCGGGCAGGTTGGGGAGAATGTCCATCCGAATATCTGTATAGCAGAATTTTTAAATCGGATGGATCTGGCTTATGCTGCCGCAGATGTGATTATATCTCGGGCGGGTGCCGGTACCATTGCAGAATTATGTGTTATCGGCAAGCCAGTAATTATGGTGCCTTCGCCGAACGTGGCAGAAGATCATCAAACCAAGAATGCCTCGGCATTAGTTAAAAACAATGCGGCGATTTTGGTGCCCGATATGGAAGCTGAGAAAATGCTTTTGGACACAGCATTACATGTTTTAAAAAACGAGAATCAAGCAGCAGAATTAGGAAATAACATCCGCAAGCTGGCTTTGCCAAATGCTGATGAAGTAATAGCGAAACAAGTTTTAAAAATAGCAGAAAGGAGAAAGGGAAAAGGATAATTGCAGAAGGTTGGCTACAAGCATCAACGAATGCAGGAGCTTTCAACCTTCAACTTTTAACTTTCAACTCAATCGAATATGGAATTATCTAACATCAAAAAAGTTTATTTGGTAGGAATCGGAGGAATCGGCATGAGCGGGCTTGCTCGTTATTTCCATAAAAGGGGATGCGAAGTGGCAGGTTATGACCGTACCAAAACGGAGCTGACCAGTAAGCTAGCAGATGAAGGTATTCATATCTCCTATACCGATACTGAAACTGAGATTCCCGCAGAATTTTGTGTTAACACGGATGCTGTTTTGATTATTTATACGCCAGCAATTCCTAAGGATTCTGAGATTTTAAATTATTTCAAGAATGAAGGCTTTGATCTAAAAAAGCGTTCACAAGTATTGGGTATTATCAGTAAGGAAATGTTCACTGTAGCTGTGGCGGGTACGCACGGTAAAACCACTACATCAACTATGGTTGCGCATATTCTTAAGCATTCCGGGTATGATTGTACTGCTTTCCTCGGTGGTATTGCGTCGAACTACAATACCAATATTCTGTTTGGCGACAATAATGTAATGGTGGTTGAGGCGGATGAATATGACCGGTCTTTCCTAACGCTGCATCCTGACATCGCGATTATCACGTCAATGGATGCCGATCATTTAGATATTTACGGTAATGACGCTTCTGTTAAAGAGTCATTCAAGCTTTTCGCTTCGCAGCTAAAAGAAGGTGGTAAACTGATCCATAAAAATGGCTTGCCTTTAGAAGGCGGAATAACTTACTCTGCAAAGGGAAATGCCGATGTGTTTGCCGAAAACGTATGTATTCAAAAGGGAACGTTTTTCTTCGATTTTAATTCAAGCGACTTAAAGATCAAAAATGTTGAGCTTGGCCTTCCGGGATTGCATAACGTCGAAAATGCTGTCGGCGCAGTACAAGCCGCTCTTTTGTTAGGAATCGAAGCAGATAAAATTAAAGCTGCATTAAAAGATTTTACCGGGGTTAAGCGCCGGTTTGAATACATCGTGAAAAACGACGCGAATATTTTCATTGATGATTACGCTCATCATCCTGAAGAGTTGAGAGCTTGCATCGGCGCTGTAAAATCCCTCTATCCCGAAAAGAAGCTAACGGTCCTTTTTCAACCGCATCTGTTTACCCGCACACGCGACTTTGTGGATGGTTTTGCAGAAGTGCTGAGTATGGCTGATGACCTTTTGCTATTGGATATTTATCCTGCACGCGAGCTGCCCATCGAAGGTGTGACTTCAGAAATTATATTCAATAAAATGACTTCTTCATCTGCCAGAATCTGCCGAATGGAAGAGTCGCTGGATATTATAAAGGCGAATAAGCCGGAATTGCTATTGACAGTGGGTGCCGGAGATATTGATACTCTGGTTCAACCTTTAAAAGATATACTCACAAATGCTTAAAAGAATAAACTGGAAAGCAGTATTGTACGGGTTTCTCTGGCTGATAAGTCTGGGGGGATTGGTGACGCTTATGAGTTTTATTGAGATTAAGAAAAGTGAGACCGAATGCGTAGATGTTAAAGTCATAATTCCGGAGGTAAATAGTTTTATTGAGCGTGCCGACATTGATGAGATGCTTCTTAAAAACCCGGGGTCTCTGCTTGGTCGTAAGCTTCATCAAATAGATATTCATGCTATCGAAAATTCTTTGAAAGCCAACCCCTATATCGAAGAAGCGAAGGTGTTTGCCGATATGGATGGTGTTATCAATATCAAAATCCGCCAACGCGAGCCTGTTTTAAGGGTGTTAAATCTAACAAGCCAGGATTTTTACATCGACCAAAAGGGGTTAAAAATGCCTGTCTCATCTAATTTTACCGCACATGTTTTAGTTGCTAACGGATATATACTCGAGCCTTTCGGTAATAAAGTAGACACCCTGCGTACCAGCCTGGCGCGGGATTTATATAAAACCGCTCTTTTTATAGAAGGTGATACATTATGGCGTGAGCAGATAGAACAGCTGTATGTGAATCAAAGCGGTGAAATTGAAATGGTTCCAAGAGTCGGAAATCATCAGATTGTACTTGGAAATGCTGATTCGCTAAAAATAAAGTTCGGGAATTTGCTGGCTTTTTATAAGAAGGCTTTGCCGGCAGTTGGATGGGATGCTTACAAAACCATCACGATAAAATATACAAACCAAGTTGTCTGCGTAAAAAATGTAATAGATAGCACTCTGGCTACTCCGGTTGCTAAGCCATTGCAGGCAATTAAAAACGAGACTCTTAACAACATTCAGGATACAGTAAAAACAGTAACACGTTAATTATGGAAAAAGATACTTCTACATTATCAAAAGGGTCACCCATTGTTGTAGGCTTAGATATAGGTACTACAAAAATTTGTGTGATTGTTGGCCGTAGGAATGGTCAGCGCAAGATAGAAATATTGGGGATTGGGAAGGCCGAGTCGGCCGGTGTAACGCGTGGTGTAGTGTCAAATATTCAAAAAACAGTCCAGGGCATCTTGCTGGCTGTTGATGAAGCTAGCGCCCAGTCTAACGTCGATGTTAAAATCGTTAACGTTGGGATTGCGGGTCAGCACATCAAAAGTCTTCAGCATCGCGGAATTTTAACCCGGAAGGACCTGAACAACGAAATTCAACGGAAGGATATTGATAAGCTCATAGAAGATATGTACAAGCTTGTTATGCCTCCCGGCGAAGAGATTATCCATGTTCTTCCTCAAGAGTTTACTGTAGACAATGAGCCCGGAATTAAAGATCCTATCGGAATGGCCGGGGTACGACTTGAAGCAAATTTCCATATAATTTCAGGTCACGTAAGTGCTGTTAAAAATATCCTTAAATGTGTTGGAAACGCAAATTTAGAAACGCAAGAGTTAATTCTTGAGCCCCTGGCATCTTCAGAATCTGTGTTAAGCGATGAAGAAAAAGAAGCCGGAGTTGTGCTTGTGGATATAGGTGGTGGTACTACCGATCTGGCCATATTTCATGAAGGCATTATTCGTCACACGGCGGTTATTCCTTTTGGCGGAAATAGTGTAACAGAGGATATCCGTGAAGGATGTTCGGTAATGCGCAACCAGGCAGAGTTATTAAAAACTCGTTTCGGATCTGCTTTAGCCGACGAAAACAAGGAGAATGAAATTATCTGCGTCCCTGGCTTACGCGGTCGTGAGCCAAAAGAAATTTCGGTAAAAAACCTCGCTTACGTTATCCAGGCGAGAATGGAGGAAATTATCGAGCACATCTATTACGAGATAAAATCATCCGGATACGAAAAGAAACTGATTGCAGGCATTGTGATTACAGGCGGTGGTGCTCAATTGAAGCATTTATCGCAGTTAGTAGAATACGTTACTGGTTTAGATTGCCGCATTGGCTATCCGAACGAGCATTTGGCAAAAAATGAAGTGTTGCCCAAAAATGTATACGACGATCTGAAAAGCCCGATGTTTGCAACCGGTATAGGATTATTAATTAAAGGAATACATAAAGCGGAGGAATTGATGGAGACAGTAAAGCAACCTGGTGTTCTGGTGCAAAAACCAGCCGTTGAAAAAGGAAAAAAATCATTCGGATTGTTCGATAAATTACTTCAAACAGGGGCGAAATTTATTAAAGACGATATCAAAGATGAAGACTATATTAAATAGTTTTCAACAATGAGAGAGTTTTCCACAAACTTAACAATTGTGGAAAACGTCTGTTGAAAAATAATTAATATTACAAGAAGGAATAGAGTAAATAATTCAAAATCTACTAAACTGATTAATAGCGATATGCAGTTTGAAATGTTAAAAGAAAAGTCATCAATTATTAAAGTAATTGGTGTTGGTGGTGGCGGTGGTAATGCTGTGAACCATATGTACAGACAGGGAATCACAGGTGTGGATTTTATTATCTGTAATACTGATGCGCAAGCATTGGAATTGAGTCCTATTCCGAATAAGGTTCAATTAGGCGCAAGTCTTACCGAGGGGATGGGAGCAGGTTCGATTCCGGAAGTAGGTAAGAATTCAGCTATCGAGAACATAGAAGACATTAAGCGGATGTTGGGAAGCAATACAAAGATGTTGTTTATCACAGCCGGGATGGGTGGTGGTACTGGTACTGGTGCCAGTCCGATTATCGCCAAAGCCGCTAAAGAGCTTGATATATTAACGGTTGGAATTATAACTACGCCTTTTTCTTTTGAGGGAAAACGCAGGAAAATGCAGGCTGAGGACGGGCTGGAGGAATTCAAAAAATATGTTGATTCTTACCTGGTGATATCGAATGATCGCTTACGCGAGATTTTTGGTAACTTAACTTTGAGTGCCGCCTTTGCTCAGGCCGACAATATTTTAACAACTGCAGCAAAAGGAATCGCAGAAATTATTACCATACCGGGTTATATAAACGTCGACTTTAAAGATGTTCGCACTGTAATGAACAGCAGCGGTGTGGCCATCATGGGAAGTTATTCTGCCGAAGGTGAAAACCGAGCTCATAGAGCTGTTGAAGGAGCTTTAGCGTCTCCTCTGTTAAAAGATAATGAAATTGAAGGTGCACGATATATTCTATTGAACATTAGTTCTGGTTCAAAAGAAGTTTCTATGGATGAGGTAAGCATAATTACCGATTACATCCAGCAGGAAGCAGGACTTGCCGCGGATCTGATCTGGGGTAACTGCGTTGACGAAGAACTTGGCGAGAAAATATCTGTTACTATAATTGCTACAGGTTTTCAGACACAGGAAGAGCGAGCAGTAGAAAAAAGTCAGGTGCGTAAAGTGTCTTTATTGACGCCTGAAAATGCGCCGATGGTGACTCCTGTTAACACGGTAAATTCCTTTATTGCTCCTCAGGAGCCTGAAGTGAAAGAACAGGAAATGGTGATGAAAACTACCGAGGTTCAACCGGATTTATTTGCCGGGATGTTCGGTCAGAAAGAAAAGGCGAATGAGGAAGTGAAATCCACTGAGTCTCAATTTATTCGTCATACTTTAGAAGAGGAAGAACAAGTACCATCGGTTTCTGAAGAACCACGATTTGAGTTTGGATTTAAAATTGCAGAACCAGAGTTCCAGGTTAACGAGCCGCTTGCAGAAGTAAGCAGGCCAGCAGAGGAGATCAGGTTGCCTGAGCCAGAACCACAGGCTTATAATCCCGACGAAAATAAAACCGATGAGTCGATTGAAGAGCAGTTACGCAAATCAAGAGAACGGATCTTACGATTAAAAGATCTGAGCATGAAGCTTCGTACAGCTAACGGTTTGCAGGAGCTGGAAAACGAACCTGCTTATAAACGTAAGCAAATGTCTTTACAACAGGTTCCTCATTCATCAGAATCACAGGTTTCCCGCTTTACACTTTCAAATGAAGAGGGAATTACCGAAATCAGACCGAACAACTCCTTTCTTCATGATAATGTAGATTAGTGAGTTTTTACCATACAAAAAAGCCTTTATCTATGATAGATAAGGGCTTTTTTTATGGCGTGGACCTGGTGGGAAGAGGTTGATAGACGGTTCGAATTACATAATGCTGCACATTGTAGCCAGGCCATTGTTATTAAGCTATTAAAAGGCTAAATTCGCTGCTTTATTTTAAATCACTAAAAACACAATAAAATTGGATTTATTTGATAAAATATCTAAAAATATGGGGCCTTTAGGCCAGCACCAGAAAATGGCGCATGGCTACTTTGCTTTTCCAAAGTTGGAAGGTGAAATTGCCCCTCATATGAAATTTCGCGGGAAGGATCATTTAGTGTGGAGCTTGAACAATTATTTAGGTCTGGCGAACCATCCTGAAGTGCGTGAAGCAGATGCTCAAGCCGCTGCTGAGTTTGGTCTTGCTTACCCTATGGGTGCACGAATGATGTCGGGTAACTCGAATCACCACGAAGCATTAGAGAAGGAATTAGCTGAATTTACTGGTTTTCAGGATGCGTTTTTATTAAACTATGGCTATCAAGGCATGGTTTCTATCATCGATACAATGGTTGATAGAAACGATGTAATTGTTTATGACGGTGAATCGCATGCATGTATTATCGATGGAGTGAGATTGCACATGGGTAAACGCTATGTTTATCAGCATAACGATATCGAAAGTTGCAGAAAGCAGTTAGAAAGAGCTACTAAGCTTGTTGAACAAACGGGCGGTGGAATTCTTGTAATTACTGAAGGTGTGTTTGGAATGTCGGGTGCGCAAGGTAAATTGAAGGAGTTGGTAGATCTTAAAAAGGATTTTAAATTCCGTTTACTTATTGACGATGCCCATGGATTTGGTACGATGGGTAAAACCGGAGCCGGAACACATGAAGAGCAGGAGTGTATTGAAGGTATTGATCTTTATTTCGGTACGTTCGCGAAGTCGATGGCCGGTATTGGAGCGTTTGTTGCTTCTACAGAAGAAATAACCAATTATCTGCGTTATAACATGCGCTCACAAACCTTTGCAAAGGCATTGCCAATGCCAATGGTTGTAGGCTTGCGCAAACGATTAGAACTGTTAAAAACCAGACCTGAGCTTCGCGAGAAACTGTGGGATATTGCAAGGACGTTACAAAAAGGTTTACGCGAAAGAGGGTTTAACCTTGGTCTTACTAATACCATGGTAACTCCCGTATTTTTAAAGGGTGAGTTACCTGAGGCTACCGCGATTACCATGGATCTTCGTGAAAACTATAGCATCTTTTGCTCGATCGTTGTATATCCGGTTATTCCTAAAGGATTAATGGAACTTCGGATCATTCCAACTGCTATGCACACACACGAAGATGTTCAAAGAACACTCGAAGCATTCTCAGAAGTTGGCGAAAGATTAGAAAAGGGCTTTTACAAAGATAAGAACGGGCTTTCCTAGCGTTTGCCCTTTGTTAGAAGGTCGAAGAGTTTTGTTATATGATAACAGTTTTCTCGTGGGTTAAATAGGTGGATTTTTGTGTGAATAATGCCCAAAATGTGGATAAAAACACTCGAAAAGGCGATTTTTTATTTTCAAATAGTTTTTTTTTATAGAAAAACCCTTTACATTCGCTTATAGCTTATAAAAAATATTAACTCATTAAAACTAAACTTATTTAACAATGGCAAAATTCGAAAGATTTACCGAACTAAAAGACTTAATCACCGGCCTAGAAGGTGATGCAGACAAATTCTATAACAAAGGAAACAGCGCTGCTGGAACTCGCGTTAGAAAAGGTTTACAAGATATTAAAAACCTTGCTCAAGCGATTCGTTTAGAGATTCAGGAAGCTAAAAATACTGCTAAGTAATTTGTTCTTTTTGGAATAAAAAACCCCGGCTGTTTTTACAGACGGGGTTTTTTATTGAGTTAAAAACGGAGATTATTTAGACATAATATTTTCTTCTGCAATTCGCAGCCGATTTTTATCCTAGATTCTGAACTTCTTTTTTTATTATTGATGAAAGTTCTCCACTCACATTGACAAGTGGTAGTCGCAAAGTGTTGCCGCAAATCTCAAGATGCTTTAGTGCTTCTTTTACACCGCAAGGATTTCCTTCCAAAAAGAGTGAGTTGGTAAATTCAAGAATTTTATAATGCAAGATTTGTGCGTCGTTAAACTTTCCTTGAAGACATAACTCAATCATCTTCGAAAACAATCCAGGAATGGCATTTGCAACTACTGAAATGATGCCCACTGCACCCATCGCAATTAGTGGCAGAGAAACCGCATCGTCGCCAGAAATGAAAAGAAAATCTTCTGGCTTATCTCTTAATATTTTATTGAATTGATCAAAATTTCCTGCCGCTTCCTTTACAGCAATGATATTTTTGAAGTCGTGTGCAAGTCTGAGAGTTGTTTCCGCAGTCATATTGCTTCCTGTTCTTGTCGGAACATTATATAACATTACAGGTAGGGGTGCGGCTTGTGCAATTGCTTTATAGTGCTGGTAGATTCCTTCCTGTGTTGGTCTGTTGTAATAAGGGCTTACCGAAAGGATCGCGTCATATCCTACGCTGTTAAAGCTCTCCAAATCCTTGATTACGTCCAAGGTGCTGTTCCCTCCAATTCCGGCAACCAAAGGCACACGTCCCGCTACTGTATCCCGGGTAAATTCCCAAACAGTTTTCTTTTCCTCCTTACTTAGCGTAGATGCTTCTCCTGTTGTACCTAAAGATACGAGGTATTGCACTCCTCCATCAATTTGAAAATTGATTAACCTCTTTAATCCTTCTAAATCTACTGAACCGTCTGTGTTGAACGGAGTAACCATAGCTACACCTGTTCCATGAAATTTATTCATTCTTTGTTTGTCTTGGAGGTTTTTAAAAGCTCTTTTGATCAATTAAATGAGCTTTTTAATGAAAACCAAATAGCCTGCTAATTTATGATGGATTTATGAATTTCCACGAGTGAATTTTCAGATTACTCATTTATTAATTTAAGAAGTTCGTCGTCCGAGATAATTGGAATATTGAACTTCTGAGCTTTTTCCAGTTTTGATGGTCCCATGTTAGTTCCGGCTACCAAATAGTTTAATTTTGAAGAGATGCTGCTCAGTATTTTGCCCCCATTTGCCTGGATGATTTCCGAAAGTTCATCTCTGCTGAATTTTTCAAAAACTCCGGATATTATGAAGGTTTTTCCACTGAGTTTATCGCTGGCAAGATTTATCTCTTTTTCTTCGGTTCTGAATTGTAAGCCGGCTGTTCTTAATTTTTCCAGTTGATCCAGATGTCTGGGGTCCTTGAAATAATCAATTAAGCTTTCCGCGATTCTGCTTCCAATCTCATCTACCGAAATCAGTTCTTCATAAGAGGCATTCATCAGGCTATCTATGTTTTTGAAATGTTGAGCGATTTTTCGTGCTACAGTTTCTCCAACATACCTGATCCCCAGACCAAACAAAACTTTTTCAAACGGCATTTGCTTGGATCGTTCAATTCCGTCAAGCATATTGCTGATAGACTTGTCGCCAAAACGTTCCATGTGTTTCAGTTCGTCCAACTTTTCGTGCAAAATATAGAGATCGCTAATGTGTTCAATCAAGCCTTTCCTGTAAAGCGTTTCAATTGTTTCATCTCCCAAGCCGTCTATATTCATCGCTTTGCGACTAATAAAATGCTGCATTTTGCCTACAATTTGTGGTGGGCAATTTTCATCATTCGGACAATAGTGAACAGCTTCACCTTCTTTTCGAATCAAATCGCTTCCGCATTCCGGACACGTTTTGATGTATTCTATCTTTTCAGCATTTTCTAATCTTTTTATTGTATTTACGGAAATGATTTTTGGGATAATTTCTCCCCCTTTTTCAACAAAAACGCTGTCGCCTTTATGCAAGCCAAGTCGTGAGATTTCGTTCGCGTTATGCAAAGTCGCCCGTTTTACTGTGGTGCCCGCCAGGAGGACCGGTTTTAAGTTGGCTACAGGCGTAACCGCGCCTGTTCTTCCAACCTGATAAGTGACGCTTTCAAGTATTGTCTCAACTTCCTCCGCTTTGTATTTGTAGGAAATAGCCCAGCGAGGTGATTTAGCTGTGAATCCCAATTCCTGCTGCTGACTGTAATTATTTACTTTTACAACGATTCCGTCAATGTCATAGCTTAAATTAAAGCGCTTTTCTTGCCAGAAATGGATGAAATCTAAAACTTCGTCGATGTTTTTTACCAGTTTGTTATGCTCGCAGATGTGAAATCCCCATTCGCTCACCGTCTGCAAGCTTTCCCAATGGGTGTTAAAGAGTTTTTTATCTGTGTATAGAAAATATAAAAAGCAGTCAAGCGGACGTTTGGCCACCTCGGCAGAATCTTGAAGCTTAACAGTGCCCGAAGCAAAGTTTCTCGGGTTTGCATACGGAACTTCGCCTTTCTCGAGGCGTTCGTTATTTAATCGGTCAAAGGCAGCCCGGTGCATAAACACTTCACCACGGATGTCGAAACTTTCCGGGTAACCAGACCCATTAAGCGTTTTGGGAATGCGTTGGATCGTTTTTATGTTTGTAGTTACGTTATCTCCCTTTGTGCCATCTCCACGGGTTACAGCGCGCAAAAGCTTTCCGTTTTCGTAGGTGAGATTTATCGATAATCCATCGAACTTAAGTTCGCATACATATTCAAATTCGCTTCCAATCGCTTTTCGTATTCGCTCATCAAAATCTCTCAGATCCTGTTCGTTGTATGTGTTCCCCAAAGAAAGCATGGGCCACTTATGGCTTACCGTTTCGAATTTTTTGGTAATGTCTCCGCCTATTTTTTGTGTGGGGGAGTTCTCATCCTGATATTCAGGGTGTTTTTTTTCCAGCGATTCCAGTTCTTTCAACTTTATATCAAACTCGTAGTCGGATATAGTAGGTTGTGCAAGTACATAGTAGTTGTAATTGTGCTGGTTGAGTTCCTTCACCAGGGCATCCATCCGTTCTTTAATTTCAAAAAGAGACATGGAACGAAGATAAGATTTTTGCCTTTTAACTTTCTTATGTTGGCTATACTGATGAAATATTTATCTTGGCTGCTGTAAACGGAACCTATATAATGAATTCTTCTAAACTCATTCTGATTGTTTTATTAAGTGGCTTTTTTCTAACCGGTTGTGCGACGAGAAATCTTTCTTCAGGTTGGTTCAAACAGGGCCAGTGGTATAACGGACTAAAACTGATGCCTTACAGCGATATTAACCAGGCAGAGTTCGAGAGTCAATATAAAAAGAATAAAGTTTGGTGGGATAAAGCCTTTGCTTATTTGAAGGAAACTGACTTGGACAAGCTTGCTCCGGGGAAATACCCTATTGATGGAGATAGTGTTTTTGCATCAGTGACCGAAGGTCCTGGTAAACCCTACGAGCAAACCACCTGGGAGTCTCACCGTAAAATGATTGATGTACAATACATTGTTAAAGGGAAAGAAAAAATGGGAGTAACTGAGTTGTCAAAAGCTACCGTAACAAAGCCGTACGATCCAGCAAAGGACGTAGCCAATTACATCGCCGCAGGTAAGTTCTATGTTGCGGAACCAGGCACGATGTACATATTTTTCCCAACGGATGTTCACCGTCCAAGCATTAAAGTCGATGGATATGATGTTGTGAAAAAGGTGGTTATTAAGATAAGATATACCAAATGAAATCAGCGACTATGCAAAAGTTAACAGCTTCTTTTCAATATCTTCAAAAATACTCATAAAATCTTTCTGTAAACTTTCCTGATATTCAATTAATACCTCTGCGAGCTGCAGTTTTTGCGTCTCATTAAAAGGCTGGTCCCAGATTCGCATACAAATGCGGTGAATGGCATAAACAAGTTTATCCGGACTAATGTAGCTGTTCAGGTATTTATCACCTATAAATCCATTTAGAAAATGAAAGAAGGGTTCTTGCTCCAGAATGTCGTTCATGTTAAAAAAGCGTGTCAAAGCTTCTTTGTTGGTGTTTTCGAGATGAGTATAAAAATGGCTGGTGTTTAATAAGTTATTATTAAGAAGGAGGCTATCAAGCATTAATTCAAGGGCAATGTGGGCTACAAAGAAAGGGCGGGCTGGGGCAGTTTCCAAAAAGGGAAAAATTCTCGTTCGGATTTCCTGAGTATGTTTAAAGAAGAATCCCGAGCAATGGAAGTATTTGTCGACCCAAATATGCCGCTTCCATCCCCAATAAATATTTTTAACCTCCGAGTCCAGGTAAAGGCCTTCATTTTTTTCTGGTCGGATATTCCAATGTTTGTTCGCGTTTTTTAACAGATCAGGCAAAACCATTCCAATCACCTGCTGGGGATCGGCGGTGTATCTATCAAAATAGAAATGAGATAAAAAATTCATAAGCCTCCTGAATTACCCATTATCAAGAGAGAGAATAATGTGTTTTATACAAAATACGCAATTAAATTAAATTTTGGATGATCGCATGCTGAAGAAGCAGGATTGTTTTCACATCATGAATTTTTCCGGTCAGTAATAATTCTTTTGCTTCGGCGCCTGACAGCTCTATTAATTTGATGTCTTCGCCTTCGTGTTCGTTTCCACCGCCTTCACTAACTTTCATCTCCGGAGAATACTTCCCTGTAAAGAAATATACATATTCGGAGACAGATGCAGGGGTCATAAATCCTTCTGCTATTTGTTTTATTTCAGATATTCTGTAGCCTGTTTCTTCCTCCACTTCGCGCACTATTGCATGCTCTGGTAGTTCACCATCGTCGATTATTCCGGCGCAAGCCTCCAGTAATAAATCTTTTTCTCCTCTTAGATGAACAGGAAGTCGAAATTGTCTTGTAAGTAAAATGGTCTTCCGTACGTCATCGATCAATAAAATTGCTGCACCCTCGGGGCGGAAATAAACCTCGCGCTCCTGAGTCTGAGTTTTACCATTTTGCGTCTTACGGAATTTTATCCATTCCAGGCGATAAGCTCTGTCGGCAAGTATATCTTTTTGTACAATTTCAACTTCTTGCATAAGTAACTAACATCCCTTTTGTAAAGGCAGTTTTTAATTTCTCAATTCTTATATCTTTGCACAATTAAACGGAACACATGAACTTTGTTGAAGAATTACGCTGGAGAGGCATGCTGCATGACATTATGCCGGGGACTGAAGAAGAATTGAATAAAGGTATGACCTCTGGATATATCGGTTTCGATCCTACTGCCGATTCACTCCACGTGGGGCATTTAACACAAATAATGACCTTAATTCACTTTCAGCGCGCAGGGCATAAACCTTACGCACTTGTAGGTGGTGCAACAGGTATGGTTGGTGATCCGTCTGGTAAATCTGCCGAGCGAAATTTGCTTTCTGAGGATGTATTGACAAATAATGTTAATTGCTTAGAAAATCAGTTGCGTAAATTTCTGAATTTCAACAGCGGAGCAAATAGCGCCGAAATGGTGAACAATTACGATTGGTTTCAGAATTTCTCTTTCCTGGATTTTATTCGCGATGTCGGAAAACATCTCACCGTAAATTATATGATGGCCAAAGACTCTGTAAGGAAAAGGCTTGAAGGTGAAACGGGAATGTCGTTTACTGAGTTTAGTTACCAGCTGGTGCAGGGCTACGATTTTTACTGGCTTTGGAAAAATAAAAAATGTCTGGTGCAAATGGGTGGTTCAGACCAGTGGGGTAATATCGTTACCGGAACAGAACTGATTCGTCGTAAGGATGCAGGTACTGCTTTTGCTATAACTACTCAGTTGATAAAAAAGGCTGATGGTACCAAGTTTGGAAAGACGGAGAGTGGTGCGATTTGGTTGGATAGCAAAAAAACGTCTCCTTATAAATATTACCAGTTTTGGCTGAATACCACAGATGTGGACGCTAAAAGCTGGATCCGTATTTTCTCCCTGAAAGGAAAAGAAGAAATTGAAGCATTGGAAATTGAACATGATGCTGCTCCGCATTTACGGACTTTGCAGAAGGCACTAGCAGAGGAGATCACCATCAGAACGCATTCTGAAGAAGCACTTAAAACGGCGTTAAAAACTTCAGAATTCTTGTTCGGAACGGGCTCCGTTGATTTTCTAAATCAATTGAATGACGAGGAAGTTTTAGAAGTATTTGAAGGTGTACCGCAATTCAAAATTTCAAAATCTGAATTAAGTGCCGGTTTAGCCGTAACCGATCTTCTTGCAGAAAAATCACAGGTTTTTGCATCTAAAGGCGAAGCTAAAAAAATGATAATAGGCGGTGGTGTTTCTTTAAATCGTGAAAAGCTTGGCGATCCTGCTGCTGTGATTAATTCTAGTCAATTGGTGAAAGGAAAATACTTAATTGCTCAAAAAGGTAAGAAGAATTATTTTTTATTAATTGCTGAGTAAATATCCTCCTGCATTAGGTGGGATGGATTTAAAAACACTGACGGTCATTGAACTAAGAGGTTGCATCCGCGGATATCACTATTATCAAACCGGCCAAGTATTTCAAAGCTTCCATCAGTATGTTTTTTCCCCAGATCCTGGGTCGAAAGAAATGAGCAGGAGTGGATGTTGGCTAAATCAATAACGTTAATGCCTCCTGTTTTCCCAGTTTCCAACAGGGAAAAAGGATCGTTTGTATCTCTGACCGATACCTGCATCCAGGGTGGGCAATTAAACCTTCCCCTACCTTTCGAGT
The DNA here is from genome assembly GCA_946887045.1 of uncultured Sphingobacteriaceae bacterium. The sequence continues at coordinate 79,019 of CAMPKC010000005.1, read as the reverse complement.
AGCCTTGAGACAGAAGTTCTGTCATTCCGTATTCAGAATGAATTTTAGCAACACCAAAGCCTGCACAAAGTAAATTGTGAAGCTCTTCCCTGATCATCTCTTTACGTTTACCTTTCATTCCTCCGGTTTCCATTACCACTAATTCGGGGAAATTTAGAGTGTGTACTTCTATGAAATCAAGTAAGGCATAGGTTACTCCCATTAAAATTGTTTTTTTTCTTTCCGCTTTCAGGCGAAGTAAAACCGCATTTAGTTCTTCGTGATTATAAAGAAAATAGCCGCTATCTGCATTGTTACTGCTTTTAATCAGATCATCGACCATATAAATCAGAGACGACCCATCCCGTTCCTGGTACGAAGGCAGTAAGGCAAGTAACGTATATTTGCTTATATCGCCATAGAAATATTGAAATCCCTTTCTAAAGCTTTCAATGTAAATTGAAAGATCCTTGACAGGATGTTTACTTTGTGTGGATCCTGTTGTGCCCGAGCTTGAAAAGACGATTTCAGGGGAATCAGTTCCGCATTGAATTGCCTGGGATTTAAACAACTCTATTGGTAAAAACGGGATTGTATGAATATCTGTTATCGAACCGCTTTTTATTCCCAGGGCTTTCACAAACGCTGAATATACTTCGTTTTCAGAAGCCTGGTACCGAAAAATATCCAGGGCAATATTTCTAAAGTCTTTTTCGGATTTAATGTCAAAAATTTTCTGCTGGTCGATTGTTGTCACGCTCAAAGATAAGGATGATTCCGGGGCGGCGCTAGCTTTTTATAAAAGCTTTACGAACATAAAAGCCGGATAGAGCCGCAAATCCAGCTGCCAGCCCGCCAATCAATGCGGTGATCAGTAAAACCATTAACCATGTAAAAGGCCAGTCCGGCAGCATCAGCATTTGTCCCACACGGTTGGCCAATATATTTTCATTTGGCAAGCTTTTCCAACAACTCATCATAAGCCATAAAAGAAATATCGCAACAAAGCCGCCTTTAAATGCATGTGCGCCATTTCTACTTTGCCATGCAGCAATTGCAAAAGCAATAAGTCCAATTATCCACCATGGCAGGAATAGTTGCAAAATAAGTGCAAGTAGAAAAATCGGTAAAACTAACATGTATCTTAATTATTTATTTTATTCACTATTCAGAGTTAATCGATTCTTTATGCGTCTGCTTTTTTCATTAGCCGTTTTCAAAAACAATAACTCATCCAGTTTTCCATTTGTCCAGGTATCAATCATGTCGTCGTAAAAAAAGCTGCCGGGATTGCCTGACTGTCCGCCGGGAAATATTCCATATCCTTTTGTTTCCTTACCTAATGCAACCACCATGCGCCATGAGGGTCCGTGATTTTCATTTAGTGCATTGATTGAAGTTTTAGAGCCGCCATTTCTTAATAATCCAGAGCCAAAGCCGGTAATTTTTGCCAAATGCGGCACATTACTGTGTTTTACATTTGCCCATTGCCAATCTTCGTCCATCGTGCCAAACTTTCTTTGCAAGCTGTCTACGGTGAACTTAAAAGCGGCATTAACAAGATCGACCCGCGTTTCTTTTTTGTTCGACGTAGTGATATTGTCAAACCATTTTGATTCCGGTTCCAGCAAAAATAACTGAACTGTTCTGTCGCGGTTAGGAAAGCGCATGGGCATGTTTAAATCAGTGAATTCATCTGCCCATATTTTGTTGTAAAGGTCTTTTTGCCAGATCTCGAAAATACTGGCACCAATTTCCTCCGCGTCGAAATTGTATTTCCATTTCTGGACCTTATTAAAAGCCTCTCTTTCGCTCGCATTAAGTTTTTCTGTCTTAACAAGGTTAAGCATGGTTGGCAAAACATCTCTTGCAAGATTGCTATAATTGTCAGTTTGTAGTTTTTCCATGCTCCCGGCTGTTACCTTAGTCATTGCCGATAGTCGGGTATTGATCCTGTTTCCGCGTTCATAACCCGAAAACTCCCAATTCAAGTAATAGGGGTAGCTTTTATCTGCCAGGTTTTGATTTGCCGAGCTTACAAAACCTCTTTCTGGATTTTTAACAACGGGGTTTTGGTCAAAAGGAATTCTTGTTTTCCAGTCGTGGTCAGCATTTGTTCCATCCAGAAGGAATTTTCCGTGCCCCGGGTGTTTTCTTGGGAAATATCCGCCGGCAGATAAGGCGATGTCATTATCGACACTTGCAAACGCAAAATTTTGAGCTGGCGCAATATAATAACGTAAAGCATTGCGGTAATCCCGATAGTTTGCGGCCCGGTTTAAATAATAAAAAGTTGCAATATCTACTGATGGGTCGTGTGCGATCCAACGAAGCGCATAACCTTCAGGAACGTTATCTGCTTTGACGAAATTGGGTTTGTTTATGTAAACCACTGGTCCGTGATGGGTATATAAAACCGTATCAAGTACTGCCTTTTTTCCTCGTATCCGTATTGGTTCAATCCGGATTTTAAGAGCTTTCCACTGATTGTTATGCCAATAATATTTGCGCTGATTATCTTTAAATTTTATTTGGTACCAATCCAGCACGTCCGTCCCTGAATTCGTTACACCCCAGGCAATTTTTTGATTAAATCCGATTATTATGCCCGGTGCTCCCGGAATTGAAACTCCATATACATTTATTCCGGGGCCATTTAACTGTGTTTGATACCAGATTGCCGGGAGTGTTAAGTTTAAATGAGGATCATTGGCTAGCAAAGGGAATCCGCTGGCCGTTCTGCTTCCGGAAACAGCCCAGTTATTGCTGCCAATTCCTTCATCTCTTTGCCTGGTACGAATAGTTGTTGGTTTTGCCAGAATGCCCGTCGGAACTGGTGGAGTTAAATTCCGAAAATTCCATTTAGTCCCTTTCGGGATGATCGGTTCGTCTTTAAATGGGTAATCCGGAAACAGATCATCCATTGTTGCCTGACCAAATTTTCTCAAAGCATTGCTCATGTAAAACTCGTCAGACCCTCCGGCGAGGGTGGCCGACATTAATTTTAATAAAAGCCCGGTATTCAATATCGTCCATTTTTCGGGCTCATAATCAAGTATTTTGAACTCAATAGGGTAGTCTTCAGGTTTTAAGCCCGTTATATAGGCATTTATTCCGTCTGCGTATGCCTGAGTCATGGCTTCTATTTTGGGATGCTTTTTCAGCTCCTTAACCATATTCTCTGCGCCATATCCCATGCCCAGGCGCCGTTGATATCTGTCAAGTTCCAGAGCCTTTTCTCCTATAACTTCGGAAAGTCTTCCAGCTGCAAAACGTGTTTGGAAGTCAAGTTGCCACAGTCGGTTTTTGGCTGTTACATAACCTTGGGCGAAATAAAGATCATACTCATTCTCCGCAAAAATATGTGGAATGTGGTGTTCATCAAATAAAATCTGAACCGTATTTTTTAGGCCTTTCAGCTCAATAACCCGATCTTGTTCAGATCTTCTCTCGGCATTTTGCCAGAAGCCCGAAAAGGGATTCAAAAAGCTGCCCAAGGGCGGGATGCTGCCTAACTTTAAATTAAGCAACACAATAAATGTTATTGAAAAGGTGATACTAACAATTGCTTTTAATGCGTTCATTTTGAGAATTATAATAATAGATAAAATCTTAAACTCAATCAAATTGTCATTGAGGATTTTCGATTTTTTTTATTTGTCGGATGGGGATTGGTGTTTCAACATTTTTTCTATTTTAGGATCGGTATTTAGTATACTTGCAAAGTATAAGATATTATTAACTAACCTTTAAAACCAAGAACGTCTATAGCCGTTCAGAAGGTAGTATATTTATAAAGCTGATAATATCATCCGATGCTATAGATTATCAGCGTGTTTATTGGAATTGAATGACAGACGAGAAAGAGCCTTTACCAGAATTGCCAGAATTACCTGAGTTTAGTATAGAGCAGTTAGAAGAGGGTGTGCACCACGTAAACAACCCTATTATTGGTTTAAAGCCAATCGAAAAAGTTTATCTGCAAAGTGTTGTAGAATATAGCCAGAAGGATAATAATTTTTACTTTTCTGACGGCAGTGCGGTAGTAGAGGTCAGAGTTGTGAGTGATGAGATTATACGAGTTAAATTAGCTCCTCACGGAACATTTCTAGATGAATTTTCTTATGCGGTGCCTAAATTAGAGCAGCACGCAACCGTTTTTTCATTCAAAGAAACCGAGAAAGATTATAGAGTTGAAACAAACACTGTCGCCTGTGTAATTGATAAAAAGGATTTCCTTATTTCTTTTGAAGATAATGCAAGCCGGGTAATCAACAGCGATTATTCCACGATGCATTGGGAAGAAAACGTGGATTTCGGAGGCTTTTATGTTTATTGTACAAAACATTGCAGCCCTGACGAATCATTTTATGGATTGGGCGATAAACCTACAAGTTTTAACATCAGAGGTCGCCGGTTCCATAACTGGGCCACCGATACATACTCCTTTGCCAGAGATCAGGATCCTTTGTACAGGGCCATCCCATTTTACCTAGGTGTTAAAGACGATATCTGCTACGGAATCTTCTTCGACAATACCTATAAAACTCACTTCGATTTCGCTCATCAGGACGTAGACAAAACATCGTTCTGGGCTGATGGCGGCGAACTACAGTATTACTATATCCATGGTCCGCATATGATGGATGTGGTCAAGCGATATCATAGCCTGACCGGAACCCATCCCATGCCTCCACAATGGGCTCTCGGATATCATCAATGCCGTTGGAGCTATTATCCGGAAAGCAAGTTAAAAGCCTTGGCTAAGAATTTTCGCGATAGGAAGATCCCTTGTGATGCCTTGTATCTGGATATTGATTATATGGACGGATATCGGTGCTTCACCTGGAATAAAAAATACTTTCCTGATCCCAAAAAGATGATCAAAGAGCTTCTTGATGATGGATTCAGAACCGTTGTAATTATCGATCCGGGAATAAAGGTTGATGATAATTACTGGGTTTTTAAAGAAGGAAAAGAGAAGAAATACTTCTGTCGCCGAAGTGATGACTATTTCATGGAGGGCCATGTGTGGCCGGGCCGCTGCCAGTTTCCTGATTATACCAATCCGGAAGTAAGGGAATGGTGGGGAACCTTATTTAAGGGACTCGTTGATGACGGAGTGGCGGGCGTGTGGAATGATATGAATGAACCAGCTGTTTTTGGTTCCGGATCATTCCCTAATGATGTCAGACATCAATATGACGGTCACCGGGGTTCACATCGCAAAGCGCATAATGTATATGGTATGCAAATGGTGCGTGCAACTTATGAAGGCTTGAAAAAGCTGTTTAAAAACAAGCGTCCGTTTACAATCACCCGTTCGGGATACGCAGGAGTACAACGTTATTCTTCGGTTTGGACAGGCGATAATCTTGCTTCATGGGATCACTTAAAGCTTGCATCCATCCAATGCCAGCGCTTATCAATTTCTGGCATTTCTATGTGCGGAACGGATATTGGAGGATTCACCGGTGAACCCGACGGAGAATTATTTACGCGTTGGATTCAATTAGGCGTTTTCTCGCCTTTTATGCGTGCGCACTCTGCAGGCGATACCCGAGAACGCGAACCATGGAGTTTCGGCAAAGAATATGAGGATATAAACCGCAAGTTTATTGAACTCCGTTATCGTCTTATGCCATACATTTACTCGGCATACTGGGAACACCACAAATACGGCTTTCCGATTTTGCGTCCGATGGTAATGCTCGAACAAAATGTTCCTTTAAACAGGATAAGAGAGGACGAATTTACATTTGGCGATAAAATCCTTATTTCTCCTGTATTTCAACCGGGGCAAACCTCGAAAATGGTTTATTTGCCAAAAGGGAAGTGGTTTAATTACTGGACTCATGAGCCTATGGAAGGTGGAATAGAACATGAAGTGTTAACTCCGTTAGACAGTATGCCAATTTTTGTTAAAGCAGGTTCGGTGATTCCTGAATGGCCATTGATGCAATATGTTGGAGAAATTGAGCCAGATGAGATTAAATTTCAGATTTATTATTCCGACATTGAAATAAATTCGTTTTATTACGAAGATCATGGTGATACGTTTGCCTATGAGCAGGACATTTATACCGAGAAGAAGTTTGTTGTAAAGGGAGACGCTTCTTCTTGTACAATTAAACAAAGTTCTGAAGGATTATATACTCCGAGGTACGAAACATATGAACTAAAATTTATAGGTTTACCTTTTCAACCATCAAAGGTTTTAGTGGATGGAAAGGAAGTTCACTATAAGAGTTTAAACTTTGATCACCTTAAACGTGTTGTAATAAAAGCCAATAAAAACTTTAAAGAGATTCAGGTCCAGCGATAATGGAGAATAAAAAGAAAGCGAAGTCAGTAAAAAGCACATCTTTAGCAGCTGGAAAGATGCCGGCGGCTAAAGCGAAACCTTTAGAAAACAATGTGGTTGTTTTTTCTAAATTAACAGATTTCGATATTCATTTATTCCGATCTGGAAAGCATTATAAGTTATACGAAAAACTTGGGTCTCATGTCATTGAGGTTGAAGGGCGTACCGGAACTTATTTCGCGGTATGGGCCCCGAATGCAGCAGAGGTTTCTGTAATTGGAAATTTTAACGGATGGAATCCCAAGTCGCATCCTTTATTTGTCCGCTGGGATAGCTCAGGAATATGGGAAGGCTTTATTCCTCATATTGGTAACGGCGAAGTATATAAATTTTATATCCGGTCCAACCAGGGAGAAGAGCTTGAGAAGTCGGATCCTTACGCTTTGAGATGGGAAGAACCTCCGCGTACAGCATCCATCGTTTGGGATACATGGTACGAATGGGCAGATGCCGACTGGATGGAAAACCGCCACGAGAACAACTCATTAACCCGTCCGTATTCTGTCTATGAGATGCATTTGGGATCATGGATGCGCAGCCCTGAAAATCCCGATACATTTTTAGGTTATCGGCTGCTGGCGGAAAGCCTGGTTCCGTACATTAAGGAAATGGGCTTTACTCATGTTGAGTTTATGCCCATAATGGAACATCCTTATTATCCTTCATGGGGATATCAGGTGTCAGGTTATTTTGCGGCATCCTCCCGGTATGGAACCCCTCAGGATCTAATGTTTCTGATCGAAGAACTTCATAGAAATGGAATAGGAGTGATACTTGACTGGGTACCCTCTCATTTCCCCGGAGATATACACAGTTTATATAGATTTGACGGTACACATCTCTATGAGCATGCCGATGAAAGAGAAGGATTTCATCCTGATTGGAAGTCGTATATTTTTAACTACGGACGAAATGAAGTGCGTTCGTTCCTCATCAGTAATGCCATATTCTGGCTCGACCGTTTCCATGTAGATGGTTTGCGTGTTGATGCGGTAGCTTCAATGTTGTATCGTGACTATTCCAGAAAAGAAGGAGAGTGGATTCCAAATCAATTTGGCGGACGTGAAAACCTCGAGGCGATCAGCTTTTTAAAGGAGTTTAACGTAGCAGTTTATTCGGCGTACCCGGATGTTCAAACCATCGCAGAAGAATCTACAGCCTTTCCCGGTGTGAGCCGGCCGGTATTTACCGGCGGTCTTGGCTTCGGAATGAAATGGATGATGGGTTGGATGAATGATACAATTAAGTACTTCGAGCAGAATCCGGTTCACCGAAAATATCATCATAGCCAAATTACGTTTAGTACTGTTTACGCCTTTACCGAGAACTTTATGTTGCCCCTTTCACATGATGAAGTGGTGCACGGTAAGCAGTCTTTGATCTATAAAATGCCTGGCGACGAATGGCAGCGCTTTGCTAATCTTCGTCTGTTATATACCTATATGTTTACCCATCCGGGTGCCAAGCTGCTGTACATGGGCGATGAATTTGCTCAAACCTCGGAGTGGAATGTGAACCTGTCGCTGGACTGGCACCTTCTTGAGTTCGCACCTCATAAGGGAATGAAAGAATTAGTGAAAGGTCTCAATCACTTGTATAAGGAGGAAACAGCTTTATACGAAAAGAACTTCGAGTGGGATGGTTTCGAGTGGATTGAGGTGAATGATTCCGAGCAATCGGTACTTGTTTATTGCCGTAAAGGCAATCATGCGGATGATAAGCTCGTGGTAGTGCTGAACATGACTCCTGTGCCGCGTCCAAACTATCGTATAGGCTTGCCGCATCATGGCGACTGGCAGGTTATATTCAATTCGGATGAAGAGAAGTTTTATGGCAGTGGCTTTGAGCTGCAGCAGGAATTTTCTTCCGAGCCGGTACACTGGCAGGGTAAACCACAATCGGCCGCAATTAATCTTCCACCACTTACCGGGGTTGTGTTAAAAAGGTTTAACCGAACCGCCAAATTTTGGTAAAATGATTTATAAAAAAGGCTTTCTGCAGATCGGAAAGCCTTTTTTATTATTTAACACTTCCTGATCAGAGAATGTCAATCACTGGAAATTAGAAAATAAAAAAGCCCTGCAATGAACTTGCAGGGCTTTTGACTTATATTAACTTAGCTTATTTTAAAGTTCCGATTAATTGAACAAGGTCAATGATCTTGTTTGAATAACCCCACTCATTGTCATACCATGAAACCACTTTCACGAAGTTATCATTTAAAGCAATACCAGCTTTAGCATCAAATACAGAAGTGCGGGTCTCACCAATAAAATCAGCAGAAACAACTTCATCTTCAGTATAACCTAAAATGCCTTTAAGTTCGCCTTCAGAAGCTTCTTTCATGGCAGTTTTGATATCCTCGTAAGAAGCAGATTTTTCTAATTTAACTGTTAAATCTACTACAGAAACGTCAGCAACCGGTACGCGGAACGCCATACCTGTTAATTTGCCTTTCAAAGCAGGGATTACCAGAGCAACCGCTTTTGCAGCACCTGTAGAAGAAGGTATGATGTTTTGGTAAGCACCACGTCCGCCTCTCCAGTCTTTAGCAGAAGGACCGTCAACAGTTTTTTGGGTTGCAGTAACCGCATGAATAGTGCTCATTAAGCCTTCAAGAATTCCGAATTTATCATTCAAAACTTTAGCAATTGGAGCAAGACAGTTAGTAGTACAAGATGCGTTTGAAACGATGTTTTGATCAGCTCTTAATTCTTTGTGATTAACACCCATTACAAAAGTTGGAGTGTCATCCTTTGCTGGAGCAGACATAACAACTTTTTTAGCACCAGCCTGGATGTGTTTTCCAGCTGTATCCTGAGTTAAGAATAAACCGGTTGATTCAATAACAACTTCAGCACCTACTTCATCCCATTTCAGGTTTGCAGGATCTTTCTCTGCAGTAACACGGATAGTTTTTCCGTTTACAACTAAGTTGCCGTCTTTAACTTCTATTGTTCCTTCGAACTTACCATGTGTTGAATCGTATCTTAGCATATAAGCCATGTAATCTGGCTCGACAAGGTCATTGATTCCAACAACCTCTATATCATTACGTAATGAAGCTGCTCTAAAAGCTAAACGGCCAATACGGCCGAAACCGTTAATTCCAATTTTCATTTTTCTTGTTATTTATTTGTTTCTAATTGTAACGAATATCATTAGCTGGCAAATTTACCTTATGCTTTTGAATATCCCTATGATTTAATTTTTGTTCGCGTAATATTCTAATACATTATAGATCGGCTCTTTAATAACCGAGGCTATTGTGAATCCGTGTTTTTTTGCCACGTCTCTTAAATAATTTTCAAACCCAGCGGCTATTGTTCCGGCAAAATGCAAAGGTACGTCTTGATGTTGTTTTGAGAGTGGAATAATGTAAGTTTCGAAATAACATTCAAAACCGCTAATTACCAGCTTCTTTACGTACTCTTCCTGATGGTGATCGAGGAGTAAATCGGCAAAAGAGCTTAAAAATAAAACAGGAGAGGGTTGCTTGTACACTTTATCAAGAATCTGTTTCCTGTCCAGCGAATATTTTTGAGTAAAAGCCTGTTGTATTTTTTTGGGCAGATCACCTATTAAATAATCTCTTAATAATATCCGACCCAACCAGTTGGCAGAACCCTCGTCGCCTAATATATAACCTAAGCCGTAATTATTCTCTTTGATTTTTTTTCCGTTAAAGTAAGCTGCATTCGAACCGCTTCCTAAAATACCTACCAAGGCAGGTTTATCGTTGCAGCTGGCAATGGCCGCCGCCGTTAAGTCGTGTTCTACAGTAACCTTACTGAATCTGAAAAATTTTGTAAATGCGTCTTCAACTATTTTTTGCCGGCTTTTAGAGAAAGCTCCGGCGCCAAAAAAATAAATGCGTTTTATTTCTTCGGCGTGATAAATTAACTCATTTGTTTTATTTAACAGATGCGTTATAGCTTTTTCATCGTTGAAAAATGGATTGATTCCGGGGGTTTTAAAGGTAGAAACAATCTCTCCTTTGTCAGAGAGTTTCCAATCGGCAAACCTGGAACCGCTATAGACTACTGCTATCATTAAAGAGCTAAGATATGCGACATTTCCATTAAGTCTTCCTCAAGGTTGAACGAATGGTTGTTTATAGCCTCAGTAAGTTCTGTAAGTGTCATTTTGTTTCCTCGCAGACCTACCATTTTCCGTGTTTCTCCGGCTATAAGGCAATTTACAGCAGCATAACCCATGCGGCTTGCCAGAATTCTGTCGAAACTGCTTGGAGAACCACCGCGTTGAAGGTGCCCTAAGATTGTAACTTTAATGTCGTAGAAATTGAATTTCTCTTTAACATGCTTAGCAACATTATATGCTCCGCCATTTTTCTCACCTTCAGCAATAATTACAATGCTCGAAGTTTTATTTTTACCTGCGCCTGCTTCTAGTTTTTCGATCAGGTCGTCAATACCGGTTTCTTTTTCCGGAAGCAAAATAGCTTCTGCGCCTCCGGCAACCCCTGCACGGAGAGCAATACAGCCAGAATCGCGGCCCATTACCTCAACAAAGAATAATCTGTCGTGAGATGCAGCCGTATCTCTGATTTTATCAATTGCCTCAATTACGGTATTGGTAGCAGTGTCGTAACCTAATGTAAAATCGGTGCCGTATAAGTCGTTGTCTATTGTTCCCGGAATACACATTACAGGAATATCAAATTCTCTTGATAATAGTTCTGCTCCTGTAAAAGTACCATCGCCGCCGATTGCAACCAGCGCATCGATTCCTTCTTCTTTTAAGTTTTTATATGCCAGAGCGCGTCCTTCAGGTGTTCTGAACTCCATACATCGGGCTGTTTTTAAAATAGTTCCACCTTGCTGGATAATGTGGCATACTGATTTTGAGTCCATATCACTGAACTTTTTCTCAATCATGCCTTGATATCCCTGATGAATACCAACCATTTGCTTGCCATGATACAAGCCTGTTCTAACTACTGCACGTATACATGCATTCATTCCGGGAGCATCGCCTCCAGAAGTAAAAACACCTATTTTTTTAATTGAACTCAACTGTAAGATTTTTTTTACGAATATAGGTGTATTTTTTACACTAAGTAAATTATTGCAAATTTTTTTTTCCACCTTTGCGTAAATATTATCATCCAAAGCCAAATTAAAATATTTTGCAACCAACTCTGCCCATATTTGAATCTGTATTTACCATAGATTGCGTCATCTTTGGTTTTCAGGAAGGTGAGCTAAAAATTCTGCTGATTGAGCGTAATACCGACCCTTTTAAAGACTGGTGGGCCTTGCCGGGACTGTTTGTCGAACACAACGAAGGGATCGATGTGGCCGCCGAACGAATTCTTTATGAACTAACTGGCTTACGCGATATATATATGGAGCAGCTTTATACCTTCGGTGAGGTAGACAGGCATCCGGAAGGGCGCGTAATTACTGTGGCATATTATGCCATGATCAGACTTACTGGTCATAAGGAATTGAAGCCGGTTACTAATTTTGCTAAAAAAGCATTTTGGCACCCGGTATCCGATCTGCCAAAGTTAGCGTTTGACCATACCGCAATTTTTGAAAAAAGTCTTCAGAAGATTCGTCGTAAAATAAGCTATCAGCCGATTGCCTTCGAGTTATTACCCGAAAAGTTTACCTTAACTCAACTGCAGCATGTGTATGAAGCGATTCTGAACAGAAAGTTGGATAAACGAAATTTCAGGAAGAAAATGCTGAATTATGATATTCTAAAAGAACTTGACGAAAAGCAGCGGGGCGTATCGTACAGAGCAGCAACTTTGTATAAATTCGACAGAAGGAAGTACGCCAAATTATTTCAGAAAGAACTTTCTTTTATGAAAGAGGATTAATAAAAAGCTATAAGGCTCTTACACCGTATAGCTCTTTATATTATACTAATGGGTTTTCAATGTGAAACTTCACCAAATCATCTATAGGTGACCGGACAAGTTTGCCAAGTTTCATATTCCACTCTGTGGCAACTTCTTCCAATACATTCCGAAAATTATAAGCTACAGATCCAATGCAATTCAGTTCGTAGTCCTGATAATTCGGATAGTGGCTTACAAGGTTTTTGAAAAAGTCGTTAAAAGAGCTTTTTACAAGGTTGTGTGTGTACTCAATGTTCGCGGTATTATCATAAACAAACTTGCTGAACTGAGCGCAGAAACGATTTGCAAGTGGCTTTGAGTAAACATTTTCCTGAATATCGTCGGGAGTAAGTTTGTACGTTTCCCAGAAATTTGCTCTTACCGCTTCGGGCATGTAGTTTCTTAAATAGTCTAAAAGTAGCTTCTTCCCGATGTAACATCCGCTTCCTTCATCACCTAAAATATAGGCTCCAGAATCTATCTGATAACTCACATCGTCGCCATCGTAAATGCAGGTGTTTGTACCAGTTCCTAAAATTGCGGCAAAGCCTTTTGATTTGCCTAAAAGCGCACGGGCTGCTGCCAGAAGGTCATGACCGACAAAAATTTTACTGCTATGGAATACCACCTGAAAAGCCTCTTTTAATTCATTGGCTTTTTCTTCGTTATGTACACCTGCACCGTAAAAGTTAACTTCGGTAATTTTATCGTATTGTAAATCTTCGGGAAGATTCTTTTTTAAAGAATCAATTACATACTCACCATCAACAAAGTAAGGGTTATAACCTTCTGTGTTAAAATAGACTTTTTGTCCCTCGTCGTTTAGAAGGCACCAATTTGTTTTGGTCGAGCCTCCGTCAGCTATTATAATCATAGTTTTCGCTAAAGGGCCCTAAATTAATTATTTATCTGAGAATTGCAGACGACATCCTTAACACTTTCATGTTTTTTTGGTAAAGCGACAAAAATTGCGGCATTTTAGGTGATAAACCCGAAAAATGATACCTTGCCTGGAAATAAACCTTTATCATGAACCCTATTTTAAATCAAAACCTGTTTTTTGTTAAAGAACACCGCGGCATTTTCAAGGCCGCCAATAACTATGATATTATAGATCCGGCAAGTAGGCAAACCGTAATGCAGTGCCGTGAACCAGACCTTGGCATTTTTACTAAAATCTTTCGCTTTACCGATTATAAAAGACAAACGCCCTTTAATATTTGTATCAATGACGCAAGCGGACTTCCTGTTGTACGGGTAAAACGCGGCGTTACTATATTTCGCTCCGTCGTAGAGGTGTTTGATCACAATGAAGTGTTGGTAGGCCGCTTTCGTCAGCGTATGCTTTCTATTGGCGGCAAGTTTGAAGTGCAGGACCCTATGGGACAAACGCTTTGCGTGTTAAAAGGGAAATGGAGCAGCTGGGAATTTAACTTTAGCAAAGGAGACCTGGTTTTAGCCAAAGTGCGTAAAAAATGGGCAGGCCTTGGTCGTGAGTTATTTACATCGGCCGATAATTATATGCTCGAAATTGATGAAGTTGTACCGCCTAATGATAAGGCCCGTTTGCTGATTCTGGCTGCGGTGATGTGTATTGATATGGTGTTAAAGGAGTAATTTTCCGGTTGACGCATTCTTCCATTGTCGGTGTTGTTATTTATTGTAACCACACCAATAATGGTAAATAATTAAAGATTGCCGAACTAGCCTATTGCTTTTTAAAATGTAATTCAGTTACTATTCTATAAGTAATTGAATCCTCCTGTTCTGTTTCTTCTTCGCTAAAAACAAACGTATTGCTGTCTACGAATTTTATGGGCCAAACAGCTTTTTCGCCACTATTCGGATCAGAAAGAGTTAATACTCCGTGTCGGTAAGTGTAATCAACTTCAGCTGTTGGCTCGTCTTCAGCGTGCATTTCTAATTTGCCATTAGATTTAAAAACGAAATACAGCTTATCCAGGTTATCAATCTCTTCCTCTGACGTTTTAAGAACATTGTTCTCATATACATCAATTTTCATTTTTTGAAGATCCCAGCGTCCGGAAATCGAGTTTTCGTTGTCGTCTTTTTCACATGCGCTAAAATTGAACGCTATTAAACAGGTGAAGATAATGAGATGGTAGATTTTTTTCATAATACGAATATTAATTAAAGGTATAGATTATTGCGAGTATTCTGATGATGTTAATACTGAGCTCCTCGTAATTTGAATTAAACGGAAATAAAAATTTAAACTATTTCCTTATCCGGGATTTAACAACAAATCTTCCTTTTCTCCCGTTTGGTATAAACTCCTCGAAATGTGCTAAAAATTGAATAGTTTAGTTTCATGACAGACGTTTCATGCGCCGTTATTATCGATCAGAACCAAAACATCCTGGTGACCCAGCGCAGCGCCACTATGCCTTTGCCTTTAAAATGGGAATTCCCCGGCGGGAAGATAGATGAAGGAGAAACTGCCGAACAATCTTTGCTCAGAGAAATAAAAGAAGAGCTGGATATTTCTATTCTAATTGTATCGGCTCTAAGTCCAAACATCCATCAGTACGGAACAAAAACAATTCGCTTAATTCCATTTGTGTGCCGAATTGTTGCAGGCGAGATTACTTTACACGAGCATCAGGAATATCGCTGGCTAAAGCCGGATGAATTATTGAGTTTAGACTGGGCAGAAGCTGATCTGCCGGTTGTATATGAGGTGCTTAACCCGGGCCATTACAAGTAACATTAATGCCCGTAAATCAATCATTAAGAGAATGTCGGCCAGTTATTGCTCCTGTATCTTCCGCTTTCCTATTTGCTATATGTATTACGTCATTTATATTAATGATTGGAGATGTCATCTCTTGCTTGCAAGCTTACCCTTCTGTTGTTTCAATATGGACTATGCTAGGACTTCAGGGAATTATAGCTCCGATTTTAGTTATAAACATCTACAAAGAAGCAGATTGGTCATCCCTTTAGGCGTTTCCTATCTTCAAACCCTTTCTGTTTTCAGTCTTCCGCAGGAAGATTTAAATCATTCCTTGAAAACCAAGACTCTGTCCGGGCATATATTTACAAAGCTTTATCTTCCTCCATATAGGTTCGAGCGGTTTTACTTCACAGATTCGAGCTCCTGTCGCAGACGCGGGATTAAACCACGGATTCATACTCCGCCCATTCCATCCCTTCAGGCAGCCCCATCCTGCTAAACTCAATATGAATTACCCTTCTTCGGGCCTCATTTCTGGTTCTTCCAGATGCATGCAATAACAGCGGCCTCATGATCATGATTCCTCCTTTTTTCACTGAGCAAGCTACTTCTTTTTCAATAGTTCGATCAACAGTTTCAGGTCTGTAAATCCCTTTTAAATGGCTTCCACAAATAACGTTTAAAGCGCCATTATCTTCATCAGTATCATCCAGATGAATTCGAACTGTAAAATTATCTTTCAGAATAGTTAGGGGAGGCTGCACCCCAAACTGATTGTGCTTAACTGTCCAGGGGCCAAAACCAGGGTGTTCGGTTTTCTCTTTCACAGAAATGGTGAGGTCTTGATGGCAGGCCACAAACCAGTTCGATTGAGGAGGTTTATCAAAGTAGATAGACTTCACTATAAAATAAGAATCATCAAAAAGCTTGTTAATAATTTCTTTAAGCCGGTTATTAAATACCAGGTCTTTAATGGCGGGGACCTCTTTCAAAAACTGGCGGATGGCAAATAAATCATTAGTTTTTCTGAAAAGTGAGTTAGACTTATCTACACTATTTATTCTACTTATCAGAGCTTCAATTTCATTCTCCGTATAGATATTTTCAATTATAGTAAACCCGGAACTGGTAATTTCTTCTGCTTCTTTATTCATTGTATAGCCATCGCCTGGTAAATATCTTATTTTTTAACTGTCTTTTCTGGTTTTGAATGTCCCGACAGGATCAATAAATCCTTACATGGAACCACGACTCCGCTATAGTGTAGAGTTTGTCTTAGATGTGGTATAAAGATAATGTACAAAAGAACAGTGCCTCTTTCTGGAATGAGAGCTACCAAGTAGGTACCATGTTCGGACCAAGTCCACTAAGTAGTGGACTTGGTCCGAACATGTCTCGAATAAGTCCCCTGCTTGGTAGGAGCTTTCTCCTTATTGAGGTGTACGACTTCTTCGCTTTTACCTCTTGTATATAAATTTCCTATCCATCCTTGTCGGTAGGAGATTGAGAGCCTTTCATGATCTTAGGATTTTAATATTGTCGTTTTTGTCGCTTTTGTCGTTTTTGGCGGATGAAAATTTCAATGAGCAGATAAGGACAACCCACACCCGCCACTTCACCGCCGATCGCACTCTCTCCCAAGAGAGGGTTTGGATGCTTAGCAGGCGTGTTAGAACCGAAGCATCCCGCCAGCGCCGGACATAGATTGGCCAGCAGCAGGCTTTGTCAGGCTTCCACGGTCAATGAGCGGACAAAAGGATCCAGAGACAGTGCTTCTGTATAGGTACTGTACAGATACTATACAGATACTGTACACATACTGTACTAACAGTGTACTAAAACTAAATTTGCCAGAACTCTGTCCGGCCACATTTCTAGAAAGCTCTGTCGGAGCTCCTTCTGGTTTCGCACTCGCAGTACTCATAAGCTTACCCTGCATTAAGATTCCCGTCTGCGCGAGAATGACGGGACTGGTTATTTCTCTTGAGTATAACGCATCCAGCAACAGAACAATAACTTCAACCCTTAACCTACGAAGCGTTGTGCCATCCCGCCCGTGCCAGAAAGAGATTGGCCAGCAGTAGGCTTTGTGTGCAGGAAAAGGGCATCGGCTGTTTATCGCAGCAAGGCCTAAGCGCAGGCGTTAACAGGCGCAGCCCTGAACGCTGCTGGAAGATCTGTGCTGGGTACATGTGCAGAAAGGCACCTCGGGAGGGCACAAGAGTTTTGGTCCTTTTGCGGCCAAAAGGACTAAGCCCCTGCGGCTATCAGCAGAAAAAGAACTAGTCCTCAGCCAATGAGCAGAAGAAAACAAACCCACACCCGCCCTTCCGCCAGCCATCGCACCCTCTCCGAAGGAGAGGAGTTTGAGGTGCTTAGCAGGGTTAGAAAACCTAATACTCATCTGTATTGCCCATCTTAAAAATAAAAATCCGCCAATTACCACATTACAATCCAACCCAAAACAAAACCCCAGATTAAACTATTTTACTAATACGCGAGCTTTTAATTAAGACAAGCAAAATGGCCACCCAGAAAGTTTTATCCTACCAGATTGCTGATAGTATTGATGTAAAACAATTCAAATCAGTCTTCAAGGGTGAGTTGTACTATAGCGATTCTGACGAGTTATTTTATAAAACTGATACCGGCGAATACATCTACGTGTTTAAATATGGGGTAGTTTGCTTTTTAAACTGCGATCCGATTCAAATCTCTTCCTTTCTGCGACTCATTGCCCCTTTCTGTAAAAACCTCTTCGAAGAAAACATGACCGAAGAGTACGAGATAGAAACCAATGCCGGTCAGACCAAAATCGGTTATAACGTAATATCCATCACAGCCCCGGATATTCAGGTTATCCGACTCATCATGCTCAATGTTTCGCAATCGGTGGCGCTTGATTATTATTATGAGCAAACCACTAAACTTCTGGAAGAGACTAACTATCATACCCAAATTCTGGAGAATAAGGGCCGCTTAAACATCTCAGGAAAGAACCTGAAAAAATATATCGGTAAAACCCTTTTGCTTAAAAACCGCATATCCGAGAACCTCTATATTTTTGATTCGCCTCCCGAAACCTGGGACGATGAGAACCTCAATAAAATCGACCTTGGTATGAAACGCACCTTCGACCTCCAGGAGCGGTTTCGCAACATCCATGAAGGTTTGAATATCGTAAAAGACAACCTCGAACTTTTTCGTACCCTATTGCAGTACCGGCACAGCACGATGCTTGAGTGGATCATAATTATCCTGATATTGATTGAAGTGCTCAACGTGTTTATAGAAAAGCTGTTTTAGAATTCATTGGGCAGTCCAATTCTGTCCCAAACGAGCAGAAAAATAAAAGCCCTCACCCGCCATTTCACAAGCCTTCACAGCCTCTCAATCATTATCCCACCAACCCAACATCCCCAACCCAACCTCAACCTACGAAGCCCTGCCTTCCGACAAATGCCGGAAAGAATTTTCTCATCAGCAGGCCCCCGAGCGAAGGAAAAGGGCATCGGCTGTTTATCGAAGCAAAGCCCTAAGCGCAGGCGTAAACAGACGCAGCCCTGCGCGCTGATGATAAAATTGTGAAAAGCCCTGTGCGGCAAAGGCATCTCAGGAAGGCATTGATTTTTGGTCCTTTTTATCAAGAAAAAGGACTAAGCCCCTGCGGCAATGAGCAGAAAAAACAACCTAAGAAATCCTGCCTTATGTCTCAAAACAAAGGACCACGGCTCGACGCTAAGAGCACAAGGAAAATTTTCTCCGCAAACAATCCTCCCAAAATCACGATCCATTCAATAAAAAAACCTATTATTAAATTATGAAAAATATATTCGACCCCAGTGTTACAGAAGAAATTATAGCTCGTATAAATCAGTTAAAGCCCGATTCTCAACCCCTATGGGGTAAAATGAATGTGGCACAGATGCTGGCACATTGTAGTGTAACTTATGAAACAGTTTTTGAGGATAAACACAAAAAACCCAATCCATTGATGAAGTTTATTCTTAAGACCTTTGTGAAAAAGATCGTGATTGGCGAAGCCCCTTATAAGCGGAATAACCCGACCGCTCCACATTATATTATAAGTGATTCAAAGGATTTTGAGATCGAAAGAAAACGTTTAATAGACTACATTATTAAAACTCAGCAATTGGGGGAGAGTTATTTTGATAAAAAAGAATCACATTCCTTTGGCCGATTATCTTCCGGCGAATGGAATAATATGTTCTACAAGCATCTTGATCATCATTTGAATCAGTTTGGTGTGTAAACAGCCTCAAGTTTAGAAGCAATGAAGTGCTTATAAGCTGTGATGAATTATACAATCGAAACCTTAATTCCCATTGCTTCTAACTTTTCAACCAGATGCTCAGAAACCCCGCTATCTGTAATTATTTCATGAATCTCATCGATTCCGCAGATTCTTCCAAATCCACGTTTTCCGAATTTTGTCGAATCGGTTACAACAATAGTATGTTGAGAGGCGGATATCATTTTGCGGTTCAGGTGCGCTTCCAATGCATTGGTGGTGGTTAATCCATATTCGAGGTCAATGCCATCGACACCTAAATACAATTTGCTGCAAAATACATCCGAAAGTATTTGCTCGGCATAAGGTCCGGTAACGGAAGAAGAACTCTTTCTTAAAAGACCTCCCAGCAACAGGATTTCCACTTCGGGGTGCCTTAGCAATTCCTGCGCTACGTTAATTGCAGACGTGATTACTGTTAAATTCCCCTTCGGCTGAATGTTTTTTGCCAATGCCAATACTGTTGTTCCTGATGCGATTACGATAGAATCGTTTGCTTCGATCAAGCTGGCTGCTTTTATGCCGATTTTTGTTTTCTCATCCGACTGTAGCTTTTCTTTTTCGTTAACCGGCCGGTCCATGGTATAGGGGTTGCTCAATGTGGCTCCACCGTGTGTTCTAAATAGTAAGCTTTTGTCTTCTAAAAGTTTCAGATCCTTTCGAATTGTTACCGGGGAAACATTTAGTTCTTTGCACAAGTCCAGTACATTGATATGTCCTTCCTTTTGGATCTTATTCAGTATTAACTGATGTCTTTCTGCAATGTTGATCATTCTCTTTGCTTTCGCCCGCAATTTAAAAAAGAATTTTTTATTACTGTAGGAATTACTGCGAGAGGTGTATTAACTTCATTGAGATGAGAAACGGAAGATGTTTGCCTGTATTTTGCTTTCGACTTTTGTTTGTTTCTTATTATTATTTGTTTTTATATTTTTTTATTTCGTTTTCTGTTCTTATTATTGTGTTATGCTTTCGTTTCGTTTTATTTCGAAAGCGAGATAAGGAAATGGCAGATAAACAGGAGCAATATTTTAATCGTAACTTTTTTATAAAAAGTCTTCTTCAAAATGATAGTTATGATATCATTGTAATTGGAGGGGGGGCTACAGGATTGGGAACGGCTTTGGATGCAGCTTTAAGAGGTTTCAAGACCTTGCTTCTTGAGCAATCCGATTTTGCTAAGGGAACGTCGAGCAGAAGTACGAAATTGGTACATGGTGGAGTTCGGTATCTCGCCCAGGGCGATGTTGCTTTAGTTTATGAAGCCCTTCGGGAGCGGGGCTTACTATTGGAGAATGCCCCTCATCTTGTTAAAAAACAACCTTTCATAATACCTTGCTACAGCTGGTTTGCTAAATTAAAGTTTCTTGCTGGTCTGAAAATGTACGACTGGTTGGCAGGCAAATATAGTTTTGGCCGGTCGAGACTTTTAGGAAAAGATCAGCTGATGCAGGATATGCCTATGATGAAGCCGGAAGGGTTAAAAGGTGGGATCGAGTATTGGGATGGCCAGTTTGATGATGCAAGATTGGCGGTTAATATAGCCCAAACCTGTGCAGAAAAGGGTGGCACATTACTGAATTATTTTAAGGTAACGGGTTTGCTGAAAGATAACAACGGGAAGGTAAATGGCGTAAAGGCATTTGATATTGAAAATAAAAAAGAATATCAGTTAAAAGCTAAAGTAATAATTAATGCTACCGGGGTGTTTGTGGATGATATTTTACACATGGACAATGCTTCAAAAAAGCCAATGGTCCGTCCAAGTCAGGGAGTGCATGTTGTATTAGACCAGTCATTTCTGAAAAGCTATAAGGCTATGATGATTCCAGAAACTGCCGATGGCCGGGTGCTCTTTGCCGTGCCATGGCATAATTATGTATTGCTGGGAACAACCGATACCCCTTTGGAAAAGCAAAGTCTTGAACCTGTTGCTTTGGATGAAGAAATTGACTTTATTTTAAAAACAGCGGGTCAGTATTTAACTCGTCAACCTTCGGCAAAAGACGTCTTGTCTGTTTATGCGGGATTAAGACCTTTAGCAGCTCCGGACAAAGACACCAATAGCACAAAAGAGATATCAAGAAGTCATAAACTGATTGTTGCGGATTCAGGCCTGATTACCATAACCGGGGGCAAATGGACAACCTATCGGAAAATGGCTGAGGATACAGTGGATAAGGCGATAAAAGTAGGGAAGCTGGCAATGGCTCCATGTTCATCAAAAAGCATGCGTATTCATGGGTTTACCAAGAGCGTTTCCTTCAATGATCTGTCGGTATATGGCTCCGATGAAGTGGCGATACGAAACCTTGCTGAAGAGCGGCCGTATTTAGGAGAGAAAATAATTGAGGGTCATCCTTATATAAAAGCAGAAATAGTTTGGGCCGTAAGAAATGAAATGGCTCGTACCGTGGAAGATGTATTGGCACGCAGGCTAAGAGTATTATTTCTGGATGCCGATGCGGCGATAAAGATGTCGCCGCTTGTTGCCAGTCTGATGGCGGATGAACTCGGCTTTAACGCCGATTGGATCACAGAACAAATAATAGCTTTCAAAGAACTTGCAGAGAAATATTTGCTGAAACCTGTTTTGCCAGCGCTTGAAAAAGACCTTATTTAACCTATAACCAACAAACCAATAGCCTAAATGGGGAATTACATTTTATCGTTTGATCAGGGAACTACCAGTTCGCGTGCCATCGTATTTTCGAAGGCAGGTGAAATCATTTCCATTGATCAAAGAGAATTTACTCAGATTTACCCGCAGCCAGGCTGGGTTGAGCATGATGCACACGAAATTTGGTCTACACAGGTAGCTGTTGCAGCAGAAGCCATAGTCAAAGCAAACCTTCAGGCAATTGATATTGCGGCAATAGGTATTACCAATCAAAGAGAAACAACAGTTGTTTGGGACAGAGAAACAGGCGAACCTGTTTATAATGCCGTTGTATGGCAAGACAGGCGCACTGCCGAATTTTGCGATGGTTTAAAAGCGCAGGGAGCCGGAGAAATAATTCAGGAAAAAACAGGGCTGGTTGTTGATGCCTATTTCTCGGCGACAAAAATCAGATGGATACTGGAGAACGTACCTGGTGTAAAAGAAAAAGCCGCGGCAGGAAAGCTGGCCTTCGGAACGATCGATTCATGGTTAATCTGGAATCTGACTGGTAAGCAGGTTCATGTAACAGACGTAACTAATGCCAGCCGGACAATGCTTTATAACATCCATACATTATCCTGGGATGAAGAATTGTTAGACTTGTTTGGTGTGCCCTCTTCTATGCTTCCCGAAGTTCGATCTTCCAGTGAAGTGTACGGCGAAACTGCTGGATCTATATTGGCTGCGAAAATTCCTATTGCTGGAATTGCGGGCGATCAGCAGGCTGCTTTATTCGGGCAAATGTGCATCCATAAAGGGATGGTGAAAAATACGTACGGAACAGGTTGTTTCATGCTGATGAATATCGGGGATAAACCAATTCTTTCTAAGAATAATCTGGTAACTACAATTGCCTGGAAAATAGGCGAAAATGTTCAGTACGCTTTGGAGGGGAGTATTTTTATTGGCGGAGCAGTAGTGCAATGGTTAAGAGACGGCCTTGGTATTATTTCTACATCTGCGGAAGTTGAAACTCTTGCTTCAAAAGTAAATGATAACGGAGGCGTATACATGGTTCCTGCTTTTGCTGGATTGGGCGCCCCGCACTGGAACCAATATGCACGTGGCACTGTTTTCGGGCTTACCCGCGGCACCAGTAAGGAACATATTTGCAGGGCGGCACTTGAAAGTATTGCTTTTCAAACTATGGATGTTTTAAAAGCAATGGAAGCAGATGCCGGAATCAGTATACAAGAACTACGCGTGGATGGCGGTGCAACGACGAACGACCTCTTGATGCAATTTCAGGCAGATATTTTAAAAGCAAGAGTGGTGAGACCACAAATAACTGAAGTGACAGCAATTGGTGCTGCATATCTGGCCGGTTTAGCTATCGGCTTTTGGAAAGATATAGATGAAATACAACAACAATGGCACGTAAACAGGGCCTTCGAAATTAATAGACATTTAGAGACTAATGATATAATTAAGAACTGGGGCAAAGCTGTGGGAGCTGTTAATGCCTGGACCGAACGTTAACTTAAAGCAATCGTAATCAAAAGCTAACCAATACTTAATTTAAACTTAACCAACATGAACCAATTTTGCGCTGAAATGATAGGCACAATGTTCTTGATCCTTTTAGGAAACGGGGTGGTAGCGAACGTAGTGCTGAGCGATACTAAAGGCAATAGCGGTGGCTGGATTGTAATTACCAGCGGTTGGGCCCTGGGGGTTTTCACCGGAGTTGTAATTGCTGGTCCCTATAGCGGGGCACATTTAAATCCAGCGGTTTCAATTGCACTGGCCATTGCCGGCAAATTCAGCTGGGCGGATGTCCCTTTATTCGTGCTGGCTCAGTTTGCCGGTGCAATGATCGGAGCTTTCC
The DNA here is from genome assembly GCA_946887045.1 of uncultured Sphingobacteriaceae bacterium. Next base: position 55,304 of record CAMPKC010000005.1, on the reverse strand, counting down.
TGGTGTGGCTTATGTATAAAGATCATTTTAAAGCAACTCAAGATCCGGACTTAAAATCAGCGGTATTTTGTACAGCTCCAGCCATCAAAGGTACTTTGTCTAATATAGTTAGCGAGGTTATAGGAACCTTTGTGCTGATTTTTGTGATCTTTTATTTTACAAATGCCGAAATGGGAGATAAGTCACCTATAGGGTTGGGATCCTTGGGTGCAATACCGGTAACTCTTTTAGTATTGGCAATTGGTTTGTCGCTTGGCGGCACCACTGGCTATGCCATTAATCCGGCCCGGGATTTGGGTCCGCGGATTATGCATGCTGTTTTGCCAATCCCCAACAAGGGAAATGCAGGCTGGGATTATGCCTGGATACCTGTAGCGGGGCCAGTTTTGGGCGCCTCTTTGGCGGCCGGTTTATATCTGTTGCTTAAAGTATAGCGTTTCGCTCAATTAAGCAATTTAATACATTGATTTTGATTGCCAGATTTACATATAACCAACCATTAACTAAATTAATTTGATATGAGGAATGCAATACCTTTTTATTGCTTAACAACTCCGTGGCCTAACCATGTAAAATACAGGGCCGGTGTTACCAGCGCGAGAGATAGTAGTAAGCGCTTTGGTTCCATCTTTAAACATGGCTTTTGTATTGTGAGCATTGCCGCTTTTTTGCTGATGTTTATGCCTTTTCTATCGCAGGCAAAGCTGAACGCGGCAAGCTTTAAACAGGAACTGGTAACGGTTAGAGGAACCGTTTCTGACGCTGAAAGTTCTGAGCCGCTCATAAGTGCTGCCATCGTCGACAACCAGAATAAAACTCTGGGTGTTACCGATATAGCCGGAAAATTCAGTATTCAGGTTCAGAAGGGTTCGTCGATTACCTTTACCTATTTAGGCTTTACTTCGAAAACTATTACCATCAATGGAAACGAAAACAACCTGATCGTTAAACTCCAACCCAGCTCATCTGCATTAAATGAGGTGGTAGTTACTGCCCTGGGGATTAAAAGAGAAGAAAAAGCATTGGGGTATTCGGCAACAACTGTAAAAGGGGAACAGTTAACCGAAGCATTGTCAAACAACTGGACCGATGCACTGTCGGGAAAAGTTGCAGGCTTAAATTTAGTCCGCTCTAACGGCGGACCTTCAGGCTCTAACAAAATTATTTTGCGGGGCGAAAGCAATTTAACAGGTGATAATGATGCTTTAATAGTGGTTGATGGAGTGGTTATTAATCATGGTAGTGGGCGATCTACAGGTTACGGCGGTTCGAGTTATTTGAGCGAAGAAACTCCGGTAGATTTTGGTAGTAGCTTAAATGATATCAACCCCGAGGATATCGAAAGTGTTACGGTATTAAAAGGACCAGGTGCGGCTGCATTGTACGGTCAGCGTGGCGCCAATGGTGCAATTATCATAACTACAAAAGCGGGTAAGCCAAAACAGAAAGGAATAGGAGTTACGTTTAACTCGAATACCTCAATGGAATCGGTTAACCGTTGGCCGGAACTGCAGTATGAGTACGGACAAGGGGTAGATGGCGCCAGTCATTACTCTTATAACGCATCCGAAGACGGGCCAAGTACCCGCAGTACAAGTTCTGCATGGGGACCAAGATTTGATGGTCAGGAATTTTATCAGTACGATCCCGTAACGCATACCCAATCAACGGTAAGGACTCCCTGGATTGCTTATCCCAACGATTCGAAACGATTTTTTGAGACCGGAAAAACCTTTACTAATTCAGTAACCATCGACGGTGGAACGGATAAAACTTCTGCTCGATTTTCTTTTACCAACCTGACAAATAGCTGGATCATTCCTAATACCGGTTATGATAGAAATACAGTTGCACTTTCGGTGAATTCGAAAATCAGCGACAAATTGCAGATTTCAAGTAAAGTTAATTATACAAATAAATCGAGTGATAATTTACCTTCGACGGGGTATAATAACCAGTCAATTATGTACTGGTATCTTTTCTGGGAGCCCAACGCCTCGATTGATTGGCTAAAAGATTACTGGATGCCGGGTAGAGAGAATATATCGCAAAGCTACCCTTTTAGTAGTTTTCCTGATAATCCATATCTTATTGCAAATCAAATGCTTAATAAATCTAACCGGCATGGAATTACCGGAAATGTGCAGGCAAGCTATAATCTCACCAAGAACCTGAGTTTAATGGTGAGAACAGCAATGGATTTTGCTTATGATAAGCGCTCGCAACAAAGACCTTACGATACTGAAAAGTTCAAAAAGGGAATGTATCGTACCCAGAATATTTTCTCGCAGGAAATGAATAGCGACTTTTTGTTGAGATACAATACAAACCTTAGTAAAGATGTCGAGTTCTCTGTATCTGCTGGAGGTAGCATGCTCAAAAATAATTATAATAAAGATGAGCTAAGGGCCGATTCTTTATTGTATCCCGGTGTATTTAAAATGGCAAATAATGCCGGAGCTATATTACCGGTTCCTTTTGTAAGCAGATATGCAATTAATAGCTTTTATGGATTGCTAACAACCAGTTATAAAAAGTTTCTTTACCTGGATATAACCGCTCGTAATGACTGGAGCAGTATTCTTGCTTCTCCTTTAGGAACAGACAATATATCGTTCTTTTATCCCTCTATAAACGGAAGTATTATTTTTTCAGAATGGTTAAACTTACCGAAAGCTATAAGTTTTGCAAAGTTAAGAGGGTCTATAGCAGGAGTAGGAAGTGGTAGTTCAAAACCTTATCAAACATCTGTAACATATGCTTCGGACAATACATATCCCGGTGGTGGTTTGTATAATGAAACAACCTTAGCGAATCCAAATTTGCAGTCTTTGTTCACCACGAGTTATGAAGTTGGGGCTGATTTAAGGCTTTTCCAAAACCGCTTAGGCTTTGATGTGGCGGTATATCAGGGCGATACCAGAAATCAGATATTAACATCAACTTTGGATGCATCATCAGGGGTAAGATCTATTATCGTTAACTCTGGTAAAGTAAGAAACAAGGGTATTGAAGTTGCCGCGAATGGTACGCCCATTAAGATAAAAAACGGCCTTACCTGGACCGTGAATACCACGTTTTCAGCCAATCGCAATGAAGTGCTTTCTATGCCGGCTGATTTGCCGCAGTTAATACTTCAAAGTGGCCCGGGTAGCCGTGGTGCAATTATCGCGAACATCGGCGGAAGTATGGGCGATCTTTTTGGAAGAGGATATGAACGTTCTCCTGACGGGCAGATTGTGTATGAGAGCGGATATCCTGTAATAACAGAAGGTATGCAGTACATCGGCAACACCAACCCTAAGTGGAAATCAAGTATTGGCAATAACTTCAGATACAAACAATTTTCAACCAGCTTTTTGTTCGATGCCCAGTTTGGAGCAGTGGCTTATTCTTTGTCGCAGGCAGTACTTGCCGAGCAGGGAAAAACTGCGAATACTCTGCCTGGTCGGTATAATGGAATAATAGGAAATGGTGTGATCAAAAACGGCGATGGAACTTATAGTAAAAATGATGTCATAGGACAGGATGCCTGGACTTATTATACAGCACATATGGGCCGCGATAATGTGGAAGGTGCTACTTATTCTACCGATTTTCTAAAATTGAGAGAAGCCAGGCTCGACTATTCTTTTTCGGCTAAGCAGATTAAAAGACTTGGTTTGCAAAGAGCGGTAATTGGTATATATGGTCGTGATTTATTGATGTTCACCAAATGGCCTGTTTTTGATCCTGAATTTGGAACCTTAAGTGGTGCCGAGATTAACAAGGGTTTTGAATATGGACAGTTCCCTTCGACCAGGACCTTTGGTTTAAATTTAGTAATTGGTATATAAACTGATAGAAATGAAAAAGAACATAAAGATATATCTGTTCTCAATAGGGGTTTTTACCTTATCAATCCTGATAAGCTCGTGTACAAAAGATTTTGTAGAAATAAATACAAACCCAAACACAAGTGAGTTTGCTTTGCCTCAGGCCTTACTGCCCCGGGCAATTACAGAGGTGGTATCTGCAAACATGAACCGCAGTCAGCGTATAACTAACGAGTTGATGCAGGTTTCAGTAAACATGGGTGATACAGAAGGTAAATTCTTCAGATATGAAGTTAGAACAGGTGAGGCTGATTATTTGTGGAATGCCTGGTATACACAATTAACGAACTTCAAAGATGTATATAAAGGCGGTGAAGATAATTTGAATAATTCTTACATGGGTATTTCTCTGATCTGTCAGGCCTGGGTATATTCATTACTGACCGATACTTATGGAGATGTGCCTTACTTTAATTCTAACAAAGCTAAAGAGGGGATTTATCTGCCAGCTTTCGACAGGCAGAGAGAAATTTATGAAGATCTTTTCTTGAAATTGGAACAAGCAAACGAGTTATTAAAAGCCGAATCGAAAATTGTGCCGACAAGTGATCCAATTTATGGGGGAGATATTAAAAAGTGGAGAAAGTTTGGAAATTCATTGTATTTACGGTTGTTGCTTAGGGTTTCCGGAAAGACAGAACTTAATGCTATAGCAAAAATCAAAGAGATAGTAGATACTAAAGCATCTGATTATCCTTTAATAAGCAGTAATGACGAGTCTGCGATTCTTAGCTGGACAGGGACAGCGCCTTACGTTTCACCGTTTGCATCCTGGCGTACAGGCGACTGGGCTGGTCCAAAACTCGCTAGCTTTTTTGTGGATAATTTGAATGAACGCAGCGATCCGAGGATTTCTAAATGGGCTACCCTATATCAGGGAGAGTATGCCGGCGTACCCAGTGGCTACGCTCCGGGGCAGGCACCCGAAGGTAAATCTTCCTTTTTAGCAGCTCTTCAAAAAGAGCCATTACTGGGGAATATTATGAATTATGCCGAAGTTCAGTTCATTTTAGCTGAAGCAGCTGCTAAAGGCTGGATAACTTCTAAAAATGCCAAAATGTCTTATGAAACCGGTATAAGTAGTGCTATCACTCTTTGGGGGCATACTGTGCCGGCAGGTTATATGGGCTTTCAGAAAGTTAAGTGGGAGGATAGTTATGATCTGGAAACAAAGATGGAATTGATCCATATGCAGAAATATTATGCCTTGTTCTTTACAGATCTGCAACAATGGTTTGAATACCGCCGTACTGGCCATCCTGTTCTACCAAAAGGCGCAGGCCTTGAAAATGGTGGTATAATGCCGGCAAGGTTGAATTACCCTGTATACATTCAATCTGCAAACGGGGTCAATTACCAGAACGCCGTTGCTTCACAGGGAGAAGACAAGATTAGCACGCTGGTTTGGTGGCAAAAACCTTAAAAAATGTATCAAGAAAATACTCAGATCATGAAAACGAGATTTATATATTTCATTTTATTTTGCCTTTCATTTATATGGTCCGCTTGCGAAAAGCATAACTATGCGGATGGTGTATTAAGTCCTATAACCTCAATAGAGGATGTACGCAGCCTTTATAAGGGAACAGATGTGGTACTCACCAAACAGAACATGATGGGCGCCCATCAGATTACTGGTGTTGTAATTTCAGATCCGGCTAATGGAAACGCTCCTTCGGGTGTCATAATTCTTCAGCAAACCAGGAGAAAAAAGACCAGGGGTATATCCATTCCGCTCGAAAGCGCTTTAGATTATCAGGCGGGAGATTCACTTCTCTTGAATATTGAAGGTGCAGTTTTGAAAAGAGTGAGCGGATCGCTTCAAATTACCGGCCTGTCCGATGCTTCTATTCAGAAAATATCGTCGGATAATCCAGCTGCCGTACAGTCTGTATCCAGTCTTACTATAAATGCGAGGCCTGGTGATTATGAAAGTACCCTGGTACAGGTAAAATCAGGAATTATTAGTCCTGAGCCTGCTTTTGGAGATACATTTGCCGGAGATAAGTTAATTGTGAATGGTGCCGAAAGTATCTCTCTGCACACAGAAGCTGCTGCAAGTATCGCTTCATCACCTATACCTGCAAGTGCTTCGTTCTCGGGGATTCTTGTTGTTCATCAATCTGCTTCTGATGTATCGCCTGTTTTGCAGATCTGGCCACGTAGCATTAATGATATCACAGATATAATAGCACCACCCGATCCAAATGCTGAGCTAGGCGAAAATGCGGTTCTTATTACCGGCTATATTAATGATACCAAAGGTGCCGACGGAAACTATGAGTATTTTCAGTTTAGGGCTACAGAGGACATCGACTTTGAAAAAACTCCGATGGCTGTACTTACCTGTACAAATGCGGGTACGGCTACCCCTAATGCCGGTGCTGCCCCTGCAGAGGGATGGGCGACCGGTGGCGGAAGAACCTACAAGTTTAATTTAACATCGGGCACAGTAGCTAAAGGTGACTTCTTCTATGTAGGAGGCAGTAATAAAAGGATTAACGGACCTAACACAACTGATATCAGTTCAGCGAAATGGATCAAAACAATTGCGTATACAACCAATGATGGCGATGGCATTGGACTAAAAAGTTCTGGTCTGCTTCCGAATAGCGGCAACGCCGGAGGAATTGCAATATTTGATGGTATAAATGTAACGGAATCATCCATTCCTATGGATGCAGTTTTCTTTGGTGGCACTAGTAAAACTACCATTTTTGATGCTGTTAATCTCAGAGGATATCGCATCCCAAATAATGATCATTACAGCATCGTGGACGCTGCTTCTGTTCAGCAACCTTTCTTTTTCCAGGGAACGAATCAATATATAATACCACATATAACGCCAACAGATTTGGGTGCCTTTGTAAAGCTTGGTGGTACGTTTGATTTAAGTGCTAATACCTGGACTACAGCAAGAGGACATGTGTTTTATACACTTTCAGCTACTTCAGAATTGTCCGAGATTCAAACAGGATCTGATGTAACGGTGCTTGCAGATTAGCAGGCGTATCAATTTAACCATTAACCTGCATTAGCTCTTCAATCGGGAAAGCTAATGCAGCTCTTTTTTGATAGAATATTATAAAGGGAGAGCTAACCATATTGTATGAAGAAAATCGTTTACTGCTTTGTTGGGCTTTTTTTTATAATTGCTTCCTGTAAGAAGAATCCTGACGACTCTGCAAACAAGTTAGCACAAGTTATTCCTTTACAGTCCCCGGTTCCTGATGCCTTTTTTACTGATCTTTCTAAAGTGGGAAACGGTTTGGCTTCTCCGGTAATAATGGATCGCTTAATAGCAATGCTTGATGCTGCTCCACAGGGTTCCTCTGTGTCTTTATGTATCTTCGAGTTTGATCATGCAGGAGTGATAGACGCCCTGAAAAGAGCAAGCGATCGGGGTGTGATATTAAGGTTAATGATCGATATGAGTCGTGAAGAAACCATAGCGCAAAACCCACCCACAATTTCAAAGCTCAGAAGCTTTATAAATTCGAGTTCTGAGGTTGTTGTTATTAAAAGTGATGCAGGTACATCCTCTATCAATCACAATAAATTTGTTCTGTTCTCCCAGCTTGAAACCAAGAGCGGAAAGGTCGAAAACGTAATATTTCAAACCTCTCATAACTTCACTGTTGACGACACAAAAAAGATTCAGGATGTTGTTATCCTTTCTCAAAAAGGATTGTATGACGCTTATCTTGCTTATTGGAATGATATGAAGGCCAAAGCTGAGAATGGTATGAAAGATTATTACTACAAAGAGTATGACAATCCGGTTACAGGGTTAACTGCTTGCTTTTTTCCGAAAAGAAGAGATGGTGCCACTTACGGAGCTGATATTATCATTGAAATCTTAGATGCTATCACCGAGCCTACCACCGCATTGATCAGGATTGGTATGTCGGATTGGGTTGCTTCCCGTATCAATATCGTACAAAAGTTGGACGAACTTTTAGCTCAGGGTGCAACTATCGAAGTCATTGTAAAAAGTAAAGCCGATCAGGAGATACTGGACGGATTAGAGAACCTCCGAATAAAAGGAGCTTATGTTAAAATTTATAACCTTACTTATTCCAATCAGGTAAAAATCAATATACACTCGAAATTTATGCTGATCAGGGGGGAATGGAAAGGAGAGCAATGCGATCTTCTCGTTACCGGAAGTCATAATTTTACAACAAACGCACTTCGGTATAACAATGAAGCCTTGCTGATATTGAAAAATCATAACGACTTTTTCAGTACCTATATGAAGGTTTATGATGACATGAAGAAATTACCCGGTCTAGTTAAATAATTATAAAAGTTAACAGGATGAATAGAAGGTCCTTTATAAAGAATGCTGGCTTATTATCGACAGCATTAGTCGTTAGTTTAGATTCATACTCGTCTCTGATTTTTGGCGCTGGTATCAAAGTAGCCGGCAGGGTAACATACAAAAGGAAAGGCATAAAAGGGGTAGTCGTATCTGATGGGTTTAGTGTTGTTCAAACTAATTCTAAAGGTCGTTATGAACTCCCTTATAATGGAGCTGCTAGGTTTGTATTTCTTTCAGTGCCGGCCGGTTATGCATTTCCTGAACAAAGTGGAATAGCAAAACATTATCAGCCATTAGGTAAACCTGGTAGCCTTGATTTTGAATTGGTTAAGTTAAGCAGGGATGATAGCAAGCATAGCTTTATCATTTGGGCAGATCCCCAGGTGAGGGATCAGGCAGATGTAGAATTAATGCTTTCGCAATCAGTTCCTGATGTGCAGCAGTTGGTTAAATCAATGGGAGCAGGGGCATTAGTTCATGGAATAGGAGTTGGGGATTTAGTGTGGGATAATCATGCTCTTTTTAAATCTTACAATAAAGCTGTAGCAGAAATGGGAATTCCGTTTTTTCAGGCTTTGGGAAACCACGACATGGATTATAACAAAGGAGGAGATGAGGTTTCCGATAATACATTCGAATCAATTTATGGTCCCACCTACTATTCTTTCAATCGAGGTAAGGCTCACTACGTCGTCCTGGATGATGTGAGATATTTGGGAAAGGACAGAACATACGACGGATATATTTCTCAGCAACAACTCGATTGGTTAAAAAAAGATCTGGACTTTGTTCCTGAAAATAACCTGATTGTTGTTAGTCTGCACATTCCTGTTCATAATCACGTTAAAAATAACGATGCTTTGTATTCGATCTTAAAGCCTTTCAAAAATGTTCACATCATGTCGGGACATACCCATTATAATACAAACGAAATTAAAGAGGGCATTTATGAGCATAATCACGGCACTGTTTGCGGTGCGTGGTGGACTGGTCCGATTTGCAGCGATGGTGCACCGAATGGCTATGGAGTATATGAGGTGGATGGAACCGAACTAAAGTGGTATTATAAATCTACAGGTCTGGAGAAAGATCATCAATTGAGCATAGATATACAAGAACTTACTAATCAGAAAAGGATGATTGTAAATGTCTGGAACTGGGATCCGGAATGGAAGGTAGAGTGGTGGGCAGACGAAAAGTTTATGGGAGAATTAGAGCGGCAGATGGGTTACGATCCTTTGGCAGTTAAGCTATACAAAGGCGAAAACATGCCCAAGCGCCGTTCTTTTGCTGAACCTACCAGAACAGATCATTTATTTGTGTCGCATTTTGGTGTCGCGGTAAGAAGTGTTAAGGTTAAAGTAACAGACCGCTTTGGAAACAAGTTTGAAAAAGCTGCTTCGGTTTAAAGAGTATTAATTATAGATAAAGAGAATAGATGAAGAAGTTTTTAGTTTTTGCTGTAGCTGTTTTAGTGTTCAATTCGGGATGTAAAAGCACACAGCAGACCTTAATGAAAGCTCAGCCGCTTCCTGCATTTGATACAGAAGGGCATCGTGGTGCCCGTGGCTTAATGCCGGAGAATACTATTCCAGCCATGTATAAAGCTATAGATTTGGGGGTTACCACCATAGAAATGGATGCGCATATCACAGCAGATAAACAAGTGGTGTTGGCTCATGATCATTACATAAATCCCTTGTTTAGTCTGGACGCAGAAGGAAAGGAAATCCCTAAAAAAGATTCTCAAAAATATCCTCTTTATAAGATGACTTATGAAGACTTAAAAAAGTTCGATGTCGGGTCGCTGTATTATGATAAGTTTCCTCAGCAAAAGAAACAAAAAGCTTTTATTCCACTTCTTTCTGCACTGATAGATTCTGTACAAGCATATCTTAAAGAGAATAACAAAGCTCAGGTCTTTTACAACATAGAAACTAAATCAATCCTCGCCGGCGACAACCTTCTGCATCCAAAACCAGAGGAATTCGTTAAATTATTGATGGATGTAATCGAAAGTAAGAAAATTTCGTCCTGGGTTATTATCCAATCTTTCGATCCTCGAACGTTAAATGTTGTGAATAAAAAGTATCCCGTGGTGAAAACCTCTTATCTGGTAGATAAAGGGACTCTGGAAGAAAATCTTCAGAAACTGGGTTTTATTCCCCATGTCTATAGCCCAAATTATAAAATGGTAACAGCCGAACTGGTAAAGCAATGTCACCAAAAAAACATCAAAGTGATTCCCTGGACAGTTAATAGCAAAGAAGAAATTCATCAGTTAAAAGCACTTGGCGTGGATGGATTAATATCTGATTACCCAAGTCTTTTTTAACCTTAATATCTACTGAAAAGCATTCATTTAATATTTAAACCGCAAAGAAATATATGAGTTTATTTCCACCCGCACCGCATAAAGATCGACAGCCTTTAGATCGAATAGATCCCGAATACAAACGATTGAGATGGAAGGTGTTTCTAGGGATATTTTTAGGGTATGCCGGATACTACCTGGTTCGGAAAAACTTTTCATTGGTTATGCCCGATTTAATAGCTCAGGGGTATTCGAAAGGTGAGTTGGGTTTGGCCTTATCTGGTGTGTCTATTGCTTACGGACTAAGTAAGTTTTTAATGGGGAATGTTTCTGACCGGAGTAACGCACGCAACTTTTTAAGTATTGGCTTATTGCTTTCGGCCTTTACCATGATTCTTATGGGAGTGATCCCGTTTGCGACCAGTTCTATAGCGGTTATGTTTGCACTTCTTTTCCTTAACGGATGGTTTCAGGGAATGGGCTGGCCCCCATGTGGCAGAGTAATGGTGCACTGGTTCTCCATCAAAGAACGTGGCACCAGAATGTCGATATGGAATGTGGCGCATAATGTTGGAGGAGGTTTAGTTGGGCCTATTGCTATCCTTGCTATCGCGATTTTTGGCGACTGGCAAAGCAAGTTCTATTTCCATGGACTAGTTGCTCTCTTCTTTGCATTGATGGCTTATCTGCTAATCAGGGATACCCCGCAATCATGCGGTTTGCCTCCAATTGAAGAATACAAAAATGATTATCCTGTTAATTATTCGCACGAACAGGAGAAGGAACTGACAGCCAGGCAAATTTTCTTTGACTATGTGCTTACAAACAGAATTCTTTGGTATATAGCTTTTGCCAATGCTTTTGTGTACCTGGTGCGATACGGAATTCTGGATTGGGCCCCTACATACCTGGAAGAAGCTAAAGGTTTTTCTGTGAAGGAAACAGGATGGGCTTATTTCGCATATGAGTATGCTGGCATTCCCGGAACTCTTTTATGCGGTTGGATTAGCGATAAAGTTTTTAATGGTCGTCGTGCCCCGGCTACAATCATTTACATGGTGTTGGTATTGGTAGCGGTTATTGTTTATTGGAAAAATCCGGCCGGTAATATTGCTATTGATAATATTGCTTTGATTGCTATCGGCTTTTTGATTTACGGTCCGGTAATGCTTATCGGAGTGCAGGCTCTCGATCTTGTGCCCAAAAAGGCGGCCGGAACTGCTGCAGGTCTCACCGGACTATTCGGTTATATGGGCGGTGCATTGTTCGCAAATATAGCAATGGGTTATGTAGTTGATTATTCAGGTTGGGACGGAGGATTCATGGTTCTCATAGCTGCTTGTTTGCTCGCCATGTTTTTTACTGCGCTTACCTGGAATAGAGAGAAGCTCCATCTGTCACCCCAAAATTTACCTGTTGAACCAATTACTGTAAAAGTAGATGTTAACTAATACGATATGAACAATATATTTTATAAACTCGTTGCTTGTGTTTGTCTGTGGTTTACCACTTATGAGTCATTCTCTCAAACAACTCAATGGGATAGCACCTATAGACCCGGAGCGTACCAATTGAAGGTTGATCAGTTTAGAGCCTATAAAGATTCTAAAAAAGACATCATTTTTCTAGGTAACAGCATTACAGCTGGCACAGATTGGAATGAGCTGTTAGAGATGCCTAATGTAAAAAACCGGGGCATTTCTGGCGATATTACTTTTGGTGTACTCGAACGCCTTGATGAGGTAATAGAGGGGCAGCCTGCAAAGGTTTTTGTATTGATTGGAATAAATGATATTTCCAGAAATATACCAGACTCTGTGATCCTTCAGAATTATCAGAGGATTATTAGCCGAATAAAGAAAGGATCGCCATCAACAAAGATTTATTTTCAGACACTACTTCCTACGAATAGTTCCTTCGGGAAATTCAAAAACCATTACAATAAAGAGGATCACATTTTATGGATCAATAAAGCTTTGAAAGAATTAGCAAATAGGGAGAAGGTCATCTTGATTGATCTATATCCTGTTTTTTTGGATAAGGAAAATAATCTTGAGAAAGCTTATACCCATGATGGCCTGCATCTAAATGCTTCAGGATATAAAAAGTGGTCTGATGTTTTAAAAGGTAACGGCTATCTGAAGTAAATTAAGCTCCCCGGTCAGAAAACTATCCTACTCATATGAACAGAAGAAATTTACTAAAAGCAGTTGGTTTAAGTCTTGGCGCTGCGGTAATCAGTACAGAAACTCTTGCCAATATAGCAGAAAACACGTATGCATATAAGTTGCCTCTAAACCCATTACATAAACCATTGTCAAAACCCGTTACAGCTATTAGCATAGGTGCCGGTAACAGGGGCACGGTATATGGTAATTTCGCGGCAAAGTTTCCTGATCAACTTAAAATAGTGGGAGTGGCAGAGCCCATTGCCTTTAGAAATGATCGGCATGCAAAAAAACATGCGATAGAAAATGATAAACGGTTCAACTCCTGGGAAGAAGTGTTCAAACGGCCGAAGTTCGCAGATGCAGTTATTATTGCCACACCCGATAATTTGCATTTTGAACCTTGCATGAAAGCACTGGCTATGGGCTATGATGTTCTTTTAGAGAAGCCTATTGCACCAACAGAAAAGGAATGCCGGGACATCTTAACTTTAGCGAAGAAAAATAATAGAATAGTGGCCGTATGCCATGTTTTACGATATGCCCCATATTTTGTCAAAATGCGGGAATTGATTGCCCAGGGTGCTATCGGTGAAGTTATAAGTGTTCAGCATTTTGAGCCTATCGAGCATACTCATATGGCACATTCTTATGTGCGGGGGAACTGGCATAATTCGAAAGAAACAACCCCGATCATTCTGGCGAAATCATGCCACGATCTTGATATTATTAAATGGGTAATTAATAAACCGGCAAGGCAAATTGTGGCCATGGGCGACCTTAAATGGTTTAAAAAAGAAAATGCTCCGCAAGGAAGTGCCGCCCGTTGTACGGATGGTTGCGCGGTTGAGAGGGAGTGTCCGTATTCTGCTATTAAAGAGTACCATGACAGACGAGCCCGGACATCCGTATTTGACCTTCCGGAAGATAAAAGTAAACATGCAGGGGCGATTATGGATCAGTTGAAAACAAGCAATTATGGTCGTTGTGTTTATCGTATGGAAAATGATCAGCCGGATCATTATATCACCAGCATCATGTTTGGCGATAATGTTACGGCAAATTTCTCTATGGAAGCTTTCACATCTTACCACGGGCGCCGTACCCGGGTTATGGGATCGATGGGTGATATGGTTGGCGATATGAAAGAATTGGCAGTAACCGATTTCAGAACACGAAAAGAGGTGAAGTTTGTCCCAAAAGCGCAAGACGTAGACGGATATAAGAACAGCGGACACGGCGGTGGCGACTGGTTATTGGCAAGAGATTTTGTGCAGGCGGTTGCGCAACAGAATCCAGCTTTGCTAACATCCACCATCGACGACTCGATAGAGAGTCATATTATGGGTTTTATGGCAGAAGAAAGCCGTAAACGAGGAAAAGTAATGAAGGTATCTATGCCTAAGGTCTAAGCTAAAAAGGCAGACAGCATTTCGAGTGTTGCCTGCCTTTAATTTCTTATCTATTACACTGTTTCGTGCTGCTTTTCCGCAAGCTCCTTCACCTTTTCCAATGCCTTGGGCCAGGTACTGTTAAAATAATCCTTGTAGTCCTCCGAAATATCCATGTCAATAAGTAATTCTGTATTTCCGTTCGAGGGCTTAAGCGTGTAGTTTTCCATTGCACCTGCCCACTTTTTAACCTCTTCACTGTCCATATCCTCAACGCCATCTTTGTAAAATCCCAAATGCCTGATCGACATATATTCATTGGGAATGCTTTTTGCAATCATCGAAACCATACCCTGACCTTTTCCGTCAAGGAACAGGGCTTTACTGCCTTCTTTCCAATCTGTTTCTACACTTGATCCTTCGGCGAAAGGTGCTGTCCACAAAGGATAAGTCGTTTCTCCGAAAAGGGTATTCCAAACTTCTGCTGGTGTTGCCCTGATTGTAATGTTGAATGCTTGCTTTTCCATGATGTTAGATTTATTAAAATTTTAGTTCTGTATCTGCTTTTGCGGAGTATTTAATTATTGCTCCTGATACGCCTGATTTAGTAGAGCGATGTCTATTTTGTCCATTTTAAGCATAGCTTGTATAACCCGGTCTGCTTTAGCACGATCCTTATCTTGCATCATTTCTCCCAAAATAGGGGGGATGATTTGCCACGACAATCCGAATTTATCTTTTAGCCATCCACATCGGCTTTTCTGTCCGCCCGTCGAAAGCTTTTCCCATAATTCGTCAATTTCTTCCTGAGTTTCGCAATTCACAAATAAGGAAATTGCTTCTGTAAGCTTGAAATGTGGTCCACCGTTAAAGGCAATTAACTCCTGTCCATTAATTCGGAATGTTACGCCCATAACCGATTGTCCGGGTCCCGGCATGGTGCTCGATATTTCCGAGTCTTTAAAAATGGAAGTATAAAATTTCGCCGCTTCTTCGGCCTGGCTTTCGAACCATAAAAATGGAGTTATCTTTTGCATAATAAGGTGGTTTTCATGTCTATAACAAAGATGGGATTCTTTTGTGGCGGCAGAGAGGGTTGTTCGCGACAAATGTGGGAGTAGATTGCGCATTTGTTACCATGGGTACACCTGGTCTTCTCACCTAAAAAAACTAACTTCGTAAAAATCCCTACTTCAAATGCGACACTCAACCGATCTTCGCCTCGCTGTTTTAATTGATGCCGATAATGTTCCCTATTCCAATATTAAAGGCATTTTGGAAGAGATTGCCAAGTATGGTAATCCGACGACCAAAAGGATTTATGCCGATTGGACCAAACCTACAGTATCCGGCTGGAAATCCGTGTTGTTGGAGCATGCCATCACGCCGATTCAGCAATACAGTTATTCGACCGGCAAAAACGCCACAGACTCAGCCATGATTATTGATGCAATGGATATTCTATATTCTGGTAAGGTGGATGGATTCTGTATTATCTCCAGCGATAGTGATTTTACGCGTCTTGCCACACGGCTGCGGGAGGCGGGGATGACAGTAATCGGTATTGGGCAGAAAAAAACACTTAATCCATTTATAGTGGCCTGCGACAGGTTTATTTATATAGAAATCTTAGGTGGTGAAAAAGAAAAGGAATCTGAAGAGGGTAAAGCGGAAGGACAACCGGTAAAAAAGAATGTTCGTCAGAAAGCACCGGCCAAAGAACCAAATCTGGATAAAGCAACAATGCGGCTTATATCAAGCACGATAAACGATGTTGCCGACGAGAGTGGATGGGCTTATCTGGCCGATGTTGGCAGTCTTATTATGAAAAAGCAACCCGACTTCGATCCGCGTAATTTTGGATTCATGAAACTGACACCCTTGATGCGCTCAATTTCAACCATTGATGTTGATGAGCGCGAAACCGGAAATAAAGGGATTAGACATATTTATATAAAAAATAAATAACCTGGCAATTCTATTTGAAAAATCCATGTCGTAAACTGCCCCCTTAATTGTCGGTTTTGCACAGTATTAGGTAAGTACACATCGCAATATCTTTGTTGTATAATTAAAGAAAACCAGTATGGAAACTAAAACACAAATCACCGTAGAGAATACAATTAAAGCGCCGGTATCAAAAGTTTGGAAGTTTTGGAACGCACCAGAGCATATTACCCAATGGTGTCAGGCCTCTGCGGATTGGCATGCACCGTATGCAGAAAATGATCTTCGGGTGGGCGGTAAGCTTAAAACTACTATGGCCGCGCGTGATGGAAGTATGAGCTTTGATTTCGAAGGTATATACTCCAATATTGAGGATCAGAAGCTAATTGAATACACTATTGCAGATGGAAGAACTGTAAAGATTGTTTTTGTTGACAATGAAGATGAAACTAAGATAGTGGAAACTTTCGAAGCTGAAGATACCAATCCGGAAGAGATGCAAAGAAGTGGCTGGCAGGCTATATTGGATAGTTTTAAGAAATATGTAGAAGAAAATTAGGTATAATTCCTGAACTGGAATTCGTAATAATGTTTAAAGCCAGGCTGCAGGTAATTTTGCAGTCTGGCTTTTTAATTTAATTATTTTTTATCCACTGGTCCGCGTTTTTAATATCAAGTTTCTCAGCATCGAACACCGGATCAATTCCCGCTTTCCGTTGAGCTGTATAATCCTTTAACGCTTTAAAAGCAGGCTTTCTTAATAAAATGATGGCTATAACGTTAAGCCATGCCATAACGCCGACACCAATATCTCCAAGTGCCCAGGCAGATTCGGCGGTTTTTACCGAGCCATAAAATACAGAGATAAGGATCAGAAGACGTAATACCCACACTTTCCATTTATTATTACCTTTTGTTTCAAGGTAACTCAAATTTGTTTCGGCAATGTAGTAGTAGGCCATAATGGTGGTAAAGGCGAAAAAGAATAAAGCGATTGCTACAAAGCCTGCTCCAAGACTAGGGAAGTGAGCGCTGATAGCATATTGAGTGTATTGGGGCCCAACATCGACCCCGGGCATATTCTCCATCAAAAATCCCCCGTCAGGATTGTTGACATTATACTTCCCCGTGAAGAGAATCATAAAAGCTGTAGCTGTACAAACAAATAAAGTATCTACGTACACAGAAAATGCCTGAACAAGTCCTTGTTTTACCGGATGGGTTATTTCCGCCGCCGCCGCCGCATGCGGAGCAGTTCCTTGTCCCGCCTCGTTGGAGTATATCCCACGTTTGACACCCCAGGCTACGGCCATCCCGAATATACCTGCAAAAGCCGGTTCCAGATCGAAGGCCGAACGGATGATAAGGCTGAATACTTCAGGAACCTTCGTGATGTTTAAGCCGATAATGATTAATGACATTAGAATATAGGCTCCGGCCATAAATGGAACTACGATCTCTGCCACTTTGCCAATTCGTTTTACCCCTCCAATTATTATTAGTGCGAGTAAAACGGTTACAATTCCGCCGGTTATTGCGGTCGGAACGTCAAATGCATTCTGTATGCTCGAGGCGATATTATTGCTTTGTACACCCGGTAAAAGCAACGCGGTACTCATGATTGTAGCGATGGCAAAAACTACTGCATACCATTTTATGCCTAAACCTTTTTCAATGTAAAATGCCGGGCCACCCCTGTATTGCCCATCTTTAACCTCTTTGTAGATCTGGCCAAGTGTAGCCTCAATAAATGCTGAGGCGCTACCCAGAAACGCAATCATCCACATCCAAAAAATAGCTCCCGGTCCGCCCATCGCTATAGCTGTGGCCACGCCGGCGATATTTCCTGTTCCAACACGACCTGCAATAGCTATGGTAAATGCTTGAAACGAGCTTACTCCTCTGTCAGATGCTTTCCCATTAAACAATAACCGAATCATCTCCCTGAAATACCGCACCTGTAAAAAGCGTGTAGTAAGTGAGAAATAAATTCCCGCTCCCATACACAAGATTATTAGTGCGTTGCTCCATATTATATCGTTAATCGAATTGATTATTTCTTCCATTAAATCTGTTTCTAGCTTTATTCTGAATAAAAGTTCTAAATATTGGAGTTTTTTTTAGAATATACTCAAAATAATTGTCACTGTGTGTTCTTTTTTGGATTCCTGAGATGGTTTATGGTAAGTAATCTAGTAAAAATTAAAAAGTAAGCCCCTATAAAGGCTAATAATGTATAGCTGTATATTTGTGCTATAACCCGTTTCTAAATGGATATAATTTATCAATATTATAATGAAATTGTTCTGGCCTTTGGTGATTATGAGGTCGATTTACAAAATGGAGTAATTGTTATCCTTGTGCCAGACGACAGGAAAAGTTTTGACACAGTGTGTCAAAAAATCAATGTTCAGCTGCATCGTATAGCCGAAACACTTGAATTGCGGGGTAAACCAATAATCGTTAGGGTAGAGCGGAGTGGTGAGGCTAAAGAACTGGTATTAGAAAAGCAGGAGGGTTAGAAAGCGGTATAAAATTAACGCAGGAGTTAAAGAGAGCTGGGCTTATTCACCTTTGAATAGCCCAATAAGCTCGATTGCGGATTTGTCTTTTAGTAAGCCGCGGCCAGCAGCGTCTTCATATAATATTTTAGATAATGTAGACTCTAAGCCGGCAGCCATATCTAATAATATCTTCATGTTTTCGTCGCTATATGGACGTAAAGCGTCGATTCTTTCTATTAAATCGGCAGCTTTGCTTTTAGGATGAATTTTATCGTTTGAAGCCTTAATTACAAAGTTTTCCAGGATAGCAACTATTCCAAAACTATATTCGATCAATATTCCCACACACTTTAAGAAGATTCTATCGTAGTCATTATCTTCAATAGCAGAGTTCTTCGACTGTTTTTTGGGTGAGGGACTTTGCAGTATCTCAGATCCCGTTTTTAGACTCGTACGAATATGGCTGGCTAAATAGGCGGTTCTGGTGCCTAGTAAATTACTCAATTCGCCAAGTAGCTGCACGTTTTTATCGGTTGATAGGGCTAAAAGGCTGGGATCTAACACTAACGGCTCATCTTTTGAAACGTTATCCCCAACATCCTTAAGTTCTCCCGCAAACAATAGGCTGAAAGCGAACGCAAACATTTCGTATTGAAGGTTATTGAAAAAACTAAGCCCCATCTCAAGATTCTTTTCATATTCAGAATCTCTCATTTCTTGATGGCTATTCATAAGTTATCATCTTTATTTTCATAGACTAATTTGTTTACGACTCTAACGATAGAAATGTTTGGTTTAGTTTCGATTTGGAAAAAATTTCTCACAAGATCCCTTTTTATTACTATCAATTCTTTACTAGTGCAAATATTCGGCCTAATAATCATCTAAGCTAAAAATTTGCCCATTATCACACAAAAGCGATCTTTGAAAAACCAGAGAGCTTATTGCACGGGATAAAGGCAAACCAGAGATTAAGTTTATCAACTGAGATTGGTGTAAAAATAGGTCATTCCCAGTATCAACAGGGTAAAAATCTCCACGCTAACTTTGATCATTTTCCTCATTTAGGGGGCGATTTCATTAGATGCTAAGGTTATTGCCATATTTAACAGTTAATCAAATAACTTGTTTTTGCTTTAAAAGCAAGGGATGATTTTATCGACCATCCCGACAAGTCAGTTTATTGATTCAAGCTCGGTCAGCTAATTGATCTCTCAGGATTGCTTTTAAACCTTCTAAAACAACAGGGAAGCTGTCCTCTCCTGATTCCCCCTCAACCGACTCAAAATCTTCCTCGGTTGCTTCCAGGATTTTTTCCAGATCTTCTTTGCTCGCTGAAAGTGTGATCGTTTCGCCGCCGGCATTGAAAGAATCAATTATATGAGCACTCAAGCCCTTGCGTGCGATAATATTATCCAGGCTATTTCGGTATTTAGGAGCTAGTTCAATATGCATAACTTAGTTTTGTTAGTAAAACAAGGGACGAAATAAATCGTTGCGTAAATATTCAAATTCTACTGCTATTATGTAAGTATAAACCACTTTATGGAAGTCAAATACCTGATTATGAAATCCATACATCTTTTCCAGGATTCTCATGTTAAAGGAGTATGTATATTCTATTTAAACGCCACGGACGCAAACGTTTTTTTAAACGATATAAATCCTTTGAAGAATTAAATGTTGAAATTCAAAAGGGTCACAATGAAAGATTTATGGGTAATAACCAGTTTTATTACAATACAGACACCCGGCATATTGAAATATTAAACAATCGCTTGTCTTTATTCAATTGTATGGAATACCTGGAATCTTCTAACATTGTTCCTGCAGAGGAAATGTTTACGTTGAAATAAGGTAAACGTTTGTACTATATAATATAATCGCTGTCTCGAAATCAGAACATTCGTGCAGCTGATATGCTATTGCTTTAATAAATTTATCTGTCTTTTTGGTACCCTGCTAAGTCCCTCTTTTTAAGCAGTCTGTTCTGTTGCGTAAAGCAGCAAGTTTTGAAATTTTCAAAAGATAGTCGATAAATCTGGTTAAGGCTTAATTGCCACCCAGAATAATTGGTGTCCCTTTGTTGTTGCCCATAATTATTACTTTAGAATTCGCCGATTTGGCAATTTCTTTTTGGGCTAAAATGCTCTCATACTGAAGCTGTCTGTCACTTAAACCTGTTGACAGAATCTTTTGGTAATCTGCAATTCCCTGAGCCTCAACTCTTTTCC
This sequence comes from uncultured Sphingobacteriaceae bacterium, assembly GCA_946887045.1. The sequence continues at coordinate 34,547 of CAMPKC010000005.1, read as the reverse complement.
GCTCGGCTTCCTGGCGCTCTTTTTGAAGTACGAAGGTCATTTTCTGAGCATCCTGCTCTGCGTTAATCTTAGATTCAATGCTGGCTTTTACCGAGGCCGGCAGCGTGATGTTTCTAACTAAAAGTTGCTCGAGCTCAAGTCCACGTTTAGCAAAGCTTTTATTGATAGTTTCAAAAATCTTTGCCTGAAATTCATCTCGTTTGCTTGAATACAGTGCTACTGCATCATAAGCTACCGCATTATCTCTGATAGCTGTTCTTGAAACTGGTCGTACGATTTTTTCTAAATAATCTGTCCCTATTTCGCGAAGTATATAGGGCGCCGAACTTGCTTTTACTCTAAAAAGCACCGAGAGATCAATGATCACTTCCAATCCATCAGCGGAAAGCACTCTGAGCGCATCGTCGCTACTCTTAGCGCCTTCGTCATGAACTCCGGACATGGTGTAGTTTTGAGTCTTAACATCAAAAGAGGTTACTTCAGCAACGGGATTAATTATATTTAGGCCGCTATATAATACATCATCGTCTACTTTTCCAAATACTGATTTAACACCTACCTGGCCTGCTTCTATCACCTTAAACATAGAGGTTAAGGTACCTGCGATTAGTACAAGTACACCCACTATTCGGATTACTGAAGCATAGCGCGATGATGGACTACTTTGTTTGGAAACAATAAAGCCCGCTATTAAAATAAATATACCAAGGATGATCAGGAACATGATAAATGTGATTTAAGTTCGGGATTAAATATAAGATTTAAATACTAATGAGCGACTGTTGTTATCGAAGGATTAGAATATATATGGCGAATCCATCCGGGATAAATTTCTATAATAAAAGAGGCTGTCTCTTTTGAAAACAGCCTCTTTTATATTTATAAAAAATGTTATTTCTAGTAACCCAGTTTAGCTTTAAGATTTTGATCGATTGCATCTAAAAACTCTTCAGTATACAAGTAATCAGTGCCGTGCTCAACTTTTGGTTTTGAAGTAATTGCAAGGTCTTTTGTCATTTTTCCGCTTTCTACAGTCTCAATACAAACCTGCTCTAATTTTTGGCAAAAGTCGATCAGTTCCTGGTTATTATCTAATATACCACGGAATTCCAATCCTCTTGTCCATGCAAAAATAGAAGCAATAGGGTTTGTAGATGTTGGACGCCCTTTCTGATGCTCTCTGTAGTGACGGGTTACAGTACCGTGAGCGGCTTCAGCTTCCATTGTTTTTCCATCTGGAGTAACCAAAGTAGAGGTCATTAAACCTAATGAACCAAAGCCTTGCGCTACAGTATCCGACTGAACGTCTCCGTCATAGTTTTTACAAGCCCAAACGAAGTTTCCGTTCCATTTAAGAGCAGAAGCAACCATGTCGTCAATCAAACGGTGTTCGTAAACTAAGCCGTTTGCATCAAATTGGGCTTTAAATTCTTTTTGGTAAATATCTTCGAAAATATCTTTGAAACGACCATCGTATTTTTTCAGGATGGTGTTTTTAGTTGAAAGATATAATGGCCATTTTTTCATCAGCGCCTGGTTAAAGCAAGCACGTGCAAATCCAATTATAGATTCGTCAGTGTTGTACATCGCCATAGCAACGCCATCGCCTTTAAAGTTATATACTTCAAATGACTGCTCTTCGCCGCCATCTTCTGGTGTGAATTTGATAGTTAATTTACCTTTTCCTTTGGTTACGAAATCTGTAGCACGGTACTGATCGCCAAACGCATGACGGCCAATGCAGATAGGCGCAGTCCAGTTTGGAACCAAACGAGGCACATTGCTCATCACAATTGGTTCGCGGAAAACAGTACCATCAAGGATGTTACGAATAGTTCCGTTAGGAGATTTCCACATTTGTTTTAATCCAAACTCTTCTACACGAGCTTCGTCAGGAGTGATTGTGGCACATTTAATACCCACTCCATATTGTTTAATCGCGTTAGCTGCATCAATCGTCACCTGATCATTTGTTTCATCACGATATTCAATTCCTAAATCGTAGTATTTAATATCTACTTCAAGGTATGGAAGGATTAGCTTATCTTTAATGAATTTCCAAATGATACGGGTCATCTCATCCCCGTCCAGCTCGACCACCGGATTAGCTACTTTGATTTTTTGTATAGACATTTTTGTATAGTAATTAATTTGTGAAGTCGCAAAGATATAAATTTTGTATAAAGAACTGTTTTTGCTTTTGAAAAGCTGAGATCTGCCAAACATTTAGCGTTTCTGATCCTTTTATTATAAAAACCAAAGCTATGACCGATCCAAACGATAAATTCTATCCAGGATTTAATGATGAAAATCTTGATAGGGATAAAGAAATGAAAGATGAGTTAGGGGCTGAGACAGGAGCAGGCGATTTAGCTTATGATCCGGAAAAAGATAGTTTTGAACTTGACGTAACAAGCCGCGATGAAGATTATGACCATCCGGATCCGTATATAACTTCGGTACGAAATGGCAGCGACTTTGATTCTGATTTTGATGAAGCAAATATTACGGCCAATGATGAATATCACCGGGCGAATGACATTGCAGATGAAGTGCCTGAAGCGGGCGAATTCGGAATGCATATAGATAGTGGTAGTATTGTGCAGTTAGATCCATTGGACGAGGAATTAGGGATGACTCCTGAAGACAGTAGAGAAGATTTGGATGAAGAAGGTTATCCGAAAAATAATTCAGGCGAAAAAGATAGTAAATCCTTGAAATAAGTTTTTTGAGAGTCTCCCGTCAAGCGGGATTCGTTCGACCCTTCGAGGTTTTCGACATTAACTATTTATAAGAGAAAATGGCAGGAGTTTTCCATTAAGCGATAATCCTGGTTATTAATTCACATCCAAATTAAACTTTCTTCTGAACTCTTCGAGTATCGGATTTTTGGTTAGCATGTGCTGATATTTTTCATGAGAGGTATACAGCCTTTTTTTTTCATTCTGCTCGGCCTGACGGGTAATAATATCTATTCCGAAATTCTCAAGCTTTATTCTTAGAAAATTTAATAAATCTACTTTTTCAAGTATCAAAAGTTCTTCCTGAATGCGGTTGTCAATCACCAACTCGATTTTAAAGTCATCCAAAACGGTCGGTGGGTTGGCCGTCATGATGGTGAACATATTTATTTTCCCAGCTTTTTTTATATCCGCTGCGTAGGTGTTCCAAAGCTGTAAAAAATCATCCGAAGAGAAAGGTTTCCTGCTATCCCCCGAAACATATTTCGGTGTATCTTCTTCGGCTTTATTAACCGGTCCACTTAAATCGTTCAGGTTAGGAATTATTGAGGGAGCTGATTTTAAAGCCTGAACGGAAATCCTTGGTTTCTCTGACGGAATAGGAGGGGGAGGAATTAAATCAGCCTTCGGTGGCTCGGACGCCACATTTATAGCTTGCGTTTCTACCGTTGTATAAGGCTTTTCTTCTCTAATTACCTGAGCTTGATCAGGCTGTTGCGAAGCTGTATTAGAAACCCGGGATTCAGGTTTTACTGTGGATTCAGGTTTTTTTTTTAATGCCTCTGCAGAAGCTGAAAGGTTTAAAGCCGATGGTATGTGGCAAATCTTAATTAGCGAGAGCTCTACCTGAAGCCGCTGGTTTTTACTGTTCTTGTAATTAAGGTCGCATTGATTGGCGATATTTAAGGCAGAAAGCAAAAAAGAAGCGGATGCGGCTTTTGACTGTTCTAAGTACTTCTGACGGATACCGTCGCTTACCTCAAGTAATTTTAAGGTTGAGGAGTCTTTACCAACCAAAATATTCCGAAAATGAGCGGCTAAACCATTAATGAAGTTGTTTCCGTCGAATCCGTTGGCCAGAATTTCATCGAAAATAAGCAAAGTATTTGCTATATCTTCCTGTAATAAGGCTTGAGTTATCTTAAAATAATAATCGTAATCGAGGATGTTTAAATTATCGATTACTGCCTTATAATTTACATTCCTGTTCGAAAAGCTCACTATCTGATCGAACATGGATAATGCATCGCGTAAGCCTCCATCAGCCTTTTGAGCAATCAGGTGTAAGCCATCATTATCATATTCGACGTTTTCTTTCCTGGCGATGGAAGCCAGGTGACTAGCCATATCCTCCACACGTATCCTGTTAAAGTCAAAAATTTGACAACGGGAGAGAATGGTGGGTAAAATTTTATGTTTCTCTGTGGTCGCTAATATAAATATCGCGTACGAAGGTGGTTCTTCCAGTGTTTTCAGGAAAGCGTTAAATGCCGCCTGCGAAAGCATGTGCACCTCATCGATGATGTAGATCTTGTATTTCCCCGTCTGCGGTGGTATTCTAACCTGCTCAATTAAGCTGCGGATATCATCAACAGAGTTATTAGAAGCGGCATCAAGTTCATGAATGCTGAATGAATTTCCGTTTTGGAAAGAGCGGCAGGAGTCGCACTCGCCGCAGGCTTCTACCTGTGGAGATAAATTTTGGCAATTGATGGTTTTTGCCAGGATACGAGCACATGTTGTTTTTCCAACCCCACGTGGCCCGCAGAATAAAAAAGCCTGAGCAAGCTGATTGTTTTTAATAGCATTTTTTAAAGTGTTTGTGATATGTTGTTGACCTACAACGCTTTCAAACGTTGATGGCCTGTACTTTCTCGCCGACACTATAAAATTATCCATTGGCACGAAAATAAAGAGAAGATGTGAGATTTTAGATAGGATATTTAAGATTAATACCTTGTTTTATTTTTTTGCCCGTTTTTCAATGATCTCACAATATGATTTTTCTTAATTGCAACCTTATCTATTTTTTGCCGTAAGAAATGCTGTTAGGTTTTCATATTAGATCAGGCTTGTGGTTAGGCTGCTGATCTGCACTATAGTTTAGATTAGGTTTTATAAAGCGCCCTTCAAGGCGCTTTTTTCGTATTTGGTTTTTTTATCCGGATTTTTAATGGAGGGAAGCTTTGTCTGCAATTGCCTGATTAATAAAGAAATGCTTTTTGCAAATTGCTTTGTTGTGATGGATTTTATTCTTACATTTGCCTCCCCTTAAAAAGGGTAATAATTAACAAAAAATTAGAAAATGCAACAGTACGAAACACTAATCGTTCTTACCCCGTTGTTATCTGATGAAGCTGCGAAAGAAGTAATAGCTAAATTTCGCGGTATTTTGACTGATAACGGAGCCGAAATTATCAATGAAGATAATTGGGGTTTGAAGAAACTAGCGTATCCTATCCAAAAGAAGACGACAGGATACTATCACCTAACTGAATTTAAGGCTCCGGGTGAATTAATTAACAAACTGGAGATTGAATACAGACGTGATGAGCGTATCATGCGTTTCTTAACCGTTGCTCTTGATAAGCATGCAATTGCTTACAGCGAGAAAAAACGTAGCGGAGCTTTCAACCAGAAAAAAACTCAAACTGAGGAGGTAGCAGGATAATGGCAAGAGATCAAATTAAATACGTTACTGCCCCTAAAGTAGAGGATAACCGTAAAAAATATTGCCGTTTTAAGAAAAACGGAATCAAATACATTGATTACAAAGACGCTAACTTCCTTTTGAAGTTTATTAACGATCAGGGTAAAGTTTTACCTCGTCGTCTTACAGGAACTTCATTAAAGTTCCAGCGTAAAGTAGCTCAGGCTGTTAAGCGTGCCCGTCATATTGGTATATTACCTTATGTAACAGATTCATTAAAATAGGGAGGTAAGCGAAATGGAAATTATTTTAAAACAAGATATTAAAAACCTTGGCGAAAAGGACGATGTAGTAACTGTAAAACCAGGTTATGGTCGTAACTACCTTATCCCGCAGGGCTTTGCTACTTTAGCTACTTCTTCAGCCAAGAAAGTATTGGCAGAAAACCTTAAACAAGCGCAATTCAAACAAGATAAAATCAAAAATGATGCTCTTGCAATTGCTGCGAAATTAGAAGGTGTTAAATTGACAGTAGGCGCTAAAGCAGGCGAAAGTGGTAAAATCTTTGGTGCGGTAAACACTATTCAAGTTGCTGATGCATTAAAAAGAGAAGGCTTTGAAGTAGATCGCAGAAGAATTACTTTCGAAACTGAACCGAAATTTGTTGGCGAGTATATTGCTAACCTTAACTTACATAAGGAAGTTAAAGTTCAGGTTCCTTTTGAAGTAGTTGCTGAATAATACTATCTTTAGATTATCGGATTGTAAAAGATCTGATAAACACTAAATCAAAAAAAGGCGCTCCGAAACGGGCGCCTTTTTTATTTTTGCACCCATGTCGCGTAGAAGAAGCAAGTCAGGTAGAAAATCATCTTCAATTAATTTTTCAAACGTCTATAGAGCAGTCAAAAAGATTTTGCTTTGGTTTTTTGCAATTACCATTCTTTGGGTTTTGATTTACCGTTTTATTAATCCACCTGTCACCTGGTTAATGGTTCAACGAGGCTTCGAACGCAAGATAGACGGGAAAGACTGGAAGATGGAGAAGAGCTGGCGGGACTTTGATGAATTGTCCGACAACTTAAAATACGCTGCTATGGCTGGCGAAGACGCTCAGTTTTTGAAACATTGGGGCTTCGATGTTAAATCCATACAAAAAGCATACAATAAAAATCAGGCCGGTAAGCCGATCCGAGGTGGAAGCACTATTAGCCAGCAAACAGCTAAGAATGTTTTCTTGTGGCCCGGCAGATCGTGGATTAGAAAAGGTTTCGAAGCATATTTTACGGCTTTTATTGAACTGTTATGGAGCAAAAAGAGGATTATGGAAGTTTACCTGAACGTGATTGAAATGGGAGATGGTATCTATGGTGCTGAAGCAGCTACTCGGTTTTATTATAAGAAACCAGCCACCCGGTTAAGTAAAGCACAGGCGGCTTTACTTATAGCTGTATTGCCTAACCCGCGACGCTGGACACCGGCAAAGCCTACTCCATATATCTATCACAAACAGTATTTGATTCTACGAAATATGCGTCGAATTAGAAATTTAAAATTTGACTAGTAAGCTAATCAGGCCTTTATTAAATTGCCGAATACTCGTGGATGCCAGCTTTTGTTAAAAGGTACTTCCCAATTATTCTCGAGTTCTGAAACTGTTTGAATTAAATTGTTAAATACAATGGTGTTTTCTGTTACTGTACCTTCACTGATCAATTTTTCAAATTCTTCGCGAGTGCACGAATGGATACCGCTTGTGTCGCGATAAGCAATATTGAATCGATCGAAAAGGTTAATCTCAAATTCTTCTTCAATATGCTTCATCAGATTTACAGATTTATCGATCGAGCAACCCGTCGCGCCTGCTTGTTCTTCATCTACCATCAGCATGATAAACCTGTTATAATGGATTTCTACTTTGGCAGTCAGTTTATTGCCATGGGCTTCCCACTGGCTTATAAAGTCATTTAATTTTTCCTTAATCCGATGTTCTTCATGCAAAGAAAACGGACGGTTAGACTGATAGATCCAAACTCTGGAGTTTTTAGAGATTTCCATAAATCAAAATTACAAATTCTTTAAATCGTATGCGTTGATACGCCGTCAAAAATGTTTCTTCAGCTCAAAAGTCTATAGATATGTTAATCCTATTTCTACTATATCAAAAATACCTGTTGGGGTATACAACAGGAGTGTTGATAGTTAGGTGATACTTATCTGCTTTTAACGATTGATTAGGTATTGTTCTTTTATAAATACCCGTAATTTGGTATTGTTTTATTAAAAATTAGACCATATCTTTGGAAACACTACTAAGACAACGCCTATAATGACAAACTTTAGAATATTTGCTGTTGAATTCTTTAAACTGATGCCAGGTTTTCTAAAATTCGTTTATCAGCGAAGCATAAAAAATTAGCATTTTGATTTATAAGCCATTGGCTCTTACTGTTATTTCGGCAATATCCAGAACTTCTACATCCTGTTCTTTTTGGAGGTGTTTTACACCGTCCCGAAGCATCGTCATACAAAATGGACATGCTGCAGCAATAATACTGGACTGAGTTTTGAGCGCTTCCTCTACTCTCTCAACATTAATGTCTTTTTTTCCAGGTTCTGGCTCCTTAAAAAGCTGAGCCCCGCCGGCTCCGCAACATAATCCGTTTGCTTTGCAACGTTTCATTTCTACAAGGTCGGCATCTAAAGCTTCTAACACTTTACGTGGAGCTTCATATACCTTATTCCCTCTGCCAAGATAACAAGGGTCGTGAAATGTTATTTTTTTCCCTATGAAACTTTCTCCGTTTGCCGCTTTTAACTTACCCTCATCAATTAGTTGTTGAATTAATTGCGTGTGATGGATCACTTCATAACTGCCGCCGAGTGATGGATACTCATTTTTAATGGTGTTAAAGCAATGAGGGCATCCGGTGACGATTTTCTGGATGTTATATTCGTTTAGTACCTCGATGTTTGACATTGCCTGCATTTGAAACAGAAATTCGTTTCCCGCTCTTTTAGCCGGATCTCCGGTACAAGATTCCTCTGTGCCTAACACCGCATAGCTAATGCCAACATGCTGAAGTATTTTACAAACAGAAATTGTTATCCGTTGAGCACGTTCATCAAAGCTGCCTGCGCATCCTACCCAAAATAAAATTTCTGGTTGCTTGCCGCCGGCAATCATTTCTGCCATTGTCGGGATTATAAGCGGCTGCTTGTCTTGTCCATTAATATGATCTGTCATAATTACGTGTTAATGTTTTGTGCCCAGTTAAAGCGATCAGATGCTGAGTACTTCCAGGGTGCGGCGTTGTTTTCTATGTTGCTGAGCATGTTATTAATACTGGAGGGGGCTTTTGATTCCTCCATAACAATATATCTTCTTAAATCCATTATTATAGCTAATGGGTCAATATTGACAGGGCAAGCTTTAATGCAAGCCTGACAGGTGGTGCATGCCCATAGCTCTTCCCTGGAAATATAATCATCTAATAAGCTTTTCCCATCTAAGTAATCTTTGCCATGTTTGTCAATATTTTCGCCTACTTCGGTAAGCCGGTCACGGGTGTCCATTACAATTTTGCGGGGTGACAATAATTTGCCAGTAATATTTGCGGGGCATTCAGATGTGCATCTTCCGCATTCTGTACAGGTATACGCGTCCATTAAGCTTTTCCAGGATAGCTCATTAACATCCTTAGCCCCAAAAGTACCCGGATTCGTTAATTCTACAGGCTGAAAGGATGGGTCTGTCATCGCTTTCACTTCGTTAGTGACTACTGCCATATTATTCAGTTCAGCGCTAGGCGATAGTTTTGAATAATAGGTATTAGGAAAAGCCATTAAAATGTGAAAGTGCTTTGAGTAGGGCAGGTAATTAAGGAATACGAAGATCCCTATAATGTGTAGCCACCAAAACAGGCGCTCTGAAGAGTGTAACATGTCGGTATTGGAAGGTAAAATGTCGGCTAATAGCGAGCTTATAGGGAATGTTGAGGAACTTAGGTGGTTGTCTGTAATAAGTGGTTGAAGTTTATAATCCGATGCATTCATCAGCAAAAAGGCTGACATTAATATTATTTCGAAGTACAGTATGTAATTGGCATCTGATCGTGGCCAGGGCGTCATCTCGACTCCAAAGAAGCGCCTAATCCTCAATATGTTTCTTCTTACAAGAAATATGGTACAGGCTATAATGACACTGATTGCCAGCCACTCAAACGAGGCAATGAGGAAGGTATAAAAAGAACCTAAGGGACTGGCGAAAATTCTATGTGTGCCGACAATTCCGTCTAGAATTATTTCCACGACTTCTATATTTATAATTATGAAGCCTGCATATACGAAGAAGTGTAAGAGGGCAGGGATAGGCCGTGCAATCATTTTTGTTTGTCCGAAGGCGACCTTTAACATCGTCTTCCACCTTAAGACCGGATTGTCGGAACGATCTTCCGGCTGACCCAGTTTTATGTTTCTGATCACTTTTTTCACATTTTTGGTAAAAAATGTAATAGCAAGAATAAGTAGTAAAAGGAAAAGCGCTTGTTCTATCATGACCGATATTATTGAGCCAAGTGTTCTGTTAAAAAGCAATTTTATTAAAGAGTATAATTTATAAAAAAAATCAGGTTAAACTTAGAAAAGGTTAAAAAGCATTAATTTAAAAAGAAGAGATTGACTCATTATAAACCTCAGAATGTCTGGTAGGTTTTGGCTTAGGTAACTTGATGGCGCGTTTTTGATCCGTTGTGTTTTCGATTATGGTTTACTTTGGTGATGGCGCGTGTCAAAATTTGTGGAATATTCAAGATTCTTTTTCGAGTTGGGTCATGGGGTTGTTGTTTCATTAATTAAAATGTATTCTCTGTTTTGTCTTAAGGTGTTGTTTTGCAGTGACTTTTGGGTTTGGGTGGATTTTCTTTGGACGTAGAATAGGTAATATTTGAAAAAATGTTTTTATAAATGAAAAAAGACGCTACATTTGCAGTCCCAAAGGGGCTGGTACCATAGCTCAGTTGGTAGAGCAAAGGACTGAAAATCCTTGTGTCGCTGGTTCGATTCCAGCTGGTACCACAGATTTAAAAAACCCATTATTCGAGAAATAATGGGTTTTTTGTTGTCTAAAGGCGGTTTCGGATCGCTCTCTTCCATAATAGCTCAATCGGGCGCTTAGCAATCAGACAGATTTTTTTGTTGAACTGGACGTAAATGTTTTACAAATGTTTTACAACGTAAAGCATCGTCCGCTAATGATTTATTATGGCGACAGTCAAAGAAGTGATTTTATCCCATCACAAAAAAAGGATGTAACGTGGAATGTGAAGATTAGGGTTACACATAAAAGGCAATCGGCTTATATCGATACCCAACATTTCGTGAGTGCAAAACAGCTTATGAGGCGCATTTAAGATGCCCTAGAGTTATCACTCGGTTAAGCCAATTCAAAGAGCCAGTTACCCGAACAGTTAAAGGTCTTAGCGACACAGGGCTCCATAATCATATGCGGGATCTCCGAATATTGTTTAATGCGGTCAGGGAGCATTACAATGATGAAGATATGGGAGTAATTGTTGTGAAACACTATCCTTTTCATGAGTATAAACTTGTAGAAATTCCTGCAAATACGAAGAAGAAGCTTAACATTAAACAAATTAAAACGATCAGAGATCTTGCATTGCCAAGCGGAGGGAGGTTGGAGTTGGCTAGAGATTTTTTTATGCTTAGCTTTTATTTATGTGGAATGAATGCGGTGGACATGTATAGAATACCTCCAGTCGATAATCCAACCCGTTGGATTGATTACAATAGGTCGAAAACAAAAAACAGGAGAAAGGACCGAGCCTTCATTAGTGTTGGTATTCCTGAGGATGCAATGGATCTGTATAATCAATATGCCGGAAAGTTGCAAAATCGTTATGCGAGTCATATATCTCTCGATCGAGCATTGAGTATTGGCATGCGTGCAATTGGAAAAGAATTGAAAATTTCTCATCTCGAGTTTTATGATGCCAGGCATGCGTTTGGGGATCTGGCCAGAAATAAATGTCGATTTTCAAAAGATGATGTCGCTTTGGCTCTAAATCATAAAGACAAATCAAACTCTGTTACAGACGTCTATATTTCAAAAAATTGGGATATAGTAGATGAAATTCAGAAAGAGGTAATTCGGCTTTTGAAGTAATCAAATATTGGATGAATTCGAACCAGAAGGATCAAAGAGAAGTAGTTCACTACGTTGAAGATTCATCATAGTATGTTAGATCCCTATGATGAATTGTTGGCAGTACTCTTATCAGGAAGGTGTTTTTTATTCAGTATCCTTTTTCAAGCCCACAATATAATTTGAGGGACTTACTCCAAATTGCTTTTGAAAATCCCTGGAAAAGTTAGTAGGCATGCTATATCCAACCATATTGGCGACTTCATTTATCTTATAATCTCCTTCAGCAAGAAGCTCCGCAGCTTTTTTAAGTCTGGAGAGATTGATTAATTCATTTGGAGTAAGATTAGAAAGTCCTTTGATTTTCCTGTATAGCGTCGGCCTGCTCATATTCATCATACTCGATAACTGATCAACATCTAAATCCATATCTGTTATATGTTCATAAATGATTGAGTTTAATTTCTCCAGAAAATCTTTATCAGCTTTTGAGTAGGCAATACCCTTAATGTGACTTAAAGGAGAGCGGGCGAAGTATTCCTTGATTATATTTCGGTTTATAAGTAGATTGTTAATCTGGGCTAAGAGGTATTCAAAGGAAAAAGGTTTCTCGATGTAAGCATCAGCTCCGACCTCCAAACCTTCAATCTTAGAATTAATAGAGTTCTTTGCAGTTAGTAGTATGATTGGTATATGGCTGAACTGAAAATCGTTCTTCATTTTTTTACAAAGTTCTATACCGTCCATAATGGGCATCATAATATCGCTTATCACTAATTGAATATGATCATGGATAAGAGTGTCCAGTGCTTCTTTTCCGTTGTAGGCTTTCTTAATATTATAACTTCCAGAGAGCTCTTTGTGTAAGTAATTGAGAATTTCTTTGTTGTCTTCTACAATTAAAATTGAAGGCTTTGTCGAATTGATGTTTTTATCGGTTTCCTCAGTTTCTTCGATTAAAGTTTCATTATTTTCAGTCGTGTCATAATCCGTCAGGTTAATTTCATTGTCTTGATGGATAGGAATTGAAAGCAAAAAGATGTTGGTGTTTTCTCCTGAATTTTTTAATTCAAGAGTGCCCTTGTGAAGTTCGGTAAGTGAACGTGATAAAGGAAGTCCGATGCCCGTACCGGCTTCTTTGGAATTATGCTCCAAGCGAAAAAAAGGTTCGAAAATCTTATCCTTATATTCTTCGGGAATTATGTAACCATCGTTTCTAAATTCGATATTAAAAACAATGTCATCACTGGAAAACGGTAATAATTTCACGAGCACTTTTTCATTCGCATACTTGATTGCGTTATTTATAAGATTGCTGATGATTTTTTTAAGTGCTTCCTGGTCGACAAACGCCTGGAGTGCAATTCGGGGTAGTTCAAGCTTATAATTCAGATCTTTTTGTTCGGCCGCAGGCTTAAAAGTGAAGAACACATCATTTAAAAGCTCATTAATGTTTGTGTTTGAGAAGTTCAGACTGAATTTGTTCGCTTCAGCTTTTCTGAAATCGAGTAATTGATTCGTTAGGTCAATAAGCCTGTTGGTGTTTTTCTTCATCATGTTCAAACTTTCTGTAGTTTCAGGATCATCTGATTGCGTGGAAATTAATTTATCCAGCGGCATTTTAATTAAGGTTAACGGCGTTCTGATTTCATGTGCCACATTTGTAAAGAACTCAATCTTTGCATTATAAATCTCACGTTCTTTATTGATTTCCATAATCTCAATCCGGCGTTTACTTTTTTCGAATAGGGCGAGGCGGTAGTACCAGAATATTATAAAAATTATAGATACAATAATCAAAATATAAACCAGATAAGCCACGTTTGTTGCCCAAAACGGCGGTGTTATCTTTATTGCGAGTGATGTTTCATTTTGGTTCCAAATGCTTTCATTGTTAGAGCCTTTAATCTTTAAAACATAATTTCCCGGAGGTAAGTTGGTGTAGAAAATCTTTCGGTACTCTTTTAAAGCTATCCAGTTTTTATCGATACCTTCCATCTTATACAAATAGCTGTTCATTTCTGGAATAACATAGCTGAGGGCTGCAACATCAAGACTTATATTGGCTTTGTCATAAGGAAGAGTAAGGCTCTCAGAGTACATTAATGCTTGTTTAAGCAAGGAACCCTCCTTGTTTATCTCAACATCTTCGTTATTTACTTTAATCCCGGTAATATAAACGGGCGGCACAAACCTGTTTCTGATAAATTGAGAAGGTTTAAAGCTGATTAATCCTCTAACGGTTCCGAAGAACAGAGTTCCGTCACTGTTCTTAAAAGAAGAGTTGTAATTAAATTGCTCGGTAGGTAGCCCATGGCTTGTATTGTAGTTGATGAAGGTTGTCGTTTCCGGATTGAAGTGGCTCAATCCCTTGGATGTTGAGATCCAAAATGAGCCGTTTTTGTCTTCAACTATTCTAAAAATCTGGTTGTCCGGTAAGCCGTCTTCAAAAGTGTAATTTATTATTTTGCCGGTGGCCGGATTTAATTTAGAAAGTCCGCCCTCGGTACAGAGCCAAAAATTCTTCTTATCATCCTGATAAAGATTGTTTATGTAATTGCTGATTAAGCCATTGCTTTTACCCTGTTTATATTCAATTCTGCCTTTTTTGTTTGTTGCCGGATTATAATAGTATAAGCCACCGCCGTATGTTCCTACCCATATAGTTCCTTTATCATCTTCAACTATGCTTTGAATATGTCCGTTAAAAAAGGGTATAGGCGAGAAGTTATCATTTCCCCTGTTGTATTTAAATAACCCGTTCCAGGTTCCAACCAAAATGTCAGCCTTTTTGGTTTTATATAAAGTAATTATAAAATCGCTCGTAAATGAATTCGGGCCTGCATTGTAATGTCTGATAACTTTATTCGTCTTCAAGTCCATAACATCAAGCCCATGTTCGTATGTGCCTATCCATAGTTTATCACCGTCGGCCACAAGTCCGTGAATGTTGTGATAAGACAAGCTCCCCGGGCCATTGGGTTTAAATCTTTTTATATGCCCCGTTTGGGGATCCATTTGATTTAGTCCGGCATCTTCAGTCCCTATCCACAACTTGCCATACTGATCTTTACAGATTTCGTGAACAAGATTTCCGCTTATACTATTTTTGCCAGGTTCGGGAAAATACTTCTGGAAGTTATTAAAATGCTTGGAGTAGTAATTTATCCCTCCAAAATATGTCGCAATCCAAATTCCACCCTCAATGTCTTCGTAAAGAGATGATATGATATTATCGTTTATTGAATATGGGTTACTGACTTCTTTAGCAACAAGTGAGGTTTTTTTGCTATGGATGTTTGTTATGATTAAACCCGTTTCGGTTCCGAGCCAGTAATTTGAGTCCGGATTTTTTAATATCGTATGAACATGAACAGTTTTGATAGGATTATTTTGGCCAAAAAGACTTTCCAGCGTGAGTGTTTTTGTATTTAACAGCAGCGCATGTTTATTGGTGCCAATAATTAATGTAGTATCTCCGATCGAGTACATCGCATTTATTATTGTAAGATCCTTTTTGAAAATGCTAACTATATCATAGGTCGTAAACCTCGAGGTTTTCTTGTTTAGTTTTTTTACCAAACCATTAACCGTCGAAATCCATAAGGTGCCTTGCTCCGAAATATGCAGCGCTATAGTTGGATTGTTTTTAAAGATATGCGACGTGAGTTTATGGTTTTTTAAATTATACTGATATAAAATTTGATTTGAAACTACCCACATATTGTGGTCTTTGTCGCCCTGCAGATATCTAACCTCTCCTGGTGGGATGAGCTTAAACGGAGAAAATTTTTCTTCCCTTGCATCATAAATATAAATTCCTTTATAGGTGCCTACCCACAATTGCTCTTCTTCATCTTCAAATAGGCTCAATATAGAGTTACTGCCGATGCTTGAGGTGTCGGAAAGTTTACTTTTAAAGACCTTAAAATTATTACCATCAAATCGGTTCAACCCATTTCTGGTCCCGAACCACATAAACCCTTTTTTGTCTTGTGTAATAGCAGTTACCGTATTGCTGGATAAGCCTCTCGAAACCTGATAATTTTTAAAATAATAGTTGGAAGGTTGCGAGAAGGCGGGCTTCGCAAAAAAAAGAATAACAAATATATAGTAGAGAAATCTCAAAACTGGTCTGATAAGAATTGCTGGTATTATAACGGCTTATAATTAATAAAGATATTACGTCTCAAGTAGCCAGACAAGTAAAACTAAATTTTGAGACAATTTGATTTGAAATTGATTAGGGTTGATTTTCTCTTATTCGAAAGATAATGGAACTTCGAATCAATAAAAAAACCATCAAGGGGAATATACACTCTTTATCTGATCAAAATGGAAAATAATACCGCTATAGGGGCCATCATTGAAGATTGCTACATTTCTGCCGGCCTGGTAAACTTAGAAACAAGGAAAATAGTGCAGAATACTTTGAGGCGAAGAAAAGTTGATCCCAGAGCTTCAAAGAAAGTTATTATCAATTCCTGGTCAAATGTGATTAAGGAGGTCGCGGTATATTCTAATGAGAAAAATCTTCAGATCGGGTTAGGACTTCCAGGTCCATGTGATTACGTTTCAGGTTTGTTTTTAAATAAGGATATTGAAAGATATGGCAGTTTATATCACTCAAACATAAAGGAACTTTTAGCCATCGAGATTGATACATCTCCATCCTTGATCCGTTTGATTAACGACTCCGTTTGTTTTTTCCAAGGAGAAGTGTTTGGTGGGGCTGTAAGATATTACAAAAAATCATTTGGAATTACTTTGGGTATGGGCCTGGGTTCGGCCTTTTACTCAAATGGAAAAGTTTGGGACGCAAATTTATGGGCCGCGTCCTTTAAAGGAGGAATTGCCGAAGATTTTTTGTCTTCAAGATACTTGATATCTCGTTTTAAAGACTTATCAGGTATTGAGGTGAATGATCTGGCCGAGATGAAGACCTTTGAGTCGAGTCCATTTGTACAATATGTTTTCGATGAGTTCGCTGCGAACCTTGCGCATTTTCTTACGGGTGTAATAGAGTCAGAAGCGCCTGAGGCAATAGTAATAGGAGGAAATATGCAAGCTTCAAATAGGTTCTTTTTTGAAAAACTGACTCAGCTGTTAAAAGAACGTAAACTGAACACACCCGTTTTTCGGACCTTTTTAGGGGAAGTTGCAACAGTGATAGGGGCTGCCTCTATCTGGTATGAGCATAATATGGTAGACAGGGAATTATAAACCGCTAATAGGACTATTGTATTCGAATTTAAGCTATAGAACTTCGTTTTTAAATGATACATTTTGAATGTTTATTGATAATCCCTGATTATTCTCTTTCATTTCAAAATCTCATTTTCGTATAGTGATTATTTAATGCTCGTCTCCCCGAAAGTACTTAAGGGATTGAGTTTAAATAACACAACCAACCAATTTAAACGAAATAATATATGAAGATTAATTACTTGCTTAATTCTGGATAATCCAGCCTTTTAAATACTATTATTAAAGTGGATGAGTAAAAAAACTATTATGTTTTCCTCTCCAGGCATAAACCTTATTAATCAAAATTATAATCATGAAATTTTGTATGTTACAAAAAAGTAAATGGCTGAGCGGTAGTAGAATTACCATCAATCAGGTTCTCATAGCGGTGATGTTGCCATCGCTTGCATTTTCAAATTCAGGCGTAAAAAGTAAACCGGTAACGGGTAAAAGTATTGGTGTAAGCCTAAAAAGCACACAGGCTATTACTGTGAAAGGAAAGGTTACAGACGAAAAGGGCGACGGCTTGCCGGGTGTTTCGGTAATTGAGAAAGGTACCTCTAACGGAGTAATTACAGATATCAACGGAAACTTTTCAATTAATGTTGCTGACGAGAATTCTGTTCTCGCCTTTTCCTTTGTCGGTTTTGAAAAACGCGAAATATCCATTACTGGCAGAACATCTCTTACTGTCGAGTTAAAGGAAGACTCAAAATTACTGAATGAAGTTGTTGTAATTGGTTATGGTACTCAAAAGCGGAGCGACTTAACCGGATCGATAGCATCGGTGAATATGAAAGATGTCAAATCACTTCCAGTTTCTGATGCAGGGCAGGCATTGCAAGGGAGGGCTGCCGGAGTTCAGGTCATTTCCTCTGGTGCACCAGGCAGCAACGTAACCATCAGGGTTAGGGGAGTAGGTACAATTAATGATAGCGATCCCTTAATTGTTATTGATGGCGTACCCTCAAATGTGCCTCTAAATACTATCAGTACCGATGATATTTCTACCATGGACATCTTAAAGGATGCTTCGGCTTCTGCAATTTATGGTGCGCGAGGTGCAAACGGGGTAATACTTATTACCACCAAAAAAGGAGTAGCCGGTAAAGGGAAATTAGATTTTAAAGCGATGACCGGAGTAAGATCTGCTACCAATACGGTAGAGATGTTAAATGCTTCTCAATTTGCCGCACTTCATAATGAAATGATGGCGGCAAATGGTCAGACTTTGAATCCTGCATATGCAGACCCGAGTTCGTTTACAACCAGCACAGATTGGCTTAATGAGCTTTTAAAGACCACTCCAACTAATTCCTTTTCTCTTGCTTATTCGGGTGGAGGAGATAAATCAACCTATTATGTGTCAGGAACTTTATTGGATGAGGCTGGCATCGCAATTAATAACAAATATAAAAGATTTGCAATACAAGTAAATACAGATTCTAAAGTGTTTGACTGGCTCAGGTTTTCAAATAACCTTACCTTAAGTCACGATCGAAAATCAAGCGGATCAATCAATATTCGTAATGCTATGTCTGCACTTCCAGTGCAGCCAGTTTATAATGCCGACGGCACATGGTCTGGGCCAGAGGGGCAAAGCAGCTGGTACGGAGATGTTAGAAACCCGATTGGTGAAGCTACAATTAATGATAATAAAACTCTTGGATACAATGTGTTGGGTAATTTAAGTGGAGAAGTAACTCTTATCCCCCAATTAAAATTTAAATCAACATTTGGTCTCCAGGCATCATTCTGGGATAGCAGGGGATGGTCTCCTAAATATGATTGGAAACCCATAAGTCAGCCATTTAGTACTTTAAACTCATCTTTTAATAAGAATCTTACCTATTTGTGGGATAATACTTTAACCTACGATTCTTTTTTCAATGATGTACATCATCTAACTCTATTAGCTGGTACAAGTGCACAAGATAACCGCTTTGATTATGTAAGCGCATCAAAAGCAAATTTTATTAGTGATGGTGCTCAACAACTTAATAATGGTACAATGTTGCCAACTGCAAGCGGTAATGCAAGCGACTGGGCATTGTTTTCTTTATTAGCACGTGCTAATTACGCGTATAAAGATAAATATCTGGTAACAGCCACAGTGAGACGCGATGCCAGCAGTCGCTTTGGTTCCAGTCATCGTTGGGGAACTTTTCCTTCGGCTTCAGTAAAATGGCGCATTTCTAATGAAAGTTTTTTCAATAAAAATAACTTCATTCAAGACCTGGCTTTTCGTGCAGGATATGGGGTGACAGGTAATCAGAGCATAGGAAATTATGCATATGCTTCAATATTGTCGACAAATCAGTACGTATTTAACGGAACTATAGTTAATTCGGTAGTGCCTTTGGTATTGCCGAACGGAAATGTGCATTGGGAAGAAGTAGCACAATCGAATATCGCCCTTGATGCAGTGTTGATTAATGGCCGGATGAATGTTACTGCTGAAGCATACATTAAAAATACTAATGATATGTTGGTGCCAATGGCGGTACCGGCTTTAACAGGTTACTCAGATCAGATTGTACCAAGTATAAATGCCGGAAAAGTTAGTAATAAAGGGATTGAGCTTTCTATAAGCTCCCAGAATGTAAAATCAAATTCTTTTGAATGGAATACAAACTTCAATGTGTCCTATAATCAAAATAAGGTGGTTAGTTTAAATGGCGATGTGCCAATTTATGGTGGAAGTCTTGCTAGCCAGAATACCAATATTCAAAAAAATGGATACCCGGTAAATTCATTCTACGGGGTAATCGCGACCGGAATCTTCCAAACTCAGGAGGAGGTAGACAATTATGCCAAACAACAACAGGGAAGTGATACCTATAATAGTACCGCACCCGGGGATTTAAAATTTCTTGATATAAATAACGACGGGCAGATTAATGATGCAGACCGTACGTTCATTGGCGACCCTAACCCGCGCTTTACTTTTGCGTTGAATAACTCAGTAAACTGGAAGAACCTTGATTTCAGCGTGTTTTTACAAGGTGTTGAAGGTAACAGTATTTTAAACGGAAACCGGATTTACCAGGAAGGAATGGCTGTAGCTCAAAATCAGACTACTGCGGTTTTAAATCGCTGGACAGGTCCTAATACCAGTAATGAGGTTCCCCGTGCAGTGTTTAACGACCCGAATAAAAATACCAGGCCATCTACCCGCTTTATAGAAGATGGGTCGTATTTAAGGCTGAAAAATGTAACACTAGGTTATACTCTGCCTAAAAGCCTGATTAAACATGCTAAAATGAACACAGCAAGGCTATATGTCTCAGGGCAGAACTTACTGACTTTCACAAAGTATACCGGATTCGATCCGGAAGTTTCGTCAAACGGAATTGATATGAGCTTATATCCTATTACCAGGATTGTAAGTGCTGGAATTAACATAGGCTTTTAATCAAAAGAAATTAAGACAATGAAAATATTCGCAAAATATACAGCCGCAATATTGCTAATGATCAGTTTCACTGGTTGTGAGAAGTACCTGGATCGAGTTCCTCTTGATAGTATTAATCCTCAAACATTTTTCAAAACCGAAGACGATGCTGTTGCCGCTATAAATGGCGCTTACCAGCCATTACAATGGCCAAAGCTTTATAACTTTCAGATTTGGGGAACCGATATTTGGGCCGGAAACAGCATCGTTGGAGCTGGCGGCGCTAATGACGGTATCGCAACGCAAGACGTCTCAAACTTTTTAACCACAACAGCGAATGAAGCAGCCATAGATTTATGGAGAGGGCCTTTTCCGGGAATTCTTCGTTGTAACGTTATATTACGAGAGGTTCCGAATATGGCAATCTCTCAAGGAATCAAAGACAGAATTATTGGTGAAGCGAAATTTTTAAGAGCCAACTATTATTTCATTCTGGTTAGAGCTTTTGGTGACGTTCCTTTGTATACTGAAGCTCCTTCAACTCCCGATGATTCTTTTTTATATCCTGCAAGAACTTCTAAGGAAAAGGTTTATGAAACGATTGTTCAGGATCTTACCGATGCCATAGCTATGTTGCCTCAAAAAGAGTCATA
Organism: uncultured Sphingobacteriaceae bacterium; assembly: GCA_946887045.1. The sequence goes on along the minus strand of CAMPKC010000005.1, from coordinate 13,699 downwards.
CAGTGGTAGTGATGTTGGAAGAGCTTCAAAAGGTTCTGCTGCGGGGCTGCTGGCCAAGGTATATCTTACTCTGGGTGATTATCAGAAAACAGTTGAGCTGTGCGAGCAGGTAACTTCTCTTGGATATACCTTACTGCCTGACTACAGTGACAATTTTAATCCACTAAAGAAAAATGGAGCAGAATCCTTATTTGAAGTGCAATATTATGGAAAGGCAAGCGATGTGGATTTCTTTGGGAATAACGACAACATGGCTTCATGGGTCAGCACATTTACGGGTCCAAGAAACTCTGATTTTGTAGCGGGTTCTTATGGATGGAATCAACCCACTCAGGAATTTGTTAATCAATATGAAAACGGTGACTTAAGAAAGGATAAAACTATTCTTTATGAAGGAGGACCCGCTTTTGACGGAAAGACGTATAAAAAGTCATTTTCAAATACAGGATTTAATCTCCGGAAGTTCCTGGTGCCAAAATCAATTTCTCCCGATTATAACACAAGCCCTGCTAATTTTCCTGTATTGCGCTATTCGGATGTTTTATTAATGCAAGCAGAAGCTTTAAACGAACTTGGCAGAACGCCAGAAGCTCAAGCGTCAGCTACGAGCATCAATAATGGCGGACCTTTAAATCGTGTACGTTTAAGAGCTGGCTTGGGAAATATCACTGGCTTATCTCAAAGTGCTTTAAGAGATGCTATTCGTAAAGAGCGTCGCTTAGAGCTGGCTTTTGAAGGTCATCGTTGGTTCGATATTGTCCGATATGATAACGGACAATACTTCGTCCCGTTTTTACACTCAATCGGAAGATCAAACGCAAGTACTAAACATATGCTATTACCAATTCCTCAGAAGGAAATGGATGCTAATAAGAACCTGGTTCAAAATCCTGGGTATTAATCACGTATTAACCAACATATAATACAGATATGAAACGAATTTTAACAATGCACAATAAAGGCTGGTTTTCAGTTGTACTTTTGCTGGTAGCAACTGTTTTTGCCTCGTCTTGTAAAAAAGATATATATGAGGAATTTGACCAAAGCGTGAATAAGCCTTTGGAATTAACCGCCAGCAAACAATCTGTGCTACTTAACGAAAGTGAGTACGCTAAAGAGATATTTCAACTTAGCTGGACCACTGGATCTAATTATGGAACCAATTCTTCAATGTCGTATAAATTATATATCGATAGGGAAGGTAACAACTTTCAGAATGCAGTAGTTGAAGATCTTGGAAAAACCACCTTTCAAAAAAAATATACTGTTCAGGATTTTAATTCTTTATTAAGCCAATTAAATTTAACGCCGGGTGTTGAGGGAACGATAGAGGCTAAAATAGTTTCAAAGGTATCGGGAACCAATCTTGGCGATTCCACAACTACAACATTCAAAGTAACAACGTATCAGCCGGTTACAACAACCTTGTTTATCATAGGAGATGCTGCTCCGAATGGTTGGAGTGCAGACAATGCAACTGCGCTTAGTTTGAATAACTCCATTCCCGGAAGATTCACTTTTGAAGGAAAGTTAAATGCTGGTGAATTTAAGTTTATTACTACCAAAGGGTCCTTTTCGCCTTCGTATAATAAGGGTGCAACAGCTAATCAACTAGTATTACGTACATCTGATAGCCAGCCGGATGATAAATTTGCAATAGCTACTGCAGGCAGGTATGTGATTTCTGTAAACCTGCTTGATTTGTCTATTTCTATTGCCGAGGGAAGTGCTCCGCCATACTCTCAATTATGGGTAGTCGGAGATGCTACACCTAATGGCTGGAATATCGACAATCCAAATCCAATGCGTGTTGATAGATCAAATCCTTTCGTATTTACTTTTAACGGAGTTCTCAATGCGGGAGAATTTAAAATTCCGACAGCAAAAGGCAATTGGGGTACAGATTATTACATGCCTTTAGTAAATGCTCAGGATTTGAATTTAACAGGAGTTCAGTTAACAGCAGGTGGCAGTCCTGATAATAAATGGAAAATTACCACTCCGGGTGCTTATAAAATCAAACTTGACCTGGAGAATATGAAAATTCACATCAAGCCTTTTACTGCCCCCGCAGAGCTTTATTTAGTAGGAGATGCAACTCCTGCAGGCTGGAATATTGATAATCCCACTCCTTTAGTAAAAAGTTCTACCAACCCTAACATCTTTACTTTTACCGGCCCATTAACATCCGGCGAGTTTAAAATGCCGATTGCAAAAGGTAATTGGGGAGGCGATTTCTATATGCCTGTAATTGCGAATGAAGGAGCTGAAAGTACCGAGATGAAGTTTGTTCCAGGTGGTAGTCCTGATAATAAATGGAAAATTACAGCAGCACAGGCTGGTAATTATAAAATCACTGTGGACGTATTATACGAAACTATCAAGTTCGAAAGGCAATAAATTAATCAAATAAAAACGAGTGTGTCTCAAAGGTTTTAATGGTAGATCTTTGAGATACCTCTCTTTAAATAAATTTTAATCTCCATGAAGTTTAGAACTCTTTCTTTATTGTTGATATTGGGTGTAAGCATTGGTTGTAAAAAGGATAAGGATAGTTCTGATTCTTCAACTTCGCCCGATGTTCCATCTAATCAGGTTACTCCAAGCTATAATGGTTTGACAATCTCCACTGATAAAGCAGCTTACTCGCCCGGCGATGAAGTTGTTTTTATCGTAGATAATTCCACACTTCCGGCAACGGCAAAAGTTCGATACAAGTATTTAAATACAGTACTCTCAGAGGTTCCGGTTACAGGTGGTACATGGAAATGGGTAGCCCCCTCTACTGATTATAGAGGATATATCGCAGAGGTATATTCATCCAATTCTACTGCCGAAACTATTCACGCTGTTATAGGCGTAGATGTATCCTCCGACTGGAAAAAGTTTCCCAGATATGGTTTTCTTTCAAAATTCCCTCAATTGACTGATACAGAAGTGGATGGGGTAATTGGCAATCTTAACAGGTATCATATCAATGGTTTGCAGTTTTACGACTGGCACAATAAACACCATAAGCCTCTGCCTATGGTTGGTTCAGCACCAGCAAGTACCTGGAAGGATATTTTTAACCGCGATATTTATTTTAATACTGTTCGAAAATATATTACCGGCGCTCATGGCCGTAATATGAAGGCAATGTTTTACAACCTTATTTATGGTGCATGGGATGATGGCGAGGCCGATGGTGTGGCTAAAGAATGGTATGTATATAATGATGCTAATCACGGGACCAAAGATTTTCATCCTCTACCATCTCCACCGTTCTTGAGCAATATTTATTTACTCGATCCCTCTAATACATCCTGGCAGCAGTATCTAAAAAATGAAAACCAAAAGGTTTATCAAAACCTAGCTTTCGATGGTTTTCATATGGACCAATTAGGTGGCAGAGGAACCAAGTATAAATACAACGGTTCTGTGTTAAATCTTGCCGATACCTATAAGCCATTTATAAATGCCGTTAAAGCCGATGAACCCAATAAGGATATCGTAATGAATGCGGTGTCGCAGTACGGGCAGACGGGTATTGCTCAATCTGCCGCCGGCTTTCTTTACACAGAAGTTTGGGATCCTTACAACAGTTACACAGATCTTGCTAATATTATTAAGGCCAATAACACCTACAGTAATAATACAAAGAATACCGTTTTAGCGGCCTATATGAATTATGACCTGGCTAATAATAAAGGGTTTTTTAACACAGCATCTGTGATAATGACAAACGCCGTGATCTTCGCTTTTGGTGGTTCGCACCTTGAAATGGGCGAGCATATGCTTGGAAAAGAATATTTTCCAAATGATAATTTGGAGATGAAAGAGGATCTAAAAAAGGCAATGGTATCCTACTACGATTTTCTGGTTGCTTACCAGAATTTGCTGAGAGATGGCGGTAGCTTCAATACTGTGAGTCTTGCTTCTTTAGATGGCAAAACCAATCCTAGTTCAAGGCCCAATAATCAGGGTGCAGTTTCTGTGGTAGCCAAAAAAGTTGGTTCATCTCAGGTGGTCCACCTGATCAATTTTAAAAATTCTAAAACCAGTAATTGGAGAGATAATACAGGAATCCAGGTAGCACCTGTCCAAATTAAAAATGCTAAACTTTCGCTTACGGCAGATGGAGCGGTGAAAAAAATATGGTGCGCTTCTCCTGATAATCTCGGCGGAGTTTCACGCTCTTTAAATTTTAATCAGGTAGAAAATGAGGTCAGTTTCACTTTGCCCGAGCTTCAATATTGGAGTATGGTAGTGGTCGAATATTAAACTTTGATTTGGATGGGGGAGACAATTAGCATTTCTCTTAATTATTAAAATATCTCATGAAAGGAAATATACTAGCAATATTCTTGCTTCTATCGATTCAAGTCTTTGGGCAAACGAAGCCGCAAACCTTAGGCAATTGTTCATCCTATAAGATTACAGGTAATCAGGTGGTTTTTAGCTGCGACAGTAAGGCCAAAGTGCTTTTGCAATTGTGCAGCGGACAAGTGCTAAAAGTTTGGATTTCACCTGACGGGAATTTCAAACGCAATAATGAATCATTTGCTGTGGTAAATGAAAATTTAGCAGATGTAGGAAAGGTAAACGTAAACGATGAAGCTGCCGCGTATGAAATCTTTACGGATCAGCTTCGTATACGGGTAAATAAAAACCCTTTTAAACTTCAAATTTTTGATAAGTATCAGAAATTAGTGTTCAGCGATTTCAATGAAAGAGGTTTCGTGAAAGAGAATAATCGTATCACTGCCTATAAAGCACTCCGGTCTGATGAGCAGTTTTTTGGTTTAGGCGAAAAAGCTGGACCTATCAACCGAAGAGGCCGCAGCTACAAAATGTGGAATAGTGACAATCCTTGCTATGGTGTAAATGAAGACCCGCTTTATAAAAGCATTCCCTTCTTTATGAGCAGCTATCGCTACGGAGTTTTCTTCGATAATACCTATAAATCAGAATTTAAATTCGGTACCGAGTCAAACGATTATTATTCTTTCGAAGCACCTGGAGGTGAAATGATTTACTATTTCATCTTCGGCAACGACTACAAGCAAATCATCCAAAGTTATACTAAGCTAACTGGAAAACCAATTATGCCTCCGAAATGGGCGTTCGGATTTTCACAATGTCGCGGTGATTATACGCGGGAGGATCTAGCCCGAAGTACCGCCGATGAATTTAGAAAAAGACACATTCCTTGTGATATCATTTACCAGGACATTGGTTGGGTAGAAGGACTGCAAGATTTCAATTGGAAAAAAAACAACTACAGCAACCCTAAGAAAATGGTTCAGGATCTTAGCAAAATGGGTTATAAAATGATTATTTCCCAGGATCCGGTGATCTCGCAAGCCAACAAAGTACAATGGAAAGAAGCAGATTCGCTTGGGTTCCTGGCAACAGACGTTCGCACCCGTAAGTCATATGATATGCCCTGGCCCTGGGGAGGAAATTGCGGGGTTGTAGATTTTACAAAACCAGCCGTTGCCGATTGGTGGGGTAATTATCAGCAAAAGCCTTTAAACGATGGCGTAAAAGGATTTTGGACAGATATGGGCGAACCGGCATGGAGCAATGAAGACGCGACTGACAGGTTAAACATGAAGCATCATTTGGGAATGCACGACGAAATTCACAACGTATACGGCCTAACCTGGGATAAAGTAGTAACCGAACAGTTCAATAAACACAACCCCAATAAGCGCATTTTTCAAATGACGAGGGCGGCTTATGCGGGTCTGCAGCGTTATACTTTTGGCTGGTCCGGCGATTCTGGAAATGGCAATAATGTTGTCGAAGGATGGAGCCAATTTGCTAATCAAATTCCAGTGAGTTTATCTGCCGGCATGGGCTTAATACCTTTCTGGGCCTGCGATATTTCCGGGTACTGCGGCGACATTAAAAATACTGAAGCAATGTCCGAACTATACATTCGCTGGATGCAATTTGGGGTATTTAATCCTTTAAGTCGTGCTCATCACGAAGGTGGAAATGCATCTGAGCCCTGGAGGTTCGGAACTGAAGCTGAAAACATATCCCGTGAGGCAATTCAACTTAAATACAAATTATTCCCGTACATCTATACCTATGCCAGGGAAGCGCACGATACAGGAATTCCACTGATGAGGGCCTTGCTGCTGGAATATCCAACGGATTTAGAAGCGTATAAATTAAATGCCCAGTTTCTTTTTGGCAGGGAACTATTGGTGGCACCGGTGGTTGAAAAAGGCGCCCTTACAAAGGATGTTTATCTGCCGGAAGGCGAATGGGTAAATTTCAATGATGGCAAGACGACATATAAAGGCGGCCAATGGATCACGGTTGATGCGCCATTAAACGTGATTCCGCTATTCGTTAAAAAGGGATCGATTATTCCCACCATGCCAGTGATGCAGTACATTCATGAAAAATCATCTTATCCTGTAAGTCTTGAAATATTTCCAGCTGCTTTAAATAAGGAAGCCGCTTTTACTTTATATGAAGATGATGGCGAAAGCAGAGATTACGAAAGGAATATTTATGCCAGAACAAGATTTAGCTCTCAGACGACTAAAGAAGGATTAGTACTGAAGATAAATGTCCGAGAAGAGAAAGGTTATAAGCCGGAAGGAGAGAGGAATTACGTTCTCAAAATTCACTCTTCTTTTAAACCGAAAAACTTACTTATTAACTCTGGTAAAATGAAGGCCATTAAATCAGAGAAATTGCTGGCAAATGTTGAATCCGACTTTAAGAATCCGGCTTGGAGTTGGGATGAAAAAGAAGGAATTATTTATATAAAAATTGCTGATACAGGAACAGCAAGTGAAATTCAGGTTAATCGTTAATCATCCTCTTGCAGAAATAAAAAAGATAAAATGAAGAAGTGTATTTTAATAGTGTTCGTATGGTGCAGTCTTTTGACGTTCGCGTATGCACAAAAGCTAAAATCCCCTAACGGGAAATTTAATATGGAGTTTTCATTGCAAAATGATGGAACGCCTATCTACACGCTGGCCTATAAAGGTAAAGATGTGATAAAGCCAAGTAAGCTCGGTCTGGACTTGAAGAATGATAAAAAATCTCTACTAAACGATTTTGCCATAACAGATATAAAACGTTCATCTTTTGATGAAACGTGGAAACCCGTTTGGGGAGAAGTAAAAACGATCCAAAATAAGTATAACGAAATGGCGGTTACGTTGAACCAAAAGGAGACGAACCGGCAAATAATTGTTCGGTTTCGTTTGTTCGACGATGGACTCGGATTTCGTTATGAGTTCCCTTCACAGAAAAACCTGACCTATTTTGTGATCAAAGAAGAGCGAACTCAGTTTGCAATGGCGGGTGATCACACCGCATTTTGGATTGCCGGCGACTATGATACTCAAGAATATGATTACACAAAATCACGGTTGTCCGAAATTAGAGATTTGACAAGCAAAGCAAGGACAGAAAATGTATCCCAATCTTCTTTTTCACCCACTGGGGTACAAACATCTCTTATTATGAAATCAGACGATGGGTTGTATATCAATTTACATGAAGCAGCCCTAATCGATTATCCTTGTATGCATTTGAATCTGGATGATAAAAATATGGTGTTTCAATCATGGTTGACTCCTGATGCAAAAGGAGATAAAGGATATTTGCTCGCTCCATCAACCACACCCTGGCGTACAGTAATAGTGAGTGATGATGCCCGCGAAATTCTGGCTTCGAAGCTGACGTACAATTTAAATGAACCTTGTAAAATAGAGGATACCTCATGGATAAAACCAGTAAAATATGTTGGTGTTTGGTGGGAAATGATAACCGGAAAAAGCTCCTGGGCTTATACGGACGAATATCCGGCAGTTCGTTTAGGTGTAAGCGACTATACAAAGGTAAAGCCAAACGGCAAGCATGGCGCTACTACAGCTAACGTAAAAAAATACATCGACTTTGCTGCTGAACATGGTTTTGATGCGGTATTGGTTGAAGGTTGGAATATAGGCTGGGAAGACTGGTTTGGCCATTCAAAGGATTTTGTGTTCGATTTTGTTACTGCTTATCCTGATTTTAATGTTGTTGAAATAAGAGATTATGCGAAATCTAAAGGTGTAAAGATGATTATGCATCACGAAACATCTTCTTCAGTGCGTAATTATGAGCGCCATATAGATACTGCTTATAAATTTATGAAGGCCAATGGTTATGATGCAGTAAAAAGTGGTTACGTGGGTGATATTCTTCCCCGGGGTGAAAATCATTATAGTCAGTGGATCGTGAATCATTATCAATACGCAGTCGAAAAAGCTGCTAAATATAAGATCATGGTTAATGCCCATGAAGCCATTCGTCCCACTGGAATTGCCCGTACTTATCCGAATTTGATCGGTAATGAATCAGCCAGAGGGACAGAATACCAGGCTTTTGGCGGTTCTAAACCCAACCACGTTTCAGTTCTTCCCTTTACGAGACTGGTTGGCGGGCCAATGGATTTTACACCCGGTATCTTTGAAATGGATATCAGTAAAGTAAATCCTTCTAACAACTCACATGTAAATAATACTTTGGCCAATCAACTGGCTTTATATCTAACAATGTACAGTCCTTTGCAAATGGCTGCAGATCTTCCCGAAAATTATAATAAGTTCCCGGATGCTTTTCAATTCATAAAAGACGTTGCCGTAGATTGGGATGATAGCAAGTATTTGGAAGCTGAACCGGGGGAATATGTAACTGTTGCCCGAAAAGCAAAAGGGTCAGGCAGATGGTTTGTAGGTAGTGTTGGCGGGGAAAATAACCGGACCTCCAAAATATCGTTTAACTTTTTGGATCCTGGTAAAATCTATATAGCGACTATTTATGCGGATGCGAACGACGCTCATTACAAAACGAATCCACAAGCTTATACCATTCGAAAAGTGGTGGTGACGAAGAAGTCACAATTAGCTCAGTTCGTGGCCCCAGGTGGCGGTTATGCAATAAGTATATTAGAGGCTTCCAGTGCTCTGACTAAAGGTTTGGAAAGGTTATAGTATTAACAGCTTATTTATATGATACTTATAGCAGATGGAGGTTCTACTAAGACTCACTGGTGTTTAGTAGATGGAGCCGATAAGGTATACGACTTTTATTCGGAGGGTTACAACCCCTTCTTTGTCGACGAAGAGTATATTAATACATCATTAACAAAAGCACTTCCGGCCAATATTCGAAGGGAATTAATTGAAAAGGTATATTTCTATGGAGCCGGTGTTCATGATAATGGGAAATCTTTATTATTAAAAAGTGCTTTTAAACAGGTGTTTTGCGACTCGGAAATTGTTGTGAAGCATGATCTTCTTGCCGCATGCCGAGCTTTGCTCGGCACCACGAGTGGATTTGCTGCGATTCTTGGTACCGGAACCAACACCTGTATATATAATGGCACTGAAATAATTCACCACATTGATTCGGCTGCATATATTTTAGGCGATGAAGGAAGCGGTTGTGCGATCGGAAAAAAGCTGCTACTTGATTATATAAGGGGAGTGTTGCCTCCGGCGATAAAAAAGGATTTTGAAGATTCTTACAACTTATCAGAGAAAGATGTATTGAATAGAATCTATACTCAACCACTTGCCAACCGGTTTTGTGCAAGTTTTTCAGAGTTTGTGTTTAAACATATCTCTGATAAGCATCTCCACAATTTAGTTTCATCCTCATTCGACCAGTTCTTTACCCAATTAGTTTGCCTATATCCATATTATCGAAATTACGAGTTGAATGCTGTCGGGTCTGTCGCATTTTATTTTCGTGATATTTTAAAACTTTCGGCGGAAAATCATGAAATGAAAATTGGTAAAATTATTAAATCTCCGATCAATGAACTGGTGAATTATCATATAAATTTAAGTGTTGAAAGTAGAATCACTAATCTCTAACTGTGGTAAATGAATGCGGATTGTTCCTTAAAAATTGAAGTTGTTATTAATGATTTCAAATTCCAAACAGAGGTTGAAGTCAATGGAATATTTCCATCGTTTGTAAGAAGTTCAATTTCTATACTTGTAAGTTAAAGAGGCTCTATTTACTGATTAAAATTTGAGGTGGCTACGGAACAAGGGTGTTTCGAACCACCTTTTTTTGTTTATGAATCTATATTCTTGGTGGCAACTGTTTATGTTTCAGTGTTTTTGATACGTTTTGAATCTTTATTGATACTTACAGATTGCCTATCCTAAACTTAAAAACTCAAATTAGTTTAAAACTAACCGGGTAGCAATGTTCATCCAAAAGGATGTTGAAATCTCATAATAAGCCAATTCAACCAATATGAGTGATTGCCATATCTCGGGTACTAGGCTGGGCAATAAATCTGAGATTAAAGCTCTTTTTTTAAGTAGCACTTGATAGCAATTTAAATTGTCCTTCCCTGTATAACAATAGTATGCGGGGGGTAGATAAACTAATTAACCAAATACAAATTATAAAACCAATTAATTATGAATCAATTTTTTACAATCCTGAAGGTTCCTTTATCAGAAGATAATGTTAGTAAAATTAGCTCCGTTTATTCATTAAAGCTTATTCTTGTTTTATTAATCTATTTTTCAACTACTGTTTTTTTTCCTGGATATGCCAGGGCTGCAATAGGCGATTACATAAGTAGCATTGATAAAGATAAAGCTGCTTACAGCCCGGGGGCGGTGGTGAATTTTACTATAAATTTAAAACAATCGGTTTCTAATCGAACTCTTAAAATAACCTATTATCAGTACAATACTGCAATTTCCACCCAGTCGAAAGTAATTAGTGGAACCAGTTCCACATGGGCTTGGGTAACCCCTAATGCCGATTATAAGGGATATCTCGTCAAAGCGGAGCTAAAAAATGGAAATACAGTTTTAGATTTCTCCACAATAGGCATAGACGTATCTTCAAACTGGACTAAGTTTCCACGCTATGGCTTCTTGTCGAAATTTGGAAATCTGACCGATGGTGATATGGATGTTGTAATCAATAAATTAACCCGCTACCAGATCAATGGATTACAGTTTTACGATTGGATGGATACTCATCAGGATCCCTTAGCTGGAACAGCATCAAATCCTTCTGCGCAGTGGAATGATCTGGCCAACCGCCCAAGTTATTTTAATACAGTAAAGGGATATATTGACCGGGCACATAATAAAGGAATAAAAGCAATGTTTTACAACCTGCTTTACGGCGCTTACCCCGCAGCAACAGGAGTTAGTGACACCTGGGGGCTTTTTCGTGACAATACTCATACTAATCAATACGCTCATACAGGTTTACCATCATCATGGGAAACAACTTCAATTAATGTTTACGACCCTGGAAATACTAACTGGCAGAGTTTTTTGAACACTGCACATAACGAAGTATATAATGCGACAAATCTCCATTTTGACGGTTACCATACAGATCAGTTAGGTGATTTCGGAACTGTTTACAACTACAATGGCACACAGATTTATCCAGACCAATCTTTTGATGATTTTTTAAGTGCGGCCAAAGCGGCACAGCCTGGCAAGTCTTTGGTTATGAATGCTGTAAACCAATATGGGCAACAACATATCGGCCAGTCCCCGGTTGATTTTACTTATTCTGAGTTATGGACGGGCAATGAAGAGTATTACAGCCTTGGAAATGTTATTCAGCAAAACAATGGATATAAAAATGTGAATACTGTTTTAGCCGCTTATGTAAATAAAGGTAAATCTGGAAGTGCTGGTTTTTTTAACCCGGCAAGTGTATTAATGACCGATGCAGTAATTTTTGCCTTTGGAGGAGCACATATTGAGCTTGGAGAACACATGCTTGGCAATGAATATTTTCCTAACAGTAATTTGCAAATGTCTGCAACTTTGGAGAAGGATTTATTAGCGTATTATGATTTCTCGGTAGCTTATGAGAATATTTTAAGAGATGGCAGAACATTTAATAATGTTACTCTGTCTGGCGGTAGCAATGTGCGTTACTGGCCCCCAGTACAAGGAAAAGTAGCAACTGTGGGTGCACAATGGGGAAGCAGCCAGATTTTTCATGTGCTTAATTATTCGAATGCACAAACGCTAAACTGGAGAGATGATAACCAGGTACAGCCTGTGCCTGCTACTATTAGCAATCTTCCGTTAAATTTTCCTTATTCAACTCCAATTACCCGGATGTGGGTGGCATCTCCTGATTTTAATCAAGGACAACCACAAGCGATTACTTTCACTCAATCTAATGGAGTGGTGAACTTCAGTTTGCCATCATTAAAATACTGGTCGATGGTTGTTGCAGAGACAGGTCCGGATATGTCTACCTGTTCCGCTCCGAGTTTCAATCCTGTGTCTGGTAGTTCATTTACAGCGCCGGTTGCCATCACCTTAACTTCTTCCACAGCAGGTGCAATCATTCGATATACTACAGATGGCAGTATTCCCACTTCTATTTCTCCAACGTATACCGGTCCGTTCACTATTTCAAACAGCTGTACGATTAAAACTTATTCTTCAAAAGCCGGGATGGTTGATTCTCCTGTTTCTTCCGCAAACTATACCATCACGCTTCCTGCAGGTGTAACCGCTGGAGGAACGTATAAAGTCCTGGCACGACACAGTTCGAAAGCACTTGATGTTAAACAACAATTAACTGCCGATGGAACAATTGTTTATCAGTATGAGTATTTGGGCGCTCAAAACCAAAAATGGCGAATAGATGCACAAGGTAATGGATTTTATAAATTGATTGCTGTACATAGCCAAAAGGCCATGGACGTAGTTGGGGCCAGTACGCTGGATGGCGCAGCGATCCATCAATGGGCGCCTTTAAATGTTCCGAGCCAGGATTGGAGTATTGCAAGCGTAGGCGGCGGTTACTTTAAAATTGTAAACCGAAATAGCGGTAAAGCTTTGGATGTGTACGGAGCGGAAACAGCGAACGAAGCTCCGGTCAACCAGTATATTTATGCAGGTGGCTTGAACCAACAGTTCTCTATTGTATCGGTATCGGATGCTGCTGGTGTAATGTCGGCGGATCAAGCAAATGCTTTAGATATGGTTGGTTTTACTCCAGCGGACAACCTTGCTGCTCAGCTAATTTATCCCAATCCAGCCGCGAATTCTGTAAACATCCGGATTAAGGGTAATGCTAAAGAAAAGGTCGAATTAAGTATTTATACCACCGATTCTAGAGTGTTGTATAAAACGAATACAAATGGTGACTCAGTTGTGGAAATAAACACATCTGCCTTTGCTCCTGGCGTATATCTGGTGAAAGTACAATCGGGTACTACTGTTGAAGTGATGAAGTTATTAATAAAAAGATAATAGCTGAGGATCGCATTTTCAGAAGACTCTTGAAAAGTTATATCAGTTGCTTTCTTTGGGAAAAGCAGCTGATATAACTATCGGATACTTATCCCTAGTATTGAAGCTTAATACCTCTCATATAAGTATCTCTCGCGCCGATAACTGCAGGGGATCACATCTAATCATCAGGTGCGAAATTTTTATTAAGAAATTATTTTAAAACTTAGTGTATTTCCTACACTAAGTTTTTTACCTTTGTAAAAACATATCAAGGACTTTATCCCAAGGAGCTTCATAGAAGATTCGAATCTCGATTAGTCGTGAACCTAGGGCTTCATTCTTTTTAGGAAATAATTAATTAAAAAAAAGTAATATGAATTTGAAAAATTATAAAGGCGTTTTATACGGTGATGCGGTTCAACAACTATTTGAACAAG
>CAMPKC010000004.1 GCA_946887045.1 uncultured Sphingobacteriaceae bacterium | reverse complement strand
CGATAAATGAGTTTGCCTGCTTCCAGATCTAAATGGACATTTGCTTCTTCGAGAACCCGGTCTAATTGACTAAATATTCGCGCTGTGGGCTTGTTACTAGTCGTCTTTTTCCGAGCCTTTCTTCGGCTAAGAAAAACCAAAAACTCACCCAGATTAATTTGAGGGCTCTTTACATGCCAGTCTAACTCAATCCTTCTCGGATCGGTATAGTATAAATTCAGGAAGTTTATAAGTGAGCCCTCCATTGTAAAAGTGCTGTTTGCGCTTTTTGCCCGAAGGTTTTTAAGAAACAGATCCTGACCTTTAAACAGAAATAAACCATTAATTGCCGAAAAATTAATGTCTCTTGGATGATAATTTAATGTGGCGTTAGAAAGTCGTAAAGTGCCGTTTATATAGGGCTGAATACTGTTGCTCTTGTTGTAAGGAGCCCGGTATAATATATTCAGCCGGGCTCTTCCCTTATGGAAATGAAAGCTTTCTGAACCAGATAAACTATTTAGTTTCTCGAGCGCAAACTCTGATTGAAACCGCCCTTCGAGTACCGGATTTTTTAAATTGATCACTCTGATGGTGTCAGCATTGAAAGGTATTGCGTAATAGGTGCCTTTTAAGTTCGTAAATCCAATTATGGAATTACTGTCATTAAATCCGCGGCCATTCTTAAATTCATTATCAAAATATCCAGTGAAGCTCGAATTTCGAATCTTTTCACCCAGTACTGTCAACTCATTATTTTTAACTTTCCATGAAACATGGATCTTAGGGTCCCCCTTCTTTTTTAAACTTCCCTGTATTATTGCTTTGACAAAGAATGGGTCTTTAAGTTTGTATCCTGAGAGTTTGGAAGAGATATTCTTCGTCAGCAAAGCTGTAGCATCTGTAAATTTGATTTTTGGTGCGGTTATGGTGAGCTTGAAGTCTGAGGCCTGTTGGGTCGATCTAAACCTTCCGCCTATTTTAAGGTTTTCTTCACCAATCATTACATCCTGTTCGGGGATAGAAAGAATTCCGGATGCATCAATATAATGCATCGTAAGATCGGCGTTAAATACCTTGTTTTTTATAAAACTACCTCTCGATTGGTTAAATGCGAGCGAGTTGACTTTAGTTCTTGTATTAATTTCAGCCTTCCAGCCTGTTCTATTGTAATCGAATTTTGCAGCTAGTGAATGGATATCAAAATTGAAAAGCTTGTTCTTCTGCCGATTATCCTGTATAAAAACCACGTTTTTAAGTTCGATACGTTTTATGTTCTTTTTTTTGCTCTCTTTATCATGACTGCTTCCTCTGCTTAACGCTGTATTGTTACTTTTACCCAGGCTGTCTGTAAAAAGGTAAATCTCGCCATTGTTTATACTTATTTTTTTAATTTCAGGTGTTGATCCCGCTAAGGAAAAGAGGTTTATGGATACAAAAACTTCTTCTGCTTTTAAGAGATCATGGCCATGTTCGTCAAAAAGGCTGTCTTTTAATAGAACATCATGTAGAACAACCGAAACCCCGGGGAAGCCCCGAATAAGGGCAGGATCCATGCTCCCGATGGTCAACTTGCCACTAATGTTGTTGTTTAATTGAGTAGAGACAGTTTTAAGAAAGGCTTTTTTATTATAAGTGAGATACGCTGCAAGACCAAGCCAAACCATAATTAGTATCCCCAGAATGATTCCCATAAATTTAAGGATGATCTTTATTTGTCCTGGCATATAAAAGTTGATGGGATTAAAGAGACTGTTATCAGATGAAAAAACATTTATTCGTCTTCATATACAACAGCTTAATAGCTAACATGTTCCATTAGGACAAAAAAAATAGGCGTTTCTTAAATCTTGTGCTTCATATTAAAAATCCCGGAAGGGCATATGAATTCGCATTGCCGGTGAATTGGATGTTAAAACAATAATATAATCCCTGTTGTCTATGTTAAAAATGGAATTATCAATTCAAGTAACGTGGTTGTTTATGCTCGCGATTCCAGTGGCCTGCATCGCGTGGACAGTTACGCATGAAGAAGTGTTCAGAGAACCAAGGGAATACTGTATCCGCCGCTCGCAAGATTGCAGAAGTACGCTTAAAAGAAAGTTCTTTTATTTGTTTACTTGCGAGTATTGCTTTAGTCATTATGTGGTTGCGTTTTTCCTTATCATAACGAAGTTTCATTTTCTTTTTTCGGATTGGAGAGGCTATTTTATTGCAGGTTTCTCTTTGGTTTGGATAGCGAATATTTATATGAGTTTATATGCTCTTATCAGAACTGATCTGAAAAAGGGGAAGATTATAACTCAAGTCGAGCAGCAGAAAATTCTGGATGATGAAGCGGAAGCCCGAAACAATAAGAGATCTCAATAGGGGTATTTCTTTATCAGCCTATCCGAAAAAAAATTAAAGCTGCCAGGATACTCAGCCGTGAAAAACACTTTAAACAAATTTTTCTTATTCAATATATCTGTGACCGAACATTGCAAAGTATGACGAAGAAACATAAAGTTAAGGAGAAGAAACCCCAGGTAGTATTAATTGGTGCGGGAATAATGAGTGCGACGCTCGGCGTTTTACTGAAAGAGCTTGATCCTAATATAACGTTAGAGATTTTTGAACGTATGGACGTTGCTGCGGCAGAAAGTTCGGACGCCTGGAACAACGCCGGCACGGGACACTCTGCTTTTTGTGAATTAAATTATACTCCTGAGCTGGAGGATGGTTCTGTAAATATTGACAAGGCGGTCAAAATTGCTGAGTCTTTCGAAGTGTCGAAGCAATTTTGGGCATACCTTGTTCAAAATAAAAAGATTATGCTTCCCGATACATGGATAAAGCAGATCCCACATATAAGCTTTGTTTGGGGAGGTAAAAATGTCAATTTTTTGCGAAAGCGTTTCGATGCCTTGCAGAGTTGTCATCTATTTCATGGCATGGAGTACTCTGAGGATGAAAGTCGGTTGAGTGAATGGATGCCTCTTATTATGCAGGGGCGAGATGCGTCTGAAAAAATGGCGGCCACTCGTATGGATATTGGTACCGATGTGAATTTTGGTACTCTGACCCGTTGCATGTTTAATTATCTGAAAGCCTTGCCCGGAGTGACCTTGAATTTTAATCATGAAGTTCGTGATTTGAAGCAAAAAGATTCTTATTGGGATGTTAAAGTGAAGGAATTAGAGAGCGGAGAAAAGCGAAAAGTAAAGGCAAGCTTTGTGTTCATAGGGGCCGGGGGAGGGTCTTTGCCATTGTTATTAAAGTCCGGCATCCCGGAAGGGAAAGGATTCGGTGGATTTCCGGTAAGCGGGCAATGGCTGCGATGTACCAATCCGGAAATTGTAGCGAAGCATTATGCTAAAGTGTATGGAAAGGCTCCGATAGGTTCGCCGCCTATGTCTGTTCCACATTTAGACACCCGGATTATCAAAGAAAAACAAGAACTTCTGTTTGGTCCCTATGCTGGATTTACAACCAAGTTCCTGAAAAATGGCTCTGTACTCGATCTGCCTTTATCTATCAAAGTTACCAACCTTGTTCCTATGCTTGCTGCGGGTATGAAGAATATGTCTCTGACAAAGTATTTAATAGATCAGGTACGGCAGTCGCCAGAGGACCGGCTTGAAGCCTTACGTGAATTCGTTCCTCATGCGAGGCTTGAGGATTGGGAACTTGAAATTGCGGGCCAGCGTGTGCAGGTTATTAAAAAAGACCCTGTGGAAGGCGGGATACTCGAGTTCGGAACGGAAGTGGTTAGTGCTAAAGAGGGTTCGATTGCCGCATTATTGGGTGCTTCGCCGGGTGCCTCAACCGCGGTATCGATCATGCTTAATTTGCTGAACTTATGTTTTAAAGAGCGAGTCCAATCGGAAGAATGGCAAAATAAACTCAAATTGATGATTCCATCTTATGGAAGATCTCTTGGACATGAAAAGGAATTGTTAGATGAAATTCGAAGCCGGACTACTGAGGTTCTGGGACTAAGTGCTCCGGAATATGTTCAATAGATTATAAATCAAGGAAAGAGATTTATGAAACGCGAGTAGCCGAAGATCTCTTTTTTTTCAAATGTTTATAATTCTTTTTTCAAAACCTCCCAAACATTCTCGGCTACGATTTTATAACCTTCGCCCGTTGGATGAATTCCGTCCCTTAAGTTTAATTCCGGAATTCCGGCAACACCTTCTAACATAAAAGGTACAAAAGGAATATTATTCTCTTCTGCCACCTGCCTGAAAATTACTCGAAAATCCGATACATACTTTCCGCCCATATTGGGTGGTACTTCCATGCCCAATAATATTCGCTTTGCGTTGGGGTATCGGGCTTTGACAGTGTCTAATATGCTTTGAAGGTTCCGTTTTGTTTGCGATATTTTAAGTCCGCGCAACCCGTCATTTGCTCCCAATTCCAATACGAAAATATCTATTTGCTGTTTTAAAAGCCAATTTATGCGAGTTACCCCGCCAGATGTAGTCTCGCCACTTAATCCAGCATTAATTACTTTATACGGAAGTTTTAATGAGTCAATTTTTTGCTGAATTATGGCCGGGAAAGCTTCTTCAGGATCTTCGAGCCCGTAACCCGCTGTCAAACTGTTTCCAAAAAATAGAATAGTTTTTCTTTTTACAGTCTCCGGTCGGTTTTTGCTGTTACTGTTGCTTTCTGTCTGATTCTCACTGTTGCAACTCGTCATAATTATACTCATTAAAAAGATCGAAAATATATACTTCATTCTATTAGTCTTATATTAAATTAAGGTCTTACTACCATCTGTTTTTACTAATAACGACTATACTAATCTATCTTAGGTATTAAAACTTAATTTTTTGAATTATTAAACATCATGTCTTTGCTTTGGTTAGTCTAATTGCTGTGCTTATGTAATAATTTCAAAGATTTTTAATCAAACTTTTGTGCTGTTGTTAAAGCATTATAACTTACGAATGTGGAGAAAATTTTAAATATTCAAAGTCTTAGTAAAACATATTTAAGCGCCGGGCGTAAATTAACAGTTTTAGAGAACATAAATTTTTCTGTAGAAGCAGGTTCAACAATTTCGATTGTTGGACCTTCTGGTAGCGGAAAGACAACCTTGCTAGGTTTATGCGCGGGCTTAGACCGTTCATCAAGCGGTTCGGTAGAGTTGAATAATATCCGAATAGATCATCTGAGTGAGGATAAAAGGGCACAGCTTCGAAATCAATATGTTGGCTTTATTTTCCAGAACTTTCAATTACTTCCAACGTTAACAGCACTGGAAAATGTAATGGTGCCGCTGGAGTTGCGGGGTGAGAAAAATATTAGACCGAGAGCTCTGGAATTACTCGATAAAGTGGGTTTATCCGATCGTAGTCACCACTACCCATCCCAATTATCAGGAGGCGAGCAACAGCGCGTGTCTCTGGCAAGGGCATTTTCAAATAGTCCGAAAATTTTATTTGCTGACGAACCCACCGGGAATCTGGACGCAGAAACGAGTGAAAAGGTTGTGAAGTTAATTTTTGACCTCAACCGCGAAGCCGGCACCACCCTGGTTGTAGTAACTCATGATATGGAACTAGCATCAAAAACTCAGAGGATTATAAGAATTAAAGGCGGAGTTATAATTGCGGATGATTTAACAGGGAAAAATGGTTGATATTAATAATAAAATGCCTGTTAAAGTTGGATGGCTATTTAAAATGGCATGGCGCGACAGCCGGCGAAGCCGTTCGCGTTTATTTCTTTTCATTTCTTCCATTATTTTAGGCATTGCTGCTTTAGTTGCTATTTATTCGTTTGGCGATAATTTAAGAAAAGACATTGATACCCAGGCTGCAGGCCTGCTCGGTGCAGATCTTGCAATCTCAAGTAATAAACCTATTTCGGTCGAAATGCAAAAGCTCTTGGATTCGATCGGTGACGAGCGATCTCAACAGAGAAGTTTCGCTTCAATGGTTTATTTTCCTAAAAGTAAGGGGACTCGTTTAGTTCAGGTGAAAGCACTGGAAGGTAATTTTCCATACTACGGAAGTCTGGAAACCATTCCAGTTCGGGCGGGAAAGGAATTCAGGGAATCACAGGCCGTTATTGTGGATAAAACGCTGATGTTGCAGTTCAACGCACTTGTAGGCGACTCTCTGAAAATCGGTGAAATTACTTTTGAGATTGTCGGGATTCTGCAGAAAGCTCCCGGGCAAACAGGTATTTCAGCATCTGTTGCACCTGTAGTGTATATGCCTTTCAAATACCTTGAGCCTACGGGTTTGTCGAAAAAGGGGAGCCGGATCAATAGTCAATATTTTTATAAATTTAAAAATGTGGGAGCCGTAGCAAAATTGATAAAAGAAATTGAAGCCCGCTTAGAGAAGGCAGATCTTGATTATCAAACCGTAGAAGGACAAAAACGCGACACCGGCCGTTCATTTGAAGATCTTACCCGCTTTCTTTCACTCGTTGGTTTTGTAGCACTATTACTGGGTTGCATCGGTGTGGCCAGTGCCATCCACATCTATATTCGCGAAAAATTACCCACCATCGCAATTCTCAGATGCATGGGGGTAAAAGCTTCTCAGGCGTTCATGATTTATCTTATTCAGATTGTTGGAATAGGTTTTATCGGTTCTGTTATTGGTGCAATTCTAGGGACGGTAGTTCAGCAGGTTTTGCCCCTCGTTTTAGAAGATATATTGCCGGTAGAAATATCTGTGGTTGTATCCTGGTCTGCAATTTTTCAGGGATTATTACTTGGTGTGATAATCTCAGTTTTATTTGCTCTTTTACCTTTGGTTTCCGTCAGAAATATTTCTCCCTTAAACACTCTGCGCATTACTTACCATGAAACCAGTCTTTTTAAAGATCCGCTGAAATGGCTTGTGTATTTTTTGATTTTACTCTTTGTAATAGGATTTTCTTATTTGCAACTTAACAGCTGGCGCGAAGCATTCTTTTTTACAGGTGGTGTCATTCTGGCCTTTATCGTTTTAACTGCAACTGCAGCATTCTTAGTCTGGCTGGTACGCAGATTTTTTCCAGGTTCATGGAGTTATTTGTGGCGTCAAGGTTTGGCTAATTTATTCAGGCCTCATAATCAAACTCTTATTCTCATTGTTTCAATCGGCTTAGGCACAGCGTTTATCAGTACGCTTTTTTTAGTTCAGGATATTTTAATGAGCCGGGTAACGGTATCAGCAAGCGGAGACCAGCCAAATATGGTTTTGTTCGATATTCAAACCAAGCAAAAGGAAAAAGTCGCCGAGCTTACAAAAGAACATGGATTGCCTGTGATCAGCGAAGTTCCGATTGTTACGATGCGCATCGAGGACGTAAATGGCTTTACTGCTGCGGATGTTAAAAAAGATAGCACGCTGAAAATTTCTCGTCGCGCCTTTAATTCAGAGTTGCGGGTTACCTACCGGGATAGCCTGACGGCTTCAGAGCGCGTTACAAAGGGGAAATGGATTGGAAATGTAACACCAGGCGGTATCGTAAATGTTTCTTTCGAAGAACGGTATGCCCGTCAAATTCATGTAGATGTCGGAGATACAATAACATTCAATGTGCAAGGCGCCCTTATTCCAACTGTAGTCAGCAGCTTTCGGGAGGTAGACTGGAACCGCATTCAAACAAATTTCAGACTGGTGTTTCCTAAAGGTGTTCTCGAAGATGCGCCGCAGTTTCATGTATTAATGACTCGTGTACCGGATAGTAAGGCTTCTGCCGACTTCCAGAAAGATGTGGTTCAGGCCTTCCCAAATATATCCGTAATTGATTTAGCTCTTGTGCTAAGTGTGTTAGACGATATTTTCAATAAAATTGGTTTTATTATCCAGTTTATGGCAGCTTTCAGTATTATAACGGGGTTGATTGTTTTAATTGCTTCGGTTCTTATCAGTAAATATCAAAGAATCCAGGAGAGCGTATTGCTGCGCACTTTGGGTGGGCGTAAGACACAAATCCTTACCATAACTGCGTTGGAATATTTTTTTCTCGGAGCATTTGCCGCAGCAACGGGAATTTTAATTTCATTAGGCGCAAGCTGGGCGCTTGCAATATATACCTTTAAAACATCTTTTAATCCACAATTTGGGCCTTTATTCCTTCTGTTCTTTTTAATATCTGCGTTAACTGTTATTATTGGTTTGATAAATAGCCGTGGTATTTTAAACCGACCGCCTTTAGAGGTTTTAAGAGGAGTTTAGAATAAACATAGTGTCGCTTTAGTCAAGATGGAAGAAGAACCATTAATAGATCAAAACCTGTTATTAGAACGTTTCCCGGGAAAAGGAGGCTGGACATTTGCGCGAATTCCGGAATTACCCGCTGGAAAAAAGACCCATTTTGAAATGCAAAAAGTTCGGGGGTATATCGATGATTATGAAGTGAAGCAATTTCATCTCATGCCTTTGGGTAAAGGTAAGTTATTCATTGCTGTCAAAGCTGAGATCCGTAAAGCAATTAAAAAGAACGCAGGAGATTGGGTGAAAGTAACTTTGTATTCTCTGGAAGCTCCGTTGCCAGTGCCAGATGATTTTATGCTTTGTTTGCAAGATGAACCAGAGGCGTTAAAGTATTTCGAATCACTTCCCGAAAGTTCCCAAAAGGAATGCCTAAACTGGATTTACGCGATAAATTCGGAAGAAATAATAGTAGATCGGATGGCGTCTGCTATTAATAAATTAGCTTTAGGAATTCCTGTATGCTAGATGATAAATAGCGTAGTTTTAAATTGGTAACTAATATGAAAAATACTCTGACTTTTGTGTATGCGACCCTTTTTTTTCTGTCGGTATCGTGTGCAAGATCTGTTAAACCCGAACAGTTATATGGCGAATGGAAATATATTAAAGTGGAGAATCCAAATCAGAATCCGCCTTATGAAATGCCTGATGCAGAAGTGAGGGCGGAAAATCCTTCTATTCAGTTTTCGAAATCCAATGATCTGGTGATTATGTGGGGCGGTAAACGCCTTTCGTATGGTACGTTCAGGATGGAGGATAATATGATTCGCTATAAAGAGGTCCTTGAAGGGGGTACAACCCGTGAATTTCCTTTTCTTATAAAGGAGATTTCAGAAAGTAGACTGGTTTTCGAAACAATGCAACAGGATGCGACCCGGATAACAGCCGAAAGAATCAGGTAATCATGTTATGATATTCGATATCCGTTTAATTGCAGCGTAATGCGGTGCTGCAAATCTTCATCAATTTGTGCCTCATTATTTTCTATTTTCCATCCGCCGTCTTTTGTAGCTTTAAATGAAGCGATAAGTTTTCCGTCTTCTAAAACCTCATATATATCCGAATCTCTGTCTGTCTTTACTTCATAATCGACAAACGAGCCATCATGTAGCAGCACTTGCAAGTCAAATTTTTCCATGGTGTTTTTTCTTGAGTTTCGACTTAATAACCGTTTATATAGAGTAGAGTTTTAAATAAAACAACTTTATAATACTTATGGATTCGAGCTGATTTTGACATCCATGAGATATAGACTTAAAGCAAAGATCATGGCAGAATTAAATCAAAACGTCAGCAACAGGGGTGAAAATAGAAGAAGCTTAAAGCCATTGCCAAAAGTAGATTTAACAGCTATGGTGGATTTGGCGTTTCTATTGATAACATTTTTTATGCTAACTACAACGCTTTCAAAGCCTTCGGCAATGCATGTTGCCATGCCCGTAGACGAAGGAGCTCTCCCTGTCTCCCAAAACAGAGCTATGACAGTTTGTTTAGGTGCAGATGATCAGGTTTTGTGGTATATCGGCACAACTTATGATCCTCAATTCATTCGAGTTACAGATCTTTCAAAAATCCGATCTGATTTTCAGAATCAGATGAAGGAAGTTTTGGAAAAATCCGGAAAAAGCCTGATGGTCTTAATCAAGCCAAGTGAGAAAGCGAATTTTAAAAACCTGGTGGATCTCTTAGACGAGCTGGAAATTGTGAAAGTTTCGAGCTATGCAATTGTTGATATAACATCCGACGATAAAAAGCTGATGATCCAAGAGAGCGTTTATTAGCTGTGGCAAAAGTAAGTATCTCAGAAACTAGTAATCTTCATACGAGAAGTCGCAACGAGACGTTTTTGATCCTGGATAGAATAAATGCGTTCAAAGCTTTAGGAAAACAAGATTATATTCAGGTAATTTGCAGGCGATGTTTAATCGGAAATATTGATTGATTAATGTTTGGGAAAAACCTTCTGATTTTTTGGGTATTATTGATGTGGAGTTCAGCTCTTTTGGCGCAATCGGACACCGTTTCAAACGCTCCTTCAGTTGTATCCGAACAGCAGTATAAAAGGTCAGTATTCAGAGATTCGGCCTATCTGGCGCGGTTTCAGGCCAGGAAAGATTCTATCCAGCATGTTAAAGATTCCTTGAAAGCCCTTGGCGATTCGTTGAGCATGGTATGGATAAAACCTCCCGATCCCAATCGACCGAACCAATTTCTTGATAGTTTGATAAAATTGTATTCCGTTAAAGATGCTAACTTTCAGGAATGGGCCGGTAAATTCCCAAAAAAGATAGAGCGGTACGACAAGGGCAAACCTCGCCCAAAAGGCGAGTTATGGATTGTAGCATTTGTATTTGTATTGTTATTCTCGTTTGCGATTTTGAAAAACGCTTTCTCAAAAGAGTTGTCTGCAATTATTCAGGCATTCTATAGTAACAGGGTATTGGGGCAAATAAACAAGGAAGAAAAGTTCTTCAATTCCTGGCCTTTCATTTTCCTTTACCTTCTATTCGGTTTTACTATCGGGATGTATCTCTATCAATGTGGCAAGTATTTTCAGTTGTCTTACGGATATACCGGATTCAATTTGTTTATACATCTTTCAGTTATTGTAATAGGTTTATTTACAGCTAAGATCATTATTCTTCGCATACTCGGGTTTTTGCTTGATGCAGGAAAAATTGTGAAAGAATATATTTCAATATTGATTCTAAGCTACTTTAATGCTGCCCTGTTGTTTCTCCCAATTGTAATCGCGTTTTGTCTTACCCCGGCACGATTTGCGCCCATCTATATCTACATGTCGTTGATTTTAATAGGCGCAATTTTCTTCTTTCAATATTTACGGGCTGCTACCAATATTTTATCAAGTTACAGGTTTCCGATAATATATTTTATTTTCTATCTTTGTGCCCTCGAAATTTGCCCATTATTAATTCTAATAAAAGCTCTTAGGTTCTAAAAAAGGTATGGTATCAACAGATGCAAGAAAGAAAAAGGTAAAGAGTATACTGGTTACATTACCTAAGCCAGAAAACGAAAAGTCCCCATATTACGATCTCGCCAAGAAATTCAATGTAAAGGTAGATTTCAGATCATTTATACATGTAGAAGGTGTTTCTGCTAAAGATTTCCGGAAAGACAAGATTAATTTCGCTGATTTTACGGCCGTAATTTTCACAAGTAAGAACGCTGTTGACCATTTTTTTCGTGTATGTGAAGAAATGCGTTATGAGGTGCCCTCCGAGATGAAATACTTTTGTTTATCGGAAACTATCGCTTTATATCTTCAGAAGTATATCCAATACAGAAAGCGGAAAATATTTTTTGGAAAACAAACTGCAAGCGACCTTGCCGAAGTTCTTAAAAAACATACTACTGAGCAATTTCTTTATCCTTGTTCTGATGTCTCTGCAGAAGAAACTCAAAGATTTTTGCAAGAGAATGGATTTACCTTTACTCAAGCCGTTCTTTTCAGGACAGTTTGCAGCGATCTTTCTGATCTTGCGAATGTCTTTTATGATGTAATCGTGTTTTTTAGTCCGTCAAGCGTTCAGTCCCTGTACAAAAACTTTCCTACTTTTGAACAAAATGACACCCGCATCGCGGCATTTGGAGTGAGTACCCAAAAGGCAATTGCCGAGCGAAACCTGATAGTTGATATTCCCGCACCTACGCCAATTGCACCTAGTATGACCATGGCAATTGAGCAATATATCAAACAGGTAAACAAATAAATCCAATCTTCCTGAAAAAAACTTTATTTAGCAGTAACATTTCATCTGTGTTATTCGTAACAAGGCTTCTGAAAGTTTATGAGTTATAGCAATTAACCATGGAAATTTTCATAAGTTTACTGTTTGGATAATGACATATAATAAATAATTTTATTATAGAATAACTTCGAAAGTTTAAAAGCTATGCCTTTAAATACAATGAAAAAAATTTACTTTATCGCTCTCGCAATTGTAACGGCTCTATCAAGCGGATGCGGAAAGGGATCCGGTGGTGAACTTGTAGGTGTTCGTACAAAAAAGGTACCTACCAAAACTATTCCATTCGGAATGGTCTATATACCGGCCGGCTCTTTCGTTATGGGGCAAACTGATCAGGATATAACTTTTGCGCAGATAGCCCAAAATAAACAAGTTACAGTTCAAGCTTTTTATATGGACGAAACGGAGATCACAAATAGTGAATACCGTCAGTTTGTAAACTGGGTGAGAGATTCTATAGCGATTAAAGATTATCTGCAGGATCCAAACTATTTTATAAAGCCTAAAAAGGGTGCAGCGGCAAATGCTGGTGGACCTCAGTATATCGACTGGAAAAAAGCGCGTACTATATGGAGTAATAAAAAGGGAAGCGCAGCTAATGCCTCCAAATTGCAAGCCATGTACTATCAGGGAGACGACAGGATTTTTGATAAAAATGAAATTGACGTTCGTCTTCTTAAATATAACTTAGAGATCATGAAATTCCGCGAGGCGGCAAATTATCGCGGTGATAAAACCAGAACACGGTCTGATAATATTCTGCGCGATACAGTAGCTATTTATCCCGACACCCTCGTATGGTTATCTGATTTTGCTTATGCTCAGAACGAGCCTTTAACGCAAGGCTACTTTTCTCATCCGGCTTTTAAAAACTATCCGGTAGTGGGTGTAACCTGGCGCCAGGCGCGTGCATTCACAGTTTGGCGTACGCGTTTATATGGTTCTTATGCTGCAAGCAAGAAAATGCCTGAATATATCCGTTCTGATTATATGTTACCTACCGAGGCTGAATTTGAGTATGCTGCCAGAGGTGGTAGAATTGGTAACGACTATCCCTGGGGAGGGCCGTACATAAGAAATGCAAAGGGGTGCTTAATGGCCAACTTTAAGCCAGGTCGCGGTAATTATATTGATGACGGCGGTGCTTTCACTGTTAATGTTAAATCCTATTTCCCAAATGATTTTGGCTTGTATAATATGGCTGGGAACGTGGCAGAATGGACCGCTTCTGCCTATGATGAGTCAGCAAATACCTTTACTCATGATTTGAATCCTACATTTAATTATGAGGCAAAAGCAGGTGATGCGGAAGTATTAAAGCGTAAATCAGTACGCGGTGGATCATGGAAAGATATCGGTTATTTTCTTCAGAATTCTACAAGAAGTTTCGAATATCAGGATACTGCAAAATCTTATATCGGTTTCCGTTGTGTCAGTAAGTATCAGGGACGCGATATCAAGGATAAAAACTAAACAAAGCAAAATTAATAACACACTTTTTAATCAACATTCTATTATTTTCTCAAACTTTTATGGCTGGTAAATCATCTTTCAAATTAGAACCACTTCACACAGCAATTTCATGGGGTGCAAGTGTGGTAATCATTGGTGCATTATTTAAAATCCTTCACTTAGGAGGTATCTGGGGGAATTATATGATTGGTGCCGGACTTGGCGTTGAGGCATTCTTGTTTTTCTTAACCGGATTTTTTGCTCCACCTAAAGATCCTGCCTGGCATAAAGTTTATCCGGAATTACATGAAGATTTCGATGGCGAACTTCCAAAATCAAGTTCCCGACCGGTTGCTTCTGTAACCTCGTCCTCTTCATCGACTGCCGCTCTTGATAAAATGCTTGAAGATGCGAAAATTGGTCCTGAGTTAATTGAAAGCTTGGGAACTGGCTTAAGAACGTTTGGAGATAAGGTAGCAACAATATCTAATGTGGCTGATGCCTCAACCGCAACTAATGAATTCACCAATAAGGTGAAAACTGCCAGCGCAAGTTTTGATAATTTAAGTGTTTCTTTTGATAAAGCATCATCAAACCTTCAGGAGATGGCTAATTCAAATGTGGATTCTAAAGCATATCATGATCAGGTAAATAGCCTTGCAAAAAATCTTTCAGCATTAAACGCAGTATATGAACTTGAGTTGCAAGATTCAAGCGCACATCTAAAATCAATGAACAAATTCTATCAGAATCTTTCATTAACCATGCAGAACTTTAACGAGTCTATGGACGATTCTAAACAATTTAAAGAGGAAGTTAACCGTCTGGCTAAAAACCTTTCGTCTTTAAATTCTGTGTACGGTAATATGCTTTCGGCAATGAACCAGCCACGTGTTTAATTCCTAATTGTTTAATTGATTAAAAGAAAATTTAAATAGCGAATGGCTGGAGGTAAAGAATCTGCAAGGCAGAAGATGATCAATATCATGTATTTGGTGTTGCTCGCGATGCTTGCATTGAACGTTTCAGATACAATATTAAACGCCTTTAAGAATATCAACGATAGCTTGGTGGCATCCACAGCAAACGTAGAAGCAAGTGTAACTCAATTAATGACTTCATTTGAAAATACAAAATTAAAGGAACAGCCTGATAGGGCAAGACCCGTTTATGAAAAGGCTAAACAGGCTCTGGCGATAGGAGAGGATCTGAATAAGTATATAGAGAATCTTAAGCAGCAGTTTAGGACTGCCGGACAAGGTATGGATCCTGAAACCGGTGATCTTGTAGAACGCTCGAATCAGGATATCGCTCCGGGGATCATGATAAATCAGAAAAAAGGTGCTGAACTGAAAGCTAAAATCAATGAGACTCATGCCAAACTTGTTGCATTAGTTGATCCAAAGGAGCGTGCCGGCTTAACATTTTCTCTGGAGGCTAAAGACCCTGAAGAAAGAGTTAATGGCGTTAAGAAATCATGGGAGGAAGTTAATTTCGGTGAAGGTACTCCATTAACAGCTGCGATGACAATCCTTAGCAAGATACAGACCGATGTTAAAAATGCTGAATCAGATGTCATTAAGAGACTTTTGGGCAACCTGGATAAAGCGCCTGTAATTTTAGATAAGTTTTCGGCAGTAGCAGTAGCACCTTCTTCATATATTATACAAGGTCAACCCTACACCGCCGAAGTGTTTTTAACTGCCTATGATTCGCAGGCAAGCCCTCAGATTACAATTAACGGATCTAATATATCTGTGAGAGAGGGAAAGGGTATTTATACAGTGGCAACAAATAGAGAAGGGATATTCTCATACAGGGGTTCAATTACGTTAAGACAGGCTGATGGCACGTTTAAATCCTATCCCTTACCAGAGCAAAAATACCAGGTTTCCCGTCCATCCGCTGTAGTGTCACCTACAAAGATGAATGTATTCTATATTGGCGTACCTAATCCTGTTTCAATTTCAGCTCCGGGTATACCTAAGGAGAGTCTCCGTGTCAGTATGTCAGGCGGAAGTATTTCTGGTTCTAATGGAACATACACTGTTAAAGTTAGTTCTGCCGGAAATGCAACTGTTAATGTTTCTGCAGATATCAATGGAAAAACTCAGAGTATAGGAAGCCAGGTGTTTCGTATTAAAAGAATTCCTGATCCTGTGCCACAGTTTGCAGGAAAAACTAATGGTACTTTAAGTTCGGTGGCAATAAAAAGTCAAAGTACTGTGTTTGCTAAATTGATTGGCTTCGATTTTGAGGCAAGCTTTAGCGTTACTGGTTTTAATTTAGTTATTGCTAAACCACGTGCTGATGTCGTTGTTTTAAGAGCGTCTGGTAACGACTTAACTCCGGCAATGCGAACTGCAATGAATATGGTATCTCCGGGTACCCGCGTTATATTCGATAATATTCAAGCTGTAGGTCCCGATGGAAGCAGACGCGACATTGGTTCGATAGTGCTGAATGCAAATTAGAATAATTATGAAAAAGATGTTTTTGGTGGCAATTTCCTTTGTATGTAGTGTAAGTCTGTTTGCACAACAACCAAATTTTGGAAATTCGACAAAGCCTGTTGATAAAGAAAAGCCCTTAGACGGCCATTATCAGAAAGATAATCTTTTAAAGGCAACCGTTACTCCTTATGCGAATCTTCGCGAGGCTGATGTAATGTTTCAAAAGCGTGTTTACAGGGAAATGGATTTGCGAGAGAAAATGAACCGCATTTATGCCTCACCTAAAGCTCGACTTATTGACGTGATTATGGATGCTGTAGCATCTGGCGAGATGACTGCTTACGCGCATCCGACTGGTGGTGATCCAAAGGTTCACGAATTTTCTACAATTTTAAAACCTGAGGAAGCTAAAGGTAAGTTCGCTGACAGCGTATTGGTGCAGCAGTTCGATGCGAACGGCGATCCGGTGGGCAATGGTTCGATGGTTGCCGGTGAATTTAATCCTGACAGTATTGTTAAATTCCAGATAAAGGAAGATTGGATTTTCGATAAGCAACGTTCAATATTCGAACCCAGAATTATTGGTATCGCTCCAATGGTTAAGGTTAAGGCTGCCGGACAAGACTTAGGCGAGCAACCAGCATTTTGGATATATTTTCCGGAAGCCCGTCATATATTTGTAACCAAAGAGGTAATGAGCAGAGCGAATGATGCAACCGGATTAAGTTTCGACGATATGTTTATGAAACGCTTATTTGAAAGTTACATCGTTAAAGAATCGAATCCTGATGACTTGCGTATTAAAGACTACGCTCAGGGCATAGATAAGCTTTACGAGGCTGAAAGAATTAAAAAGGGAATGATAGATTACGAACACGATTTGTGGTCTTATTAGAAAATATCATCCGGAATTGATTTCCGATCTCGGAGATGATGAAAATCCCCTGCTAGTATTCAGCAGGGGATTTTTTATTGACATCGAAGTAGGATAGTAAAGCCGCTGTTTGTTTTGCGTTTAAAACTTTTCGCAATTCTTCTTCTTCCGCCTCCCGGATATTTTTCACGGATTTGAAGTGTTTTAAGAGTTTTTGTGAAGTTGTTTTGCCAATTCCAGGTATGCGTTCAAGTTCTGTAATCAGGGTGCCTTTGTCTCGTTTATTCCGATGGAAAGTGATCCCAAAACGGTGTGCCTCATCTCGGAGCTGCTGAATGATCTTTAGTGTCTCTGATTTCTTATCCAGGTACATTGGATATTGGTCTCCCGGATAAAAAATCTCCTCTAAACGTTTGGCAATTCCTATTATGGTGAGCTGATTTTCTATGCCAAGTTGTTTCAAGCTTTTTATAGCTGATGATAATTGACCCTTACCTCCATCGATAACCACTAACTGGGGCAGTGGTGTTTCCTCTTCGAGCATTCGCCTGTATCGGCGAAAGACCGCTTCTTCCATTGTCGCAAAATCATTTGGTCCTTCTACAGTTTTAACATTAAAATGCCTGTAATCTTTTTTTGAGGGCTTCGCATCTTTAAACACCACAATAGCAGACACCGGGTATTTCCCCTGGAAATTGGAATTATCAAAACACTCTATATGTCTTGGTAGTTGGTTAAGACGCAAATCTTTCATCATTTGCGTAAGCAGGCGCTCTGTTCTGACCTCCGGATTGAGCTTCTCGTACTGGTCCAGTTTTTCGCGTTTAAAAAAGACAACGTTTTTTTGAGACAAATCAAGCAGCTTTTTCTTTTCTCCCAATTTTGGCACAGTAAACTTCAGTTTGGGGTCGTCTATCTCGAGTTCAAACGGAATAATGATTTCTTTAGAGGTGCTCTCAAACCGCGTCCTGAATTCTGAAATTGCTATCGTTAATAGCTCTTCGTCTGTTTCATCCAGACGCTTTTTGATTTCTATCGTTTGCGTTTGGATAACTGTGCCATTCATAACTTTTAAATAGTTTACAAACGCATGTTTTTCATCGGTAGCTATATTGAAGACATCTACATCAGAGATGGATGAGTTAACGATCGTCGATTTGCTTTGATATTTTTCGAGCAGATCAAACTGCTTCTTCAGTCTGTGTGCTTCTTCGAAGTTAAGCTCGGCAATTGCCTGTTCCAGGCGCGATTTTAGCTTTCGGATCACAACGCCTGTTTTGCCACAAAGAATGTCTTTTATGTCTTCGATGCCTTTATTATAATCCTCTTCATCCTGGTAGGCCTGACAGGGTCCTTTGCAATTACCTATCTGATATTCAAGGCATACCTTAAACTTTCCGGCCGAAATGTTTTCAGTGGTTAAAGGAAGATTGCAGGTTCGTAAAGGATACAGTTCTTTTACCAGGTCAAGAATAGTATGCATCATACTCACAGATGCATAGGGTCCTAAATATTTAGAACCATCTTTTACCATATTTCTTGTCCAGTAAATACGGGGAAAACGTTCATTTTTAATAACAATCCAGGGATAGGTTTTGTCATCTTTAAGCAGGACATTATACCTGGGCTGATGTTTTTTTATGAGACTGTTCTCTAATAGCCAGGCATCAATCTCGGTGTCGACGAGGGTAAAGGTGATTTTGGAGATTTTACTAACAAGAACCCTGGTTTTTGCATTTATGCGGTGGTTGTCTTTATTAAAATAAGAGGTTACCCTGTTTTTTAAGTTTTTGGCTTTTCCGATATAGATTAGCTCACCCGAGACGTCCCAGTATTGATAAACCCCCGGTTTGGGAGGTATGTTACGAATAGCTTCACGGTGGTTGAATTTTTCCATAAACAATTCACGGATGATTAGTGAATAGGGGTGCTCAGTGTCGGGAAATCAAATTCTCGCGCTTATTTTTAAAATAATAAATGTTCCTGAACTCATGTCCTGCAGAATCAAACAATACTTACATCGCAGGGGGGGCAGCTGGAATTGGTGGCGTAGCTGTTGAATCTGGTGCCGGCTTTGGGCCATATGCATCGCAGTTCAGAACAGTACTAACGCCCCCCGGCGGGGTTTCAAAATCTCCTTTAGTATATTTTAGTTTTGGATCCGCATAAACTTTCTTCATGTAGAGCGCAAAAACTGGCAATGCGGAGTTTGCACCTTCACCCTGATCCGTAGAGCTGAAATGGATTGCTCTGTCTTCCGCTCCAGTCCACACTCCAGTAACTAATTGAGGCGTAATTCCGATAAACCAACCGTCCGAGTTGTTTTGTGTGGTACCGGTTTTTCCGCCGATGGGGTTGTTTAATTTGTATTTATAACGTAGTCTCACACCTGTTCCGTTTTGTACTACTCCTTTTAACATATCGACCATTACGTAAGCAACCTGAGGGTTTAAAACTTCACGAACCTGTGGCTTCTTTTCATATAAAACGGTTCCATTTTTATCTTCAATACGCAACAGATAAATTGGTTCGGTCCATACTCCCTGGTTGACAAAAGTAGAGTAGGCACCCACCATATCATAAACGCTCGCATCAAAAGTTCCCAGAGCCATTGCGGGTACAATGTCAGCTGTTTTGATGGGGATTCCCAGGTTTCTAATCAGAGTTCCTACAGCAGTTTCTCCCACCTGTTTCATTACATAGGCGGTGATCCAGTTTTCAGAGTGTGCTAATGCGGTTTTGAGCGTTAGATATCCGGGACGTGGATTGTGTGCTCTTGGCGTCCAGCCATTTATAGTTACCGGCTCATTTAATACCTGATAACATGGCGAATAACCTTCATTAATGGCCACCGCATACGTAAATGGCTTTGCCGTAGATCCAACCTGGCGTGTTCCTTTTTTAACCTGATCGTATTTGAAATGTTCAAAATTAATCCCTCCAACCCAGGCACGTACATATCCCGCATTTGGTCCGGTCGACTCCATCGACATCATGGCATTGCGCAATAGTAACTTATAATATTTTACAGAGTCCAGCGGACTCATCACTGTATCTCTGTCGCCCTTCCACGTATATATCGACATTTTGGTAGGCTTTTTAAAATTCTTTAATATATCTCCTTCGGTGAGCCCTTCTTCCCGTAATTGCTGATACCTTTCAGAGCGCTTAATACCTTGTTCAAGCAAATGTTCGGCTTCCTTAAACTTAAAGGGATCGCGACCTCTCCAGGATCTGTTAAATTGATTTTGCAGTTGGGCAATATATTCTCTTTGCGCTTCTTCAGCATAACGCTGCATGCGCGAGTCGATCGTCGTATAGATTTTTAAGCCATCGCGGTCTAAATCGTAAGGAGTGTCATCGGCTTTTTTGATGTTCTGTTTTTCAAAAATTTCCTGAATTTCTTTTTTTAGCACAGCTCTGAAATAGGGGGCTAAGCCAACTGTATGATCTGCCGGGTTAAATTTGAGAACTAACGGTTTTTGCTGCAGTTCTTCAGCATCAGCAGCCGTTAAATAACCAGCTTTTTGCATATTCTCCAATACGGTGTTTCTTCTTGCTAAAGATCGATCCGGATTACGAACAGGGTTATAAAGTGAGGGACCTTTCAGCATCCCAACCACAACTGCCGCCTGTTCCGGAGTAAGTTTATCAGGAGTGGTGTTGAAAAATGTGCGGGCCGCCGATTTTATGCCGTAACTATTGTAAGCAAAATTAACGGTATTGAGATACATGGTGATTATCTCTTCTTTTGTATACTGCCTCTCTAGTTTTATAGCGGTAATCCATTCCTGTAATTTTTGAACAACTCGTTTAAGAAATACTTTGGAACGGCCCTCTTCAGAAAATAGATTCAATGCCAATTGCTGAGTTATAGTACTGGCGCCTTGCTGTTTCCCGATCAGGTTATAAAACAGGATAGTAAACGTTCGCTTGAAATCTATACCCGAATGACTATAAAATCGAATATCTTCGGTTGCAATGAGTGCATTGATCACGTTGGGTGATATCTCGTCATATCTTATAGAAGACCGGTTTTGAGCGAAGTAGTTACCGATAACTACGCCATCATCAGAGATAATATCAGAAGAAAGATTGCTCTTTGGATTTTCAAGGTCCTTAAAAGTAGGCAGGGCTCCAAAAATTCCTAACCCGATACTAAAAAGAAGGATAATCCCAAAAGAAATACACCCGATAACAATTTTCCAAAAAGTAACGGTATAACGGTTTACCTCTTGTTTTGTTAAAACTGTAGTCTTTCTATTCTGCATATGTTAATGGCTGTTCTTATAAAAGTCAATATATGAATTGATAATCTCCCTGTTTATCAATTTCTCAAGGCTTTCTTTTGTAATCACGAAGGTACTATATTGTTCAGCAGGAATCTTCATAATGTCTTTCAGAAGAGGTAAAATTGCGCTTTCATAGGCCTTTACGTCTTCAAATGTTTGAAAAACACCTACATAAATTAATTGATTTTCATTGTTTGCTTCATGCAGCTGATGCTTTATCGGCGATCCGGCGTATTTGGATCTGTTGAACTGCCCGATGCCAAACCTCGAAGAACTTAAATTATAACGCGGGTCGGTGACATTAATTACAAAATAATAGTCAGCTGCACCCGGTAAAGTGAATTGGCTTTTCTTGGGTTCTGCTATCGGTGCCTGCGATGACGATGATTGAACGGTAGCTTGTTGTGGCGTCGTTGATCGGGGTTTTTCCGTGTCTGTAGCAGCGGATTGCGTTTGTGCCGGGTTTTTCTGCGGCGCATCAGATACTACGGGTGCCTGGCTTATGGAAGTCGGTTGAGAATCCAGCTCTGCCGGTTCTTCATCAAAAAAGGGCACTGTATTGTTATAATCCACCAGGGCAGTCGGTCTGGTGGACATTTGTTCCCGATTAGAATCTATGAACTTTAAATGCTGTTTTACAAGTGGTGTAATTAACAAGTCATTAGGGTAAGTGGTTGTCAACTGTTCAAGCATTTTTTCAAAAGGCGTTAATTTCTGGGTGTGTCCCAGAGCTAAACTGTTAAGATAGGCTAACTGTGGCGACAATGTATTTGGGCCATAATTTTGCTCTATCTTTTGAATTCCGGTTAAAACCTCCTGATATTTTTTTTCGGTATAAAGGTCGAATACCTCATTGTATGCCTTCTGTAAAGCTATCTGTCTTTCATCGGTTTCACGCGAATAATTCGGATCCTTGATTGCTTTAGCAAACGGTGAATCGGGGTGTTGAGAAAGGATTAAATTCTTATAGGTGGTGGATTTTTCTGCATCGATCGGCGCATACAATCTATAAAGGTTATAATAAACCGGAAAACTGTATGTGCTTTCGGGTATCCGTTTTAATAGCTCCTCATAAGTTTTAATAGCAATCTCTTCATCTTTTAACTCATCCTTATAAAAGTTTGCAATGTCATAATAAGCTTCCGCGATTCTTTGATTTGATTGCTGAAGTAAAGGCTCTGTCAATGGAAGATTCTTCATGTAATTTTGACGTACCGCATCAGCACTTAAAGCCGTATTAGTTGCTGCCAGTGATGCCCCGATCGGAGCGTCCGGATCTGCAGACATCGAAACCGTGGTTTCTGCTGCCGTTTTACTTATACGTCTCCAATTGTCTTCCAGACGCCTGTTTCCCCATTTGCGCTTAAAGTCCGAAAATCCCTGACTTATAGCTGTCGAGTTATTGAAGTAAAACTTTCCATCCGTTGGCTTGGCAGTCGTTGGTCCGTCAATGCCGGCGATTAATCCATTTGGCGCTTCTTGCTGATTTTCCTGTGCTAGAGAGCGCTCCGCTTGTTGTCGTACCAGTTCCCCGATTCGTTCTTCTCTCTCAGCTTCAGGCAACCTGGCTAAACTTTGCAAAGTATCTTCCCGACTAATTGTGTGATACCTTGTTGCTAATAGCTCTAAGTTATTGCCTTTCTTTTTTATTAGTTCATAACCGGGATACTTTGGAGACAAGGTATTTAAAGTGCTGTCATAGTAGGCTTTCGCCTTCACGTAATCCGCATTATTAAAATAAATATCCGCAAGTTTTAAATAGGTGACACCTTTCTGGTCCAGATTTGTGGTGCTCTTTTTTATGGAAGTATGGTAATTGTTGATCGCCTCAGAAATTTCGTCATTTTCTAAATGAATATTCCCGATATGATAATAGATCTGATCAATAAAATCCTTGTTTTTATCGTCCTTTAACAGTGATTTTAACCGGCTGATCCGGTCCGAGTTAACGCCATTTTGTTCCTCTTCAATCCGTATCCTGTTAAGGTTAGCATTAAAAGCCATATCAAATGATGCATTGCTTTTTACAACAGCCGTAAAATTATCATAGGCATCCTGATATTGTTTATCTTGTTCTTGTAATTGTGCAAGTATATATTTCCATCTGACCTTGTTGCGTTTCGAGTGACTGGAATCGATAGCTTTCTTTAAAACGGAGATCGCTTCGGATTTCCGATTGGCAGTAATTAAAAGCTGAGCATGAGTTGCATACACATCTGACATCGTTTTTTCAGATGTTTCAATGTATTTCAACGCTGTGTCGATTGTATTCGATGCTTCAGCAATATTATCCAACTGCAGGAGCGCTCTGGTTTTCCACGTGAGTGATTCTTGCCTGATATCTTTTTCTAAAGGGTAGTTGTTAAACAGGTAAGTAAAGTATTCTGCGGCATTGAAGAAACTTGACTTTAAGTAATTTGATTTTGCAACCAATAAATAAGCATCATCAACATAATTGCTATGGAGCTTGTCATTAATTATCGCGTTTGCTTTTTGTATGATCGAATCCAGGTTTTTGGTTTCAGATGCAGATGTTGCTTCTGAAGGTTCTTTATAAATCGTCAGCAGCTGACTGTAATTATCGAGATGCGCTTTTTCGATATTTTCGGAGCTCTCGTCTAGTAAGAGATTGGCATTATATATAATATTATACCGGGCGGTAAGGTTCTGCATGCCTCTGCTCGTCACAGAATCCTTCGGACTAATGCAACCCGTAGATAAAAATACTGAACCTATAATCGCAAAAATGGGCAGGGATTGAAAATTAGATTTCAAGACTGAATATGATTTGACTTAATACATTAACAAGCTCTTAGCCAAAATATTTTGTTCCGGTTAGCTTATTTATAAGTTTTTGTGATATTAATAATTCAAAGATAAACTATTGGTTCATTTTTTCAGGTAGTTTCCGATTTTACGAATTTGAATTCTTCACCATCAAAAAGTCCCAGATCACTAAGTTTTAGTGAGGGGATTACAAGCAAGGCCATAAAGGATAAAGTCATAAATGGAGACGACAAACCCGAGCCCATCTTTTTTGCCAGAATATCGAGTTCCGTGTATTGTTCTGCGACCTCATAAGCATCCGCAGAGGTCATAATTCCGCCCACCGGCAGTGCCAAAGTTTTTGAATCGGTAGACGAAACCGCTGAAATACCGCCGTTACAAGAAATAATTTTATTAACGGCCTTCGCTATAAGGTCATCGTTTGTGCCGACTGCTATAATATTATGCGAGTCGTGCGCAATAGACGATGCGATTGCTCCATCTGTTAAGCCAAAGTTTTTTATAAAGGCAATTGCGGGAGGTGCATCTTTATAACGATTTTTTACAATGATTTTTAAAATGTCTTTTTCAGGATTTGATTCGATGAAGCCGTCTTTTATAAATGCTTCAGCCGTAATTCTATTTGTTATTAGCTGTCCATCCAACGCTTCAATTACTGCAATCTTTTCAGTGGTCGCTTTGACTTTAATGTCGGCAATGTTTATCTCCGAGCAATTGAAATTATTTATCGGATCAACATTAACAGATTCAATGTTTGAACGACTTTTTGCAGCAACTAAATTTCCGTTGATGTAGGTTTCTTTTATTTTGAAGTTTGTTAGATTGTCAGTGATGATAAAATCGGCAAAGTCGCCGGCACGAAGTAGTCCCACATCAAGTGAATAATGGGTTACGGGGTTGACGCAAGCTGCTTTAAGTACTTTGAAAACGTCTATATTTTTTTCCACCGCCCGTTTTACCAGTTCGTTAATGTGGCCAAGGAGCAGACTGTCAGGGTGTTTGTCGTCAGAGCAAAACATAATCTGGTCTTCGAAATCATGTAAAAGCTCTATTAATGCGTCAAAATTTTTAGCAGCGCTTCCTTCTCGGATGAGGATTTTCATGCCGAGGTGTAATTTATCCAGAGCTTCTTCTTTGGAAAAGCATTCGTGGTCCGTACTTATGCCCGCCGCTATATATTGCTTAGCTTTTTCACCTGTTAATCCTGGGGCGTGTCCATCCACAGGTTTATTGTATTTTTTTGCGAGCTTGATTTTTTCAAATACCACCGGATCGTTAAACAAGACTCCGGGCCAGTTCATCATCTCCGCTAAGTATTTTATTTTATCTGATTTTAGAAGTTCATCAATTTCCTTTATCGATATGTCTGCTCCAGCAGTTTCAAATACCGTAGCAGGCACACATGATGGTGCTCCGAAATAAAATTTAAATGGGACCTGCTCTCCGTTTTCGATCATAAATTTTACGCCTTCTATACCACAGACGTTAGCAATTTCATGTGGATCAGAAACCGTGGCAACGGTGCCATGGACTACTG
This sequence comes from uncultured Sphingobacteriaceae bacterium, assembly GCA_946887045.1. The sequence continues at coordinate 126,501 of CAMPKC010000004.1, read as the reverse complement.
CTAAACGTGCAAATTCCGAAGGGACGAGCATCGAGCTTTCAATATGAACATGCGCATCAATGAATCCGGGCATGATATATTGATTATCTGCCTCGGCTGTTTCTTCTATCTTTTGAATACGACCGTTGAGTACGAAAATTTTACCAGGATAAATCCGCCGATTTAAAATGTCGACTATATGGCCGCTGACCGGCAATTTTTCAATCATAAATGTTTGGTTTGTTAACGTAAAACATGGGTGCCTGGATGATAAAAGTAGTACTTTTGCAAATAATTAAATGCATGTTATGCAAGAAGACGAAAGTGAAAAGCCGGCTAAGAAAAGAAAGAACTTGTTAAATAGCTACGCTCAGTACTCGGCTATGGGTTTCCAAATGTTTGTTATAATTGGAGCCTTTACTTATGCCGGATACAAAATTGATGAGAATCGACAAGCTAAAACTCCTTTGGTTACTGCGTTTCTAAGTTTAGCGGGAGTTTTTATTGCTTTATATGTTATCGTTCGTTCCATTAAAAAAATGAAATCTTGAGTTTACGCAAATTCATTCTGATCCTGTTTTTTATTGCTGTAATATTGGGCTTAACAGCGTGGTTAATCGAGGCCAATAATCCCGCAGAAGTAATTTTAGTTCCCAAGTTTTGGGTGATATTTGGATTCCTTTTAGTGATCACTGTTATTGCATATGTGGTATCTATCGCTGGCATTAAAAATGGAGGAGAAAATTCTGTTTTTGTAATCATGGGAGCGATAATTATCAAGTTGCTTTTCTCGATGGGGTTTGTTATTGTTTACTTGCTGAAATTCAAGGTCAATAGCCTGCTTTTTGCGGTGGAATTTTTTTCTTTATATTTCTCATTTACGTCCTTTGAAGTTTATGCATTGTTATGTAACTTGCGCCACCAAAATAAAACGTAAAAAACTTGTAATAAATGTCGTTTACCCACATTTTGAATTCAAAAAAAATTAGATTCAGCGCTGTTTTCGCACTTTTTTTAGTTTTTATTAGTTTGCAGACAGTATCAAAAGCTCAAAATACAGAGCATCATGAATTAGCTGATACTACTTTTTCCTCAGGTGTTGAAAGCGACGCGCAAATTCCAGGAGTAGAGCATACGGAAGGAGAATCTGAGCACGAGAAGTTCGATCCTACTGCTGCTATCATGGAACACATTGCAGATTCCCATTATTGGCATCTTTGGGGGCATACTTCTTTGCCTCTTCCGATAATACTTATTACTGATAAAGGTACAGAGATGTTTTCTTCGTCTAAATTTCATCATGGCGAGGAGATTTATGCGGGTAAATACTACAGCTATAAGCTTATAGAAGACAAAGTATTTGCTGTAAATGCATCTGGTGAGGTTGATCAGGCGGCATCGTCAAATGTGTACGATTTTTCGATTACAAAAAACGTAGCTGCAATTTGGTTAGCTGTTATTTTATTGATCCTGATTTTTACATCTGTTTCAAGAGCGTATAAAAAACGTGAGGGGATGGCTCCTAAAGGTTTTCAGTCTTTAATTGAGCCTGTTATTCTTTTTGTTCGCGATGAAATTGCAAAACCAAATATTGGTTATAAGTATGGTAAATTTATGCCTCTATTGTTAACCATGTTCTTCTTTATCTGGATTAACAATTTGCTCGGACTGTTCCCTTTGTTTCCGGGTGGTGCTAATGTTACCGGAAATATCTTCATGACATTTGTTCTTGCTTTTATTACATTGTTGGTTACCAACTTAAACGGTAACAAATATTACTGGAAGCACATATTATTGCCGGACGTACCATGGTGGTTATATCCGATCATGATTCCGGTAGAGATTATTGGAGTCATATCTAAGCCTTTTGCATTGATGATTCGTTTATACGCCAACATCTCGGCGGGGCACATTATCGTGCTGAGTTTAGTTTCATTGATTTTTATTTTTAAATCTTTGGCAATCGCACCGGTTTCTGTTGCTTTCGTATTGTTCATGGATGTTCTGGAGCTTTTAGTGGCATTTCTTCAGGCGTTTATTTTTACTATGCTTACTGCTTTGTTTATCGGAACGGCGGTTGATGAGCATGCACATCATTAGTATCATTTTTTAACAACTATATAAATTAATCATTATGGTAGGTTCAATCGCTGCAATTGGTGCAGGTTTAGCAGTTATCGGTGCAGGTATCGGTATTGGTCAGGTTGGTGGTAAAGCAATGGAAGGTATTGCTCGTCAGCCAGAGGCTGCTTCAAAAATTCAAACTGCTATGATCATCGCAGCTGCACTTGTAGAGGGTGTTGCGTTGTTCGGTGTGGTAGTAGCATTGTTGGGTAACAACCCTCAATAAGGATTCATAGTTCCGGAGAATTAACGGTTGGTTGTTTTCCGGAGCTTGTTTTGATGAAAAGAAATTGATATAAAAAATGGAAGAATTATTTGAAGGTATATTAAATCATCATCTTGGCTTCGTAGTTTGGTCGACCGTTGCGTTTCTGCTTCTTTTAATTTTATTAAAGAAGTTTGCATGGTCTCCGATTCTTACAGCTATCAACGATCGTGAACGTTCTATTGAGAATGCTCTTGAGTCGGCACATAAAGCTAAAGAGGAGATGGCCCGTTTAACCAGCGAGAACGAATCTTTGTTAAAAGAAGCTCGTGCAGAACGCGACCTCATCTTAAAGGAAGCTAAAGAGCTTAAAGATAAAATTGTGGGTGAGGCAAAATCAAGCGCACAAATTGAAGGTGCAAAAATGCTTGAGAAAGCTCAACACGAAATTGAAACTCAAAAAACAGCCGCTCTTGCAGAAATCAAAGGTCAGGTTGCTGAGCTTTCTATTCAGATCGCAGAAAAGGTTTTGCGCCATCAATTAGAAGATAAAAGCAAACAGGAAGCTTTAGTTTCTGACTTGCTAAAGGAAGTGAAGTTAAATTAGTAATTGAGTTGAGGAGAAGTTAAAAACTTACAACTTATAACCTACAACTTATAACTATATAAAAGATGTCTGAAATACAAGTAGCATCACGGTACGCAAAATCATTAATCGACCTTGCTGAAGAGCAAAATTCATTGGAAGCCATAAAAGCGGATATCGAGTCGTTTGTTAGTGTAATGCATCAAAATTCGCAATTGCAGGCAGTTTTACGCAATCCGATTGTTGGTATAGATAAGAAGACGGCTATACTTAATCAATTGTTTGGAAGCAGCTTTCATAAAGTGATCATGGCTTTCTTTAAGATCGTTGTCGCTAAAGGCCGTTCTGAAGTTCTTTACGCTACAGCAAAAGAATTTCTAAGCGAATACAATCGCCGGAAGGATATAATCCACGCGGTTGTTACTTCTGCTGCCCCGCTTTCTGAAGATCAAAAAAGTAAGATTTCTGCCCTGGTAATTGAGTCTACAAAAGCACAAGTTGTTTTAGAGACGAGAATTGATCCTGATCTGATTGGTGGTTTTGTGTTGAAAGTAGGTGATCGCCAGGTAGATGCAAGTATTTCTAGCAGCTTAAATAAATTAAAAAAGGAGTTTTCGCAAAAGGTGTTTTAATCCTGCGTAAAGTCAATATCAAAAGGGAGACATACCCCGAATTTTAAACCTGATTGAAGAGGAAAGCCCGCAAGCGGCTTGAAACGGAAAGCAGGGCATAATTACAAAAGAGTACAGAAACAAGATTTACAATAAAAACTCATAAATAAAACTATGGTAGAGGTAAGACCAGATGAAGTTTCGGCAATATTGCGTCAGCAGTTGTCAGGCTTTAAATCAGAGGCCGAACTTGAAGAAGTTGGTACCGTTTTACAGGTAGGTGATGGTATCGCTCGTGTTTACGGCCTTACCAAGGTTCAATCAGGTGAGCTGGTTGAATTTGAAACCGGTTTACAAGGGATTGTATTAAACCTTGAAGAGGATAACGTGGGTGTGGTTTTGCTTGGACCTTATAGCGAGGTTAAAGAGGGCGATACGATAAAACGTACTAACCGTATTGGTTCTATTAAAGTTGGCGACGGAATGCTTGGCCGTGTGGTAAACACGCTAGGACAACCGATTGACGGAAAAGGACCTATAACCGGCCAGACGTATGAGATGCCGATAGAGCGTAAAGCTCCGGGTGTAATTTACCGTCAGCCCGTTACCGAGCCATTACAAACTGGTATCAAAGCTATTGACGCGATGATTCCAATTGGCCGTGGTCAGCGTGAGTTGGTTATTGGTGATCGTCAGACTGGTAAAACTGCAGTTTGTATCGATACCATTATAAACCAGAAAGAATTTTACGAAGCTGGTCAGCCGGTATTCTGTATCTATGTTGCTATCGGACAAAAAAGTTCTACAGTAGCACAGATCGTTCGTACGCTTGACGAAAATGGTGCAATGCCATATACCGTTGTTGTTTCTGCCTCTGCGGCAGATCCGGCGCCAATGCAGTTCTTTGCTCCGTTTTCGGGTGCTGCGATAGGTGAGTTCTTCCGTGACACAGGACGTCCTGCTTTGATCATTTATGATGATTTATCTAAGCAAGCTGTTGCTTATCGTGAAGTATCATTATTACTTCGTCGTCCACCGGGCCGTGAGGCTTATCCTGGAGACGTGTTTTACCTTCACAGCCGTTTATTGGAGCGTGCTGCTAAGATCAATGCTTCGGATGAGATTGCTCAGAGCATGAACGATTTACCAGATTCTATCAGACATTTAGTTAAAGGTGGCGGTTCATTAACAGCTCTTCCGATCATCGAAACTCAAGCTGGTGATGTATCAGCATATATCCCAACTAACGTAATTTCGATTACCGACGGTCAGATATTTCTTGAATCTAACTTATTCAATGCGGGGGTTCGTCCGGCGATTAACGTGGGTATTTCTGTATCTCGTGTGGGTGGTAACGCTCAGATTAAGTCGATGAAGAAAGTTGCTGGTACCTTGAAACTTGATCAGGCTCAATACCGCGAGTTAGAGGCTTTCTCTAAATTCGGATCTGACCTTGATGCAGCAACTAAGTCGGTATTAGATAAAGGTGCTCGTAACGTGGAGATCTTAAAGCAAGGACAGTTTTCTCCTGTTTCAGTAGAAAAGCAAGTTGCTATTATCTATATCGGAACTAAGAATTTAATGCGTCAGGTTCCTGTAGAAAGAGTTAGAGAATTTGAAAAAGAATATATTCAACAATTAGAAGTACGTAACCCTGAAGTTTTACAAGCTCTTAAAGCTGGTAAATTAGATGATAGCATAACTTCTGTTCTTGAAACTGTTGCTAAGGAATTAGCGGGAAGATATTAATTGGGTTGAAGGTTGTAGGTTGTGAGTTGAATAAACTTATAACCTACAACCTTCAACTTACAACTTTGAAAAATGGCTAATTTAAAAGAAGTAAGAAATAGAATTACATCGGTAAGTTCGACTCAGCAGATTACCAAGGCCATGAAAATGGTTTCGGCGGCCAAGTTGAAGAGAGCTACCAATGCTATTGTACAGTTACGTCCGTATGCTAACAAGCTGAAGGATATTCTGTCAAACCTCTCTGCAAGTCTTGAAGAATCAACTTCTCCTTTTATACAGGAGCGTGAGCCTGTTCGGGTTCTTGTAGTGGTTGTGGCTTCGAATCGCGGACTGGCCGGAGCTTTTAATGCCAATGTTATCAAGACTGCTAATCAGTTAATCGCTGAAAAGTATTCTGAGCAATTAGCAAACGGCAATGTTAGTATTGTTGCAGTAGGTAAGAAAGCACAGGACTTTTATGAAAAACGCAAATACAATGTTATTGGAAACAATAATGAGTTGTATTCTGCACTCACCTTCGAAAACGCTTCCGTTATTTCAGAAGCTATAATGAAGGGTTTTGCCGATGGCGACTTTGACAGAGTGGAAGTAGTATACAATCAGTTCAAAAATGCTGCGATGCAGATTTTAGTTGCTGAGCAATTGCTTCCAGTGCCACGTATTCAAGTTTCGCAAACAACTGCTACGTCAAAAACTGACTATATTTTAGAGCCTTCGCAGGAAGAGATCGTAAATGAATTGATTCCTAAATCGGTGAAGACCCAGTTATACAAAGCAATTTTAGATTCACATGCATCTGAACATGGAGCCCGTATGACGGCTATGGATAAAGCGACAGAAAACGCCGGTGATTTGTTAAAGGCCTTGAAACTTTCGTATAACCAGGCTCGTCAGGCAGCTATTACAACCGAACTTACAGAAATTGTGAGCGGTGCAGCAGCATTGACAGGAGCTTAACGCAAAAGATAGATGATTTAGAAATCCCGGCTACCACATAGCCGGGATTTTTTATTTTATTAGAACAATGGGCTCGATGGTGCTGCAGTTGGTGCAGATAGTGGTCCCGTTAATTTTTAGACTTGTAATTTTTATAATTTCACAGCATCTTACTTCCTGCAATGCTGTCTCTATTTCTATATTATCTTCCTGCTTGTTAGCTAGTTTTATCCTTAAATTTTGTGAATGGAAAAAGGGAATTAGAACATATCTGTTGCTTTTATCCGTACTGTCTATTCCGAATGATAAATCGGCATTAAAGAGTGAACTCTGGATTTTCAGATCGTTGAGGCTATATGTGGCGTTTGTTGAAAACAAAAGGTCGAAATTGTTTGAATCCCTGAATTTCAGCTTCAATTTCTTTACCGGGGCACTACATTGATATGCTGTACATAAATCCTCTTTAGCGCTACATGCAGACAGGAAAATAAAAATATATCCGGCAAAGAATATTTTGAAATTCATTCTTCAATTACGAAAAGATCAGTTAATATGCTACATCTTCTGCCAGTACCTCTGACGAAAAATTAAACTTATAATCATACCGTATGTTCAAGCATAAAAAGCAGTATGGAATATAGAAGACTTGGCGAATCAGATTTGGAACTTTCGGTAATAACGTTTGGTGCCTGGGCTGCGGGGGGCTGGATGTGGGGAGGTACTGAACGGAAAGAGTCGGTAAGCGCAATCAGGGCAGCTTATGAGAATGGGGTTACCTCTATTGATACAGCACCTGTTTATGGGCAGGGCTTAAGTGAGGAAATAGTAGGAGAGGCCATCAAAGATTTGCCGAGAGATAAGGTGCAAATACTCACCAAATATGGTCTGCAATGGAAAGGAAAGAATGGAGAGTTTTATTTTAGGAGTAAAGACAATCAGGGACTCGATATAGACATCTATAAATATGCCGGAAAGAAAAGTGTAATAGCGGAATGCGAAGCCAGTCTGAAGCTTTTAGGTACCGATTATCTTGATCTATATCAAATTCATTGGCCGGATCCAACAACGCCAATCCATGAAACCATGGAGGCTGTAGAAACGCTCATTCAACAAGGAAAAGTTAGGTTTGCCGGCGTATGTAATTATTCTACCGAGCAAATGCAGGAGGCTGAGAAGACGGTTAAGCTGGTTTCTAATCAGGTGCCATATAGTATGGTAAATAGAAAGATAGAGGAAGTGGTCGTTCCGTATTGCCTTGCCAATAAGAAGTCTATATTGGCGTATAGTCCGATGGAAAGGGGCTTGTTAACGGGCAAGATCAAACCAGGATATCAATTTTCGGCGGGTGATCATAGAGCAGGTCTTAAATATTTTTCGCCCGGAAATATTATCCAGGTGAATCTCTTTTTAGATAAGATAAAGCATATCGCGGAAGATAAAGGCATCACCCTGGGCCAGTTGGTGTTAAAATGGACTATTGAGAAGCCTGGGATTACCATCGCGTTGGCTGGAGCCAGAAATGCAGGTCAGGCGGCTCAGAACGCGAAAGCTGCTAACGTGAAGCTACATGCAGAGGAGATGAATTATATAAATATGCAATTGAATGAGCTGGTGATTGTATAGCTTATATTGACAGAGCGTATTTCACGCGAAGCAAAATAAGTAAAAACACGCAAAGAAAGCAAAAAGATATATCTGGATAAGAAGGTGTTGTAATTGTAAAATGCTTGTGCTCCCGCGAGCTTTGCGTGAAATTTTAGATTTATACTCTACTTCTTTTTTGGTACTTTCGCTCCTGCTTCTCTTGCTTCCGACAAGCCTATTGCGACAGCTTGTTTTTTGGAGGTTACTTTTTTACCTGTTCCGGTTTTAAGCTTGCCTTCTTTCATTTCATGCATAGCTTCTTCCACTTTTTCGCCTGCCTTTTTTGAATACTTTGCCATAACCTTTTTTAAAGATTAAAGTCCTCGGGATTGAAAATGGTTTTAAAAGATTAAAAGCTTTTTTGTATAGAATCAGATTTGTAATTTCGCCGGATAAATTATTGAAATGGAGAATCTAGTAGAGACTTATAAAAAAAGCGAAAGTACTGACAATGCCAATAATCCAAGTCATTATATTTTAATGGCTGTGGGTGTTTTTGTGTCTGTTTTGGGTGCCGTATTACGCTTCATTGCCGACTGGGGATTTGTTGATCTGTTATCGAATATTATTTTGGTAATAGGTGTAATCCTTTGTCTTAAATCAGTTATTAATATTCTGAAATAGTATTTGACTTATAGAGCAAAATGCTCTGTAAGTCAAATTATTACAAGATAACTCTCCGCCCGGCGTTATAGAATAATGAAATCTATATTCTTATTTTTTACGCTGATTTTGCCGTATATTTCTATAGGGCAAGTTACATCGAAATCCATTAGGCTTGATAAGTTGATGATAGATTCCAGAAGATCTTATTCTATCACTGAGGGCGACTCTATAACTTCAATTTTTATTGATACACTGATAATGAAGGATAAATCTAAATTGTCGTTTGTAGCCAAGAAAAAAGTGAATCTTGTTGTAAAATATGCCGTTATAGGTAAAGATGTTGTTATCAGTGGCAACGATAGTAAGAATAACGGAACTGATTTAAATCTTTCAATAAATTTTGTTCAGCTAAGAAGCCTTTATATTGATGTTTCCGGAGAGGATGCCAGAGCTTCCAACAGGCATTATGACAATGGAAACGGCGGACATGTTTTGTTGAGCTATTTGTCTGGCGGACAGAGGCCTCAGATTGCAGATAAGAAAAGTGCAAGCTTTGTTTCGATCAGAAATAGAGCCGGAGGATATTCAGTTAATCCACAAACAGATATTGCAATCCTTTTAGGTCAGATACGCACTGGATCGGGCAGGCCTTTAGGACAGCTCCCTAACGGGCGGATTTATTCAGGAGGGATCGGTCGCGACGGTAAAATTACTATTGCGCCAATTGACAGTTTACCCGATTAATCCGGACGATATTTCGATTTGTCTAAGATCTTCTGTAAATCCATATCCTGCATTAAGTCCTGGATTGTGACAGATGGATTGTTCTCCATGTATTTCTTCACAATTTTCCATCCCGTAAAAACTGCAAGCTTTGGTGCCGATTCATTTTTATCTCCTATACCAGGCGTAAATGGTGCTTCTGTGAGGTATTTCTGAATCTTATAGTAATCGGTTTCAAACAAAAGATTTTGTTCTAAAAAATAAGCCCAGATTCCACTTTCATATTCTTCGGCCCATTGTTGTTGTTGGCTTGTATATCCGATTTTCAAAGAATCCGGAACGTCAGGCATTGCGGCATCCATAAAATACAGGATTTTACCGTTGTAAATCATCTTTTGCATTAATGATGTAACCTGGTCTGGTTCCGGAAACATTTCTTCGCGGATAAATGCCTCCATAACTCGGGGTGTTATATTTTCGGGAGTAAAACGCCTTGAAATATAAGCCGGTATGCTGCTTCTTAAGGCTGGGTAAAATTTTGAATCAGATCCCAAAAACATATCCAGACCAATGCCGATGTAATTATTTCCGATGGGAGTTTGTACCGAGAATCCAGAAAAGAAAGAAATAATTCGCGGAATGGGCTGTTTAGGGTAGTAATACTTAACGTGCTTAAATGCGTCGGTCAATTCTTGTTCCTGCTTCTCTAGATCGGGATACTTTTGCTGAACTTCATTTTTCAAAGCATTGTAGTCCGGAGCGGATAACACAGTTTTAAGATTTTGAAAGTACTCCTCAGTGCCTGGGTTTCCCACGCTAAGCATTCCCTCCATAAAATCCATGTAAAAGACACCATATTTTTGTTGAAGCTGACTGGCTTGCTGCCGGTACTCTGAAACGGTTAATGCGCTTAAGTCTTTATCAAATCTTTCAATCTTTATGTCAAGATTTATGTTACTTACATCAACATCTTTCTTATTCTTGCAGCCGAATACAAACAGGCCAATAAAAAAAAACAGGTAGATTTGGAAAATGCTTTTAGTATTCATATGATTTCTAAAGCGAAAATAGCAAAATCAAAGAGAAGAGACAGATTATACCTTTGAAACTTATGAGACACCTATTAGTAATTGCCAGCATTTTCTTAATTCCTTTTTTCGGGCAAAGCCAGGAAATTGAAAAGAATTTCAAATTAGGATTTACATTGTCTCCTAACCTAAGCTGGTCGACGGATGACGCTAACAGATTAGTATCTGATGGAAGTAGGGCTGGATTTTCATACGGGGTGATTGCGGATATCGGCTTTGCAAAAAATTATTATTTTTCAACAGCCTTCACTGTGACATCCTTGCAGAGTAAAGCTGTCAGGACGAATGTTTCCACTGATGAATATAAACTTCAGTATATTGAAATTCCTTTTACTTTAAAGCTTAAAAGTAACCCTTCGGATCAGGGCCGGTTCTACGGACAGTTCGGTTTAGGAACCGGAATTAATATTTCTGCAAAAAAAGATGCAGTAACTTTTGGAACCAATGAAACATTGGAAGATGTTTCGATTTCATCGGAAGTGAACTCGGGAAGATTGGGCCTGATAATGGGTGGAGGAGCCGAATGGAATGTTGGTAGAAACTTAACTGCCCTTACCGGCGTTACTTTTAATAACGGATTTACTAAAACGTTTAAAGATTTTGATTCACGAAATCCTTTTGTGACATTAAATCTGGCATTGTTTTTTTAATAAACTTCTTATACGTAAATGAAGATTGCACTAGCTCAATTAAATTATCACATCGGTAATTTCGAATCAAATTCAACAAAAATTATTAAGGCCATCAATTATGCAAAGCAACAGGGTGCGGACTTGGTTGTATTTGCTGAATTAGCTATTTGTGGCTATCCGCCGAGAGATTTTCTGGAGTTTTCCGAATTTATAGAGTTGTGCGATGAGGCTGTAAAGCAAGTTGCAGCTGCTTGTACAGATATTGCATGTATTTTAGGCGCTCCCACAAAAAACCCAAGAACAGAAGGGAAAGATTTATTCAATTCCGCTTATTTTATTGAGAATGGCAGTGTCCAACATATTGTTAATAAAGCATTGCTGCCCACGTATGATGTTTTTGACGAGTACCGGTATTTTGAACCAGCAACTAATTTCTTTTGCATAGATTTTAAAGGCAAGAAAATCGCTTTAACTATTTGCGAAGATTTATGGAATATCAACGATAATCCTCTATATATATCCGCTCCAATGGATGAATTGATCAAAGATCAGCCGGATTTTATGATCAATATTGCCGCCTCACCTTTTTCTTACAATCATGATGATAATCGCTATAAGGTGTTGAGTGATAATTGTAAGAAATATAAATTGCCGTTGCTGTATGTCAATCAAGTTGGATCACAAACTGAAATAATTTTCGATGGCGGCTCGCTTGTTTTTAATGCAGCAGGCGAATTGCTTGATCAACTGAATTACTTTAAAGAAGATATCCGGACATATGAATTTGATGACAATGTAATCAGGAGCCATCAAAAGATGGATTATAATCCCGCCCCGGATATAGAGCAAATTCATCAGGCGCTACTTTTGGGTATTCGGGATTATTTTTATAAATCAGGTTTTAGTAAAGCAGTCCTTGGCTTGTCAGGCGGAATCGATTCCGCACTTGTTTGCGCCTTAGCTGCCGAAGCTCTTGGTCCCGAAAATGTTATGGCAGTATTGATGCCTTCAAAATATTCTACGGGTCATTCCGTGCAGGATGCTTTAGATCTGGTTAAAAACCTGGGCTGTAAACACGAGCTTATTTCCATTAAGGATGCCGCCGATGCTTTCGATTCTATGCTTGCTCCGGTGTTTAAAGGTTTACCTTTTAATATTGCTGAAGAAAATATACAGGCTCGTTGTCGCGCTGTGATAGTAATGGCCTTCTCAAATAAATTTGGCTACATACTCTTAAATACTTCTAATAAAAGCGAATGCGCGGTTGGCTACGGCACACTATATGGTGATATGGCCGGTGCCATCGCAGTATTGGGAGACGTATATAAAACTCAGGTTTATCAGCTGGCAGAGTACATAAATCGCGAAAGAGAAATAATTCCTTTAAATAGCATTGTAAAGCCGCCATCTGCCGAGTTACGTCCTGGTCAGAAGGATAGCGATTCGCTACCAGACTACGATATTCTCGATAAACTACTATATCAGTATATAGAGTTAAAGAAGAGTTCCCGCGACATAATCGCTCAGGGCTTTGATGAGCAACTCGTTAAAAAAGTTATTGCAATGGTAAATAAAGCTGAGTTTAAACGATATCAAACTCCGCCTATTTTACGCGTATCACCCAAAGCTTTTGGCATGGGGCGAAGGATGCCTATAGTAGGAAAGTACTTGTCGTAATAAACTACTGGGACATCGGGCGATCTTTCAGCTTTACGCTATATTTGCAAAAAAATGATTCTCACGGATACACACACGCATCTTTACTACGAAAGAGATGCTGAAAAAAGGAAACTACTAATGCAGCGTTGTCTGGATAATCAGGTTCAACGTCTTTTTCTGCCAAATGTAGATTCTGAATCTATTTCCATGGTTTCCGAACTTGTATCAGAGTATCCGGAACATTGTTTTGCAATGTTAGGCTTGCATCCATGCGATGTAAAAGAAAATTATAAAACGGAACTCGGGTTAATAAGACAAGCGATCGCTAAAAATAAGATATATGCGATCGGGGAGATTGGCATAGACTTATATTGGGATAAAACCACATTGACAATGCAGGAGGAGACTTTCCGTGAGCAAATTTCCTGGGCTAAAGAATTGAACCTGCCGATTGTTATCCATTGCAGGGAAGCTTTCGATGAGGTATATGAATTATTGCTTTCTGAAAAGGATGAGACGCTGAGGGGAATATTCCACTGCTTTACAGGAACAAAAGAGCAAGCTGATTTGATTATTGATCTCGGTTTTTACCTTGGTATCGGAGGGGTGGTTACTTATAAAAATTCAGGCCTGGATAAAGTCGTTCAGCAATTAGATTTAAAAAATATCGTTCTTGAAACGGATTCACCTTATTTAACGCCGGTGCCATTTAGAGGAAAACCGAACGAAAGTAGTTTTCTTACGTATATAGCACAAAAAGTTGCAGACATTAAGGAAGTTTCGATTGAGATTGTTGCCGACATTACCACAGAAAATTCAAAAAATATTTTTGGGGTTTGACAAAGACTTTCCTTTCATATCTTTAGAAAATAATTGAGTTTCGGAATGACAAAGGTTTTAATTATTTACACCGGGGGGACTATTGGGATGGTTCAGGACAAACTAACGGGTGTATTAAAGCCTCTGGATTTTGAACATATTACCGAAAACGTTCCTGAATTACAACGCCTTCCCTATCAGATAACCGTTCATTCTTTTGATGAAATTATTGATTCATCGAATATGTCGCCGGTTATTTGGATTGAATTGGCAGAGCTGATCGAAAAGAACTATGAAGCATACGATGGTTTCGTGATTCTTCATGGCTCTGATACCATGGCCTTTACTGCCTCAGCTTTGAGCTTTATGCTGGAAGGGTTAAACAAGCCTGTTATTTTTACCGGCTCCCAGTTGCCCATTGGCGAGATCCGGACAGATGCAAAAGAAAACCTGATTACCGCCCTTGAAATTGCATCGGCTAAAATGGCAAACGGTAAAGCGAGGGTTCCTGAAGTTTGCATTTATTTTGATTTTCAACTTTTCCGCGGTAATCGTTCATTTAAATACAACTCTGCTAAGTTTGAAGCCTTCAGGTCGCCAAATTATCCTGTTTTGGCTGAAGCCGGAGTGCATTTACGCTTTAATGATAGTAGCATTCGCAAATGCGATGAGTGTGTTTTCAGGGTTCATAAAAAATTAAATAATAAAATTGCTGTTTTAAAACTATATCCTGGTATCAGTAAAGAAACTGTTGGCGCAATAGTTAGTTCGGCAACAGATGCAATAATCTTAGAGTCTTTTGGGGCAGGCAATTCAACAACAGAAAAATGGTTTTTAGATTGCCTCGACACTGCCATTAAAAGTGGGAAGATAATCCTCGATATTTCTCAATGTAAAGTTGGCAGCGTTGAATTAGGGCGTTACGAAACAAGTCGTGATCTAAAGAATATGGGCGTTGTCAGCGGTTTTGACATGACTTATGAGGCCGCTGTTACAAAATTAATGTTTCTTTTAGCACGCGGATTTACCTATGACCGCATTTCTGCTCTTCTCGAAACAGATTTGCGTGGCGAGCTTAGTAAGGTGAATCCCATGAACTGGTCAAAGGCGGTTTTTTAGTTTATCGTTAATTGTTCGAATCTTTACTATGATAGTGACGGACTTAAGTCACTATTAATCTTTAAATCCCTCATAAATAATTATATGCATTCCAAATGGGCCTTTTTTAATGCATATGTTTTTTGTATCTTTAAAAGAAAGTAAGATTACCATTGAATTTAACCGGGATAAAAAGAAAACCATGGAAAATCAATCAAAATCTGACAAAGCCCTTGGAAATGATGAAGCAGAGCTTAAAAATGAACAAGGCGTAAAAACGGACTCGGAGACTAAAAAAGAGTCGACGGGTGTGGACCACCACGATTATGTGCCAAAGCACTCAAGTCACGGAAGATCGAATTCACGGACATTTGGTCCGGATCATGAGCCAGGCACTATTAGATGAGAGAAAAGCTCTCCGAAGCACGGTGAGCTTTTCTTTTTTACATAGCAAGCCTATTTTATAACAGATAACTCCTACACAGCAGTATGTTCCATACTTAACCGCTGCAGCTCCTCAGATACTAATTCCATCATGAAATCAGGCAGGCTCTTATCATTGATAATATGCCAGCCATGAGTGGATGGATACTTGTGAAAATCCTTTCCAAACCAATATTCCAGGCCTTTTGATTCCATAACATAGAACCCCTGCTTTTTAGATATAACTCTTTGGTAGACTCTGCCTTCGTGTTTAATTGTGATAATGGGCATGTTCGTAGATTAATTTGTACTCTAGTTAGTTTACATGTCTTAAGTTACGCGGATTACTAAATTGAAAATACTACGTGAATCGTATCATCAAGATGATTTTAATCAGGTTGGGGTCTAATTATCATCAGTTTTTGGTGTTGCCCCTTTTTAGATTATGCAATTCCGATAGAGCGTAGAAAGTGTGGAACTGGCGCAAAAAAGTGTGGACCTTTCCTGGGACCGCAACAGCCAATTCTCCCCGTTTCCCTGCTCTTTACCAGGTACACTAAGCAAAAATATTTTTGGTTTTTCTGTGAATTTTCCGAAGAGCTCCCGAACAAACTCCCTTTTTTAGTACTGCAGGAAAAAACCTCTTTAACAGCCAATGACAAATCTGTTTTTAGGAGACAATTGTTCATCTGATAAAAAACTTGCCTTTATGAGTATTTAAAATGCCTGTCCGTATCGACGCCCTACCCTTAGTGTATCACGTTCGAGACACGTTCGGAATTTTAGGCGGCTCCCCCGAAGCTGTCCCCTACAAGGCCAGGCAGTGTGTATAATTTGTCTCACCCTGAATCTATACAGATTAGGGGATTAATTGTAGATTAACTATACACTGCAAGGTGTTAATTGTAGTGGAGGTATACAAGTATTTTTTCATTTAATTTATAGCTCCGGTTCTTCCATCTCTTTTTGAGTATTCCTATTTTTAAGTGTGCCTGTTCAGGAGTGAGAAAGTCACAGCTGCTGTGTGGCCTCAAGCCGTTATATGCCTGAATGTTTTCCCTGATTTTTTTGCTGGCAAGCTGATTTCAGGGTGAGACAAAATGCGTTTCGAGCCAGCCCTTCTTCGGGACTTGTTCGAGACTGCTTCGGGACAGCTTCGGAAATTTCCGAACAAGTCCCCCCCTTTTTCCGAACAAGTCCCGAAGAAAGTACCTACAACTTCGCAATCTTCGGCAAGTTCTCGCAAATCCTCGCAAAGTTCGGCAAGCGCCTCAAAAACAGCTACTAATCCTTAAAAACGCCCTTATGTTTGCTTCAGCAGAACAAAATTTAGCGCTAATGAAGAACTGCAGAAACAGATTTTTTAACCTTTAAAATTTAAACATTATGGGAAAGTTTAGTAGAGGGATTTTAAGAAATTTATCCGGAAAAATTGATCAGATAGTAGGCAGTGCCTGGAGAGGCATCGACTACATGAGGGGTATGCCACGGATTAGAAAGAACAGGCAGCTATCACCCGCTCAGGTGGCGCAGCAGGCGAAGTTCCGAATGGTGACCGCCTTTTTAAACCCCTTGAGAACTGTGCTGGATGTTGGCTTCAGGAATAGGCCAAGTAAGGCCACCACCTACAACCATGCCTTGGCAGATAACATCAGCGTGGCCATTTCGGGAGTGTATCCCGCGCTCGTCCTTGAGTATTCGCTGGTGAAGCTAAGCCGCGGATTAATGCCTGGCGGTTCTAGTCCGGCCGTTATCTAACGCTCTAATGTACCTGAAGCAGATCCGTTGCCCACTAAGGCTTCTACCTAAAACATAACATGACTCTTTTTTTATTAAAACAAATATTCCTCCGTCATCATGTGATGGTCCAAGTATCAATCCCCCGTGAGTTCCATCTACGGCTAAATCTAATTTTAAAAACCTTTCTATTGTGTCAAAGGAAAATTCATCCTGGTAATTATACATAACCTCAAATAGTATATGGGAACTCGCAATCAAATTCAATTTTCAATTCCATTGCTCACTAATCCGGTTAGTGTGAATCCACGCGTTTCAAAATCTCGCCTTGTGAAAAGGAGCGCTGAGGAAATTAAATCTATCAGAAACCCAGCTTATAAGTATTTGGTGCTTTAATGTTTGATAGTGCCTATCACTTTAATAAAGTTGGTTTCCAAAACGCGCATCAAAAAAATATCTCGTTAGTGTTGCAACCTATAGCTTCAGAACAGAAAATCAATACTATTTAGTCGAGGTTGAAAGATACAAATACGATATTTTCATTATTAAATATTTCCTAAAAAAACATAAAAGCAATAAGAAGAGGTTTAACCTTTTATCGCATGAATTTAAATGCTCCAAAATTGTGGCAACCTGCGTGAATATTATGCTTTCAATATTGCGGAAGCACCCAATTGCAAATTTGGGGTTTCTCGGTGCACATACGATTGATCTGGCAAATCGATATGAAGAGAAGAAATCTAATACTAGACGATTTAAGATTTATAAGTATGCTATTAAGAGTTAATCGATACAGACTTCTTTATTCACTTCATGGACGACAAAATAGTACATACTTAATTGTCAATAAAAAAATTAGTAACCCTGATGAGTTAAGTTTGATAGCCACAGATATGTTTATTGATATCCATCCTGAATTAGCGGGCTTGTAAATAATATTATAAATATTGCACTTAAAAGCTTCAGAATTACACCACTAAATTTAAAAATTCATAAAAAAGCCTTCTACATATCGTAAAAGGCTTTATCCTTCATAAGGTTGCGGAGAAAGAGGGATTTGTTTTAGTCCCAAAAATCGCGCTTTTCGATATCATTGATGTGGTTTTGTTTCCGAACTCACCGAATTACTCACCACTTTGTTTTACTTAATCTAGCTGCAAAATGCTATCTGCAATTTCTGAATTTTATTTGACAAAAAGAAAAAATGAATGCGTTATTTGAGCGCCGAGACGAGATAAACTTACTGGATTTTTTCTCTCTTTGTTAAAGGTTCACATGGCGATTAGTGTGTTCGTCTCAGAGCACTCATGATTACCTAATTGAATCATTTCTAACTTACTTCATGTTTAATTACGGATTCTTTATCATCACTCTGCTTGCCCGATAAGGATCAAACGACGGATAGTAGATGATATAATCATATTCCACCAGCTCACCCATACATTTATGGTAAGTGGCTATTGATTTTATTCTTGAGAAGTACATTAGACGTTTGCGGCTCACTTTAAAAAGCCTTTCATCCTCATTGTTTCGGCTACAATGAATCATAGCCGTGAATAGACTCACATGGGTGGGAAAAAGACGATTATCCAATGCCGCTTTTTCCATAAAGTACTCCAGGCAGGTTATTGGTTTCATAGTTTACTGTTAGAGTCGTTATCATTTAATACTTTTAGTATGTCAGCATATTTATAATAAAGTATGCTGCCAACTCTCGTGTAGCACAGTGTTCCGTTTACTCGTAAATTTTGAAGGGTGCCTGGTGAAATATTTAAAAGTTTTCTGACTTCTGCACTTTTAAGCCATTTCTTTCCTTCCGGCGACTGCGGCTGAATTAGGATGCCGATTTCTTGCAGTAGATCTTTCTTAAATTCCTCCAGATCCGATTTAGTTAATAGTTCAATCTTTTCCATGTCATGTGTGCTTTTTTAATACAGAATCTTCGCGTTTCAATTGGAAGCAAAAATGCAAGGGAATTGAATATATAACTCGCAAGGGTGACGGTAGGTACGAGAGATAAATATGGCTCAACGTCGGGTTTAAATCATGGCATTTGAGCTTCGATTTTACTTAATATGAATTTTTTGAAAAGTGTACCCTCGTTTTTCTGGCCCTTAGTGTTGATTCATTATTTTTCGTACCTACCGTGCTTAATGCGAACTTCAATAAACTAAGCTTCTCACCTTTACTACCAATTCAGAAAGTCTGAACAAAATTCGCAGCAGCCGAACGGTAAGCACTGGCCCTCGTGTGGTGGGCAGCAAGATGTATTTTCGTATACGAAAATATCTTGCCGTCCTTGAGGCCGGGACTTCGCTGCGGAACTTGCGAAGTCATATAACTTTATAAAAATATTTTGTATGGACAGAAAGAAGCTGTCAAATCCAGAAGATATTTAGGAAAGCCGATTCGTCCATGCTTACCTAACCCGCTTTCCTGCAAAAAGAAAAGAACGGCTCATCTTCGCCGTACTTCTTAAGGCTTATAATTGAAATTTTCTTAAATCCCTTTAAGTACAACTCAAAAATCTCCCAGACTTTTTGTTTAGCAAATTTCTGAACAATTCTTTGACGTCAAGACCAGGCCTGCGGGTTTGAGGAAAAAATCTTCCTCTTACGCTGCGCTCCAGAGCGTATTTTGTCTCAAAGTCTTGCCTTTCAAAGGCATTGTATACAGGTGAGGGGGCTTAACAAAAAGCTTGGGGGCACTGCCGACTGACTTTCTAAACAGATAGCCATGAAATTAAAGAAACATTCACTCGTATTGATCATATAATTAAACAGGCCTAATAAAGTACTTGGAATATCGGTAGTCAACCGGGAGGTTTTATCGACACCGTTGCTGATCCTAAAGTATTCTGTTCAATTGCATTAAAATCTTGTGCATGTTCAATGATCCTTAGCCATCGAGTATACACACCTTTCTGTACGTTTACGCTGAAAATTAAAGACACATTAACATTTCCAGAAAATATAGTTATTATTGGAAGCATTAAGGATAATTAAACTTGGCTAGCTATAAATAAATCTTCTGATCAGGATTTAATAGAGTTTTTAAAAGGAGGTGTGGAAGCGGCGTTTGCTGAATTATATAACCGCTATAAAAGTCCTTTTTTATTTCTTCAAGCTGCAGACAGACAAATACTTAAATAACATGATAAGCAATATCAAATTATTAGTTATTTTAATTTTTATACCTAGTTATCTCCTTGGGAAAGCCGTTCAAATCGTAAACTTGAAGGTTGAATATGCAGAAACTCCCTTAGGTATTGATGTTGAACATCCTCGCTTCAGCTGGCAAATGCAGACTACAGAAAATAAGCCAGGGTATAAACAAATTGCTTATCAATTGGTGGTAAGTGATGAAGCCGGAAATGTCGTTTGGGATTCTGATAAAATTAAAAGTGATGTATCACTGAACCTGGAATATAGTGGTAAGCCTCTGCGGGCGTCTACCCGGTACCATTGGGTAATTAATGTTTGGGATCAAACGAATGCCCAACATGCTGCAAAATCATGGTTTGAAACTGGGTTAATGAATCCCGACCCTAAGCTTGCTGCCTGGAGTGGTGCCAAATGGATTGGCGGAGGCGATGAAGATATGGTACTGTATTCAGATTATCTTCCCGTGTTCAAGATCAACTTCTCTGTACAATTAGATAAAAAGTCGAAATCTACACGTGCAGGCTTTATCTACGGAGCCAATGATGATCGTTTAATGGATACCTATAAGAACCTCTATAAGCTCGAGAATAAAAAAGATGAATCCTATCTGATAGTCGAAATTGATATTGCCCCTTTATCATTAAAGGAAAATGCAAAACTAAACGTGTACAGAGTAGGATATCATCCAGATGATAAAAAGAAAGTTCCCTTCAAAAGTTTTTCTATTCCACTTGCCATCATTAATGATGCAAATAAGTATGACAAGCACACCGTCAGTCTCAGCTCTAACTTGGGCGATTCACGCATCTATATAAATGGTGCTGATAGAGATGAATTCGTGGGAGAAGTTAACTTAAACCCATTAGGAAGAGGCGGAGACTTTATCGCCTTTCCGGTTTTGGCAGATATTGGCTTTTCTCTTCGTCAAGGACAAAAAGCAGCTTTCTCCAACTTGGAAGTTCGCAACTTGAGAAGTCCGGCTAATGTGCTTTTTACTGAAAAATTAGATAAGGAGAACAATGGGATCTTTTCAGGTTCAGGCAGAAGTCTAACCGTTAGAGGCGGGTCGTACATCGTACAAGGTAATAAAACAGAAACTTTTGTAACTGCAAATCCGGGTGGAAATTCAATGCCCATGCTTCGTACCACATTTACATCTTCTCAGGCGAAAGTTGCGAAGGCTCGCTTGTACGTCACAGCCCGCGGAATCTATGATGTATATCTGAATGGTACCCGCATCGGTAATGACTATTTCAATCCGGGGCTCACCCAATACAATAAAACCCATCTATATCAAACATACGATGTTACACAACATATACACCCCGGAAAGAACGCACTTGGAGCCATTCTGGCCGAAGGCTGGTGGAGTGGAGGCGCGACTTATACTGGTGAAAACTGGAACTTCTTCGGTGATCAGCAATCACTCTTAACCAAATTAGTGATCACCTATCAGGATGGCAAACAGGATATTATAGTTAGTGACCCGGCAACCTGGTCTTATTTTGATAAGGGTCCGGTGCTGTATGGCAGCTTCTTCCAGGGAGAGGTCTATGATTCGTCAAAAGAATCCTTAATTAACGGCTGGAGCACCGCTTCATATAATGCTTCAGGCTGGAGCCCCGCTAAAGAAGTGAGCCTTAATGGGCATATTACTCCAGAAAATGTTGCTAAACGCGATAATATGGCTGCTGTTGACGACTATTCAAACGCGATATTGATCGGGCAGTTTGGACAAACGGCAAAACCAATAAAGGAGCTTACGGCTCAGTCGGTTCAAGAAGTTCGTCCCGGTGTATTTGTGTATGATATGGGGCAAAATATGGTTGGCGTTCCGAAAATCAGTTTGTCAGGGATGGAACCTGGTAAAAAGATTTATTTGCGTTTTGCGGAGGTTAAATATCCCGACTTGCCCCAATACAAAGGAAATGCAGGTATGATTATGCTCGAAAATATTCGTGCAGCCATGGCTCAGGATATCTATTTTACAAAAGGCGGAAATGAAACGATTGCACCTCGCTTTACTTTTCATGGGTACCGTTTCGTAGAAGTAACTGGTATAGAACAGCCATTGCCAGTTGAAGCAGTCAAAGGAACCGTGATCAGTTCTATCGATAAACTGGCTTCTCATTACGAAACTTCGAACAAGAAAATTAACAAGCTTTGGGAAAATATAACCTGGTCTACCTATAGTAACTTCTTGTCTATACCTACCGACTGCCCTCAGAGAAATGAACGCCTTGGCTGGAGCGGTGATATTTCGGTTTTTTCGCGTACAGCTACCTATTTGGCCGAAGTTCCTCAGTTTTTGAGACGGCATATGCTGGCCATGCGCGATGTGCAGCGGGAAGACGGACGCTTTACCGACGTTGCCCCCCTTGGAGGAGGATTTGGAGGAGTTTTATGGGGAAGCGCGGCACTTACTGTAGCTTGGGAGAGTTATCAGCAGTATGATGATAAACAACTGTTGGCCGAGCATTATAATGCAATGAAAAGGTATATCAAATATATTCTTGAAAAAAACATCGACCCTAAAACGAATCTGCTCATTCAGGAAAATCCGGCATCCTGGAGCAATCTGGGAGACTGGTTAGGCCCGGAACAGGAAAAGAACGACAACTCACTGTTGTGGGAAGCTTATTTTATATATGATTTAGAAATAATGAGAAAGGTTGCTTCTGTTTTAGGGAAAGCAGAAGATTCAAAAGAGTTTGATGTGCTTTATCAGCAAAGAAAGAAGTTTTTCAATGACACTTATGTAGATAAACAAAGTAAGAAGATGATTCACTCCGGATTCAAACAGCATAAAGTAGATGCTACTCTGAAACCGGGCGATGCGGTTGATACACAAATTTCTTACGTACTTCCTCTGGCTTTTGATATCTATCAGAAAAAAAATAAAGGAAAGGCAGTGGACAACCTGATAACCACCATTCTCCGGGAGAGTAAAGCAGATAACGGAACAGTTTGCCCAGCTTACTCCTTAATGACCGGTTTTATCGGCACCGCCTGGATTAACAAAGCGCTATCAGATAACGGTCGCTCTGATATAGCGTACAAGCTGTTACAGCAAACTACTTATCCATCATGGTTATATTCAGTTGAACAGGGAGCTACAACTATATGGGAACGCTTGAACTCGTATACCCATACCGAAGGTTTTGGAGGTAATAACCGGATGAATTCATTTAACCACTATTCTTTCGGGGCTGTCGGGGCATGGATGTATAATTATTCGTTGGGAATAGAACGCGATGAAAATTCTCCCGGGTTTAAGCACTTTATCCTGCGTCCTGAACCAGACCCGACCGGAATGATGACCTATGCCAAAGGGTATTATGACTCAATGTATGGTAGGGTTGAAAGTAGCTGGGAGACCCGAAATGGTTCATTTCAATATTCTTTTGTGGTACCCGCAAATACCACAGCAACGGTTTACATTCCTGCTTTAAGAGAAAAGGATGTTACCGAAAGTGGAAAACGTACCACAAAAACTAATGCTGTTAAGTTTCTTAGGATGGAGAATGGCAAAGCATTGTACGAAGTGGCCTCAGGTTTTTACAAATTTGAATCTCCATTAAAGGGAATTCAATAGCTACTTTAACAATTGTGTTATTTTTTAAAGCAAATGTGTTATGCCTGTATGAGAGTCATTGATATTTTTGTTCATAAAATAACCTGTAATTTATTAACCCATTTACATTTGATTACTTTATGAACTGATGCGATCAACTGCATTGTTATTCCTTGAAGTGAACTTTGCCTCTTTTAGGCTTAAGCCTTGCGGCGAGGTTGACTGGTTAATGTGGAAGATGAAGCATTGAAATTCCTCGTCAACAGACATTTCGGCGGAGTAAAATAGTAATTAACTCTTATAACATTCAATATCTTGTATGGAATTGGAGTGTCAGGATTCTTTCAGTCTTAAAAAAATATATGTATAACATTAATTTCGTTTCAGTACTAATTATTGTCATTCTCTCAACGCTGCAAGCACAAACCCAGGCGCAGGAAACAACTATTAAATATTTATCAGGTACAGATAAAGACCATACTGTTAAATGGGATTTCTTTGTGACCAAAGGAATGAATAGTGAAAAATGGACCACCATTCCGGTACCATCACAATGGGAACTAGAAGGTTTTGGTTCTTATAATTATGGACATGATAAAAACCAGGCCGATGAGAAGGGCATATACAAACATCACTTCATTGCAGATAAAACCTGGGCTAACAAGCAGATAGAATTGGTTTTTGAGGGTGTGATGACTGATGCTGAAGTTAAAGTTAACGGGCAATCAGCTGGTTCTATTCACCAGGGAAGCTTTTATCAGTTTCATTATAATATAACTAAGCTAATAAAGCCGGGTGCAGATAATTTATTAGAAGTTACGGTAAGTAAGATAAGTACAGATCCCTCTGTAAATAATGCAGAGCGAGAGGGAGATTTTTGGGTGTTTGGAGGGATTTACCGACCGGTATATTTAAAGATTATGCCGCAAACATTTGTTCAAAGAGTAGCTATTGATGCTCGTGCGGATGGTAGTTTCAAGATGGATGTGTTTGCCGAAAACTTAAAAGACGGAGATGAAGTTACAGCGCAGGTTAAAACATTAAAAGGAGAAAAGGTTGGTCCTGTTTTTAAATCACTTGTAAGTAATCCAACTGATAAAATCTCATTATTTCAATCTTTCCAGAATCCCAAATTATGGAATCCTGAATTTCCAAACCTATATAAAGTAGAGGTAAGTATTAATCGGAATAATGTAACTCAACATCTATATCCCCAACGGTTTGGGTTCAGAACTGTAGAGGTTAGAAAAAGTGATGGTATTTATGTCAACAACCAAAAGATATTGATGAAGGGCGTTAACCGCCATAGTTTTTGGCCGGAAAGCGGAAGAACCTTGAGCCGTAAAATCCATTTGCAGGATATTGCTCTGATCAAGGACATGAATATGAATGCTGTAAGGATGTCTCACTATCCGCCAGATGCAGAATTTTTAGACCTGTGCGACTCTTTAGGACTGTTTGTGTTAGATGAATTAACCGGGTGGCAGCAAAAATATGGGACACCAGTTGGTGAAAAACTTGTTAAAGAGTTGGTAACCAGGGATGTGAACCATCCTTCTATCTTACTATGGGCCAACGGAAATGAAGGTGGCTGGAATACCGACCTAGATGATGATTATGATTTGTATGATCCGCAAAAGCGGGTGGTGATACATCCATGGGCCAACTTTAATAACCTTGACACCCAGCATTACCCTGATTATAATTATATTGAAAAAGCAGCCCAAAAAGACGTAATATTACTGCATACCGAAATGATCCATGGCTTATACGATGGAGGTCATGGTGCCAGTTTGGATGATAATTGGAAGTTGATTCGTAAAAACCCTCGTCACGCTGGTGGATTTTTATGGGCACTATCAGACGAAGGGGCTGTACGCCGCGACAAAAAAGATAGCATCGATACAGATGGAAACCACGCTCCTGATGGAATTGTTGGCCCATACCGGGAGAAGGAAGCAAGTTTCTACACGATCAAAGAAATTTGGAGCCCAGTTCAGGTTAAAAAGCCTGTCTTCGATCAATCGTTTAATGGAAAGCTGGAGATTGAAAATGCCTATCTCTATACCAATTTATCCGCCTGTAAGTTTAGTTGGGCTTTGATTAAATATCCACTGTCAAAAGACGCTAAAACAGCGAATACTGTACTAGCATCGGGTAAGCTTTCACAAGCATTAGCGCCTGGCCAAACAGGTACAATACAATTGCCATTACCTGCAAACTGGAGTAATGGAGATGCTTTAACATTCAAAGCAGTAGATTATTACGGACGGGAACTATATACCTGGACATGGCCGATTAAAGCACCTTCTGCCATAGCAAAACAAAACCTTGCGGGTATTAAAAAAACTTCAGCATCTAATACAGAAAATCAAATCGGAACCCTTTATACCATTGTGAATGATGGCATCAGATATAGTTTTGACACCCAGACAGGATATTTAAAATCTGTTGTGAAAAATAATAAGCCGGTTTCTTTTAGTGATGGTCCGGCACTGGCTGGAATTAAACAATCCTTAAAAAGTTTTAGCCATCAAACAAATGTAGATGGGACCTATATTGTTGAAGCAACTTACACAGGAGACGCTATACTAAATGCAAAATGGATATTCAAACCAGGTGTACCCGTAAAACTAGAATATAGCTACACTCAAACTGCTCCTGCAAATTTTTATGGGATCACCTTTAACGTAGACGAATCAAAAATTACAGGCATCAAATGGTTAGGTGACGGACCTTACCGTACCTGGAAAAATCGTTTGAAAGGAGTATCTACAAGTGTGTGGCAGAAAAAGTATAATAACACCATAACGGGCGAAACTTTTGATTACCCTGAATTTAAAGGTTACTATGCTAATATGTACTGGGCAAAAGTTCAGGCCGGTGAATCTTCATTTACTGTTTATACGGATAAAACCGGGCTGTTTTTGCAACTATTGCAGCCCGCCAAACCCAAAACAGTTTTTATTCCGCATGTTAATCCTCCGTTTCCTGAAGGGAACTTAGGATTTTTAGATGCCATTGCACCTATTGGAAACAAATTTAGGCCTGCCAGTACTATGGGGCCACAGAGTCAGCTTAATGAACCTTTATCCGGGATTATTAGCGGAAATTTATGGTTTGATTTTAAAAATTAATTAGATAAAAAGATTGCCAATTAAGCACCAGAACTAATTCTATAACCGCTATAAATAATATGAAACACCTTTGGTTGGCTTTAGTTGGTTACGTATTCTTTCCGTTAGTACTAAGGGCACAGCAAAGAGGGCCTACGAAATTAGAAAAAGTATTCCTTCTATTCTTTTAAGCCAATAAGGCAATTTATTTGACCGGTCACCTCTCTGATACTGCACATCCAAAATCATATTTCAGAGCATTAAAAGCTTGTTCAGGTTCAACTTTGTCCATACTTCCCCGGAATCCATGTGAGCATTAATCCGAGCTAACCAAGGAAATAACATGGATGTAAACCAGTAGATATTACAGCATTTGTATTATGCTAATGTATAATGAAGGTTAAGAAAAACTTTAGGGAGGATATTATAGAATTAAACAGTTTTGAATTGAACAATATATCACCTCTTTTTAACCAATTGAAACCCGTTCACTAATTAATTTTGATAGTACTAATAATTATTACTAACCATTTTAACCAATTAAGTATGAAAATTAATTATCCCGCTTTTGCAGGTGCATTCTGTTTTGCAAGTGGCAAGAAGACCGAAAAAGCACTTCAATCCTCAAGATTACTACCTTCACTATTCGGTATCAGGCAAAAAATATTTTTAATTGCCCTGGCCGTAACGTTCTTTGCTTCTTGCCAGAAGGATGATTCTTCAAACAACAACGCATCGGCTACATCTCCTTCTGGTAAAAAGACAAACGCTACAATAAGTGCTTTTGGTCCTTCTACTATGTACACTACTACATCCGAAGACTGGGATCCCGGTGCTTTATATGCGAGGGCCGTTGAGCTTAATTATAGCGGAGCAAATAATGGAAAAATGTATGCCACGTTTGAAAGGTATAATGCTGCTCGCTCCTTCCCAATATATGAAAGCACCAACGGTGGGGCAACCTGGGCTAAAATATCCGACCTTACGGATCAGGCGAACGGCTGGGGAATGGTCTTCCAGCCCCAATTGTATGAACTGCCCCAACAAATAGGGACCATGCCAGCTGGTACATTAATCTGTGCGGGAGTGTCCTGTCCTGCTGATTATTCCCAAACAAAAATTGACATGTACAAAAGCAACGATCTTGGTAGAAACTGGTCTTTTGTAGGCTCCATTGCTACCGGGGGAGCTGCTAATTCAAATGGAACGGCGGATCCTGTATGGGAGCCGTTCTTTCTTGTGGCCAACAATAAATTGATTTGTTACTACTCTGATGAGACAGACCCTGCACACAATCAAAAGATAGTCCATAAAACAACCACTGATGGCTCGAGCTGGAGTGGAGTGGTAAACGACGTGGCTCTTGGAACCACCCTTAGACCAGGGATGCCTACATTGGCAAAGATGGCGAACGGGCAGTACATAATGACGTATGAAATTGTAAATGCGGCGGGAACTCCCACTCACTACAAAATCTCTGCAAATCCGGAAAGTTGGAACCCCAGCAACAGTGGTACCAAAATCAACAATGGAGGGTCTCCTTATATTGTTGCTTTATCCAGCGGTAAGCTGGTGATGAATAACCATAATTCCGGCAATGTTTATACAAATGTGACGAATGGAACCGGGACATGGACAACTGTTAGTACTCCTATGGGCCTTGCCTATTCACGGGGATTGGTTCCCCTTTCTAATGGCGAATTATTTATTATTTCCGGGGGATATCTTACCACCCGAAACAATGTAACGTATGCCAGTATGGCAATAGGAAACTACTGTAAATTCGTAAATCGTGCGAATGGGAAATGTATCGATAACTATGGCATATTTTCAAATGGTGCAAACGTTGTTCAATACGCAAGTGGTGGAAGCCCCAATCAGCAATGGCAAATTCAAGGTGCAGGAGATGGATATTCAAAACTATTCTGCAGGACGGGAGGAAGTTATCTTGATAATATGGGCAGAACTGCCGATGGAAGTATTGTAGGACAATGGGTAGGTAATCCAAGTTTTAATCAACAATGGCAAATCGCAGACGCCGGAAGCGGGTATGTAAAAATTATCAATAGGGTAACCGGAAAATGTGTGGATAATGGGAATGAAACGGCTGATGGCGCGCCGATGAAAATGTATTACAATAACGCTAGTTTAAACCAGCAATGGCAGAAGGTACCAATCAATTAAATCTAACATATCCTTTTAAATATTTATTTAATAATGAATAAACATAGTTCTTGCCCAAGCACTGGCAAGAACTATTGTTTGTAATTGTATCTGTAATGTCTTATTTAAGCCAAATACGGTTCTGTTTTTATTTTGACATTACTGCTCATAGCAATTTAATATGAAACCCTCAAAATCAATTCCTTCACTACCCGGAATTTTATTTTCGGGACAAAAACTATTTTTAATAGTCCTGACAGTAATGTTGTTTGCTGCTTGTAAGAAGAATGACTCCTCTAAAAATAAAGTCGAACAGCCTACTCCAACTCCTGATGTGCAGGAAAATGCTCAGGCAAGCCCTTTTGGCCCCTTCACCATGCATATTCCTGCTACGGATGACTGGACTCCCGGTGCATTTTACGCCAGGGCTATGCAGCTTAATTATAGTGGTGCAGATAATGGAAAAATGTATGCCACTTTTGAAAGATATATGAGGGGTATCCGTTCCTTCCCAATATATGAAAGTACTAATGGTGGAAGAGACTGGAGCAAGGTTGCTAACCTAACGGATAATGTTAACGGCTGGGGAATGGTGTTCCAGCCCCAATTATATGAACTGCCACAACAAATTGGGACGATGCCTGCAGGTACTTTATTATGTGCCGGTGTTTCTGTTCCCACGAATGATTATTCTAAAACAAAAATTGATTTGTACAAAAGCAACGATCTTGGAAGAAACTGGTCCTTTGTGAGCTCCATTGCTACAGGGGGTAATGCTATTTCAGATGGAAATTATGATCCCGTATGGGAACCTTTCCTGCTTGTGGCTAATAATAAATTGATATGTTACTATTCAGATGAAACTGACCCTGCCCACAATCAAAAGATCGTTCATAAAACTACTACTGATGGATCGAGTTGGAGTGAAATAGTAAACGATGTAGCTCTTGGAACCACCCTCAGACCAGGGATGCCTACACTGGCGAAGATGGCAAATGGACAGTATATAATGACTTACGAAGTCGTGAATTTAGAGGGCACACCGACCCACTACAAAATTTCTTCTGATCCTGAAAGTTGGAATCCCTCCAGCAGCGGTACAAAAATTAACAATGGAGGTTCTCCGTATATTGTTGCTTTATCCAGTGGTAAACTGGTGATGAACAACTCAAATTCCGGAAATGTCTATACGAACATTACGAATGGAACGGGAGCATGGACCCCGGTTACTACTCCCATGGGTTTTGCTTATACACGAGGATTGGTTCCTTTGGCAAATGGTGAATTATTTATTATTTCGGGGGGATGGTTCGGCACCAAAAACAATGTAACATATGCAAGTATGACCATTGGCAACTTCTGTAAGTTTGTTAACCGTGCAAGTGGAAAATGTATTGATAATTTAGGAATATTTTCAAATGGTGCAGACGTTGTTCAATACACGAATGGGACGAGCAATAATCAGCACTGGCAAATTCAAAGTGCAGGAGAAGGATATTCAAAAATATTTGGCAAGACTGGAAGAAGTTATCTTGATAATATGGACAGAACTGCAGATGGGGGTATAGTCGGACAGTGGAAAGGTACAACAAGCTTGAATCAACATTGGCAAATTGTAGATGCCGGAAGCGGGTATGTGAAAATAATGAATAGGCTAACTGGAAAATGTATAGATAATGGAGGAACTGATACAGAAGCGGCACCGATAAAAATGTATTCCAATAGCACCAGTTTTAGCCAACAATGGCTGATGACACCTGTCAACTAAATCAGATGAGTCGTCCGATAAAGTTGAGGATTCAATAAATATAGTCCTTGCCAGGTAATACCGGTAAGGACTTTTTAGGCCTAACGAGTCTAAACCCGACAGACCTTCTCTTATCATTTTTAATTTATTTTTAATGCGTTTGCGCCTGGAGTTCGTTCTAGCGCTTTTTCAAAATCTTATCCTCTTCTGAAATATATTTTTTAGGAGACATACCAAACATCTTGGTAAATGCACGGGTAAAATTTGCAGGTTCTGTGAAGCCGATTATATAAGCAACTTCCGAAATTGTTTTATCCTTTCGGAGTAAAAGCTCTGCAGCTTTATTTAATTTCACAGAGATTACATATTCCTGAGGCGTTTGGTTTATTAGCGCTTTTAGTTTGCGTAATACTTGTCTGCGATTCATTTTTAAATGCTCAGCGAATCGTTCTATATCGAAATCCGGATCTGAAAGATTGTTTAGTATTATTGTTTCTGATCTTTGCAGAAATTCTTTATCAATATCAGAAATTGGATTGCTATCCTGCTCTCCGGCAGGTTGTATCTGTCCTGCAAACTTGCTTCGAAGTATTGATCGGTTATCCAGAATGTTTTTTATGCATGCCTGGAGCAACTCTGAATTAAAGGGTTTTGAAATATATGCATCAGCTCCTTTCTTATATCCCTCAGTTTTATTTTCGTCTGTTTGTTTTGCTGTTAAAAGAATAACAGGGATATGGCTTGTTTTTTCATCTGCTTTTAGCTTTTTGCAAAGCTCAAGCCCGTTACCTTGCTCCATCATAACATCACTAATTACCAAATCAGGGATTACTTGTAAGGCCTTAGCATAACCCTCATTTCCGCTTGCTGCTAATTCAACCTGATACATTTCCGAAAGGGTTGACGCAATATAAGCCCTCAAATCATCATTGTCCTCAACCACAAGTAAGATCGGAGCGTCTTTCTCCGTTTTTACCATGCTTTCTATCATTGTTTCTTCGGCATGCTTTTGCTGGATTTCAGTTAGAAAGTGGGCTGGAAATTTATTTTCCGAGTTCGCTGCATCTAATAATTTTTCCTTTTTTCCTGCAGAAAGTCGTACAATGAAATCTGCGCCTTCGCCAAATTTGCCCTGTTCAAATATTTCGCCTTTATGTAGTTGAACCAGTTCTTTTGCTAAAGCCAGCCCTATTCCGCTCGACTCCATGCCAAATCTGGGGGTATTATCAACCTGGAAAAAGATAGCGAAAATTTTTTCTTTAAGCTCCGGGGGAATTCCAGGTCCGGTGTCCTTGACCCTAACTTCCAGCATTCTTTCTCCATCTTGGATATAAGTAGATGCTATTACTTTTATACTGCCTCCATTAGGTGTGAATTTAAATGCATTAGAAATCAGATTGGTCAAAATTTTATTGAATTTTTCCTGATCTATGAAAACTGTATTGAACTCGCATTGAAACTTGCAGGAGAAGTTTATTTGCCTTGCCGAGGCTTTTTCCGCAAATGCAAGGCTTATTTCACGAATAAGTTCTATGAAATTTACCTCAACCGGCTCTAGTTTTAACATTCCCTCAAATCGTCTGAAATTAAGCAACTGATTTACAAGATTTAGCAAACGAGAGGAATTTCTAAATGCAAGATTTGAGAGCTTCTTTACCTGTACCATTGAAACATCTTCTTCAGTGATTTTTCTAAGAGGATCAATAATCAAGGAAAGGGGAGTCCGCAATTCATGAGAAATATTGGTGAAAAAGTTGAGCTTCATTTGATTTAACTCCGTCATTTTTTCAGCTGTTAGCTTTTGGTACATTATTTCGCTTTTTAGGCTCTCTCTTGACCTTATTTCCCGGTAAATCGCATAAAGAATAATCGAAATTAATACGATGTATATGAAATAAGCCAGTGGCGTTAACCAGAACGGAGGGCTTATAATAATTTTTACAGAAGTACCTTTTTCATTCCAGATACCGTCATTATTGGCAGCCTTTACTTTAAAGACATACTCTCCGGGATCCAGATTGGTATAAGTGGCGCTCCTTTGGTTACCCACATAATTCCATTCTTTGTCAAAACCCTCTAATTTATACGCATACTGGTTTTTAGCTGTAAACGTATAATTAACAGCAGCAAAGCTGAATGAGAACACAGATTGTTTCCAGGAAAGTTTAATCTCCTTTGTTTCGCTAATCTGCCATTTCAGCGGAGCACCAGGGGCTCCCGGTATAATCGATTTATTGAACACCTGAAAATCGGTGATATAGACCGGTATTTTAAAATTATTATCTCTCAGATTTTCAGGTCTGAAGGAATTAAATCCATTAAAGCCTCCAAAATAGATATCGCCATTCCTGGTTTTCAAAAAGGACTGCATAAAAAACTGGTTCCCCTGCAAACCGTCGCCAATAAAAAAATTGCGGAGGGTTCCTTTCTCAGGATCAAGACGACTAAGGCCTAAATTAGTCGAAATCCAAAGCTTACCGGCATTATCTTCAACTATAGCATGTACCAGGTTATTCGCTAAGCCTTTACCTACATCAAAGTGTTTAAGCACTCTTCCTTTTTTATCAAAAAGAAAAACTCCTTTATTTGCAGACCCCACCCAGAGGTTGCCTTTGCTGTCTTGCAAAAACGAGCGGATGTCATTATCCGGAAAATTCTTGTAGGCTATAAACCCGTCATTTTCCGGATCATATCGGTACAAACCGTCCCCGGTGCAGGCCCACATATTGTTTTGCCGGTCTTCTACCAACAGGTGAGTAATGTCAGAACCCAGGCCATAAGAGTTTATTAAATCCTTTTTAAACCGTTTCACCACGCCTTTTTTCGGGTCGATAACATCTATTCCTACATAGGTTAAGGCCAGCCATATTAACCCTTTATGATCTCTTTTAAGATGCCAGACGTTTCGCCCGGAAATACTGAAGGGATTATTTGTACCGGGATAAAAACGGTCGAACGTGTTTGTCTTTCTATTGAAACGATTTAACCCGGCATCCCAAGTCCCTGCCCATATATTACCATCTCCGTCTTCTTCAAAATTCCTTACAATATTGCCGCTTAAACTGTGGGGGTTTTTAGGGTTGTGCCTCAGATATGAGAACTTTCTTGTTTTCGGATCCCAGATATTAATTCCACTATCGTCCGTTGCAATCCATATTTTACCCCTTGAATCTTCCAAAAAGCCACCAATAATATTAGAACTCGGATTAGAAGTGGTGTTACCTCGTCGGTATAAATCAAACTTGTACTCCTTGGAATTGTAATAATTAACACCACCATTTGCTGTCCCTACCCATAAAACCCCTTCTTTATCTTTATAGAGTGTCCAGATGGCATTATTGTTCAAACCTTCATTATTACCTTCTTTATATTCAATGTATTCAAATCTTTTTGTTTCTAAATTTAATCGATTCAGACCTCCCTGATCTGTCCCAATTAAGAGATGTTTATCATCTTCGGGAATAATCCAATGAATAAGACTTTTATTAGTACCTGTTCCATCAGCTTTTATATTGAAGTGTTCGGTTTTTTTTGTTAAAGCATCGAAAGAATGCAAACCGGCTCCCCTGGTTCCTATCCAGATCTTGTCTTGCTTATCTATATATATATTGTTCAGTGTTTTTTCCGAGGTCTTAATTCCTAAACTATATGTACTAAACTTTTTGGCTTTCGGGTCCATGCAAAAGAGTCTATCGCCGTAAGGGGTAGTCCAGATATTTCCTCTGGAGTCTTCAGCAATTGTTTGGGCTGAGGAAAAGTATCTCCTCTCCAGCGCCTGGAAGGGATAACGAATAAAATTTCGTTTCTCCGGCACCCATAAATTCAAACAGTTTCCGCCTGTCAATATCCATAGGTTCCCTTTTTTATCCACGTACATAGAAAGAATAAAATCACTATTGAGGCTGCGTGGGTCGCCAGGAATATTTTTGAATACCGTGAAAGAATCTGATTGCCGGTTATATAAGTTTAGCCCATTGGAAGTCCCGGCCCATAAGTTTTTTTTTGTGTCTTCAATAATTGATAGCAGATTATTATTGCTTATTGTT
Organism: uncultured Sphingobacteriaceae bacterium; assembly: GCA_946887045.1. The sequence continues at coordinate 92,072 of CAMPKC010000004.1, read as the reverse complement.
CCCTTTTTAAGGTCATAATGCACATATTGAGTTACCTTATACCCATCATATTTGTTAAGCCCCAAATCTGTACCTACCCACAAAAAGTCCCGGCTGTCTCTAAATATATAGGTAATTCGGTTACTTGAAAGGCCCTGATCGGCTGTTAGATACTTGAACTTCATGTTAAGCTGTCCGTACACCGAAACTGTCAGCACTTGGGATACCAGTAAAAGCCTAAGGATATTTTTAATCGTCTTCATTTATTATTAACACATTCGACATGCAGGAACGCCTCTCCGGATTATACTATACAATTTGGTGATTGCTGGAACCTTGTTTCTTAAGATGCCCTATTCTTTCATACTAAAAAGCCTGAGTTCGGTTAATAAGTAATTAAACCATGCAGGCATTATATTAGCCAAATTTTCATGAACTGCGTGATGGATTACTTGAAAATCCTTTCTCGCTTCGAACAGGTTCAGGTTTAAAAGGCCCAGGGCGAAAAGATTGCAACCCAAGCCTGACCGTCTTTGGGCACGACCAAATCTATATTTTTTTTAATTTATTAATCGAACTTAGGTTAATATTAAAGAGAATCGCCTCTTTAATAAAGCGATAGTGAATTGGGTTACATTCTCTATACTTAAAAGATTAAAGATAACTTAATAAGCTATATTGAAAAAGTAATTTTTAATTTTATGAAGTGTTTTGTTTGAATTAGCTCCTACACTCCATTGTTTTTCGAGGGAACTTCGTCCGGAGTTTTAATGTGTTGCGAAAAAATCTTTTTTAAGATTGTCTCTTAGCATCACAATCTATCCCCTATTGAAATTTATAATTATCATAAAAGTCATTAATTGTTATCATAATTATACTTTATATCCGTTTTTATCTTTTTAAATGACTGATAAATAGCTTGTTAATTATTTTTTACATTAACGTTATTAATAGATACAAAAGAGTCATCAGGTAATGAGAAAACCTCTTTATCTTGACATACGTATACTCAATATTAAGAAATTGCAAAGAAAGCCAGCTTAACAATGGCCTTAGGAATTGAATTTGGATGTATTAAAGTTATGAGCATCGGTATACTTTTTATTTTATAAAGCCAGATGGACATAATGAGACTCTTTAATATAAATTTATTTGATCCTTGTGCTTCTTGGTCACAAAGTCATTTTAATCTAATCGTTATAGCTCTGTCTACTCTTTCCGCAAGTGACATTTATAATATTTTATGTTTTTTGTTTTTTCCATTGGCTCTTTTGGTTCTTTGGAAGTTGAGGCAGTCAAGAAATAGAAAATATAAGATGTATGAAAGCTCCATAGCTGCGCTGGGACACGAACTAAAGGAACTAAAAATTTCTCAGCAGGTCGAAGAAACTAAAAGAAAGATTTTTTATGGGATACATATGGAGTTGAAGAACCATTTGTCGGTATTAAATACTTCATTAGATGCTTTAATTAAAGATAACGACAAATCTGAGCAGAAAAACCAGTTGACGGTTTTAAACGGAAATGTTAAACAGGCATTTGAGCTAGTAAAACAAATACTTGGTTTCAAAAAGCCTGAATCCGACTATTTGAAGTTAAATGCTAAAAAGGGCGATATTATAGGTTTTATTGGTGAAACTGTAAGTGAGTTTAAGGATATAGCACTGCAAAGAACAATAGCCCTTTTATTCGAAACTGAATGTAAATCGCTGATAATAAAGTTTGATGAGGAAAAACTAAAAAAAATTATTTTTAATTTGTTATACGACGCATTTATTTCTACTTCTGATGGAGGTAATATCAGTGTCCTTATTTCTATTTTAGAAAAAAATGAACGCCGGCCTGTTTCCTTATTAGAAGTTAAAATAGGAAACGTGGGTCAGAGTTTCTCTGGCAAAAATCTAAAACAACAGTTTAGTGCGTCTAATCCGGAAGTTTTTGAGGAGATATTCGGTAATCCAGAAGTTGGACAATGTCTTCCCATGACCGCTGAATTCATCAAAATGCATGGTTGGGATATGTTGATTGAAACCGGAACCGATCAGGGGTGTTGTTTTATTATAACCTTAGAAATTTCAAAACAGGAAGGTATTACTGCCGCAATTGGAGAGCAAACGATTGACGCTCCGTATGAAAAAGACATAAGTTATAGAAAAAAGCCAGTGATTCTCCTGGTTGAAGATAATCTGGAACTGTGTTCTTATCTTAAGGAAAATATGGAGAGCAACTATACAGTTTTAGAGGCCCATAATGGAAAAGAGGGATGGCATGGAACTTTGACTGCTCACCCAGCCTTGGTGATCAGCGATGTTAATATGCCGGAAATGAATGGGATTGACCTGTGCTACAAAATAAAGAATGATAGCCGAACCAATCATATACCTGTTATTTTGCTTACCGCTATGACAGAGGAATCTTCCCAGCTGTCTGGTTTGAACAGCGGAGCAAATGACTATATCACAAAACCTTTTAATTTCCCAATTCTGCAAAGCAAAATCAATAATTTATTACATCAACAACAGGTTTTTAAGAAGAATCATCAAAGGCAGACGAATAATAATATAAGTGAGGCTCTGGTGGAATCGGAAGAAGGAGAATTTGCGAAACGAATCATAAATCTCATTGAGGCTAATCTCACCAACTCTAATTTTTCCGTAGAGGCGCTGGGTAATCTTGTGGCGATGAGCAGGGTTTCACTGTACAAGAAAGTATTTACAGAAACCGGGCAAACCCCAGTTGAGTTAATACGCTCAATCAGGTTGAAAAAGGCTGCTCAACTTCTTCTTAAAAGTAAGCTTAATATTTCAACTATTGCTTATGAAGTAGGATTTAATAACCTGTCTTATTTTTCTAAAGTATTTAAAGAAGAGTTTGGTATTCTTCCATCCGAGTATCAATCTGAAAATGGGAAGAAAGCTTTGAATAAACAATAATCGATTGTGTGATTGAATTTTATTGCCCTGTATTGGCGTAATAATTCACTGCAATTCTGTATATTATATAATATAAAAAATCGAGCGATCTAAGCAAAATGTGGCCTAAAGGACCTGCCATAGAAAAATACTAGATTATGCAAAAAGCAACCGTACTGATTATTGAGGACGATTATGACCTGAGGGAATATCTGGAGTATAACTTGTCAGAGGAGTTCGAGGTTTCTGTGGCATCTGATGGGTATGAAGGCTGGAAAAAGTGCTTATCCGCTTATCCGAGCCTGGTAGTCAGTGATGTGCGTATGCCAGGAATTGATGGGGTAGAATTATGCAAAAAAATTAAGTCAGATATAAGAACTAAGCATATACCGGTGATCCTATTAACGGGATTATATGGCGAAGAACAACAATTATTAGGATTGGGAATGGGAGCCAATGATTATCTCCCTAAGCCTGTTAACTCTCAAATACTTGCTCTTAAAATAAGAAACTTGTTATTGCAGCAGGATGTTTATAAAAATACCTGCGAAAGACATATTTCTTTTTCACCAATTGATTCTGAGCCAGAATCCCAATACGAAGAGTTTAAGAAGCACCTTTTAAAAACGGTAGAAGATAATATATCAAATTACAACTTTTCGGTTGAGGAATTGAGTCAAATATTATTTGTTAGTAGAACGACTCTATATTCACGCATCTTAGCTTTAACCGGCAAGTCTCCCTTAGATTTTATTAAATCTTGCCGAATCAAAAAGGCAGCTCAGCTTCTACAAAGGAAAACACTCAACGTTTCTGAGGTATGTTATAAGGTGGGGTTTAGAAACCGTAAATATTTCGTTAAGGCGTTTAAAGAGGAGTATGGGGTTATACCATCAAAGTACATTAGTAGCCCGGGGGGGGCCAATGATGGGCTACTTTCATAACCTCCTACACTGCTTATTCAAACGCAGGATAATTGTTACATATTTACGTTTGAAGTAAGAGGCCCCTCTCAAGGGTCACCAATTCGCTAAGATTTGTCAATCGAATATCCACATAAAAAAACTATATCATCATTAAGAAAACTGGGACTTTTTGTTTAACTATTTAACAGGTAGGTAGTCTGAGTCAACAATGGCGAATAGTAGATGCGGAAGCGGGTATGTAAAATCCTTTAATATTAGTAATACCGGCAGTTTTTTGTTTATGAATGATGTTTTGGTTTGGTGTACAGATGATTAAAAGAAGGTTAATGATGGTTTTAGACAAGAACCATAGAACCGTTTAGTCATTCAGAGATTGAACATTATAATCCCATTTTTTAACCAATTGGAGCTCTTCCTTTCGCTAATTTTAACACCTGTCATCCTGCGAGATGTACCTATATTTTAGACGAAAAACAATGAATGAAGGCATAAAAGAGTGCCTTTAATGCCTCTGTAAACTTAATTCAATAAACAACACTATTTAAACATGAATTTTTGTAAAAAAATTACAACCACACTTATTTTTACTTTTGTTTTTTTTGCACTATCAAGCTTTGCCCAGGAAAAGAACGACTGGGAAAATCCACAGTTGCTTGATATAAATAAGGAAAAGCCCCACACCGCTTTTATGCTTTTTGAAAACGCAGAAGATGTGAAGGCTGATAATTATAATAAATCCCCCTGGCACCGATCCTTAAACGGGAAGTGGAAATTTGTTTACACAGATAAATACGCGAACAGGATAACTGATTTTTATCGCACCGATTTAGCTGATAGGGAATGGGCAGAAATACCTGTTCCTTCGAATTGGGAACGGAAAGGTTTTGGTATTCCGATTTATACCAATATTACGTATCCGTTCCCTGCAAATCCTCCTTTTATAGGAGAAAATAATCCGGTTGGAACCTATCGTAAAACCTTCACTGTTCCTGAAAATTGGAACGGAAGGGAGGTTCTCCTACAATTCGGTTCGATTACCGGTTATGCTGAAGTTTACCTAAACGGGAAAAAGGTTGGGATGACAAAAGTTTCTAAGTCCGCGGCCGAATTTAATATTACAAAATATCTGCAGAAGGGAGAGAATCTTTTGGCTGTTCAGGTTTTTCGCTGGCATGATGGAAGTTACCTGGAAGACCAGGATTTCTTTCGCATAAGCGGTATCGAGCGGGATGTTTTTTTATATGCTCTTCCTAAGGTAAGTGTTTGGGATTACTTTGTCAAAGCAGATCTTGATAATCAATATCAAAACGGGATTTTTTTCGCAGTAGTTGATTTAAGAAAATTTGAAGGTGCTACTACCAAAGCAGCATCGGTTAATGTTACACTTCAGGATAAAGCTGGAAAGACGGTTTTTACCCAGGAAAAACCTGTTACTATCTCATCGGAAATTAACTCTATAAGTTTTAACGGAATTCTTTCTAAAGTAGCTAAATGGAGTGCTGAAACTCCAAATCTTTATGATCTTATTATTTCTGTAAAAGATGTTAATGGCTCCTCGCTTGGAGTTACCGGCTCAAAAATCGGATTCCGGAAAATTGAACTTAAAAACGCGCAATTGTTGGTAAACGGAGTTCCCGTTCTTTTTAAAGGAACGAACCGTCACGAACACGATGAAATTGAAGGGCACGTACCCACCAAAGGCTTGATGATTAAGGATATTGAGCTAATGAAGAAATTTAACATCAATGCTGTTCGTACCAGTCATTATCCTAATGATCCTTTCTGGATGAAACTTTGTGACAAGTACGGATTATACGTTGTTGATGAAGCGAACATTGAAACACATGGAATGGGTTCTTTGCCATGGTTTAGCGATACTACTAAGCACCCCGCCTATCTTCCAGATTGGGCTCCTGCTCATATGGATCGTATCACACGCGTAATTGAAAGAGATAAAAACCATGCTTCAGTTATTATGTGGTCCATGGGTAATGAATGCGGTAATGGTCAGGTTTTTTACGATGCCTATAAATGGATAAAGAAACGTGACAATACTCGTGCTATCATGTTTGAGCAAGCTATGGAAAATGCAAATACGGATATTGTAGCACCCATGTATCCGGATATCAGTTACATGAAGCAGTATGCAGAGTCCAAAGATAAAACCCGCCCATTTATTATGTGTGAATATTCGCATGCCATGGGTAACAGCAGCGGAAATTTTCAGGAGTACTGGGACATTATAAGAAGCAGTACGCACATGCAGGGTGGCTTTATTTGGGATTGGGTTGATCAGGGAATGAAAACAACTACACCCGATGGTCGTACTTTTCTTGCTTATGGTGGTGACTTGGGCGGCTATTCTTTGCAGAATGATGAGAATTTTTGTGCTAATGGTTTAGTTGCTGCCGATAGAACTCCTCACCCTGGTTTGTACGAAGTGAAGAAAGTTTATCAGAATATTCTCTTTAAAGAAAAGGATCTGGCGAAGGGAATGATTACAGTTCATAATTTGTTCGACTTTACAAACCTGGATAAGTATAGCTTTAAGTGGGAGCTATATCGCAATGGAGAAAAAATCGAAGAAGCACCCTTTGAACTAAGTCTTGATCCACGCCAGCAAAAAGATGTTAAGCTAAAACTTTCAACGTTTAAATCAGAAGCGGGAACTGAGTACTTTCTAAATGTATTTGCATACTCTAAAACAGCCACCGAACTTGTTCCTGCAGGGCACGAAATAGCTCGCGAACAATTTAGGAAGGCAGGAGATTTTTTTGCTGGAAGTGCAACGGTCAAGGGTATTCTACAGATTTCTAAAGAAAATAATCGTATTAAGTTTAGTTCGGGAAGGGCTAAGGGAGAGTTTGATACCAGAATAGGAAGCCTTGTAAGTTACACTGCAAAAAACACAAACGGGGCTATCCGTCAATTTCCAGAGCCATTTTTTTGGCGCGCTCCAACTGATAATGATTTTGGTAGTGGGATGCAGGTGAAACTAGGTATTTGGCGTACTGCCCATGCTGACAGAACAGTAAAGAAGATAACTGTTGGCGAAAAAAACACTGAAGGCCTTCCAATTAAGGTTGAGTACGATCTGGCCGGAATTAATGTCCCTTATACTGTTGATTATTTGATCCAAAACGATGGAGCTGTTCGGGTAACAGCATCCATTGATATGACCGGCCGGAATTTGCCAGAAATGCCGCGGTTTGGGATGCGAATGGAGCTATCCGGGAACTATGATAATCTTTCTTATTATGGTAGAGGTCCCTGGGAAAATTACAGCGACAAAAATACTGCTGCTTTTGTAGGACTTTACACTGATAAGGTTAGAAATCAATTTACATCGAATTATATCCGGCCACAGGAAAATGGCTATAAGACAGATGTACGGTGGCTAAAGCTAACCAATAATGAAGGCAAGGGCTTACAGATTGAAGGAATTCAGCCTATTTGTTTTAGTGCTTTAAATAATAGTACCGAAGATCTAGATCCAGGACTAACGAAGAAGCAACAACATCTGATAGATATTAAACCTCGGAGTGAAGTTTTCCTCAATATTGATTTAAAACAGCGCGGGGTTGGAGGCGACAATAGTTGGGGAGCTCTACCGCATGATTCTTATCGTCTTTTGGACAAAAAATACACGTATTCGTACGTGTTAAGATTGATTGATTAACGATAGGATTTTCGCTTTAGTTCTTTTTCTATTTGTTTTAAATCGGATCATTAAGCACAAAGAAGAATTAATTTCCCTCCTAAAATAAATTGGTTGTTGATAGGTAGGTCGGGCGCCCGTCCGACTGCCTTTTTTCTGTCTTAAAGATTAAATTCTGTCTAAGTTTTCATAAGCGCATTTTATTAGTATACGATAGTCTCACCTCGTTGTAGGGGACCTACGCTAATATTCATAGACCGTTACGGGCAATCTTATGCAGAAACCATTGAAGCTTTTAGTCATTTCAGAATTGAACATTATAGCCCCATTTTTTAACCAATTGGAGCTTCGCCTATCGCTAATTTTAACATTAAGAAACTAGTAAATATTAACCAATTTCTGATTCACTAGGCATAAAACTTAAAAAGTAAAATACTGGCATTCAGGAGTGTATGGTTATGAGTTCTCGTGAGGATTTCAAAAAATTATAAGACAGGAAGAAGTTATGTTGAAGATCTGGGCATGAAACAGATGGAAGCATATTGGCAATATTTCAAAAATCTTCATAAAAATTATAAAGGATAATCAATTAACAATCACTTATACCACTAAAATAAATATGCAGAGAAGAACGTAACCAACCAATTTTAAATGAACTCATTTTATACTATTTTTTTTACCAAACATTAAATATGCTTTAATATCCGGTTCGATTATGCTTTTAAACTGCTGAATATTAAGCTGATAAATTTACAAACCATTTAAACTAATTTAAAAATCATGAGGAAATCTCTACTAACACTTTGTAGTGTTTGGCTTATGGGCGGCTTATATACTGTGCCCGCGCATGCAACTTCCGGATCAGAAGATTTTGTTGCTACCAGTGAGGTGAAATTGACATTAAAAACAAGTCTTAATTTCAATAATATGGGAGATGTCTCGGTAAGCGGAACTGTAAAAGATGAACACGGCGAAATCTTGCCGGGCGTTGGCATAACACTTAAGGGAACTAAAGTGTCAACTATAACCGATGTATTAGGAAAATACAAAATTAGCGTGCCTGAAGCGGGTGGAATATTAGTATTCACTTACATTGGATTTGAAACCAAGCAGGTCGAAATAAATAGCAGGACTCTTGTTGATGTAAGATTAGTGTCAGATAAGAAGGCATTAGAAGAGGTAGTAGTAGTTGGTTACGGAACGGTTAAAAAGAAAGACTTAACAGGTTCTGTGGCAATTGTAAATGTAAAAGACGCAAAAAAAACAGCCACATATGATGTAGCGAAAATGCTTCAGGGGCAGGTTGCGGGTGTAACTGTGCAAGGTTCTGGTGAACCAGGAGCACGAGTTGCTATTAAAATTAGAGGTACTACTACTTTTGGTTCCGGTAGTCCTTTATTTGTGATAGATGGTGTACCTGTTGATAATCCGTCTGATTTTGCACCGGGCGAAATAGAATCCATTCAGGTATTGAAGGATGCGTCTGCAGGAGCTATTTACGGGGCAAGGGCCGCAACTGGTGTCGTTATTATCACAACTAAAAAAGGAAAAACTGGTCCGTTAAAAATTAATTACAATAGTTATGTAGGGGCGCAAAGCATTCCCAAAAAAATTGCACTTACAGACCGCGTAGGTTATCAGAAAATTACTACAGCAGCTGAAATAAATGCTGGACGTTTGGTTGCTCCTGCGAATGATCCTGCTAATCCTAAATTTAGTACTACCAATACCGATTGGCAGGATGAAATGTTTAAGACAGCTATGATGCAAGATCATAGTTTGAGTTTATCGGGTGGAGGCGAGGCTGTAACCTTTAATGCATCACTGGGGTATTTTGATCAAAATAGCACTCTGGAAGGCCCGGCGGCATATAAACGCTATACATTTAACGGCGGTTTTCAGGGCAAGAAGGGAAAATTTTCATTTGGTGGTAAAACAGCTTTATCCAAAGCAAACAAAAACAACCTGGCAGGAACTAATACCCATGTCGTTATTGGAGGCGGAGTAACCAGTATGTTAACTGCTATGCCGACAATTCCAGTTTTAGATCCTAATAGATTGGGTGGATATAGTGGTAGCGATGCTGGTGTGAATGTCGGTATTACATTGAACGTAATAGGAATGAATTCTCTTATTACCGATAAAAGCGACCGGGATAGAAGGTTAGGAAATTTCTGGGGCGAGTATGAGCTGTTTAAAAACTTGAAATATAAGATAAACGCAAGTTATGATAATACCGATTATAACAATTATCATTTCGAACCTCAATTTGATATGGGATTTTATTACATAAATCCGAATTACATACTTTCAGAAGAGAGAGGAAATGTTAACACAGCTTTAATTGAAAATACCCTAACTTATTCGTTAGCAATAAGTAAACATAAAGTAGATTTCCTTGCGGGTACCACCTATCAGGAAGATCATTTTGGTTATATCAGAGGAAATGCTACTGATAACCAGGAGCTGAAGTTTAAGACTTTTAGTTATATTTCAAAAACAACGGCTAAAACCTTATCAGGAGGCGGAGATGAAAGTAGATTATTGTCTTACCTGGCCCGTGTAAATTATAACTTCGACGATCGGTATTTATTAACGGTTAACGCTCGCCGTGATGGTTCTTCCAGATTTGCTCCTGAAAATAAATATGGAAATTTCGGGTCTATGGCAGCCGCCTGGAATGCTCATAACGAAAGCTTTATACACTTGCCATCGTTTATTAGTACCTTAAAGGTTAGAGGTGGTTATGGGGTATTGGGTAATCAAAACTTTCCTGGCGGTCCAAATTATCGCTACCAATCTTTTATTAACGCTAATGCAAGTTATGTTTTTAATGATGCACTAAATGCCGGTGCAACTGTAGTTCAGTTAGCTGATCCATCAATTAAGTGGGAGCAAACAGCTACGGGCAATGTTGCGATTGATTTAGGATTGTTTAAAGATAAGCTTTCATTTACGGCAGAATACTACACTAGAAAATCGACAGATCTTCTAGCAAATATTTCTCTGCCATTATCAGTGGGTGTAATTCCATCTTCTGTAACGACTAATGCAGCAACTCTTGAGAATAAAGGTTTAGAGTTTAACCTTACTTACAAAAACAATGATCATAAATTAAAATATGATATTTCTGCCAACTTAGGTACCACTAAAAATAAAGTTTTAAAACTAGGCGGAACCAATAATCCAATATATGGTGCAGGAAGCAAAACTGAAGTTGGCGGAGAAATTGGTCAGTTATTTGGTCATGTTGTTGAGGGGATTTTTCAAAATACGGATGACGTAGCTTCACATGCAACTCAACCGGGTGCCGCTCCTGGTGATATCAAATTTAAGGATCTGAATGGAGATGGCAAGATAACAGATGCCGGAGATAGAACTTATTTGGGATCTGCAATTCCCAAATTTAACGGCGGTTTAAATATTGGGGCATCTTACCAGAGCTTTGATTTTTCTATGTTCATACAGGGATCTTATGGAAATAAGGTATTCAACGGAGTTTATCGGGATTTAATGACCGGTCAATACAATAATCATTCCGTTGATGAATTGAATTTCTGGACACCAACAAACACGAATACCAATATTCCACGCCCCGTAATTTTAGATCCAAATGGCAATGCACGTTTTTCGGATCGTTTTGTAGATAATGGATCATATACCAGATTGCAAAATGCCCAGATTGGCTACACTCTTCCAAAAGGTGTTTTAACAAAGGCAAAAGCGATTAGTAACCTTCGTGCCTACATTTCCGGACAAAACTTATTTACCGTATCTAAATACAGAGGATATGATCCGGATTTCATAAGTGATGGGTTATTTAGCAGAGGTTTTGATTATGGATCATTCCCTAATTCAAGAGTTATTATGTTAGGATTACAAATAGGATTATAAGCAGTAATATTTAAGAACATGAAAGTAAATAGATTTATATATATAATGGGGGTTGTACTGGCTGTTTTTACAGCAACTGGTTGTAAGAAAAATCTTGAACTGGTTAACCCCAATGCGCAAACAGCACAATCTTTCTGGAAAACTCAGAATGATGCGGTAATGGGAGTGAATGCCGCATATGCCGCTTTACTAATAGATGGTACATACATGCGTTTTACTCCACTGTTATTAAATGTACCCGGAGACGATGTAAGAAGCAACAGCCCATGGGGTGCAATGTCTAATGTGGGAAGGTTCGCTTTGGGCTCAGCGGATCCTGCTGGCTATGGCTGGGCTTTTGAAACCTACTATCACGGCATTAACCGTTGTAACCAGGTAATAGATAATGTACCCAACATAACAATGGATGCCGATGCGAAGAAGGCAGTATTAGGACAAGCTTATTTTTTGAGAGGTCTGAATTATTTTCACCTGGTTGATATGTTTGGAAGTGTCGCATTGCCGCTTCATGAACCTAAGACATCTGCAGATTACCTTCAGCCTCAGCAATCAGAGGCAGCGGGCTGGGCTCAGGTTGAGGCGGATTTTACCACAGCTATCACTATGCTCCCGACCACGTATCCAAATGCGGCAGATAAAGGGCGTGCAACCAAGGGCGCAGCCATGGCTTATCTTGGTAAAACATTGCTGTTTAATAAAAAGTACGCAGAAGCCTCTGCTCAGTTTAAAGCAGTAATTGATTTGGGTATTTACGACTTGATGGCAAACTATAAAGACAACTTCACCACCGATTTTGAAAACAATAAAGAGTCGATTTTTGAAGTCCAATTTTCAGCTACTCCAGGAGTTGGCGGTACGGAAGATGCATGGGCTGGAGCTCCTCGTCCAACCTGGGCAAGAGCTTCTGCAAGGGCAATTACCTTTGCTCCTCGTGGTTTTGGTTGGGTGGATGTACAGCCATCATTCTCGGTATTGGCTGAATTCCAATTGGAAAAAACAATTACCGATGAACTTGATCCAAGATTAGACGCTACTATCTTTTATAATAAGCCGGGTGCAATGATCTACGGAAAGTCTTTTGCTGAATTCTACAAAAATAGTGCGACAGATTTAAATGAAATTTATTGTAAAAAATATCAAAATGGTTATGGCAATAAGCCCAATGAATTTGATTGGAAATCTGGCATCAATGAGAGAATTATGCGTTATGCCGATGTTTTGCTAATGTACGCTGAATGCCAGAACGAATTAGGGAACAAGGCAGAAGCGGCAAAATACATTCAAAAGGTTAGAACCAGAGTTAATTTACCAAACAGAGAAATAGAGTTTGCAGGTCTAAGTCAAGCCGAAATAAGGGAACAGCTAGGACATGAAAGACTATTAGAGTTCTGTTTAGAAGGCCATCGTTTCGATGATATTAAACGTTGGGGGTGGTTAAAAGATCCTGTAAAGTTAGCCTGGTTGAAATCAAGAGATGCTGAAATGAATAATTATCAACCAGGAAGAGAGTATTTCCCTATTCCTCAAAGTGAAATCGACAACAATCCTGGTTTCAAACAAAATGCTACTTACTAATTCAAAATTCTAGAATTGTATTAAAGCTGCACTAATGTTTTTTAAGCATGGTGCAGCTTTTTACATAGTTCAAATCGCAACCCCAGGTCACTCGTTCATGAACTATCTGTTTTTTTAAAATTATCAATATGAAATTAAATTATTTTTTCATCATCGTTCTGTTCGCGACTGCGCTTGCGGGTTGCAAAAAAGGTCAGATAGTGCAACCCAAAGAAGAAAACAAACCGGTGACGAATTCCTTCAAAGGACCAACATATGCTGATAATTATATACCAATATCATCATGGGTAACCCGGGAACAATGGAATTTGGCCAACGTTCATGACCCCTCAGTTGAGAAATGCGGGGATTATTATTACATGTATCAAACGGACGCATCTTATGGTAATACACTTGACGGACATGGTCATTTTCCGTACAGACGCTCCAAAGATCTTGTTAACTGGGAGTTTATGGGAATGGCTATGATGGAAGCGCCTGTTTGGATAAAGGATTCATTAAATAATAAAAGAGCTCGCATGAATCCCGCGTTGCCTCCTATAACGAATCCAAATTACGGTTATTGGGCTCCTTATATTGTTAAGGTTGGTAATAAATACCGGATGTATTATAGCATTGTGGTGATGAATCCAATAGTTGGCTCTGATACAAATACATCATGGAGTGAGCGAGCTTTTATTGGCTTGGCTGAATCGGATGATCTTGCAACCAACACTTGGGTGGATAAAGGGATGGTGGTCTGTTCTCAACCCGATGGTATAAAAACTTATGCCCGTAACGGTGGTAATGATTGGGATGCATACTTTAAATTTAATGCCATAGATCCAAGTTTTGTAATAACCCCTCAAGGAGAGCACTGGTTAATTTACGGGTCATGGCATTCTGGAATTGCCGCGTTAATGTTAAATCCAACAACCGGAAAGCCTGATAAACTTGAAACATTGAGCGATTATGGTGTTCGAATTGCCGGTCGTGGCAATGTAAATGTTAATCGTTGGCAGGCGTTAGAAGGTGCAGAAATTATTTATAATGCGAGTACCGATTACTATTATTTATTCATGGCTTACGATGAGCTTTCTGTTGCATATAATACTCGTGTTGCCCGCTCAAAAAGTATAACTGGACCTTATTTAGGTATTGATGGAGCCAATGTAACCAATGGGGCGGAATGCTGGCCAATGATAACACATCCATATGCATTTAATGGACATACAGGATGGGTTGGGTTTTCTCATTGTTCAGTTTTTCAAAATCCTGATACTAAAGAATGGTTTTACGCATCGCAAGCCCGTTTACCTAAAGATGTACCAGGTGTAAATGCCTCGAATGCAATCATGATGGGCCATGTAAGAAGTATACAATGGACTGAAGATGGCTGGCCTGCAGTATCTCCCGAGCGATATGCAGCTGTTCCTGAAACCTTAGTTACAGAACAATCACTTATAGGAAACTGGGAGCAGATTACCATGCAATATCAATATCAAGCAATACAGAAATCGACATATTTGGTGTTGAAATCAGATAAAACTGTAAGTGGGGCTGTAACCGGTACATGGGCTTTTGATAATGTAAAGAGTATTCTTACAATAAATGATAATAAATACAATGTTGCAGATGCCTGGGATTGGGAAGCATCGCCACGAAAGGTTACGCTAACTTACACTGGTTTCACAGCTGCAGGCTGGCCAGTGTGGGCTAAAAAAGTCTTCTAATTTTACTTATATGAAAGGGAAAAAAGCATCTTTCTGAAATAGCTGAATCCTTCCAGTTTTAACTATGGGAGAGGAGATGGCTCCACTGTAAATAGGATGAAAATATTCAATAATTTTTAAAAAGTAGAATTATGTATTCAATTAATGAAAGTTATTACTCTGAATATACAAAACCAGTTTATGAGGACATTGATGGCTGTATAAGTACACTTAAACAGGTTCCTGATGGGGAAGTGTGGACAAGGGATCAAATAAAAGATACGAAGCACAGAATGTTACTTGAAGACCGGGATTGGACAGTCGTTGAGAACTTACCTTTACATGAGGATATAAAAAGAAATGGCGCTTATAGGGATTTCTATATACAGAATTATCAGGAATCAATAGTTAATCTCGCTCAAAGCGGGATAAAAGTAATAGGTTATAATTTTACACCGGTTTATTATAAACTAAGAACACATTTCAATTTTAGTTACGATGATAAATATGCTTTCTCTCATTTCGATCCGGTTGCATTTTCCGTTTTTGATTTGTTTATATTAAACAGGCCCTCAGCTGAAAAAGACTATAACGGTTACCAAATACATAAGGCTCATATTTTAAATAATCGCTTGACCGAACTGCATAAAATAGAATTAACTAATAATATTTTTCATGGGTTCTCATCCATTGTAAATAATTCATTAGAGGAGCTTTTATCGCAGATTTATGCTTACTCAAATGTTTCTAATGAGGATCTGAGACATAATTTAGAATATTTCAATAGCCAAATTATCCCTTTAGCGAATGATTTAGGCGTTCACCTGCATTGCAGTGCAGATAATCCATGTAGCAATTTATTTGGTCTGCCTGGCAGCCCATTAAAATGTTAAGCAAGTAACAAAATGTTGATTTTCTTAACTTTACATTATGGAAAACAAGATTGTCCGTTCTGTTTCGCAATTTAATAATGACCTAAAGTTAAAGGGATTTAGTGTATACGAAATAGAAAGTGATAGCAATGTAACCCGCATTTATAGCAGAAAGGACTTTTATAAAATTTGCCTGACAACGGGTAAGAGCATTATTCACTATGCCGACAGGAGCTTTGAAACCGAGGGTACAGTTTTGTTTTTTGGCAACCCCCATATACCTTATTCCTGGGAGACCCTTTCAATAACCTATGTGGGCTACACTTGCCTTTTTTCAGAAGAGTTTCTTAAGCTATCAGAACGTTCAGAAAGCCTGCAACAATCGCCTTTTTTTAAGATTGGCGGTACGCCCATATTAAACATAACGGATAAACAAAGAGAATTTCTGGATAGTATTTTTCAGAAAATGATTGATGAGCAACAGTCGGATTATGTGTATAAAGACGACCTTATGCGTAATTATATCAATCTGATTATTCACGAGGCGCTTAAATTGCAACCTTCGGAAAACTATGATCAACATAAAAACGCTTTTTCGAGAATTACATCAGTTTTCCTAGAACTTTTGGAAAGGCAGTTTCCGATCGAAAGCACCGACCGTCCGCTTCAGTTGAAATCTGCACAGGATTACGCAAAAAACCTAAACGTGCATGTAAATTATTTGAACCGTGCAATAAAGGAGGTCACCGGAAAACCTACAACTGCCCATGTTACTGAAAGGATTATCAGCGAAGCAAAGTCATTGTTGCAGCACACAGATTGGAATATAGCCGAAATAGCTTATGCACTGGGTTTTGAATATCCCACCTACTTTAATAACTTCTTCAAAAAAATGACCGGCACTAATCCTAAGTCTTTGCGGGCAGAGGAGATTTGAATTTCTTAACAATTGGTTTGAATATCGTTATTCGTGTGGTTTTTGCTGAGATACCTTTGTATCATCAAATCAATGCCAGTGAATACGTCAAAAAAACAAATTTTCCTTCAACTCAGTAGTAACATCTTTGACAGGATGAAAGCCGGAGAGCCAATACGATTGGATGACCAGGATTATTCAAAGGTGCAAAAGCTTGTTGACCGCACTATAAAACTATCTGCAGAGCTTAATTCGTCTACAGACATTGAGCAGATACGAAAAAGATTAGGTGAGATTATCGGAACTGAGGTAGATAGAAGCACCACTGTCTTCGCTCCATTTTATAGCAATTTTGGCCGGTTCATTACGATAGGAAAAAGAGTATTTATCAACCATGCTTGTTCATTCCTCGACATGGGTTCAATTACAATAGAAGATGATGTATTGATAGGTCCCAAAGTCAACCTGATAACAGAAAATCATCCATTAGATCCCGCCAACAGAACAGCACTTATTTCAAAGCCGATAGTAATTAAACGAAATGCATGGATTGGTGCAGCTGTTACAATATTGCCGGGGGGGACGATTGGAGAAAATTCGGTAGTTGCAGCTGGTGCAGTCGTTACCCTCGATGTTCCCGACAACACGGTAGTGGGTGGTATTCCCGCAAAATTTATCAAAATAATTAATTAAAGGCTAACCAAAAATGAGTATTCATGGAATTTAAATTGAAATATAAGATGAAACATCTAACAATTATTATAGCAGCATTTCTTACAATGGTGGGACAGTCCTGCACAGAAACAAAACCAAAAGAACAATCAAAAAAGACAGAGACAATGGAACAACTATCACCAAAGGAATATACAACCTTTAAGGTGAGTAATAACGTTACAATGTATAAGGTTACTTTTAAAAACCAGTACAAAATGAATGTTGCAGGACATCTTTTTATTCCCAAAAGTTTAGATCAGAATAAAAAACATGCTGCGATCATTGTTGGGCACCCTATGGGGGCTGTAAAAGAACAAAGTGCAGACGTTTATGCTTCAAATATGGCCGACCGGGGGTTTATTGCTTTGGCAATTGATCTGTCTTTCTGGGGGGAGAGCGAAGGTGAACCACGTAATGCTGTTGTACCTGATATTTATGCCGAAGATTTCAGCGCAGCAGTTGATTTTCTTGGTACACGTCCGTTTGTGGATAAATCGCGTATCGGTGTTATCGGTGTTTGTGGCAGCGGAAGCTTTGTTATAAGTGCCGCTAAGATTGATCCACGAATGAAAGCTATCGCTACTGTTAGTATGTACGATATGGGAGCAGCTAACCGTGATGCTCTTAATCATTCGCAGACGCCTGAGCAGAGAAAGAAACTTATAGCGGAAGCGGTAGAACAACGTGAGGTGGAGTTTACTGGCGGTGAAACTAAATACACCGGCGGGACTGTGCATAAGTTAGATGAAAACACACATCCTATCCAGCGTGAATTTTATGATTTTTATCGTACTCCCCGTGGTGAGTACACTCCCAAAGGAGGCTCGCAGGAACACACCACACATCCTACACTGACAAGTAACGTTAAGTTTATGAACTTTTATCCGTTTAACGACATAGAAACCATTTCTCCTCGTCCTATGCTTTTCATCACGGGAGATAAGGCCCATTCAAAAGAGTTCAGTGAGGATGCTTACAAACGTGCTGCCGAACCCAAAGAATTGTATATTATTCCGGGTGCTGGTCACGTAGATCTATACGATAGATTAGAATTGATCCCTTTTGATAAACTGGTATCATTCTTCAATGCACACTTGAAATAATTTCCGTTTAAGCAATTATCAGAAGGTGCTTTTTCTGGCACCTTCATTTTAAAGAAGCCGATTTTAATATTTCTATATGAAAGCACTGGGTTTATTGTTCTAATGTTGATTAGTGTTAACCTGTTCGCCTGTAGAAGTGATGAGACGCAGGTTCTTGAACCAAATATTCAAGAATCTAACATTCAAAATGTAGATAGTATGAAGCTTAAAATATCGGTTGGCACCAATGTTTTCACTGCCACCCTCTACAACAACGCGACGGCAACTGCTTTCAGAGCGACGTTGCCCATTACTATTAATATGAGCGAGTTGAACGGAAACGAAAAGTATTTCGATTTATCTTATAGTCTGCCGACTAATGCATCAAACCCCGGAACTATACAAACAGGAGATCTGATGATGTATGGCGCTAATACATTAGTGCTTTTCTATAAAACTTTTTCAACATCGTACAGCTACACGCGGCTCGGGCGTATCGATAATCCTTCGGGACTGGCTGCTATATTGGGTTCTGGAAACGTCACAGTAACTTTTGATTTGAGTAAATAGAACCTGCAGAAATCGATACATTAAACGTGTCAGAACTGTTGCGGGAAACAGCTGGTTCAGCTCAATTTTGTGCCAGCATTTTGTGTAATTCACTGATAATGTTCCATCCTTATCTTCCGGACCTAAGCCAATATATCCACTGGACGCGTACGCCTAGTTACGCTAGCATGATTTTACTATAAATTTGTTATTCTTAACTTTGTTCTATGGAAAAGGGAAAATTTCGGTCGGTTTCAAGCTTCAATAACGAACTAAAGTTGAAGGGCTTCAATGTTTTTCAAATAGAAGCTGATGGTAACGCGACGAAGATTTATAGCAGAAAGGACTTTTATAAAATTTGTCTCACCACAGGAAAAAGTAAAATCCACTATGCGGATAAAAGTTTTGAGCAGGAAGGCAGTATCTTGTTTTTCGGCAATCCGCACATCCCTTATTCATGGGAGACTATTTCTACCACTTATGTAGGTTATACTGTTCTTTTTTCTGAAGATTTTTTTAAGGCGTCGGACCGGTCAGAAAGCTTGCAAAATTCTCCTTTATTTAAAATAGGCGGTACACCTGTCTTAAAAATAAATGAGCAGCAGCGGGAGTTTCTGAATACCATCTTCCAAAAGATGATTGAGGAGCAAAAGAGCGATTATACCTACAAAGATGACCTTATACGCAACTACATCAACTTAATTATTCATGAAGCCTTAAAACTTCAGCCTTCAGAACATTACGATCAGCATAAAAATGCTGCTTCGCGCCTCACAGCGGTTTTCCTTGAACTACTGGAAAGACAGTTCCCTGTTGAAAGCTCTGATCAACCCCTGCGTTTAAAAACAGCACAAGATTATGCAAGTCACCTCAATGTGCATGTAAACTACCTCAATCGTGCTGTAAAGGAAGTGACCGGCAAGCCAACTACTGCGCATATTACAGAAAGGATCGTGACTGAAGCAAAGGCGCTATTGCTCCATACCGGGTGGAATATAGCTGACATAGCCTATGCTCTTGGTTTTGAATACACCACCTACTTCAACAACTTCTTTAAGAAACTCACCGGTACAAATCCAAAGACTCTAAGATTGCAATAAGTTTGAAATTCTTACTTATTGGTTTGAATATCGTTACTCAAGGGGCACTTGTGTCACGACCTTTGTAGTATGTTATCTAATCATCCTGGTAAAGACATTTTTGAACAACTAAGACGCGGAGAGACTATTACGTCTGATAATCCGGAAGTCTGCAAACTTCGCGAAGCTTCTTTTGAAACGAAGAGGATCCTGACTCAGCTAAATAATTCTTCCAATACCGCAGAAATCAGGGATCTACTTAGCCAAATTACAGGTTCCGAGATCGATGAAAGCGTTGCAATATTCACCCCATTATATATAAATCACGGGAAACACACCAAAATTGGCAAGAATGTCTTTATCAACTTTGACTGTGTCTTCCTTGATTTGGGTGGAATAACTATTGAAGACAATGTCCTGATCGGCCCTAAAGTAAGCCTGTTATCTGAAGGCCACCCCCTTTCTCCCAAGGAAAGACAAGCACTCGTTCCAGGACATATTCACCTCAAGAAAAATGCATGGATTGGTGCGGGGGCAACAATCCTGCCTGGCGTAACTGTCGGTGAAAACGCTGTAGTAGCTGCCGGCGCAGTGGTTTCTAAAGATGTTCTTGCCAATACCGTAGTAGGCGGCATTCCTGCTAAACATCTAAAAGACATCTAATTCACGATAATATGAAGCCTGCTCTAACCCTCTTATCCTGTTTAATATGTATCCAGCTTCTTGCGTGCTGCAATAAAAGCGACGACATATCAAGCACTCCTAATGATACATTAAATACAGGCAGTATGAAACTCAAAATCACGGTGGAAACAAATGCTTTTACGGCCACGCTTTATAACAATGCAACTACAACTGCTTTTAAAGCGAGGCTCCCACTGACAATTAACATGAAAGAATTGAATGGCAATGAAAAGTATTTCGACCTGCCTAACAATCTGCCTGCCAGTGCTTCAAACCCCGGTACAATCCAAACCGGAGATCTTATGCTTTACGGGTCAAATACCCTGGTGCTTTTTTATAAATCATTTTCGACATCGTATAGCTATACAAGAATCGCCCGGGTTGATAATCCCGCAGGATTAGCGGCAGCACTGGGCTCTGGGAATATCACAGTGAAGTTTGAATCAGAGTAAAACCAAAATTTAAAAATTAATCATTTATCATGAAACGAATAACAATTGTAGTAGCCGTCTTGTCCATCCTGATGTTTGGGCAGGCTTGTACTGAAACTAATAAAGAGATGAAAACGATTAAAAATACAGAAGAAAAAGAGCAATACACTTTTAAGCTAAACGATAACGTAACAAGGAAGGCCGTAACATTTAAGAACCGGTATGGAATTACGGTATCCGGTGATTTATACACGCCAAAAAATGCCGGCGATCAGAAACTTGCTGCCATCATATTAAGCGGACCGTTTGGAGCCGTGAAAGAGCAGTCTTCTGGACTATATGCAAACGAAATGGCTGCAAGAGGTTTTGTAACATTAGCATTCGACCCTTCCTTTACAGGCGAGAGCGGCGGCGAAGTTCGTAATGTCGCTTCGCCGGATATTTTTACGGAAGATTTCAGTGCAGCGGTAGATTATATCGGCTCATTGACTTCAGTTGACCGTAGCCGCATTGGTGCCATAGGCATTTGTGGTTTAAGCGGCATGGCAATCACTGCCGCCACCAGCGACACCCGTATTAAAGCTGTAGCCACGACGTCGATGTATGATATGTCCCGCAGCATGAGTCGCAGTTATAAGGAT
Organism: uncultured Sphingobacteriaceae bacterium; assembly: GCA_946887045.1. The sequence goes on along the minus strand of CAMPKC010000004.1, from coordinate 70,469 downwards.
GGTTATACATTAGAACAGCGTAAAAAAGTGATCGACTACCTGAGCCAGCAGCGCTGGGCAGATGCAGATAAAGGCAATTACGGATTAGGCTTACACGAAGTTCCCTTTGATGGAGAAGGCAATATTGTAAAAGGCAACAAAGTACTTCCTGACGCGCTGCCTGCTAATCCAGACCCTGTTTTGGCTGCGTTCTTCGACTATTATAAAACCCCGCGTGGTTTTCACCCAAGATCCATTAATTCTACTACGGTTTGGACAGCCACAACCCCAATCGCTTTCTTTAATTTCCCGATGATGTCAAATATTGAGTTGATTTCGCCCCGCCCAATCATGCTGATTGCAGGAGAAAATGCACACTCCCGTTATTATTCTGAAGATGTTTATAAGATGGCTTCGGAGCCGAAAGAATTGGTTATCGTACCTAAAGCAGACCACGTTGATTTGTACGACAGGCTGGATAAAATTCCTTTTGCAAAACTCACTGCATTTTTTGAGGAGCACTTGTAAATTACAAAAAGCATCAGGTAGCATGGTAATTGATAGAAAGGTATAACCTTATAAATAAGTTCTTATGAGATCGCGTTACATCGTTCTGAGTGCTATCACGCTCCTGTTTTCTTGTGCCTCTTCGAAGCTACCAAACAAAAATATTGAAACGAAAGAGATGATCATTCGCATATCGGAAATAGAAATCTACCCTGTTAACCTTCATGAATATAATGCGATTCTCAAAGAAGAGGCAGAGGCTTCTGTAAGGTTGGAGCCAGGCGTTATCGCTATTTATCCAATGCAGGAGAAGAAAAACCCTTCCGAAATAAGAATATTGGAAATTTACGCAGACAGGCAGGCATATGAAGCCCACCTTAAGACTCCCCATTTTCAGAAGTATAAAACGACAACACTTAAAATGGTGAAGGCACTGCGGCTCATCGATATGAATGCTATCGATCCACAAACAATGCCTGAGGTGTTCTCTAAGATGGGGCAGAAACGATAGTGGCCAGATGTAGCTCCGGTTAATATGATAAATTAATGTTAAAGATTTGAAATGAAAGCAACAATTATCACCCTGATCATATGCTCAACTCTTCTATTGGCATGTAAAGAGCAGCCAGGCAAGCAAGCAACAAACAATCAACAGGAAGCAATTTTCCCAAAAGGCGAAAAAGGCCCTGCAGAAAACTTTACGGGCAATGCATGGGCTACCGCGCTCGTTGCAAACGACAGCACATACAACACGCTTGTCGGCAACGTCTACTTCGAACCAGGGGCAAGGAGCAACTGGCATGTCCATCCGGCAGGACAAATTCTGATCATAACCGACGGCGTGGGTTATCACCAGATAAAAGGGCAGCCCAGGCAAACCATTAAAAAAGGTGATGTTGTAAAATGTCCGCCCAATGTTGAGCACTGGCATGGCGCAAGCCCCGACATGGGTATGCAGCAGCTATATATCATTGCCAATACAGAAAACGGCATTGTGACTTGGTTACAGAAAGTAACAGATAAAGAATATAACCAAAAGTAACATGATCAATAACCTGCTTTCCATCTATCAGAAGATACTACTAGTTTGTGCAGCCATGTTAACGGTTTGTAATTTAAATGCACAGACACACGCCTCTTCTTCAAAGGCTCCGTTACCTGAAATGTATACCGTAACACCTGTGCCTCCCGAAAACGGATCTTATAGTATTGAACCGAAGATACCTGAAGACGGAAAAGTGCAGGCAGGCACGGTTGACCATTAAGGTTAAGCCTGCTTCCGCCTACGCCCTTGATGCTGTGTACTACACCGTAAAAGGAGGCATGTGGGGAACAACCAATTACGAAAGTTTCTCCCCAAAAATGAAAATACAGGTTACAAAGGACATGAAGGTTGGAGCAACGTTTATTCCACGATCGTTAGTGGATGATGTGAAAGTAACCCACAACATAGTCTATGCAAACCCCGGAGTTAAGCCGCTGAAATACGATGTCTATTCTCCGAAGAGTGCAAAAAACCTTCCCTGCATCATCATCATCCATGGCGGCGGCTGGTCTTCAAATAACGAAGACATTATGCGTGGCCTGGCTCGTGAACTGGTGAAGGATGGTCGCTATGTCGTATTCAGTATTGACTACCGTTGGATTAACAAATTGGATGGTGAAAGCCAGCCGACCTACATGCATAAATTGATTGAGGACGTCTTTGGCGCAATTGCCCATATTCAGGAACATGCTGCCCGATTTGGGGGAGACCCCAGACGTATCGTAGTTACCGGGGATAGCGCAGGAGGGCATTTAGCTGAAGCGGCGGCAACCCTAAGTCCATTAATCGGGGATGCAGGTTTTGGTGTGAACAGTGGGGTTTATCAATATATGCCCACCTACCTGCCGAAAAGAAAATCAGTTGTTACGGTAAGAAATGAAATTATCTCCGCTATCAAGGCCGTGGCGCCAAGTTATGGCGCTTCCGAGGCTGCTAACTTTTCCACATTACTCGAGCAGAAAGACCCGGGTTATTGGGATGCTATTTCTCCTACCCGGCATGTTCCGAACATCAGCCAACGTTCGCTTCCGGACTTCATGGTACGCGGCACTAAAGACCCAATTGTTTCACATGCCATGGTGCAGCGTATATAGATGCGCTAAACTCTGCAGGTCAGTCCGCACAATACATTCAGGTGGAAGGCGCGGGTCATGCTTTTTTCGACTGGAAACCGGATGCTGGCACAAGAGCAACTTTTAGCAAATATGGAGTGCCCTATGCGACCCAGATGCGGACGTTTTTCGACAACATATTTTTTAAGCCTGATGGCACACGTAGAGATTAGAGAATTAGAAAAGTAAAATAAAAAATTATGAATGATAACATTAAAGACAAAGTAATAGTAATTACGGGAGCAAGCAGTGGATTAGGTGAAGCCGCGGCGAGTTATCTATCACAGCAAGGCGGAATAGTTGTTTTAGGTGCTAGAAGAGCGGACAGAATTGAAAAGCTGGCCAGGGAGATCAATGAGAATGGCGGAAAAGCCTTGGCCATTGCTATGGATGTTACACAGCGGGATCAGGTGAAGAAACTGGTTGATTCGGCTGTTGAACAATTTGGACGGATAGATGTGATCCTAAATAACGCAGGTATCATGCCTTTATCGCCGATGGACAGGCTCAATGTTGAGGAATGGGATAAGATGATAGATGTTAATATCAAAGGAGTGCTTAATGGCGTTGCGGCCGTTCTTCCTTACATGAAAGAGCAAAAGTCAGGTCAGATCATCAACACTTCGTCCGTAGCCGGTCATAAAATATTTAACGGCTCTGCGGTTTATTCTGCTACCAAATTTGCAGTCCGGGCATTAACGGAAGGCTTACGTATGGAATTGAAGCCTTATAATATCCGTACAGCAATTGTTTGTCCCGGCGCTGTTAAAACAGAATTGTTAGAACATATCAGCGAGGCAGACATCCAACAAGCTAATAAAGATTATGTTGGAGCCGTGGGTATAAGTCCAGACAGCTTCGCGCGAGTGGTTGCATTTGCCATCAGCCAGCCGGAGGATGTAGACATCAATGAAATCATCTTCCGTCCAACTTCCCAGGAATTGTAGAAGTCTGGCTTGCAGCGGTAGAATGATACTCATGGTCACGATTAAAGTAAAACGCAATTAGTATCGATACAATCGAAACATTGAGCCGGTTACATTTTTAAAGCTGGTAGCGACAGCAAGACAATTGCATAGCTTGATTGATTTTAAAGAAACTAATGTGATGGTAAGAAGTAAGTGGTCGTTAGTTTTTTATCAAAACGAAAGACACTACAATCCTGAGACTGATGATGTTTTACTGCAGGAAAACTTTTTGCATTTGTGCAATGAGCTGACAGGGGTATCATTTCGTGAAGATTGAATAGGGATTTCATAACGAGTTGAAGTAAAAGGAATGATTTTGGTGGTATCACGTTTAGGAGAAGCAATTGATAGATATCGATTACCAGGAATTAGGATTAACCAATTTCATAAGATCTATAGAATTTTAGAAAAATCACCAATTTCAATCAATTCTTCAATAAAATGGTTCGAGTTCCGCACCGTCATCCACCCGCTTTCCTGCAGATAGCGAAGAACAGCGATTCTTCGCTGTCCTTCTTGCGCGCGCCCTACACTACCAGATCATATTTATCTCTAAGCAAAGCCATGTCAGCGCCTACCTTAATATCGAGGATTTTGGCATAATGCTGAGTAGTTTTGATATTAGTATGGCCCAACATCTTACTAACGCTTTCTATAGGCACCCCATTTAACAGCGTTACTGTTGTTGCAAAGGTATGTCGGGCAATATGGAAAGTCAGGTCTTTGTTAATGCCGCATATATCTGCAATTTCTTTCAGATAGGCATTCATTTTTTGGTTTGAGGTTACGGGAAATGCCTTGTCTTCGTTGCTGCAAGCCGGGTGACTGGCGTACTTATTCAATAAAGTCAGTGCTGAGGGCAAAAGAGGTACACGCGTGGGGGTGGAGGTCTTTTGTCTTTTGGTGTAGATCCACATCTGTCCATCTCCACCTTTTACAATCTCAGATCTCCTGAGCTTTTTAACATCCACATAAGCCAGTCCTGTAAAACAGCTAAATATGAAGATATCCCTAACCTGGTTCATTCGCTCTGCGACGAAGGTCTTATTGGATATAGCTTGCAGTTCTTCGTCATTTAAATACACCCGCTCAACCGGTTTGACCTTTGATTTATAATTCACAAAGGGATCTCTTGTTATCCATCCACTGGCAAGACAAATGCGGATGATTTTTTTGAAGTTCTTTATGTACTTAACGGCTGAGTTGTTGGCGCACTTACGCTCAGAAAGCAAATAGAATTCATAACTTGTAATGAAGTCATGATCGATTTTCTTTACGCTTATATCCTGGAGTTTATATTTCCATTCCAGGAAATTTCTTGTGTGTTTCAACGAAGTCCTATAACGCTCTAATGTACCTGACGCAAATCCGTTGCCCACTAAGGCTTCTACCTTTCGGTTATGTTCCGCAAACAGTTCCATTAGCATCTTTGGCTTTTCCACTTTTCCCATAAATACATCCTTAAGACTGCTGGCTGTAATTTCGGTCTCGTCTCTTTCCAATAAGCTATAAGCCTCATAAATTCTGCTTTGAAGATTATCCAAATGGGCATTGAAGGCCCGAGCTTTTTCTCTGGTACCTTTCACCCTGCCAGAGCTGATGTTCCATTCTGATGGCTCGCATTCCCTGCCGATTGCCACCTCAGAACGTTTGCCGTTAACGGTGATACGCATATAAATGGGTACCGAGCCTGTCTGATGATTTTTTGATTTCTTCAAATAGAAGAGTAAGCTAAAGTTAGTTTTCATAATGTTTTTGACATTGAAAAGTGAAACAAAAATAGCTTTTGCAGATAGTTTCTGTCAAGATGTTTAGTGGTTGAACTAGTTGATATACAATTAGTTAACTGCGTTCTGGTGAGTTGGGAAAAGTTGTCTAGTTACTCACCGAATCACTCACCACTTTTATGAGAAATGGTGTATAAAACGGTGTTTTGACCAAAAATAAAAAGCCTGTAATCGTTTGATTTGCAGGCTTTTAGTGTGTTTTGATATGGAAACAAGCGGAGAAAGAGGGATTCGAACCCTCGGTACCCTTGCGAGTACACCAGCTTTCCAAGCTGGCTCATTCGACCACTCTGACATCTCTCCCTGGAAGTTTGCAAAAGTAAGAAATTAGTCGATATAATTTAATAATTCAATTGCCGAAAATAATAAAACGGCATCCATAAAAAAAAGGATGCCGTTTAGGATATATATGTGTGTTTGGGATGCCTACCGAACAACTACAGATTTTACAAGATTACCGCTTGCATCAAAATGTAGTGCATATTTAGTGTCGTTTGAATCTATAAATACAACGTATGCCTGGATTGTGGAGTTGACTTTTACCGCATAAGCCCTGTGAAATACATAACCAGGATAGGTGGTTGTTAAGTATGTTGCAATGTTAGCGGCAAGGTTAGCCTGACTTATCGCTGTTTTTCTGCCAGCATGTAAAATAAGCTGACTGCGTTTTACAAAAAGGTCGCTGGCACTAAATAAAGTCGCATAAAGACCATTGTTTGCAGAAATTACAACAATATCTCCGTTTCTGCCCGCATGTGCAGCGAGTATGGTGTCTTGGGTATAGTTAATCAGGAAATATGTTTTAATCGTTGCAGATAATGCGCTTAGCGAAATGGTATCCCGGTGTTGACCATCACGTCCGTCGAATCGACCACCTCTTTTCCACCCTCTGCCCATTAGCTGACCGCGTTCGCGTTGTTCAAATATTTTTACAAAGTTTCCCTCCGCATCAAATTTTAAACCGATCGGTTTATCATTGTACTTAATTACAACGATGTAACCTCTTAAGCTCCCGCTTTTTTGGATTTTAAAGGTTTTAAAATATGTATATCCACTATAGTTAGCATCCAGGTACGTACTTATAGCCGCTGGAAGTTCGATAGCCGTCACCGAATCCTTTTCACAACTATCCGGAACAGCGTTCACAATAAAAACCGCATCTGATGAGGTTGTTGCTTCGGCAACTAAGATCGCCTGACTTTCTTGTGCGCCGTCAGCCTGTGGTTCTGGTGTTTCTTTGTCGCATGAGGTTAAGGAAAGAAGTCCCGCAACTGCGAAAAATGATAGTCCTTTTAAGAGTGTGTTTGTTTTCATTTTGCTAAGATTTATTGTTTATAATTTATTAAGTGTCGTATTATGAATACGAAACTATCTTAGCAAGATGAAGACAAGATGAAGAAAAATAAATATTTGAAAAAAACTTAATCAGTCAAAAATACGAGCATATTGCCATCATACAATTGTCGGACCGTCTACTTTCACATCTTCATATGTAAATAAAGTGGATTAAATTTTAAAGTGTGAAAATTAACTGGAGTTTGTAGCTTTTCTTAGCCTTTAAGTCAATAATGTTTACTTAACATCCGCGATTTTAGCCTATGTTTGCAGCATAAATTTTCATGTTAGAACACCTGAATTTGAATAATTCATGTCAAAACTCGACGAAATAAAGCGACCCATAGAAAAGGAACTGGATTTATTTGAGGATAAGTTTAAATCCTCCATGAAAAGTTCTGTTCCATTGCTTGACCGAATCACGCATTACATAATTAAGCGTAAAGGCAAGCAGATAAGGCCGATGTTTGTTTTTTTTTCCGCCAGTCTTGCCGGAGGCATAACTGAAGCTACACATCGCGGTGCGGCTCTTGTTGAATTATTGCACACAGCTACACTGGTACATGATGATGTGGTCGATAACTCATACGAACGTCGCGGATTCTTTTCGGTAAATGCTCTCTGGAAAAATAAGATAGCCGTATTAGTAGGAGATTTTCTTTTGTCGAAAGGATTATTGCTTTCTATCAATAATGATGATTTTCATCTGTTGAAAATTGTTTCCGAAGCAGTTAAGCAAATGAGCGAAGGGGAGCTTTTACAGATCGAAAAGGCACGTAAGCTAGATATTGACGAAGCCGTTTATTATGAAGTTATCCGGCAAAAAACCGCTTCTTTGATCGCTTCCTGTTGTGCTTGTGGTGCCGCTTCTGCCGGAGCGGATAGTACTACAGTTGAAAAGATGCGCCTGTTTGGAGAAAAGACTGGAATCGCGTTTCAGATAAAAGATGATTTGTTTGATTTCGGAACAGATGACGTTGGCAAACCTCTCGGCATCGACATCAAAGAAAAGAAAATTACACTTCCTCTAATATATGCTTTAAGCAAATCTACTAAAGCTGAAAAACATAGAATAATTAACCTTGTTAAAAACTATAATGAGGATGCTCAGAAGGTTCAGGAGGTGATCCATTTTGTTAGAAACAGTGGGGGGCTAGCCTATGCAGAAATGCAAATGCACCGCTATCAGGATGAAGCTTTTGAAGTGTTAAGTACTTTTCCTGATCACGAAGCCAGAACAGCTTTAGAGCAACTTGTAAGATTTACTACCGAGCGTAAAAAATAATCTATGTCAAACGAACTTGTGTTTTTTGGAGGATTTCTGATCTTCATTGTCTTGATGTTGTCTATTGATTTAGGACTATTCAATAAAAAAGATCATGTGGTAAGTTTGCGGGAAGCTGCAATAATGAGCTTTATCTGGGTTTCTTTTGCTATTGGTTTTTATTTTCTCTTACTCACCGAAGGGAATCAGTTACATGGAATATCAGATTTCAGCCAGCTGCAGGCGCTGACTGAGGCACATAAACATGATATAAAACTTGATCCTAACGACTTCCTCGGAAGCCTTCATCTTTACAATCAGAATCTTGCTATAGAGTATCTAACAGGGTATGTTATTGAATATGCTCTTTCAGTGGATAATATTTTTATTATGGTTCTTATTTTTAGTGCTTTTGGTGTAAATGAAAAGTACTATCACCGGGTTTTGTTTTGGGGGATTATTGGTGCGGTTGTAATGCGCTTTATGTTCATTTTTCTAGGTGCAACCCTAATTAATAAATTTGAGTGGATTTTGTATGTCTTTGGTGCTTTCCTGGTTTATACAGGCTTTATGATGTTCTTACAACGTAATAAAGAAGAACAAATTGACCCGGAAAATCATAAAATTGTTAGACTAGCTTCACGGTTTTTTGCAATTCATCCCGAGTTCGTTGGTAATAAGTTTTTTATTCGTGTAAATGGTAAAAGGTTGGTTACCCCCTTATTTCTGGTTTTATTGATTGTAGAATTTACCGATTTGATTTTTGCTGTGGACTCAATTCCGGCAATATTTGCTGTTACAAAAGACCCTTATATTGTGTTTTTTTCTAATATTTTCGCAATTTTAGGCTTGCGGTCAATGTTCTTTTTACTGGTTAATATCATCCATAAATTTCATTATTTGAAAGTCGGATTGTCGGTTCTCCTGGTGTTTATAGGAATAAAAATGCTTGCACACCACTGGCTGCAGGAATGGGGATTTAGAACGTCACATTCTTTGCTTATTATCACGATGATATTGACGGTGAGTATTGTAGCGTCTTTGATATTTCCAAAAAAGAGAGTACATCATCACTGAGTTGCATATTGGTTTCAGGCTTTCATCATTTCCAAAATCTCATCCACATATTTTCTGTCGTTGGCTAATCTTGGAACCTTATGCTGGCCGCCTAATTTCCCCCTATATTTTAACCAGTTATAAAACGTTCCTTCGGGCGCTATATGTACTGTTGGTCGGCGCAGTGCCATATCGTTGAATCTTTTGGCATCATAATCGGAATTTATCTCTCTTAATGTATCATCAAGCGCATCAGTAAATCGCTGAATATCGCTCGGCTCCTGCTCAAATTCAATAATCCATTCATGGCCTCCGGCATCATTTCCCTGGAAATAAATAGGGCAGGCGGTATAATCCCGAATTATAGCATTTGTTTCTGCACATGCCTTAGCCAACGCTTTCTCTGCGTTATCTACTATAACTTCTTCACCGAATGCATTGATAAAATGTTTAGTCCTGCCGGTAATTTGTATCCGATAAGGAGAAAGTGAGGTGAATTTTATTGTATCTCCGATCATATATCGCCACAGACCACCGTTGGTCGAGATTATCAGAGCATAGTTTTTCCCTAATTCAACCTCGCTCAGTCCTAATGTCTTAGGGTTTTCCTCACCAAAGTGCTCCATGGGAAGAAACTCATAATAGATGCCATAATCAAGCATTAAAAGCATTTCCTCCGAGTTGGACTGATCCTGTATCCCGAAAAAACCTTCAGAAGCATTGTAAGTTTCGAGGTAGTACATTGAATCTGAAGGAATCAGTTTCTTGAACTGCTCTCTGTAAGGAGTGAAATTAACCGCCCCATGAACATATAGTTCCAGATTGGGCCAGATTTCCAAAAGATTCTGTTTTCCTGTAATTTCCATCAGGCGTTTCGCTAAAACAACTGTCCATGTAGGAACTCCAGCCATATTGGTTACATTCACACCAATAGTTGCCTGGGCAATTTTCTCTATCTTTTCTTCGTAGTTTTCAATGAGCGTTATAGAAAGTTCTGGTGTTCTGATATACTCTGCCCACATCGGCAGGTTTTTAAGCAAAACAGCAGAGAGGTCGCCGAAGGAAATATCACCGCTTTGTGTAACCTGGTGGCTTCCCCCTAAAGTCAAAGATTTTCCTGTAAATATTTGCGCATTTGGCCGGTTATTGCAATAAATAGACAGCATGTCTTTGCCGCCTTTAAAATGGCATTCTTCCAAGGATTCCTGGCTTACAGGAATAAACTTACTTCTGTCGTTTGTTGTGCCTGAAGATTTGGCGAACCATTTAATTTCAGTATTCCAAAGGATGTTCTGTTCACCCTTTAGCATACGTTCAATATAGGGTTTTAGCGACTCATAGTCCTGAATCGGTACGCGGCTTTTAAATTGCTCCTGGTTCCGAACCGAAGCATAGTCGTACTTCTTACCCCACTCTGTATCTTGGGCCTGGTTAATAAGATTACCAAAAAGTTCATCCTGCACTTCGTGTGGGTATTTGATGAACAATTCTATCTGGTGCATTCTTTTTTTAATGAACCAGGTAGCAATGGAATTAACTATTGTCATTAGGAGAGGAGGATTTGGTTAGTTTTTTTCTTCTAAGCTCAAAATGTTGACCCAGATAAAACTTACGGGCCATTTCGTTATTTGCAATTTCTTCCGGAGTTCCAGTTAACATGATTTTCCCTTCTGTCAGCAGATAAGCTCTATCGGTTATTGAAAGAGTTTCCTGAACGTTGTGGTCAGTAATCAGGATTCCAATATTGCGATGTTTAAGCTTGGCAACAATACTTTGGATTTCTTCCACAGCTATCGGATCAACCCCTGCAAATGGTTCATCCAACAAAATGAAGTTCGGATTTGCTGCCAGAGCACGCGCAATTTCGGTTCTGCGGCGTTCACCCCCGGATAAAAGATCACCCCTGTTTTTTGCAACTCTATGCAGGCTGAACTCCGTAAGAAGTTCTTCAAGTTTGTCTTTCTGTTCTTCTTTAGTGTATTTTCCCATCTCAAGTACAGCTCGGATGTTGTCTTCCACAGATAGTTTTCTGAATACTGACGCTTCCTGTGCCAGGTAGCCGATGCCTTTTTGAGCCCTGCGATACATCGGATCCTCAGTTATTTCTTCATCGTTAAGATAAACATGCCCTTCGTTCGGCCTGATCAGTCCCACGATCATGTAAAATGAAGTTGTCTTTCCTGCACCATTAGGACCTAAAAGGCCTACTATCTCACCCTGTTCGACATGGAAAGAGACATTATTTACAACTGTGCGTTGCTTGTATTTTTTTACCAGATTTTCTGCTCTGAGTATCATTTTATTATTCTAAGATGCTGCGGATTCCTTTAATATTTAACTGAACCGAGCGTTTATCTTTCCAAACATTTTCTTCAATGGTGTAACATACATCAAAGGGAATGCCTTTTTCTATCAAAGAAAGATGCTTGCCTAAGTTAAATCCAATACATTCAAAAACGGCTGATTTGTCCTGACCAATACTCATTTTTAAATGATTATTGCCAACTACTGTAGCTGATCCTTTTAAGTAAACGCCTTTACTTAAAAAAATGGGTGCAAGATTTAACGGTCCAAACGGTGCAAATTGATTTAAAATTCTGAATAACTTTCCGTCAATGTCTTTTAGCTGTATCGTGGCATCGATGCTTATTTCCTGAATTAATAGTTCTTCAGGTATTGTTTGAGATACAACATCTTCAAATCTTTGTTGGAAGGCCGGAATATTTTCGGGCTTTATGGTCAGTCCTGCGGCATATTTGTGTCCGCCAAATTGTTCCAGTAAATCACTGCAAGCACTTAACGCTTCATATAAATCAAATCCTAAAACCGAACGCGCCGAGCCTGCTGCATGTCCGTTAGACTTTGTGAGCACAATAGTTGGCCTGTAATATTTCTCCGTGAGCCTTGAAGCAACGATTCCGATCACTCCTTTATGCCAGCTTTCATCGTACACCACAGTAGTTTTACGATTTATTTGTGTGGGATCAGAGTCCAGCATCGCTAAAGCCTGCTCTGTAATCGAACTGTCGAATTCTTTACGTTCGGCATTCTTGATGTTTATTACCAGGCTTTGATTTTTCGCAGAAATATCATTGTCTGCAATGAGCAAGCTAACAGAGTGTTTAGCATCATCAATACGGCCTGCAGCATTTATTCTTGGGCCGATCATAAATACGACATCCGAAATAGTGTACTGTTTTCTTCCTGAAAGTTCTATTAAGGCAGCCAGACCGTTACAAGGACTTTCATTTAATTTTTTTAAGCCAAACCATGCCAGTACACGATTTTCTCCGGTTATTGGCACAATATCCGATGCGATGCTTACTGCCACTAAATCAAGATAGCAGCAAATGTCTTCAAACGGGATATCATTTTTCTGTGCATACGCCTGAATTAGTTTAAACCCAATTCCGCAGCCGGATAGTTCTGTATAAGGATATTCGCAATCAGATCGTTTGGGGTCTAAAACCGCAACAGCATCTGGCAAAATACTCCCCGGAGTATGGTGATCGCAAATAATAAAGTCAATATTTAAAGTATTAGCATAATCAATTTTATCAACCGATTTTATTCCACAGTCTAAGGCGATAATAAGGCTATACCCGTGCTCCGCAGCATAGTCGATTCCCTGAAATGAAATTCCGTAACCTTCTTTATATCTGTCGGGGATGTAATAATCGAGGTTCTTATGGTACTTCCGGAAGAAGCTGTAAACCAATGCCACAGAAGTGGTGCCATCCACATCGTAATCTCCGTAAATTAAAATCTTTTCTTCTTGTTGGATTGCTTTTTCGATGCGAAGAATGGCTTTCTCCATATCCTGCATCAGGAACGGATCGTGCAGATGACATAGGTCTGGCCTGAAAAAGCAGCGTGCATCTTCAAAAGTAGTTATACCCCTGCCTACCAATAGCGTCGCTAATACTTCACTAATCTGAAGCGATTGCATTAAATCCTGAATGGCTTTTGGGTTAGTTACTTCCTGCTCTGCCCACCTTTTTTGCATATCTTTGTTAAGGTCTAACGGGTAAATATACTATATAAATAGAAATTTATGCCGTATCAGTTCGTAAGTTATTCATTGTCAATAATCAATTTTTTCTGTGAAAGTACACGCGTTATACGAAGGGTCTTATTCTGTAGATAGTTCTAAAAAGTTTTTGCCTTTCGATCCGGCAATTCATAATCCTAAAGATCGTCCCGCCTCCTTATTTGTTTATGTTCAACCTTTTTTACTCAAAACATCAACCGACTTAATAGTGTTTGATACGGGTTTGGGTTTTAAAAATGAGCAAGGCGAGTTAATTATTCACGAGAATATTAAAAAAGCCGGCTACGATTACCGGGACGTTACCTATTTGCTAATGTCGCATCTTCATTATGACCACTCTGGTGGTATGATTTATGAAAAAGACGGCAAGATGGAGCTTACATTTCCGAATGCTGAATATGTGATTCAAAGGGGTGAATGGGAAGCTGCGTTCAGTTCAAGTTCTAAATCCTATCATACCGAAATATTTGATGTGGTACAACGCAGCGGTAGTATTCATTTTGTTGAGGGAAATGGAAAATTACCAGGCGGAATTACCTACGAGTTAACCGGAGGACATTGTGAGTATCACCAGGTGTTTTTAGTAGAGGAGGGAGAAGAGAAAGTGTTTTTCGGCGCTGATATTTTGCCTGAACCGGAACAGCTGCTTAGAAAATTTAAAGCAAAATATGACTTTGACGGGGCACGGTCGATGGAGTTACGTGAGACCTATGGTAAGCTTGCTGTCGAAAACAACTGGACGTGCTTGTATTATCATGCTAAGAGTCAACCAATATCAAAAGTTGCCGAACAGGATGGAGGGTTTAAGATAATCTCGGTTTAAAATAAAAAAACCGGAGCACGCTCCGGTTTCTCTCACAAAAATAAAAACCAACATTTTTCTATTTCTTGGCTACAAGATTAATTGATAATTCAAATTCATCATCAATCGCTTTGTCGCCGATATCGCCAAAAAAGTTTTTTGAGCGATATTTAATGTCATACTTTGTGCGATCTACTTTTACTCCTTTAGCTACCGCAGCAACTGTGTTTTTTGCCCTTTTAACAGATGCAGGGAAGCTTATTTCATTCGTAATTCCCTTAATAGTCAAGTTACCGGTGATATTTACGCGGTCTGTTCCAGCCGGAGAAACCTTTGTGATTGCGAAAGTAGAAGCCGGGTTTTTAGCTACAGAAAAGAAATCATCGCCCTTCAAATGGTTTAAAAGATTCTGATTCGAATTTCCTTTTAGATCAGAAATTGCGATGGTGTTCATGTCAATTCCAAAACTTCCGCTTTTTAAATTTTTGCCAACAAAAGACAAGCTCCCGGATGCTAATTGAATAGTGCCGTTGTGGTTGCCTCCAACTTTGCCGGCAGTCCACTCTATTGAAGACGCCTTGGTGTCTACCAAAAAGTTTTCCGGGGCTGCGGATTTAAACGAAAAGAATATTGCCGTAGCAGTTAAAATAGATAAGATCTTGAATTTCATAAACTGATTATATAAATACAAAAATAATCTATTTGCTTTAGATGTTTAAACGTGTATTAGAACTGGAGTGTCATTTCTTGGTTACACAAGTAAATGAAAGGATGTGCAGAACGATTGATTTTTATTGAGGAATCGAGTCACGAGATTACTTTGGATCGTAAACGGTGGGTAAGGAGTGCCTGAATATGATAGACCTCGCCCAGTTTACGTCCCTGGGCAAGGTCGTCTTATTCTTTCTTAAGAAAAGGGTACCTGTAATCCTTGGCAGGATCGAAGGTTTCCTTCAAAGTTCGTGGGGATACCCATCGAAGTAAATTAATCATCGCGCCTGCTTTGTCATTCGTGCCCGATCCTCGTGCTCCTCCAAATGGTTGCTGACCCACAACCGCTCCGGTGCATTTATCGTTAATGTAAAAATTTCCTGCCGCATTGCGTAAAGCATAGGTCGCTTGCTGTATTACATACCGATCCTGGGCAATGATAGCACCGGTTAGTGCGTAAATAGAGGTACTATCTACAATGGTCAGAATCTTTTCAAATTCTTCATCTTTATAAACATGAACTGTCAGAACTGGTCCGAACAGCTCCTCGCACATTGTATAATAATACGGGTCTTTAGTTACGATTACAGTAGGATCAATAAAGTAACCTTCTGTTTTGTCGTATTTACCGCCGGCGATTACTTCAACAGAGGGATCGTTATTGGCATCATCAATTGCTTTGCTAAGTTTATCAAACGAAGTTTCGGTGATTACCGCGTTTACAAAGTTGCTGAAATCTTCCACCGGACCCACTTTGATACTTGCAAGATCTTTTAGCATCAGTTCCTTAATTTGAGGCCATAGAGATTCTGCAATATATACCCTGGACGCTGCAGAGCATTTTTGTCCCTGATATTCGAAAGCCCCGCGTATGATGGCGGTGCTTGCCACCTGCACATCTGCAGATCCGTGAACCAGGATAAAATCTTTACCTCCTGTTTCTCCTACAATTCTCGGGTAACTTTTATATTTATGAATGTTTATTCCGATGGTTTTCCAGATTTCCTGAAATACTTTAGTGGAACCGGTAAAATGAATCCCAGCAAAATCATGATGGTTGAAAATCACTTCTCCAGCTTCGGGGCCATTAACAAAAACCATGTTAATCACTCCGTCGGGTAAACCGGCTTCCCTGAATATTTCCATGATAACATTCGCCGAATAGATTTGAGAGTCCGCAGGTTTCCAAACTACCACATTGCCCATTAAGGCCGCCGAAGCCGGAAGATTTGCCGCAATTGCTGTGAAATTGAATGGTGTAAGCGCAAATATAAAGCCTTCGAGAGGGCGTTGCTCTACCCGGTTCCAAACTCCTTTAGCCGAAGTAGGAGGCTGTTGTGCGTAAATTTCAGCCATATATTGCACGTTAAAACGAATGAAATCCACGAGTTCGCAAACTGCGTCGATCTCAGCCTGGTAAACATTTTTCGACTGGGCAAGCATGGTTGCGGCATTTAATCTGTACCGGTAGGGGCCCGAAGCTAATTCTGCTGCCTTTAAAAATATAGCTGCACGTTGCTCCCAAGGCAAGTTTTCCCAGTTAGCTTTCGCCGATAAGGCAGCTTTTATGGCGTGCTCTACGTGCGTTTTATCGCCTTGATGATAATGCCCGATTACTTGCCGGTGATTATGAGGAGGACGGATTTCTTTTTTGTTATTGGTCCGAATTTCCCGACCTCCAATATACATTGGTACATCAACCTGAACGGTGTAAGCATTCTTTAGCACTTCTTTCAGAAGCTTGCGTTCATTGCTGCCCGGAGCATAGTTTAGAATAGGCTCATTAACGGCTGGCGGTATTTTAAAAAATCCCTTTGTCATAATGGCAATTTAATAATAACACATTATATATAGGAACTTTCTGATCAGGTTTTTTGTTGGCTATAAATACTTTTTCAAGGCAAGCAATCATTAATCAAAACCTGTAATTGCTATCTTTACCCCATGCAATATTTGCGACTGCTGTTGCTTCCATTTTCGCTAGTTTATGGCTGTGTCATTTGGATAAGGAATTTTCTGTATGATACAGGAGTTTTTACTTCGAGCAAATTTAATCTTCCAATAATAAGCATCGGAAATCTTGCCATTGGTGGTGCTGGTAAAAGTCCGATGGCGGAATATATTGTTCGCCTTCTGAAGGATAGATACAGGGTCGCAATTTTGAGCAGGGGTTATAAACGGACTACGAAGGGCTTTAGGATAGTCGAAAGGAATAATACGGTTGATGAAGTTGGGGACGAACCATTACAGTTTAAGCGAAAGTTTAGCCCTATTACAGTTGCGGTATCAGAAAAACGAGTTGAGGGAATTGAACGTCTGAAGGAAGATACCGATGTTATTATTCTGGACGATGCTTTTCAGCATAGGGCTGTAAAACCCGGTTTAAGTATTCTGCTTTTTGATTATACCCGTTTAAGCGATTTCTTTCTGATGCTTCCCGCCGGAAATCTTCGTGAGCCATTTGCCAACAGAAAGAGAGCAGATATTCTGGTCGTCTCAAAATGCCCGGAAAGTTTATCTGAGGCGCAGAAAGAGGCAATGAAAACGCGCATCAATCCTTTTAAATATCAGAATTTGTTTTTTTCTTATCTGGAGTACGGTAATCTAATCTCAATAGCCCTGTCTTCCGAAAAACCTTTGTCAGTTATCACACCCCAAACGACAGTGTTCTTGTTAACCGGTATCGCAAACCCTGTTCCACTGTTAAATAAGGTTAAAAGCTTTACAGAGAAAGTCATTCATCATGATTACCCTGACCATTACACTTTCAGCACAAAAAATATTGCTAAACTTGCAGAAGAGTTTAATAAGGATGCCTCTTCTGACAAATGGATAATAACAACAGAGAAGGACGCACAACGGTTGCATGTGCCTGAATTACTTGAACTTTTAAAAGATATGCCCGTTTATTATCTGCCGGTTGCAGCCAGAATTCATCAGCCGGATGATGAACGATTTAACAGATTAATAGAGCTTTATGCTACAAGAAATATACAACACAACAACATATATTAAGAACAAAATAGGTGATTTTACTCCCGAAATCGGGATTATACTTGGAACCGGATTGGGAGCATTGGTTGATGAGATAGAGATTCAACATAAGTTGATGTACTCTAACATTCCAAATTTCCCCATATCAACCCTTGAGTTCCATTCGGGAAGACTGATTTTCGGAATGCTGGAAGGCAAAAAAGTGGTAGCCATGCAAGGTCGGCTTCATTATTATGAAGGATATGACATGAAGCAGATTACTTTCCCGGTGAGGGTAATGAAAATGCTTGGGATAACAAAGATCTTTGTATCGAATGCCAGCGGATCTTTAAACCCCGATTACAAAACAGGCGACTTAATGATTATTGAAGATCATATAAATCTTCATCACGATAATCCGTTGAGAGGAAGGAATTTTGAAGAACTGGGCCCACGTTTTCCCGATATGAGCCAACCTTATAACAGAGAAATGGTGAAAAAGGGAATGGAGATTGCATCTAAAAATAACATCCGATGTCATCAAGGCGTTTATGTTTCTGTTCCGGGCCCGAATCTTGAAACAAAAGCAGAGTATCGGTATTTACGTATTATTGGTGGCGACGCTGTTGGAATGAGCACTGTGCCCGAAGTTATTGTTTCAAATCATATGGGACTGCCTGTGTTTGCGATATCAGTATTAACAGATGAAGGTTTTCTGGATGTTCTGGAGCCTGTTTCTGTGGAAGATATAATTAAGGTAGCAGAAACTGCAGAGCCTAAAATGACGACCATACTTAAAGAATTGATTGCCTCGCTATAATGAAGAACTATTTCTTTGCTATAATTTTATTAGTGCTGGCTTCGTTTGAGTCCGATTCGATGGCGCAGGTTCGACCTCCTCAGACTCCGCGTGGCGGAACAAATCGTACTCCAGATGCGAACGCTGAGCTGGATTCGTTGCGGAAACTTGAAGACGAAGCTCGTGATACACTGATAATTACAGCCAAGTACATTCGATACACCACTTTAGGATTACTGCAGGACAGTACCCAAACCTTACCCATTGATACAAGTTTTCGCAACTTTCATAACTATAATCCTTTAAATCAGCCTCAACGGCCTACAGTAAATCTGGGAAATTTGGGGATCGCATACCGGGAAATGTTATTTAGTCCGTCGAAAATTATTGGTTTCGATCCAGGCTTCCATTCTTTGGACCTTTATCGTTTAACGCAGGATTCGCTAAAATACTACCGCGCTCGCTCGCCTTTTACCTCTCTTAGCTATATAAATGGCGATTTGAAGGAGCAGTTTTTCAGAGCGACCCACTCGCAGAATATCAAGCCCAACTGGAATTTCGGTGGAAATTATTTTCGAATCGGATCTGAAGGATTTTACCGCAGCCAGAAGGGCGATCATTTGAATGCGGCAGTTTTTACCTGGTATGAATCGCCAAACAAGCGATATAATTTACTGGCGAACGGGCTTTTCAACACTCTAAGAGCCGGGGAAAATGGCTCCCTCGTTAACGATACAATCTTTACAGGAGAAAAACCCAAAATAAGCGGGAGTGAGATTGTTCGATTGGGTAATGGTATTCGTCGTTTCAGTAAAACTGAATCGCCTTACCAGGAGTGGAAGCAAAAAGAATATTTTATTAAGCAGTTTTACTACATAGGCCGCTTAGATAGCTTATCAGCAGATGTCAATTCGAATATTTTGCCGACTCAGAGAATTTCGCATGCGTTCAAGTATTCAAATGATACTTATAAGTTCTACAAAAATGAGCTTCAAAATCCTTTAACTCCGGTATTCCCTAAGTTTTCAGGTGATACAATTCCGTTGACACAAGATTCGACACAAGTCAAAAATGTACGGAACGAGTTTATGTATAGCTTTTATTTAAGGGGGCGCTCCTTAAGTTTTATAAAAAACGAGTTGAAACTCGATGTGGGTATTCAGCATGATTTGTACTGGTATGATCAAATGGGTTATGCCACAAAATTTCAAAATATTACGCTAAAAGCAAATGCCGGTTATCAGTTTAGTGATAGAGTTTCTATAGCCGGCGATCTTCAGCAAATTGCTCAGGGAAGACATGCCGGCGATTTTTTATATAATGCTGAAACACAAATATTATTAAGCCGGTCTGTCGGTCGTATTGTTTTGGGGGCTTTCCTTCAGAATAAATCGCCTCAGCAAGTCTTCGAACGTACTAATTACACCTATCATCAGTGGGAAAGAAGCTTTGAGCGCACAAAGACCAATAATCTGTCGTTTGCTTATATAAATCCGAAGCTTGGTTTTAAAGCCAGGGCCGATTACTATCTGATATTAAATCATCTGTATTTTGAAGCTGCAACAGATTCGTTTCAGATCAACCCGGTTCAATTTGATAAGAATATTAATTTAGTGAAATTAACGGTTAGTAAATTTTCCAGATTCGGTAGATTTAATCTTGAAAACTTTGTCGTTTATCAAAAAACCGACTTTACCAGTATCTTAAGAACGCCGGAAATATACACCTATAACAGTTTGTATTTTGCCGCCCGGATCTTTAAATCGATTCACACAAACCTTGGGGTTGATGTTCGCTGGAATAGTCCGTTTCCTGCGCCATCTTATGCAATTAATGTGAGTCAGTTTTACAATGGTGAGCCGACCGAGTTTTCTTCTTTTCCGGTGGCTGATGTGTGGGCAAAGTTTGCATTGAAGAAAGCGAATATTTTTCTTCGGTATGATTATGTAAATCAGGGATTGTTTTCAAACGGCTATTATACTGTAAACAGATATCCGATGCCAAATTCGCTTTTAAAGTTCGGTGTGACCTGGAATTTTTATGATTAAGGGAGGCTCGCCCCAGCCCTCTCCGCAGGAGAGGGAGTTAAAGTACTCTAAACCTGGACTGCTCTAAAAAAGCGGTAGTTTTTACTTTTTACTTTTGAATTTTCCCTTACTTACGTTTTCTGCTTTTTCTTTTTAGCTGCAGGAAATAGCACATTATTTAAAATCAGCCTGTATCCGGCAGAGTTTGGATGCAGGTTTAAATCGGTTGGCGGGTCTCCAACCTGATGCTGGTAGTCTTCTGGATCATGCCCTCCATAAAAAGTAAACTGACCTTTGCCCAAATCTCCATGAATATACCTGGCTTCATTAGCGGTTTTCGTTTCTCCCATTACCAAAACATCTGGTTTTAACTGATCTTTTCTAAAAGCAGTAGTCTGTCCCATAAAGCCTTTAACAACTTTATCATGGTTTTGAGTAAGCATGGTAGGTACAACGTCCCATTTCGCTGAGAAATCGAACAGAGTAAAAAAATCATTGCTTCGTTCAAGAAGTCTTGAGGGGGTTACATCGATCGAGGAAAATTCGTAATTGTAGGGGTTTAGGTCCAGTTTGAAATTGTGAAATGCGAATGTCTGGCTGAAATTCAGTTTCGACTGGGCATTTGGATCAGCACCATCTCCGTCAAACATGCTTTCGCAAATATCTACCCCGTCAGCAGCCAAAGCAATATCAAAGCTGTCGGTCCCTGAGCACATAGCAAACAAAAATCCGCCGCCTGCGCAAAATCCTTTTATTGTTTTCGCAACGGCCAGTTTCATTTCCGAAACTTTTTTAAAGCCCAGTTTTTTAGCCATAGCTTCCTGCTGTTTAACATCTTCAATATACCAGCTGTATGTTTTATATGCAGACCAAAAGCGGCCGTATTGTCCTGTGAAATCCTCGTGGTGCATATGCAGCCAATCGTATTTTGGAAGATTCCCTTTTAAAACTTCCTCATCATAAATAATGTCGTAGGGGATTTCTGCATAAGTTAATACGAGTGTTACGGCATCGTCCCAGGGCAATTTGCTTTTTGGAGAGTAAACTGCAATTTTGGGCGCCTTTTCCAGTTTAACCATGTCCATGTTAACCGAAGGGTCAGAAATTTCATTAAGTATGGATGTTACTTTAGAATCGGCTAAAACCTCATAAGAAACTCCCCGGATTTTACATTCGTTTTCCAGTGATTGAGCATACTTAATTAAAAAGCTTCCGCCACGATAATTAAGCAGCCAATCTGCTTCAAGTCCATTTTTTAATGTCCAGAAAGCAATGCCATACGCTTTTAAATGATTTTTCTGATCTTCATCCATAGGAATGATGATTGAAGCCGCCCTTGTATTTAGGGATAACACTACCAAACAGAGGAAGATGAAATGCCATTTTAACATGTATGCAATAACGTAATTTGTTGGCTTAAAGGTATAAATTAAGCATCGGAAAATCGATTTTTAAAAAGTCGCTACCCAATGTGACTGAAATAATTACCTTTGCCCACTCGTTAAATTTGAAACTTATGAGCAAAGCAATAATCAAAACAGAAAAAGGCGACATGACCGTACAGTTCTACGATAAAGACGCGCCTAACACAGTTGCCAATTTTTTGGGTCTGGCCAAGCAAGGATTTTATGACGGTGTAACTTTTCACCGGGTGATTCCTGATTTTGTAATTCAGGGTGGCGATCCTACTGGTACAGGTGCTGGTGGTTCTGGTACAAGAATTAAATGTGAGCTAACTGGTGAAAATCAATATCACGACAGAGGAGTATTATCTATGGCTCATGCCGGACGCGATACGGGAAGTTCTCAGTTCTTTATTTGCCACAGCCGTACTAATACAGCTCATTTAGATAGAAACCACACCTGTTTTGGTAAGGTTATCGAAAATGTTGAGGTTGTTGATGCTATTAAGGCAGGCGACAAAATTTTAGGTATTGATATAATTGAAGAATAGTTAATTATAGGTGAGAATTGAGATACGAGATTTGAGCGCAGGGTTCTCTATCTATTCTCAATTCTCATTTTTATAGGGTTTAGCCGTGAGATCGATTCTCATATCTGGATTCTCAAATCTCATATCTCACAGAAATGAATTTAAAAGGATTAGTAGCAGTTTCAGGAAAGCCTGGTTTGTATAAAGTTATCGGTCAAAACAAATCAGGATTCGTACTTGAAAGTTTAGATGAACAGAAAATAAAGCTGATTGTAAATTTAAGTACGGCAAAGTTGGCTTCCTTAGAAGATATTACAGTTTTTGGCGAAGATGATGATCTGAAGCTGATAGATATTTTCGAAAACATGAAGGGTTCTTCATCTATTCCTGATCCAAAATCTGATGGTACTACTTTGCGAAAGTATTTCAGAGAAGTGGCTCCGGCACATGATGAGGATCGCGTGTACGCTTCGGATATGAAGAAAATAATTACATGGTTTAATTTGATCAAGGAACTTCCGCTTTTTACTGAATCTGCAGAATCTCCATCAGAAGAAATTACTCCGGTTGAAGAAGTTACTCCTGTAGCAGAGGAAAAAACTCCTGTGGCAAAAGACGTTAAGCCTGCTAAAAAAGCAGCTGCGAAAAAACCTAAGAAAGCTGAATAATCAGCTTTCTTAGGTTAAAAAAAGTACATTATAGCCACTCCTATTGCAAGGGCTATTAAAAGCATAAGCCAAAATTGCTTTTGTTCTTTCGAAGGATTGATTCCTTTATATCTATATCTTCTTTTATAGTCTGATGGTAGCATAATATTGATTTTTTTGATTATTCATGATGATATGGCTCACCTTTAAGAATTGTAAATGCCCTGTAAACTTGTTCAGCGAAAAACAAGCGAACCATCTGATGCGAAAAAGTCATTTTTGAAAGCGATAACTTTTCGTTCGCTGTCGTTAGCAAACTGTTGTCAAAGCCATAGGGCCCACCAACAACAAACACAAGGTTTTGTACACTTGAAAGCATTTTCTTGTTGATAAATCCTGAGAACTGCATCGAACTAAGCTCTTGGCCATTTTCGTCCAGCAAAACAATATAATCAGTATTACTCAGATTTTTTGATATAAGTTCTGCTTCCTTTGTCTTTTGTTGATCCTCAGAAAGGTTTTTCGTGTTTTTTAATTCTGGTATTTCGACAATCTCAAATTTTATATAATGTTTTAGTCGTTTGGTATATTTCTCTATGCCTTCTTTTAAGTAGCTATCTTCTGTTTTTCCTAACACCAGAAAAGTTATCTTCATGCTGAAATTTAAATATTAACAAATGTACGTCTATATTTGATTTGAGCTTATATTATAAATTCTCAACCAGGGAAACTATTCTATAGAGAACGGACGTATATATTAAAGAGTAAGATATAAACTCGTGGATATGAAGAAAACAATATATATGCTAGGCTGTCTTTTAGGCATAGCATTTTACTCCTGCGGACAAGATAAAAAAAGCACAGAGGAAAGTATAGTTAACAAGGAAATCAAAATGGAATACAATAAATTAACTCCTGAAGAGGAACGTGTAATTGTAAATAAAGGCACTGAATATCCCGGAACGGGGAAACTTTTAAACAATAAGGAAAAGGGTACTTATACGTGTAAACGCTGTAATAATCCTCTTTACCTTTCGGACAGTAAGTTCGACTCTCATTGCGGATGGCCGAGTTTTGACGATGAGATCAAAGGTGCCGTAAAGCGCATTCCTGATCCTGATGGCATGCGTACCGAGATTGTGTGTGCCAAATGTGGTGCACACCTTGGTCATGTTTTTTTAGGCGAAGGGTTTACTCCGAAAGATACCCGTCATTGTGTTAATTCAATTTCGATGAATTTTATTCCCGCTACGAAATAGAGATTAATCTGGTAAGCTGGTTTGTCGAAGCTCAGTCCCAAAAGTGGAAAACTTTTGGGACTGTCTTTTTTCAATAAGTTTTACTTTTATCGAATGAGATGTCAATACCTGCTGCTGTCTTTATTTTTTCTGTCTTCTTGTTCCGAAACTTTAACTCAAAATGGTAAGGCCTCTTATTATGCTAAGAAGTTTAACGGAAAAAAAACGGCCAGTGGCGAGAAATTCCGAAGCTCAAAACGGACGGCTGCGCATAAAACTTTGCCCTTTGGTACAAAGGTTAGGGTGACCAACCTGAAAAATGGCCGATCTGTCAGGGTGAAAATAAATGACAGAGGTCCGTTCGTAGCGGGAAGAATTATTGATCTCTCTAAAAAGGCTGCCCGTAAGATCGGGATGTTGGATGAAGGGGTTGCTTCGGTAGAAATTAAGTATAAAAAGAAATAGGCTGCTTCAAATCGTCATTTTTGGAGGCCGTGTTTTCTGATTGTTTAAAACTTGGCATCTGTTTAAAACTTCCCGATGTACTTCATGCAATCACTACTATATTTGTTATAATAAGTTCTTTCACATAATTCATTCAGGTTCATAGTTAAGCAATGCCGAGCTATGATTAAAAGGGAACCGTGTTCAAATCACGGGCTGACGTGCAACTGTAAGTATCCTAACTTTCTAAAAGTTCCAAGCTTTTAGAAAGTTTATACAAGCCAGACACCTGCCGGAATGATTTTGTCAAAACTTTCACGTATAAGGTTTTGACGAAAGCTCGTCTCCATTAGCTTCCGCTTATGGAATACCCGTCTTTTGTCAATTCCTGTTTCGCATTACTAAAATTTAAATCTTTATGCAACAGGACGAAGTATTACTTAAAGAAAACAAGGATCGATTTGTGATCCTGCCGATCAATTATCCCGCCATCTGGGAGATGTACAAAAAACATGAAGCCAGTTTCTGGACAGCCGAAGAAATCGACCTTTCCGGCGATTTAAAGGATTGGGAAAATCTTAACTCAGGGGAAAAGCATTTCGTTTCTCACATTCTCGCCTTCTTTGCAGCTAGCGACGGAATTGTAAATGAAAACCTTGCAGTAAACTTCATGAATGAAGTTCAGGTTCCGGAAGCCCGGTGCTTTTACGGCTTTCAAATTATGATGGAAAATATACATTCCGAAACTTATGCCTTACTGATCGACACCTATATTAAAGATCATGCTGAAAGAGACCGCCTTTTCCACGCCATCGACACCGTTCCCTGTGTGAAGAAAAAGGCAGAATGGGCTTTGCGATGGATTGATAATGGTACGTTCGCACAGCGACTTGTGGCGTTTGCGGCAGTGGAAGGAATTTTCTTCAGCGGAAGCTTCTGTTCAATCTTCTGGTTGAAAAAACGCGGTTTAATGCCGGGCTTAACATTCAGTAACGAATTGATTTCACGCGATGAAGGCCTCCACTGCGAATTCGCCTGTTTGTTATATAGTATGCTGAAAAATCGCCTGTCTCAGGAAGAAGTTTTTAGCATAATTGCTGATGCGGTAGCTATCGAAAAGGAGTTTATTACCGATGCCTTACCTGTCGCACTTATCGGGATGAATGCAAAGTTGATGAGTCAGTATATCGAATTTGTAGCCGACAGATGGCTCTCGGAATTGGGTTATGATAAAATGTTCGGCGCGACAAACCCCTTCGATTTTATGGAAATGATATCCCTCCAGGGAAAAACTAATTTCTTCGAAAAACGAGTAGGCGATTACCAGAAAAGCGGAGTGCTGTCTGTAAATGAGAGCAGTCAGGCGTTTTCGTTGGATGAGGAGTTTTGAAGGGACGTATCAGGTATAAAGTAGCAAGTATCAAGATTGGATGCATTTGGTTATAAATCTTGATATCAGCTCTTTATATACCGATTTTAACAGCTAAGTGCCCAGTCTAGATACTTGTTACTTGCTACTTTATACTATATCTCAACTCAGTTAAGTGCCCTGTCCAGATACTTGTTACTTTAAACTATATATCAACCCAGTATGTGTCCAGTCTAAATACTAGATACTTGCTACTTTATACTCTTCCCCATGTTTGTAATAAAAAGAAACGGAACAAAAGAATCCGTAAAATTTGATAAAATCACAGCCCGCATCGAAAAGCTGTGTTATGGATTAAATCCTTCTTTGGTTGATCCCATCGATGTTGCTAAAAAAGTAATTGAAGGATTATTTGATGGTGTAACCACATCAGAACTCGATAACCTCGCCGCAGAAACCGCCGCCTCCTTAACAACTAAGCACCCGGATTACGCTTTGCTGGCATCGCGCATAGCTGTTTCGAATTTGCATAAAAATACCACAAAGTCATTTTCAGGGACAATGCGGAAGCTTCACCAGTACGTAGACCCGAAAGTGGATAAATCAGCATCGCTTATCGCAGATGATGTGATGGAAATAATTGATACAAACTCCACGATTCTGGATAGCACGATAATTTACGACCGTGATTTCGGCTTCGATTATTTCGGGTTCAAAACACTTGAAAAATCATATCTTCTTAAGCTTGATGGCGAAATTGCGGAGCGTCCGCAACATATGTTTATGCGGGTTGCGGTAGGTATCCATAAGGGTGATATTGATAGCGTTATTAAAACTTATAATCTTATCTCCGAACGATGGTTTACACATGCAACACCAACCTTGTTCAATGCGGGAACTCCCAAGCCACAAATGTCGTCATGTTTTCTGCTTACCATGAAAGATGATAGCATTGACGGTATTTATGATACCCTTAAACAGACAGCGAAGATTTCACAAAGTGCTGGTGGAATCGGCTTAAGTATTCATAATGTTCGGGCAACGGGTTCTTATATCAGTGGAACAAATGGTACCAGCAACGGAATTGTGCCGATGTTGAGGGTGTTTAATGATACGGCAAGATATGTTGATCAGGGTGGTGGTAAACGCAAAGGCGCATTTGCTGTATACCTGGAACCATGGCATGCAGACGTATTCGAATTTTTGGATTTAAGAAAAAATCACGGAAAGGAAGAAATGCGAGCCCGCGATCTATTTCTTGCATTATGGATATGCGATTTATTCATGAAGCGTGTAGAAGCCAATGAAGACTGGAGCTTGTTCTGTCCGCATGAAGCACCCGGGTTGCATGAATGCTGGGGCAAGGAATTCGAAAGTTTGTATGTGAAATATGAGCAGGAGGGAAGGGCACGAAAAACCGTTAAAGCTCAGGAATTATGGTTCGCTATTTTAGATGCGCAGGTGGAAACCGGAACGCCTTACCTTTTATATAAAGATGCAGCTAACGGAAAATCAAACCAGCAAAATCTTGGAACGATAAAAAGCTCTAATTTATGCACCGAAATTTTAGAGTATACTTCTGCTGATGAAATTGCAGTGTGTAATCTTGCATCCCTGGCACTTCCAAGATATATTACCAATGGCGTTTTCGATCATGAGAAACTGTATGAAGTAACTTATCAGGTTACTTTAAATCTTAATAAAATTATCGATCATAATTACTATCCAGTTGATGAGGCTCGTAACTCGAATCTCCGCCACCGCCCTGTTGGTCTGGGTGTGCAAGGTTTAGCCGATGCTTTTATCCTTTTACGTCTTCCGTTCGAAAGCGAAGAAGCGCAGCAGCTAAACAAGGAAATTTTTGAGACTATCTATTTCGCTGCAATGACCGCCTCAAAAGATCTGGCAATTAAAGACGGCGCGTATGAATCTTTTAAAGGTTCACCCTTGTCAAAGGGGCAATTTCAATTTGATTTATGGGGAGTTTCACCCGCAAGTAACAGATGGGATTGGGAGAATTTGCGCCTTGATGTGATGAATCATGGTGTGCGAAACTCATTATTGGTTGCGCCTATGCCAACAGCATCCACTTCGCAAATTCTTGGTAACAATGAATGCTTCGAACCCTACACTTCCAATATCTACACTCGCCGTGTATTGAGCGGCGAGTTCATTGTGGTTAACAAACATCTCCTTAAGGATTTAGTAAACCTGGGTTTGTGGAATACTGACATGAAAAACAAAATCATTACAGCTAACGGTTCTATACAGGATATTGCTGAGATTCCCATTGAAATAAAAGCATTATATAAAACCGTATG
Source organism: uncultured Sphingobacteriaceae bacterium (assembly GCA_946887045.1). Next base: position 42,101 of record CAMPKC010000004.1, on the reverse strand, counting down.
GGAAATTAAAATGAGGAACATTATCGATATGGCGGCCGATAGAGGTGCCTATATTTGCCAGTCACAATCTTTAAATCTCTTTATCAATTCTCCGAACTCATCGAAGCTTACTTCCATGCATTTTTATGCATGGAAAAAAGGCTTGAAAACCGGAATGTATTATTTGCGAACTCAGGCAGCTTCTCAGGCAGTTAAATTTACTGTTGAAAATCAGGCAGGAAAAAATATGGAGCCGGTGATTCCTGGCGAAATTGAAGCGGTTTTGGATGAAATACCGGATGGACCAGTTTGCTCGATGGAAGAAGGATGTATTAGCTGTTCAGGATAACTATAATACCTTGGTTATCTCAGCGGCCCTGTTATACTGCTCCCCGATTTAGGGGAGCTCCGCAACGTGAAGGTGAAAATGAATATTTATTAGATTAGCTTGGTTTATAAATGCTTAAACACGAAATCATTTCTTGTGAACGCTGCCGAAAACGTATAGAGTGCAAGGCCAACTCATATACCAAATGCCAGTGCGCTATGGTTCAGTTAAGCTTAAACGAAACCCAGTATATTAGCGAGACTTACGACGGCTGTTTATGCGCATCCTGCTTGACAGAGTTAAAGCAGGAATATCTGAGCATGTTAAATGATTAGGCATCGCTGTCTTAATTCGCAAACCCTGTAATCGTAAATCAAGTTTTACACTCTTTCTCCAAAAAGTTTTAACTTCACGCCGAAAATTAAAATTTATGAAATTACTTGAAGGAAAAACGGCATTAATAACAGGCGCTTCAAAAGGTATTGGACGCAAAATAGCCGAGAAGTTTGCCGAACATGGTGCTAACGTGGCCTTTACATATTTATCTTCTGTTGAAAAAGGTCTTGCTTTAGAGCAGGAGCTACAAACTTCTGGAACCAAGGTTAAGGGCTATCGTTCTGATGCTTCTAAATTTGATCAGGCAGAGCAATTGATTGCCGATGTTGTAGCTGATTTTGGCACCGTTGATATTGTGGTTAATAACGCGGGTATAACTAAAGACGGATTGTTGATGCGCATGAGCGAGCAACAATGGGATGAAGTGCTCGAAGTGAATTTGAAATCTATTTTCAATGTTACGAAAGCCGCATCTAAAATTATGATGAAAAACCGTAATGGTGTTTTTGTCAATATGAGCTCTGTTGTTGGAGTTCAGGGAAATGCCGGTCAGGGAAATTATGCTGCTTCTAAAGCAGGTATCATTGGTTTTTCAAAATCAATGGCAAAGGAGTTGGGTTCAAGAAATATCCGTACAAATGTGGTTGCCCCTGGTTTTATAAAAACTGAAATGACAGAAGTCCTTGACCCCAAAGTGGTGGAAGGATGGGAAGCTGGAATTCCACTTAAACGTGCTGGCGAAACCGAAGATGTTGCAAACGCGTGTGTATTTCTGGCTTCGGATTTAAGTTCTTACATCACCGGACAAGTAATTGCCGTGGATGGCGGAATGCTGTAATCTTAGTTGCATAAGGTTTTTTTAACGGCTTTAAATAAAAAAATGGCATATTTACGTTCAGTAGATATGCCATTTTTATTTCAGCTTCAGTTTACTTCAACTACCTATTTTGGGCTGCTGTTTTGCATCTTGCTCGGCATTGGTTATGCATTTTTATTATATAGGCCTAATCAGTTCAAATCTTCTTTAAATAAATCCCTTTTCATTTTACGCAGTTTAGCTGTCGCTGCCATCGCTTTTTTAATAATTGCGCCAATGATTCGGTTCGTCGGTAAAACCACAGAGAAGCCCTTAATTATTTTAGCTCAGGACAATTCGGCCTCAGTTTCTGTCTCCAGGGGAAGCAACTTTGATATTAGGGCTTACACAGAACAGCTCAAGGACTTGGAGCGAGATCTTTCTAAGGATTTTGAGGTAAAGTCTTTTACCCTGGGCACCAGTGTCAAGCCCGGATTAATCGTTAATTATAAGGAATCTCTAACCGATATTAACTCCCTTTTTAAGCATATTAATGAACAGTACCCTAACAGGAATATTGGCGCTGTAGTTCTTGCTTCCGATGGGATTTATAATCAGGGAGGTAATCCTGAATATGAAGCTCAGAATATCAAATCCCCGATTTATACTGTGGCCTTGGGCGATACAATTCCAAAAAAGGATTTACTTATCTCGAATGTGAACTATAATAATATTGTTTATCTGGATAATGATTTCCAGGTTGAGCTAAATATAGAAGCCTTTCAAAGTCGTGGGGTTGAGAGTCGATTAACGGTCTCCGATGCAGGTGGTACTGTTTTTAGCAAAGGGATTGCTGTCCGTTCGAATGAGTTTCGGGTAAACATTCCGGTAATATTATCTGCAAAGAAAAAAGGCATACAACGTTATACTGTGAATCTTTCGCCCGTAACCGGTGAGCTTTCCCGACAAAATAATACCCAAACATTCTTTGTGGAGGTTATTGATGGAAAGAATAAAGTTGTAATTCTGGCAAACTCGCCTCATCCGGATATTACAGCTATAAAGCAGTCGTTGGAGCTCAATAAAAACTATGATGTTAAAAGTGTCTTAATCAACGAGTATAAATCCTCGGATATTGCGGATGCGGGACTAGTGATATTGCATCAGCTCCCTTCTTCAGGGCCGAACATTCAAAATGTCCTGACGGCTGCCGAACGTAAGCCAATCTGGTTTATTCTCGGTGCACAGACAAATCTTTCGGCGTTTTCCTCCATGCAAAATCTTTTAGCTCTAAGCTCTGCCGGAGCTACAGAAGAGGTCTTTGCGAAAGTTAATGATGGCTTTTATGATTTTACCTTGTCGGATGAAACACTTAACAGCTTACAGAAGTTCGCACCATTGATATCGCCTTTTGGGAATTATGCAGTAAAGACGCAGGCATCTGTTTTGCTGAATCAGCAGATCGGTAAACTGGTTACCGCCAGGCCTCTTTTATTGTTTTCTAAGGACGGTGACCGGAAAGTTGCCGTTCTTGCCGGAGAAGGTATTTGGCGGTGGAGACTTGAAGATTTTAAGGAATCGGGAACACATCAGGCAACTGACGAATTAGTCACTAAAATAACTCAGTTTATGGTGAGCAAAGATGATAAACGAAAGTTTAGAGTTTATACCGCCAAAAACACTTTCGATGAAAGCGAACATATAATTTTAAATGCTGAACTGTATAACGATACTTACGAACTAATTAATACGCCAGATGTGTCGGTCACTTTAAAACATAATAATTCTAAATCCTACCCTTTTCTTTTTAGCAGAACAGGCAATGGGTATATTTTGGATGCCGGTGTTTTGCCGCCCGGAGAGTATTCTTATTCAGCCACAACGCAGCTTGGAAAGACCAGGCATTCTGCCTCCGGAAGATTTGCAATTGTTCAACACCAAACAGAATACCGACAAACTACGGCCAATCACCAATTATTGTATAATCTTTCTCAGCTAAATGGAGGAGAGATGGTTTATCCTTCAGACATAAGCAGTTTGAAAGAAAAAATCCGCAAGAACGAGCTGATTAAAACGATTTCGTATGAAGACAGAAAATATGAGGAATTGATTAGTCTTAAGATTCTTTTCTTTCTCATCCTTACCCTGCTGTCTGTCGAATGGTTTTTAAGAAAGAGAAACGGCGAAGTTTAATCCGTCTTTTTAAGATAGAAGTTACGAACGGTTTTGTTTTTGGTCCACTTGCCGGTTATATCACCTTCTTCACTTTCTTTACCCACAAATACTGAAGCGCGTGAGTTGCGTTTGTCGAAGCAGTTTAATTTCCAGGTCAGCGTTTTGGCGTTATAACTTCCTATCACACTATATTCGCTGCCGCTTATTGCTTCGTACCATGTTCCCTTTAAATGCACAAGCTCCTGTTTGTTTTTTATCTCAGGTATAGACTCAAGGCTGATTTTTATATACGAATGCCCTATAATTTCACCGACAAAGCGGAACGTTACACTATTTGGAACTTCCGGACTTGTTATGGTGCTGCCTAAACTTCGGATGCTTTCCGTTTGGGTGTGAACTCCCGTTGCGGATGTTAAAATTAATGTCAATCCTAAAAGTCCAAGAGTATAAGAGCGAAATTTCAATATAAAATAATAGAAGGTTTTGAAAAATGGATTAGTCTGCAGAAGACTTTTCCCGAATTATTACATAGACATCTTCATTCTCTTTTTTCATCAGATATTTTTCCCGGGCGAACTTTTCTAAACGCTCTCTATTGGTGGTGAGTTCGTCCAGGTCTGTTTTAACCTGTTCAATCTGCGCGATATAAAATGCTTTTTCCTCTTTAAACTTGTTTAGCTGCGTGCGGTATTCATATTGAGAGAGAAGATCGTTGCGGTCGAAAAATAACATCCACACTAAAAAGCAGGTGCTGACTAAAAAGTATTTATGGCTGAATAATCCTACAATTCTTCTCATTGGTGTACAAATATAAAAAGATTAGGGAGGTTTCAAAATGCAAAAGACCCGACGTGCGGGTCTTTTGATGAATGCTACTGAACGCTAGACTATTTTTTCAAGAATTTGAAATCCTTACCGATGAATTTCGCATTCGCACCCAATTCTTCTTCAATGCGAAGTAATTGGTTGTATTTTGCTATCCTGTCAGACCGTGACGCAGAACCTGTTTTAATCTGACCGCAATTTAAAGCTACTGCTAAGTCGGCGATAGTTACATCTTCTGTTTCTCCGGAACGGTGAGACATTACTGAGGTATAACCATTTGTTTGGGCCAATGAAACCGCATTGATAGTTTCGGTTAATGAACCAATTTGGTTTACTTTAACTAAAATTGAGTTCCCTGTATTGGTGTCGATACCTTGTTGTAAGCGGGTTACGTTAGTTACGAATAAATCGTCGCCAACCAACTGAACTTTCGAACCTATTCTTTCAGTTAACATCTTCCAGCCATTCCAGTCGTTCTCATCCATACCGTCTTCGATAGAAATGATCGGGTATTTTTCTGTTAGTTGAGTTAGATATTCAACTTGTTCTTCGCTTGTGCGTTTTGCTCCTTTTTCGCCTTCAAATTTGCTGTAATCGTAAATTCCGTCTTTGTAAAATTCAGAAGAAGCACAATCAAGAGCTAAGAAAATATCAACACCTGGTTTGTATCCTGCTTGCTCAATCGCTTTTAAAATAGTTTCAGCCGCATCTTCAGTACCATCGAAAGTTGGAGCGAAACCACCCTCGTCACCTACTGCTGTAGAAAGACCTCTATCGTGTAAAATCTTTTTTAGGTTATGAAAAACCTCAGTTCCCCAACGTAACGCTTCTGAGAATGAAGGTGCGCCAGCTGGCATAATCATAAATTCCTGGAATGCAATCGGAGCATCTGAGTGAGAACCACCATTGATAATATTCATCATCGGGATAGGAAGAGTGTTAGCATTAACACCTCCAATATAGCGGTAAAGCGGCTGGCGGCTTTCCTGAGCAGCAGCTTTTGCAACAGCTAATGAAACACCTAAAATAGCGTTTGCACCGATTTTGCTTTTGTTTTCAGTGCCGTCAACTGCAAGCATAACTGCGTCAATTGCATTCTGTTCGAAAACGTCTAATCCTTTTAATTCTTTAGCTAATATTTCGTTTACGTTTTTTACCGCATTCAAAACACCTTTACCCATGTATGTCGCCTTGTCGTTGTCACGAAGTTCAACCGCTTCGTGCATGCCTGTTGAAGCACCTGATGGTACTGCAGCACGACCAAGGATGCCATTTTCTGTAATTACGTCTACTTCGATAGTAGGATTGCCACGGGAATCAAGGATCTGACGGGCGTGAACGTCTAAAATTAAGCTCATTTTGTATTGATTTATTTATATCATTAATATTATTCTTAGTGTAAAAAGGACACTAAGAATGAAGTGTTGTCAAAAATAGTATTTTCAATCTGTTTGCAACATAACATTTGTCAAATACTTAAATAAAAATACCGCTGATATGTTAACATCAGCGGTATTAAATATTAATTTTTATTCTCTATGGAGTCCACAAACTGATCAAACAGATAACGTGAATCGTGCGGACCAGGCGAAGATTCAGGGTGATATTGCACTGAAAATGCTTTTTTATTTTTCACCCGAATTCCTTCTATAGAATTGTCATTCAGATTTATGTGAGTGATTTCTACTTTATCAGAATTTCTCACATCCTCAGGAACAACTCCGAAACCGTGGTTTTGAGATGTTACTTCACAATGGTCGATAATAATATTCTTTACAGGATGATTTAATCCGCGGTGACCATTGAACATCTTCATTGTTCCGATGCCATTGGCTAGAGCCAATAATTGATGGCCAAGGCAAATCCCAAAAAGGGGTTTGTCTGCAGCCAAAGCTTTTTTAACAGTTTCTACGGCGTAGGGCATTGCTGAAGGATCGCCGGGGCCATTGGAAATAAAATAACCATTTGCACCCCATTTCTCCATTTCTTCGAAAGATGTTTTTGCAGGAAATACCTTTAAGTAAACATCCCTGTGGTCGAAGTTTCTAAGAATATTTTTCTTTACACCCAAGTCAAGAACCGCTACACGATGCTTGCTATGTTCATTACCATAGTAATAAGGTTCTTTTGTAGAAACTTGGGAAGAAAGCTCTAGTCCGGCCATTGAAGGAACCTGGGCCAGCTTTGCTTTCAATTCTTCAATATCCAGAATTTCAGAAGAAATAATGGCATTCATAGCGCCCTTATCTCTGATGTGTCGAACCAGAGAACGTGTGTCCACATCCGAAATTCCTACAATATTTTCTTCCTGAAAATAATCCTGAATGGATTTATCAGACTGCTTTCTGCTGAAAGCAATGTTAAAGTTCTTACAAACGAGGCCTGCTATTTTGATAGCACCCGATTCAATCTCTTCATCATGAACACCATAATTTCCAATATGGGCATTGGTGGTGACCATTATCTGACCAAAATATGAAGGATCAGTAAATACTTCCTGGTAGCCGGTCATGCCGGTATTAAAACAAATTTCGCCAGTAGTAGTGCCAATTTTTCCTGCAGCTTTACCATGATACACGGTTCCATCTTCAAGTAATAATACAGCAGGTAATTTGGTGTAATATGTCATTTTAATTTATGTTGTTTAAATGTTGTTGTTCTACTGATTTATAGATGTTGCGTGAAAATGAATTGATTTCGAGGTAAAAAAATAAAAAAATCGAGGATTCCCGGAAGAATTTTCCGGCTGCTGGGGGCAACAGGCTGAAGCAGTTTACTTCAAATTTCACGGGGGACAAAAGTACAAAATTTATCAGATTTTTTATGATAAAAGCGAAAAAAACTTCTGTTTAAATTTTACTTTCTACCTTTGACTTGTAGAACTACTAACATGTCTGTAAACAAAGAGATAAAACGCATCACAACTCATACTCTTCAGGAAATGAAAATGCGAGGTGAGAAGATCGCTATGCTGACTTCCTATGATTTTTCGATGGCGAAAATTGTTGATGAAGCAGGTATTGACGTAATTCTGGTGGGCGATTCAGCCTCGAATGTAATGGCAGGTCACGAGACTACTTTGCCCATTACTTTAGATCAAATGATTTATCACGCAGCTTCTGTGGTGCGTGCCGCAAGCAGAGCTTTAATTGTTGTCGATTTGCCTTTTGGATCTTACCAGGGAAACTCTAAAGAAGCTCTTAATTCTGCAATCCGGATTATGAAAGAATCAGGAGCGCATGCTGTAAAATTAGAGGGCGGGATTGAGATTAAAGAATCGATAGAGCGTATTATAGCTGCCGGTATCCCGGTAATGGGACATTTGGGTTTAACTCCTCAATCGATCTATAAATTTGGAACCTATTCTGTACGAGCAAAGGAAGAAGCAGAGGCCCAAAAGCTTAAGGAAGATATATTGGTTTTACAGGAAGGTGGCTGCTTTGCGGTCGTACTTGAAAAAATTCCTGCGGTTTTAGCTGCGGAAGTGACTGATTCGGTACGTGTTCCAACTATTGGTATCGGTGCCGGGGCACATTGTGATGGCCAGGTATTAGTGGTTCATGACATGATGGGCTTAAATAAAGGTTTTCGGCCAAGGTTTCTTCGTCAGTACCTTAATTTATATGAATTGATGAACGGTGCCGTTAAGTCTTATATTACAGATGTGAAAAGCAATGATTTCCCGAGTGAAAAAGAACAGTATTAGCATTCACCTATGAGACAAGAATTTCGTTATACAAGTTTAGATATAACCGACAAGGATATTCTTTATGAAGATAACCACTTAATAGCCGTAAATAAGCGTGCCGGTGATATTGTGCAGGTGGATGATACAGGTGACGAATCTTTGGACGAGAAGGTTAAAAAATATCTGGCAAAAAAATATAATAAACCGAATGGTGCATTTCTTGGTGTAGTTCATCGTTTGGACAGGCCGGTAAGTGGTGTCATTTTGTTTGCAAAAACAAGCAAGGCCCTCGACCGGGTCAATGCCATGTTTAAAGGTCGGGAGATGCATAAAACGTATTGGGCTGTAGTTCGTAAAAGACCCGTTCCCGAAAGTGGAAACCTGGTGCACTGGCTGGTTAAAAATCCGCAAAAGAATGTTACCAAAGCCCATGATAAAGAAGTGGCAGGAAGTTTACGTTCTGAATTAAACTACAAGCTAATCGGTGAATTAAATGGCTATTATCTTATCGAAGTAGATCCAATTACTGGCCGACCACATCAAATCAGGGTGCAGTTATCTACTTTAGACTGCCCCATCGTTGGGGATAATAAATACGGGTATCCCCGGGGGAGTTTGAAAAAAAGTATATGTCTCCACGCAAAGAGATTGCAATTCATTCATCCCGTAAAAAAGGAACCTGTAGATATTTCAGCCCCCTTACCAAAGGACGGATTTTGGGAGAAGTTCGAAGTTTTTGGTTAAGATCCTGCAAAGGTGAATCTGGGCGGATTTCGGAATTTTAATTTTATTTCAGCTGGTTTATACATGTTTAGGAATCTTATTGCTGCATTCTTCTCGTGGTATATTAAAACAATAATCCATAAAGATTTTGCTGCTTTTTCGTATAATAAGATTACTATGGATGAGTCCCGGTCTGTTCTACTACTCTCTAACCATTTTTCCTGGTGGGATGGATTTCTGATGTTTCAGTTGAATAAACTGTTCTTCAAAAAGAACTTTCATGTAATGGTTTCGGACGACAATTATCGAAAAGTTTCATTTCTGAAACATTTGGGGGCTTTTCCGGTAAAGAAAAATTCTAGAAGCCTGATTAAGTCGTTGGAGCATGCCGGTAAATTATTGGATGATACAACTAATCTGGTTTTAATATTCCCGCAAGGAAAGCTTTATTCGAACCATGTAAATGATATACAATTTCAAAAGGGCTTAATGAATATTGTAAATTCTTCCGGCGGAAAATTCCAATACATTTTTTCAGCTTCCTTCGTTGATTATTTTGACAAACGAAAACCTTCCATATCGTGTTATCTTCAATCCTGGGACAGTGCTGAGCTAACCGATTTTGATTTAATCAGAGCAGCTTATAACAAACATTATGAAGCCTCGCGACGGAAGCAAGGACGGATTATGGTCTGATTAAGGTCATGCTTGTTTGTTCTCAGGTTTTGTAGTTTCGAAATTTATTTGATAGCAGATGCTGATATTTTATATAGTTTTTTTCTTTCTGATTATCAGGTTTGCAATTACTCTCTTTAACTTTATTTCAAATCCTAAACTGCCCTCATCTCCGCTAAGGCACAGTGACTTAGTGTCAATTCTTATCCCTGCGAGAAATGAAGAGGATAATATCATCACCCTTTTAACTTCAATAAAAAATCAGGATTATTCAAACATGGAGGTTCTGGTGTTAGATGATAATTCGTCTGATAATACATTCAATCTTTGTGAAGCATTCTGCAGAGAAGACCCAAGGTTCAAGGTAATTAGAGGTCAGGAACTTAATGATGGCTGGCTGGGGAAAAACTTTGCATGTCATCAATTAGCTTCGATTGCAAAAGGCAGGTATTTGCTTTTCTTAGATGCCGATGAAATTATATACGACGGTCTTATTAATAATGCTGTTCACCGGATGAGACAGGGAAAACTCGCTCTTTTAAGCTTGTTCACTAATCAGATCATGCTTACCGTCGGAGAACGTTTGGTGGTTCCTTTAATGCATTTTCTCTTGTTGAACTCACTTCCACTCAGATTGGTTCGATTGTCGGGCAACCCAAAGTTGGCTGCAGCCAGTGGTCAATTTATGTTGTTCGATTCCGTCTCATATCATGCCCATCAATGGCATGCCCAGGTAAAGGATAAAGTTGTAGAGGATATTGAAATAATGAAACTGGTAAAGGCATATCAATATAGAGGGGAATCGTTGCTGTCAAATGCTTACATAAAATGTCGTATGTATAATGGCTTCTCAGATGCGGTGAATGGTTTTAGTAAAAATTTGTTAGCTGGTTTCAGTTACAACATTGCAGGTTTAGTATGTTATTTACTTCTAGTAATGGTCGGCCCTGTTTTTATTGCCCTCTATCTTAATTATTCTTTGTTGTTTTTCGCGATAACCTTAATCGTTTTAACAAGAATAATGATTTCCTTGTCTAGCGGGCAAAATGTTTTCTTAAACATTTTGTTGCACCCATTTCAAATGATGTCGCTGGTTTTAATATCCGTTGTGTCAATAAAGAAATATCTTACGAAAAAAACCAATTGGAAAGGCCGTATAATTGAATCATGAAAATCAGCGCTGTTCATGTTTGTGCTTTTTTGGTAGTTTTATTCTACGCCGTTGGCTATTACGGGTTCACTCAGCCAGAGTATTCCGGGATTTTTAAAAAGCTAATCCCTTTTCATTTATTACTCATGCTGGTCCTCATGATTATTAGCCATGAGGATAGAAATAGATACTTCTGGATTTTTTTAATCACAGCGTTTGTGGCAGGTTTTTTAATTGAATTAGTGGGAGTAAAAACCGGACTCATTTTCGGGAAATATTCCTATGGATCAGCATTGGGGATAAAACTTGCCGATATTCCTCTGCTTATCGGAGTGAACTGGATTCTGGTTATTTACTCGACCGGAATTGTTGTAAAGGAGTTTGGTGTTCGCAATCACATCATGATGGCATTAATTGGTGCTTGTTTAATAACAACCCTTGATGTTCTGATTGAACCAATAGCTATAAAGTACGACTATTGGAGCTGGCAAGACGTTGAAGTGCCTTTTCAGAATTATATAGGATGGTTCATTTTTTCATTTCTTATGCTCCGTTTCTTTTATCTGATGCAATTCAGGAAAAGTAATTTTGCTGCAATAGTTCTGTTTATAATGCAATTTGCGTTCTTCTTCGCCCTTAACATGAAGGTGCTTTAAAAACATTTTAGCTATTTTTGTATCTGTAATGGATTATAACCTTAAGGTAACGATAGATAAGGATTCCGGCTTTTGTTTTGGGGTGGTTTACGCCATTGATATGGCCGAAGAAATACTTGAAGAGGATGGATATTTATATTGCCTTGGCGATATAGTTCATAACGATGAAGAGGTTGAACGTCTTAAATTATTAGGACTGAGGATTATCAATCATGAAGATCTTAAAAACCTTAAAAACGAAAAAGTGCTCATACGTGCACACGGCGAGGCACCCGAAACTTACAGAACTGCCTTACAGAATAATATAATTCTAATTGATGCTTCATGTCCGGTTGTGCTAAAATTGCAAAACCGAATCAAGAACTCTTACGATGATAAAGAGAAGATTTTAATTTTCGGGAAACACGGTCATGCCGAAGTTATTGGCCTGCAAGGACAAACAAATAACGAGGCAATCGTTTTTCAGGATATAGCCGAGCTTGACAATGTTGATCTGCCACAGCAAATTACTCTTTACAGCCAAACAACCAAAAGCACAGACAAATTTTATGCGATTAAGGATGAATTGCTGAGTCGCGGTTATGAGCTTAAAGCTAATGACACCATTTGTCGTCAGGTTTCTAACCGGTACCAGGATCTCGAAAAGTTCGTTCAAAATTTTGACAAGGTGATATTTGTTTCAGGTAAGAAATCATCAAATGGGAAGGTGTTGTTTGAAGTGTGCAAGAAATATAACGCCGAAACATATTTCATTTCTCAGGAAGACGAGCTTCGGGATATTCAGTTTAATCCGGATGAAAAAATAGGGATATGCGGCGCTACGTCTACACCTATGTGGTTGATGGAGAAAGTTAAAAGTGCCTTAGAAGCTTATTAACGCCAATCCTTTAAATTAAAAGTACCTGTTTATGAAAAATTCGAATGCAGGTGTTATTATAGCCTTGATTGTAATTTCAGCCTGGGCGACTAGTCTTTTCGTTCTTTTAAACTGGAACTTTGCCTGGTCAAATCCCGGAACGTATTTAATGATGCTTGTGCAAATGCATTTGTTTACAGGCTTGTTTATTACCGCTCACGATGCCATGCATGGAACGGTATCTTCATCATCCAAATTAAACCTGGCTATCGGCCAGATTTGCACCGCTTTATACGCGGCTTTCCCCTTTAATAAATTATTAAAGAAGCATCACGAACATCACCGCTATGTTCATTCAGAATCAGATCCCGACTATCATGAGGGAAATTTTTTTTCCTGGTATTTTAAGTTTATGAAAGAGTATCTTTCCGTTTGGCAGATCTTAATTATGGCCTTAGCATTTAATATCCTTAAGCTCTGGTTCAGTGAAACTAATCTTTTATTATTCTGGATATTGCCCTCGCTGCTAAGCACGGTTCAACTGTTTTATTTCGGAACATGGTTGCCGCATCATGGTGTGCATAATAATCTTCATCAATCCCGTTCACAAAGCAAAAACCACATTCTCGCATTCCTGAGTTGCTACTTTTTCGGATATCATTATGAACATCATGAATCTCCCGGAACGCCCTGGTGGCGCTTGTGGGAAATGAAATAATTGTATTCCTTAAGTCAAAACCTCTGTTCAATCGTCCACTAAAATAATTGCTCTTCTATATTTGTACCTGCAAATTAGCTAAATGAGAAAGCAAGGAGTTTTATTAGTAAATCTTGGTACACCCGATAGTCCATCCGTCTCTGATGTAAGGAAGTATCTGGACGAGTTTTTAATGGATGAACGTGTTATTGATATTAATGCGATCAATCGTGCGCTTCTTGTTAAAGGAATAATTGTTCCCTTCCGCGGTCCTAAATCAGCAAAGATTTATAAAGAACTCTGGACCGAAAATGGCTCTCCGTTACTTTACTACGGTATAAGGGTGAAAGAGCTTTTGCAGGATAAACTTGGTAAGAAGTACACTGTTGAGTTAGCTATGCGTTATCAAAGTCCATCGATTAAATCGGCCTTAGATAGTTTAAAACAACAACAGGTCGAAAGTATTCGTGTGGTTCCTCTTTTTCCTCAATATGCGTCTGCATCTACTGGTTCAGTAATTCAAAAGGTGATGGAATTGGTGAGTAAATGGCAAACCATTCCGGATATTTCCTTTGTGAATTCCTTCCATGACAATGATGGAATGATAGAAGTTTTCGCGGAAAATGCCCGGAAACATCAGCCGGAAACCTTCGATCATATTCTGTTCAGCTTTCACGGCTTGCCTGAAAGGCAGTTAACAAAAGCAGATCATTCAGGTAAATACTGTCTTCAAACACCAAATTGCTGCTCTCGGTTAAATGATGTTAATCGTTTCTGTTATTCTGCTCAATCGCATGACACTGCTCGGTTAATTGCCGAAAAACTCGGGCTCCCGAAAGAAAAATATACTATTTGTTTTCAATCCCGTTTGGGGAATTCGCCATGGAAAAAGCCTTACACCATTGAGGTTCTTGAGGATCTGGCGAAAAAGGGTGCAAAACGACTTTTAGTTTTTAGTCCTGCTTTCGTTGCCGATTGTCTTGAAACCAATATCGAAATATCGCAAGAGTATAACGAAGAGTTTCGCAATTGGGGCGGAGAAAAAATTCAGCTGGTAGAGAGTTTAAATGATCATCCGACGTGGATTGATGCACTTGCCGGGATCGTCCTAGACTCACAGCAACGAGTTTCTCAGCCTATTTAAGAATGATAGTGTCTATATAAGAGAGAATTTTTTCGGTTGCTCCTCTTTCTCTGTCAACATATTGTTTTGCTGTATTACCGGCTTTTTCTCTGAACGATAGATCTTGAAGTTTGTGCATTACTGTAAATAGCTCCGTGTCATTGTTTATTGAAAATCCGGCTTCCAATCTAACCAGCTCTCTTGCTTCGATAAATTTATAATAATTCGGCCCGAAAATTACAGGGATTCCAAAAGCTGCGGCTTCCAGTGTGTTATGAATTCCCACTCCAAAACCACCGCCTATATAAGCGATATCACCATACTGATACAGGGCGGATAGCATACCAATATTATCGATAATTAAGACCTGGCGACTGGATCGTGTCAGATTCAGAGAAGAATATCGGATTGTTTTTCCCTCGCCTAACATCCCTATGAGGGATTGAATTTTTTCCTCCTTAATTTCATGTGGAGCAATGATAAATTTCCAATCAGGATATTGATGAACAATATCGGCAATTAGCTTTTCATCGGCAGGCCAGGTGCTTCCGGCAACAAATGTTTTCGAGTTGTCACAAAAAGCTCTCACGTCGTCAAAATGCTTAGGCGAACCGGCATTTTCGAATACCCGGTCAAAACGCGTATCACCACTCACCGTTACATTATTTATCTCAATTCCGGCCAAGAGCTGTTTACTGTTTTCATCCTGAACAAAGAAGTGATCTACAAATCGAAGGATTTTTTTGTTTAAACTTCCATACCATTTAAAGTAAGCTTGTGATTTGCGGAATATTGCGGAAATGACAACTAAAGGGATGTTTTGCTTATTTAATTCATTAAAATAATGATACCAGAATTCATATTTTGTAAAAATAACTAGCTTCGGATTTATAAGTTTCACAAACTTTTCTGCATTTACATTTGTATCTAAAGGGAGATAAAAAATATGGTCGGCGTTTTTATAATTCTTTCTAAGTTCATATCCTGATGGAGAGAAGAATGTAATGATAATTTTGTACGCTGGATATGATTCCCTGGCACGTTCGAGTACGGGGCGTCCTTGTTCAAATTCTCCAAGTGAAGCAAAGTGAAACCAGATTGATGGAGTGTTAGGATCAACTTCGTTTGAAATTTTTTCAAATATGTTTTTTCTGCCTTCTATCCATTGGTGCGCCTTCGGATTAAAATGCTGATAAATAATTATTAATAAATGATAGATTCTGATGCTAAGATTGTAAAGGATAAGCATGTTTAAGTGCAAATATTTTATCTTCGTCGAAATTACTGTTAATTATGTGAAAATTTTACCCTTAAAGAATATATATAAATGAAGATAGCTGTTATAGGTACCGGATATGTTGGCTTGGTTACAGGCACGTGTCTGGCAGAAACAGGTAATAATGTAACCTGTGTTGATATAAACGAAGAAAAAGTTGAAAAAATGCAACAGGGACAGATTCCCATTTACGAACCTGGCCTTGAGGTGTTGTTTCATCGGAATATAGAGCAGGGTCGATTGAAATTCACCACCAAACTTGCTGAAGCGATAGGCGATGCGAAAATTATTTTTCTTGCACTGCCAACTCCTCCGGGAGCAGATGGTTCCGCAGATTTAAGCTTTGTGTTAGGTGCGGCGAAAGATATCGCTCAAATTGTTACAGATTATAAAGTAGTTGTCACTAAATCAACAGTGCCGGTAGGTACTGCTGATAAAGTAAAAAAAGTATTTGCCGAAAGCACCAATGTTGAAGTGGATGTAGTTTCCAATCCGGAGTTTTTACGTGAAGGCGTGGCTGTTGAGGATTTTATGAAACCTGACAGGGTGGTGGTTGGAACCAGCAGCGAAAAGGCCCGTAAACTAATGGGCGAGTTATACAATCCTTATGTACGTTCGGGTAACCCCATAATATTTATGGATGAGCGTTCATCTGAGCTAACAAAATATGCTGCTAACTCTTTTCTTGCTACTAAGATAACTTTCATGAACGAAGTTGCCAATCTATGCGAGCTTGTTGGTGCGGATGTCGACATGGTGCGCAAAGGAATTGGTTCTGATGCCCGAATTGGTAAGCGTTTCCTATTTCCAGGCGTTGGTTACGGAGGCAGTTGTTTCCCTAAAGATGTCCAGGCGCTTGCAAAGTCTGCAGCCGAAGTTGATTACGAATTTAGCATACTAAATTCTGTAATGTCGGTAAATGAAAAGCAGAAAGTTGTAATCGTTGAGAAAATGCGGAAGTACTACAAGGGCGATTTGAAAGATAAAAAGTTTGCCTTGTGGGGATTGGCTTTTAAACCCGAAACTGACGATATTCGCGAGGCTCCTGCGCTGTACATTATTGATGAACTTTTAAATGAAGGTGCATCTATTATAGCGTATGATCCTGAAGCGATGGGCCATGTGCGTAAGCTTAAAGGCGATTCTATTGGATTTGCAAATGATCCGTATGAAGCACTAGAGGATGCCGATGCGTTAATTATCGTTACAGAATGGCCTTTGTTCCGTACTCCAGACTTCGATAAGATCGAAAAGAACCTTAAAGCAAAAGTTATTTTTGATGGTCGTAATTTGTACGAGATTCAAAAAATGATTGATTGTGGGTATTATTATAACAGTATTGGCCGTAAAGTTGTAGAAGTATAATGGAAAGAAAACGTATTTTAATAACTGGCGCAGCTGGTTTCCTGGGTTCACATCTTTGTGATCGGTTTATAAAAGAAGATTATCATGTAATCGCGATGGATAATCTTATAACCGGCGATCTTCGCAACATCGAGCATCTTTTTAAATTGGAAAACTTTGAGTTTTACAATCACGATGTTTCAAAGTTTGTACATGTTGCCGGAAAGCTGGATTATATCCTGCATTTTGCATCCCCTGCAAGCCCGATCGATTACCTTAAAATTCCTATTCAAACCTTAAAAGTTGGCTCCCTCGGAATCCATAATTTACTAGGTTTAGCTAAAGATAAAAAAGCACGGATTTTAATAGCTTCTACATCAGAAGTTTATGGAGATCCTAATGTTAATCCTCAACCGGAAGAATATTGGGGTAATGTAAACCCTGTTGGGCCGCGTGGGGTATATGACGAAGCAAAACGTTTTCAGGAGGCTATAACTATGGCTTATCACACTTTTCATGGAGTTGAAACACGAATTGTACGTATTTTCAATACCTATGGTCCCCGCATGCGTCTCAATGATGGCCGGGTTTTACCTGCTTTCATCGGACAGGCTATTCGCGGAGAAGATTTAACAGTATTTGGGGACGGTTCTCAAACCCGTTCTTTCTGTTATGTGGATGATCTGATCGAAGGTATTTATCGTTTGCTGCATTCTGATTATGCTCAGCCGGTAAACATTGGTAACCCGGATGAAATTACCATTCGTCAGTTTGGTGAAGAGATTATCAAACTAACCGGTACAAAGCAAAAGCTAATTACAAAGCCGCTTCCGACGGATGATCCTAAACAACGTCGTCCGGACATAACTAAAGCCAGGGCTTTGCTTGGATGGGAACCAAAAGTATCACGCGAAGAAGGTTTAAAAATCACCTATGAATATTTTAAATCACTTCCTCAGGACGTTATAGAAAAAATAGAACATAAGGATTTTACCAGCTACACAAAATAAAAGATGAGCAAAATTTTAGTAACAGGGGGAACTGGCTATATCGGATCGCATACCGTAGTAGAGCTGCAGAAAGCCGGATACGAAGTAGTAATTGTAGATAATCTAGATAATTCTAATATTAAGATTGTTGATCAGATTACTGAGATCACAGGCATAAAACCTCAATTTCATCAACTGGATTTATGTGATGAAGTTAAAACGATTGAACTGATTAAGAGTAATCCTGACATTTCAGGTGTAATTCACTTCGCCGCCCATAAAGCAGTCGGAGAATCTGTTCAACTGCCGTTAAAATATTATAGAAACAACTTTTTTTCGCTGATTAATCTTCTTACCGCTTTCGCAGGAAAAGAGGTGAATTTTGTATTCTCATCTTCATGTACTGTTTACGGTCAGCCGGATGTGTTACCCGTGACAGAAGAAGCTCCCGTAAAGAAAGCCGAATCCCCATACGGAAACACAAAGCAAATTGCTGAAGAAGTTCTTTTGGAAACGGCAAATGCAAGTTCTAACTATAAAGTTATTTCACTAAGGTATTTTAATCCGGTTGGTGCACACGATTCTGCTTTAATCGGAGAATTGCCAATTGGAGTTCCTCAGAACCTCGTTCCTTTCATCACGCAAAGCGCAATAGGAAAACGTGGTCCGATTACTGTGTTCGGAAACGACTATAACACGCCCGACGGAAGTTGCGTACGCGATTATATTCATGTAGTAGATTTAGCTAAGGCTCACATTGCTGCATTGCGTCGTCAGGAAGAAAATAGAATGCAAGGCAAATTCGAGATCTTTAATATCGGTACAGGCAAAGGCAGCAGCGTTTTAGAAGTAATTAATGCCTTTGAACAAAGTACAGGAGAGAAACTAGAATATAAAATTGGCCCTCGTCGCGAAGGTGATGTTGAGCAGGTTTGGGGCGATGTATCTAAAGCGGAAAAAGAATTGGGCTGGAAGGCCGATTTAGCCCTCGAAGATATGATGAAGTCTGCCTGGGCATGGGAAAAGTATATTAACGAACATCCTTTTTAATAAGATATGCCAAAGGTCTAGACTTTTGGCATACTTTCTAACTCCTACTGGTGACATAATCTATACAGTCAATTCGCAGCTACTGCTTGGTTTTAACGAGCTAAGTTTCCTAAATTTGACTTTTTAATTTTACTTATCACTATTTTATTCCGTTCAAAATCTTCAGCTTCAAAAGCTAACGCAAAATGAAGAAAAAAATCTTAATCACCGGCGGTGCCGGATTCATCGGCTCTCATGTAGTAAGGCGTTTTGTTGAAAATTATCCTGATTATCATATAATTAATCTGGACAAGCTTACTTACGCCGGCAATCTTGCCAATCTAAGGGACGTAGAACACTACCCTAATTATCAGTTTGTTAAAGGGGATATTGTAGATGCCGACTTTATTGATAATTTTTTTGCGCAGGAGAGTTTCGACGCAGTAATTCATTTGGCGGCAGAATCGCACGTGGATCGTTCAATTGTGAGTCCTATAGATTTTGTGATGACTAACGTTGTAGGAACGGTGAATCTTTTGAACGCCGCCCGGAAATATTGGAAAGGTGATTATGAGAATCGTCGTTTTTATCATGTTTCTACAGACGAAGTGTATGGAACTTTAGGGGAACAGGGGCTGTTTACAGAGGAAACAGCATACGATCCGCACAGTCCATATTCTGCATCAAAAGCAAGTTCAGATCATTTTGTTAGAGCTTACCAGGATACCTACGGAATGAATACAGTTATTTCAAACTGTTCTAATAATTATGGCTCTCATCATTTTCCCGAAAAGCTCATTCCTTTAGCAATCAATAATATTAAAAATAACAAGCCTGTTCCGGTTTACGGAAAAGGCGAAAATATTCGCGATTGGCTTTGGGTGGAAGATCATGCACGTGCAATTGATGTTATTTTTCATAAAGCGGCCAGCGGAACTACATATAACGTAGGCGGTCATAACGAATGGAAAAATATCGATCTGATTCACGCTTTGTGCAAGATTATGGATAGTAAGCTCGGTCGTGCCGAAGGTAGCTCTGCAAAGCTGATAACCTTTGTAACGGATAGGGCAGGACATGATTTGCGTTATGCTATTGATTCATCAAAATTGCAGAAAGAACTAGGCTGGACACCCAGCCTACAGTTCGAAGAAGGCTTAGAAAAAACTGTAGATTGGTATCTCGCAAACGAAGAGTGGCTTAATGATGTGACTTCGGGCCATTATCAAACCTATTACGAAGAGCAATACGATAATCGCTGATTCTGATTTTCTGCTTAAAACGGAGGAGATATTGTGGTGAGATATTCTTGGTATTAAAATAGATTGCACCATTAAATAAATAAAAAAACCTGTGGGCATCCAACAGGTTTTTTTATTTATTTAAGAAATAGATTATTTATACGGCGAACGAAGTTCCGCAACCGCAGGTGCTTTTAGCGTTTGGATTATTGAATGTAAATCCACGTGCATTTAAGCCATCCTGAAACTCGATTTCCATTCCTGCCAGGTATAAGCCATGGGCTTTATGCATAAATATTTTTATTCCGTCCACTTCAAACTCCTGGTCGCCGTCTTTTTTCTGATCGAACCCTAAAACGTAATTCATTCCAGAACAGCCTCCGCCTTCAACACCCACGCGTACGCCGAAATCATCACCAAGCTCCTGTTGCTGCCTCAATTTGCGAAGTTCTTTTTTCGCTCCCTCAGTAAAAGAAACCGGTATAACTGAAATACTTGTCTCCATGCTCATTTATTTTAATTTAATATGCAAATATAGGTGAAAATACACACTTTTGCTTAAACACCCCTGATATTGACCTTTAGATAACAAATGAAATAATGAATAGTATAACCTATTTTTTTGTCGACGTTTTGAAGTTTGTGCTCGCCGGTACATTGATATTTTTTATTGCCTGGCAGATTATTAAATCGGAGATTGAGAAACTGAATCAATCGAAATTGCAGGATTTAAAAAGAGCCTCTTTGGAAACAACACTTCCATTGCGGTTGCAGGCCTACGAACGATTGACTCTTTTTTTAGAACGTATTAATCCATCAAATATGCTGGTTCGGGTTCATGTAGCCGGCACCACGGTGCGAGAAATTCAACAGTTCCTTGTTTCCGAAATTCGCACGGAGCATCAGCATAATATTACACAGCAGCTATATGTGAGTGCACAGGCATGGGCTGTTACGAATAGAATTAAAGAAGATACTATTAGCCTGATTAATAATACTGCGGCTGGTTTGTCTCCGGATGCATCTTCATTGGAGTTAAGCAAAGTTATTTTAAATCATTTGGCGGGATTGGAGGAAAATCCCTACGATGCAGGTTTGATGTTGTTAAAGCATGACATGCAGCATTTCTTTTGATATGTTAAAATAATGCATGTCGGAATTCTTGCCACTCTTTCCTTTTAATTGAATTGATCATGAAACGTAAAACTACATCAGGGATAGAAATAAAGGAAGTTTATACAGAGCCTAAAGAAATAAGCGAATTACCCGGCGAATTTCCATTCACCCGCGGAATCCGTAAAGACATGTACCGGGGTAAGCTGTGGACTATGCGTCAGTACGCAGGTTTTTCGACTGCTCAGGAATCAAATAAAAGATATCATTATTTACTGGCTCAGGGAACAACGGGGTTATCTGTAGCGTTTGATCTTCCAACTCAAATTGGCTATGATTCCGATCATCCCTTATCGGAGGGTGAAGTAGGCAAAGTTGGTGTTTCTATCGATTCTTTGCAGGATATGGAAGAGCTGTTTGAAGGGCTGCCTCTTGAAACGATCACTACCTCAATGACCATTAATGCAACAGCTCCGATTTTGCTGGCCATGTACATAGCTCTTGCAAAACAACAAGGCGCTGATTTGAAAAAAATTTCAGGAACTGTTCAGAACGATATTTTAAAGGAGTACGCAGCCAGAGGAACATATATATATCCTCCAAAGCCTTCTATGCGTTTGATTACAGATATTTTTGAATATTGCAGTCATCACGTTCCGAAATGGAATACTATTTCAATTTCAGGTTATCATATACGCGAGGCGGGATCATCGGCAGTTCAGGAACTTGCCTTTACATTAGCAAACGGGAAAGCCTACATGAAATCAGCGATACAAAAGGGCCTGGATATAAATGTATTTGCTAAACGAGTTTCATTTTTCTTTAATTGTCACAATAATTTTTTTGAAGAAATTGCCAAATTCCGTGCGGCAAGAAGAATGTGGGCAAAACTCACAATGGAACTTGGCGCTACTGAAGAGCAAGCGCAAATGCTTCGATTTCATACGCAGACTGGGGGCTCAACCCTCACGGCCCAGCAACCTTTGAATAATGTGGTGCGCGTTGCTACACAAGCCCTGGCAGCAGTTTTAGGAGGGACTCAGTCTTTACATACGAATGGATATGATGAGGCATTTTCTTTGCCGACAGAAGAAGCGGCAAAGTTGGCTTTGCGTACCCAACAGATTCTTGCTTTCGAATCAGGAGCGGCAGACACAGTTGACCCTCTTGCCGGCTCTTATTTTATCGAATCCCTGACAGACGAACTGGAGGTGGCAGCCTGGAAATACATAGAGAAAATTGATTTAATGGGTGGCGCAGTTGCGGCTATTGAGGCCGGATATATTCAAAATGAAATTGCCAGGTCAGCCTACGAATACCAGCTGTCTGTTGAGAGCGGTGAGCAGAAGATTGTCGGCGTAAATTGTTATTCCGAGCCCGAGGCTTCCAGCTTCGAGCTATTCAAGGTGAGCGACTCTATCCGTGAGATGCAGACAGAAAAATTAAAGAAATTAAGGTCTGTCAGGGACAGAAAAACTGTGGATGACGCCTTGGCGAAGTTAAAGGCAGCTAGCCGTACACAGGAGAATCTGATGCCTTTTATTATCGCCGCTGTGGAAGCTTATGCTACATTGGGCGAAATTTCTGATTCGTTGAGGTCGGAGTTCGGAGAGTATTGATCTGTGGGGCTGCTCCGGATATTCTTTTTCATCATGATAAAAAATATCAGATTAATGCGTTACATGCTAGGGGAATACAAAAAATACTCACTATATTGACCTCATAATTGGAGGACATACCACAGCCTTTTTTAAGCTCATTCTTGTCGTTTAAATTCGAGTTATTGGGCGGATTTATTGATCAGGTTCGGTATCTGTGAGTAAAGTTTTGAGGCGTCTAGATTCGTGTTAGAAAGGGATAGAAGAGGAAAAGTGACCTACTCTTCTGCCACTGAGCCGTTTAAAAGTTATTTTAAAATTTAGTTTTTTAAGAAGAAAATTATTAGAATATTCGATGTTCCAAACCGGGCAGTTTTTTCAATTTGCCGCGGGTTGGTAATCAGATTATTAAGTTAAAATATGGAACAAACTTGTACAAATGTATGGAGCAACTGTCTTCAAATTATAAAGGACAACATCCCTACACAGAGCTTCAAGACTTGGTTTGAACCAATCAAGGCTTTGCGACTGGAAGGTAATGTGCTAACTATACAGGTACCCAGTTTATTCTTTTACGAATGGCTCGAAGAGCATTATGTAGGCCTCCTGCGAAAGACTGTAAAGAAGCAGTTAGGCGAAGAAGGACGTTTGGAGTACAATATTGTAGTTGAAAAATCATCGAATAATAAGCCTTACACAACTAATATGCCGTCAAACGGCAATGGCTCTGATGCAAAAAAGCAGTCAATGCCAATACCTGTTGCCTTAAATAAGGATATAAAGAATCCATTTGTAATTCCCGGACTAAAAAAGCTCCAGGTAGACCCTCAATTAAATCAGAATTATAGCTTCGAGAATTTTATAGAAGGAGATTGTAACAGGCTTGCACGTTCGGCAGGTTTTGCTGTGGCTGGAAAACCCGGTGGTACTTCTTTCAACCCATTAATGCTTTACGGAGGAGTGGGCTTGGGAAAAACTCACCTTGCTCAGGCAATTGGAAATGAGATCAAGCGCTCACATCCGGACAAATTGGTTATCTATGTGTCCTGCGAAAAATTCTGCCAGCAGTTTGTTGATTCATTGAAAAATAATACGATTAATGATTTTGTGAATTTTTATCAGGCAATGGATGTTATCATCATGGATGACGTGCATAATTTTGCAGGTAAAGAAAAAACACAGGATATCTTCTTTCATATTTTCAATCATTTGCATCAGTCTGGTAAGCAGGTAATTCTTACTTCAGATAAAGCACCGAAAGATTTGGCAGGTTTAGAAGAAAGATTATTGAGCAGATTTAAGTGGGGGCTTTCGGCCGATTTGCAAGTGCCAGATCTGGAAACAAGGATGGCAATTCTGAAAATGAAAATGTACACCGACGGCATTGAGCTTCCAGGCGAGGTGATCGAATATGTTGCCCATAACATCGATAATAATGTACGTGAACTGGAAGGGGCTATGGTTTCTTTGCTAGCTCAATCTACATTAAATAAGAAAGAAATAGATTTAGGCCTGGCTAAGTCGATGTTGAAAAACTTCATTAAGAATACTTCGAAAGAAATTTCTATGGAGTACATTCAGAAACTGGTTTGCGAGTATTTCGAAGTGCCAATTGAAATGGTAAAATCTAAAACCCGTAAACGCGAGATAGTACAGGCACGTCAGATTTCCATGTACCTTTCTAAAAGCCACACTAAAACGTCGTTGAAATCAATCGGAGCATTTTTTGGAGGCAGAGATCACTCTACTGTTATTTATGCTTGTCAAACAGTTGAAGATTTAATAGATACAGACAAAAAGTTTAAAGCTTACGTTCAGGATATTCAGAAAAAATTGAAAATGAGCTAAGCTTCAAAAAACGATTTATAAAAAAGGTACTGTTGACTTTCGACAGTACCTTTTTATTTTGGTGGCAGTCCGTTAAAGAATTTCGCTTACGTGTTTTCTTATATTATGACAAATCTGGTCAATCGGAAGATCGTCTGCATCTGTTCCAAACGGGTTCTCGATTTCTTCCGCTATAATCTCAAGGCTTGTAAAAGCGTAAAGGATAAAAATAACCACGGGAATAATAAAATAGCCGAGATTGTAAACCCATCCTAAAGGCAGCGTGATTACGTATAAGAAAATGAACTTTTTAATAAACACGCTATAAGTATAGGGAATCGGAGTGTTTTTAATACGTTCGCAAGCACCACAAACGTCTGTGAACGTTCTAAATTCCTCATTGAGTATCAGCATTTGATCTCCAGAGAGTTTTTTCTGTTCTTGCAGGTCCCCGAGGCGATCGAATATTTTTGAAGCGATTTGGTTCGGGAGGTGTTTATCTCGCTTTAAGTCTAAAACAGGATCCAGCTCATGAAAATCTTCATTCTCACGCAAGTGATTTTTCAAAGCAAAAGCAAAATTGGGAATCATTAGCCTGAAAAAAGCCCTGTCCTCATCACTCTTAACGTAAGCATTAAGTTTGATTGCCAGGTTTCGACTAATGTTTGTTAATGTTCCCCAAAGCTTGCGTCCTTCCCACCATCTGTCGTATGCGGTATTAGTCCTGAAAACTAAAAGTAAGGAAATTACGAACCCAAGTACACTATGCATCAAACCAACATTGTTAAGTTTATTTTCTTTCGACAACTGAAATACCTCTATCTCCAGATATGCGATAATGCCGGCATAAACACCAACCGCAAGCATTAATGGGAAAAGTTTTCTTAAGGTATCGGCCTTGTTTAGCCTGAATATAAAAGGAAACCAGACTTTAGGATTGTAATTTATCATTGATGTTATTTATAACTGATTATTTCGACAGCGTCATTTACACTGATATTTCCCTCATTTAATGCAATTAAATTTTGTCCGAATAGAACTTTATTATCAAGTGTCCGGTACTTTGACAGGGTGAAAAGTGGCTCTGTTCCTCTCAATCCAGTTTGTTGATCTACTGTGGTTAATATACACCTGGCGCAAGGCTTGGCAACTTTAAAGTAAACTTCTCCAATTCTAATCTTGTCCCAATTGTCTTCTTCGAACGCTTCAGAATCCGCGACAACCAGGTTGGGTCGGAATCGATCCATTGGAACGGGATTTTCGAGCCTTCTATTGAGGTCGTCTAAAGAAGCCTGGCTTATTAGTAAGTAAGGAAATGCATCCGCAAAGCTTACGTGTTCATTGTTTTGAGCATATTTCTCGTCGATGGGCCTGATGCCGTTTTCGGGCATAAAGACGAATTTGCAGGTTTTCTCAAGATAATCGCTGAACCACAAATCAATATCATCGCTAAGATGCGCCCCAATAACAAGATCATCCCAGATCGACACTTTTACATCATTCTTCAACGGTTCATTTATGGCGAAAGAAATGCGTTTGTCCCGATTGTTTTTATGGAATATGCTTAGGGTGTTAAGTTGCAGTTCAGTTTGTAACAGGGCAAGTTTATGTTCAACTCTTTGGGTTATAAACTTGCCATTCTCGTCAACCAGCATCCAGCGCCTGTCGAACATAAAACCGCGTTGCATTGCGCTTGCTTTTTCATGTCTTATGCCTCCGATTGATTTTACGGGATATACGTATATATCTTGTACTTGCATTAGCCTTTACGTTCATATTTCCAGTTTCGTCCCTTGCCTTCGGTAATCCATTCGATAGCTGTACCCATACGTTTCTTTCGCGTGGCTTCCGTTTTGGCTTCTTCAAACCACGAGATGTATTCTTTACGGTGTGAGTTACTGAACTTTTCGAAATTAGCTTGCGCTCCAGGATGATTTTGTAACATCTCTAAGAAATCAACTGGTATTTGGATGGGAGAAGGGGCTGGTGCTGTTTTTTTGCTCAGTTTTACGCCCTTCTCATTTAGTGCAATAGCCTCCTTTATATATGAAATGAGAACTTTGTCCTCGGGTAAATCGGCTATAGATTTTATTCGCCCAAATTGGCCCATAGCCGCAGCCGATTCTTCTTTTAAAATATTATTAGGATCGGATAATAATGAACTTTTCCAAAAGCCGAGTACACAGTGCTCTTTAAACGCTGCCATGCCGCAAACAGTTCCTTTGCAATCGAAATGTGGCATGCCCCATTTTATAGTTTCGCGAATTTCGGGGGAAGCATGGTGTGCCAGTTTTCTGATGTGAGTCAATACAGGCTTGGCAAAATCCGCGGATTTTTCGATATATGCATCTATTCGAGGATCATATTGTTCCATATCCTGGTTTTCCAACGAATATATTGAAAATGATTAATCCAGAAAAAATTCAGCTGATCTTATTTAAATGAATTAATGCATGGAATACCGCACTCGCGTGTAAAGCCTGGGGGAAATGGTTTTCCAAGGCCATTTTTTTTAATTCATCAACAGTGACCTTGAAAACCTCAATTTCTTCTCTCCCGTCCAAATGCTGCTCCTGGATTTTCTTGCCCCCTGTAGCCAGAAAGCTGGTTGTAATATTACCCGAAGTTGAGGGATTGGCATAAAGGGTGCACAGGCGTTCAATTGATTCAAACTGATACCCAGTTTCTTCTAAAAGTTCTCTCACAATTGCCTGCTCCGGACTTTCACCAGGATCAATGCAGCCCCCTGGCAATTCCAAAATCACTTCCTCCGCGGCATGGCGATATTGCCTGATTACAATCACTTCATTGTTTTCCGTAAGAGCAACGGCATTAACCCATCCCGGGTATTCTAAAACGTAATAGTCGTCAATAAGAGTTCCGTTAGGCATTCTGCAGGTATCTACCCGCAGTGTAGCCCATTGTTCTTTTACCAGATATTTTGAAGATAGTTTTTCCCACTTCATATCACTCATATTGTTCATTATTCAAAAAATTATCGATCATTTCTCGCCGGCTCAAGTTTTCGAAGGATTGTTGATGATGTTCTGATTCCAAAAGATTTAAAACCAGAGCAACTTTATGCATTACTGCGACGCATTCTTCCGTGTCCTGAAAAGGATAGGAGCTTTCAAAAAGTATTTGCGCAAGGGCATTCAATTTTTCAGCCGAATAATTTCTGCTTCTTAATTCAGTTTCAAATTCCTCAACAGAAGCTTGCTCCAGGAATTTCTTATCAAATCCAAAATTTTCAGAAATAGTTTGCTGGCTAATTTCAAGGGCCTCATCAAGGTTTCCATCATTTTTTAAGCCAATAATCTTCGCGATGATTTGGGCTAGTTTTTGTATTTCCGCTTCAATAAAGTCTTTTCTTATCATATATGAGTAGATTATAATTTTGCATTTCCTCTAAATTTTTACCAGCTGCCGCTCGATCCACCACCGCCAAAACTTCCGCCGCCAAAACCTCCGAAGCCGCCGCCTCCTCCTCCAAATCCTCCATGGCCACCGCCAAAACCGCCACCACCACTTCTACCTCCCATACCAGACATTAATGTCCACCAGAACAAATTAGAACCTCCGCGGCTTCCTATGATTTGACCGCCCTTGCCACCGCCACCTTTTTTGGATATTACAACGATAATAATAATGATCAGAATGATTAATCCTACAGGAAACTTACCCGATTCTTTCGGAGGCCTTGCCTGAGCATCATCATTCTTATATTCTCCTTTGGTGTAAGCTATGATAGCATCTGTTGCTTTATCTAAACCTGCATAATAGTTTCCTTCCCTGAAACTTGGTTTAATTTCATTTTCAATGATCCGCTTTGTGATAGCATCTGGTAAGGCACCCTCTAAACCGTAACCGGTTTGAATCGAGACCTTTCTGTCTTTTAGTGCGGCCAAAAGAACCAAGCCATTGTTTTTTCCTTTTTGACCGACACCCCAGGCTTCTGCCAGCCGTACAGTATAATCCGAAATATCATAAATCCCGACTGACTGAATTAATACTACGGCTATCTGGGTGGAAGTCGAATCATCGAAGGCAACTAACTTTTGTTCAAGCTGATAGATTTGATCTTGAGAAAGTGTACCGGTATAATCATTAACCAGTCGGTTGGGCTTTTCAGGAAACTCTTGTGTAAGGCCTGTCAGGCTTGCCAAAAGAAATAAAATAATAAGAAAGCTAAATTTTTTAAAGGTCATTTCTACGGATCAGAATCAGATTGAATTTTTATGCGTTTTTAGATATACGATATATCGTTTGATAGTTCATTTGAATCACCATCTTCATACGGGAAAAAGTGTTTAAGTTCATGTCCCGCCATGTTTATGCCCGTAATTAAGCCCTCCACAAGTTCTCCCGCTTTAAAGTGGGCAAGCATAGCTTCTTTCGTGGTATCCCAAAAATCAGGTGGTACAACTTTGTTTATGCCGGCATCACCTATAATGGCAAACTTGTGGTCTTCTGTTGCAATATATATCAGCACTCCATTGCGAAGTGCTGTTTTATCCATACCGATTTTATGAAAATAATTGGCGGCTCTGTCTAAAGGATCTTCCTTACAATGCTTTTCTGCCCCAATGCGGATTTCTCCGGAAGTATGACTCTCCGCAGCTTCTATTGCTTGCCGGATTCGTTCTTGTTCTGCGTCTGTAAATAAAGCCATTCTATCGAGCCTGTTGGATTCTTTGAATTTCAGATAATGTAATCGACTTAAAACTCAACCTTCGGAGCATTTTGTGCCGCAGGATCAGCTTGAAAATATCCTTTCTTCTCAAAACCGAAAATAGAAGCTGTCAAATTATTGGGGAACGATCTGATTTTTGAATTATAAACTCGTGTTACTTCATTAAATTTCTGTCTTTCCACTGCAATGCGATTTTCTGTTCCCTCAATCTGTGCCTGCAATTCAAGAAAATTCTGATTTGCTTTCAATTGCGGGTAGTTTTCAGTGACCATCATTAACCTTCCCAAAGCTGTACTTAGCTGTCCTTGTGCCTGATTGAATTTTTCTATTGCTTCAGGTGTAAGTTTAGTTGGGTCAACATTTACAGCTGTTGCTTTTGCCCGTGCTTCTATTACTGCTGTAAGTGTTTGTTGTTCATGCGCTGCAGCTCCTTTTACAGATGCTACTAAGTTTGGTATTAAATCCGCTCTGCGCTTATAAACATTCTGAACCTGCGCCCACTGCGACTGAACCTGTTCGTCAAGATCAACCATTGTGTTATAGCCACATGATGAAAAAGACAGTAATGTTATTAATCCCGCAATGGTATAAATGAATTTTCTCATGGTTTAAATTTATTTTTTGTTTTTGTACAAATAAGCATCAAAATGTGTTCCGTTGTCTAATCTATTATCTTGCTTAGACATTCTGTCAGTAAAGATAAATCTTTAACTCGGGTTTTTGTTTTGATCCGCCATGGTCGTATTCAAAAAATCGAGTTTCGCCAACAGTTATTTTCTAACCCGCTGGAAAACCTTCAATTTGGGTGATCTGCATGTTTACACTTTCTCATTTAACATTTAACACCTAAATTTGCAGAATCCGGGATAAAAACCCGGCGATGTTGTATGATTAAAGAAATTGAGCTTGTATTGCTTCCATCCGAAGCAACAGATCCGATTCTGATAAACAAAAAAGCTGCCTCTGTCCTTAAAATCTCCCACGAGAAGATTTCTGATGTAAAAGTTCTTAAGCGATCTATTGACGCCCGTAGTAAGCAGGTCGTGTACCGGCTGCGTGTCAATATATATATCGATGAGCCAGCCGCACCCGAGGTGTTTTCTGTCAATTATCCGAATGTATCCGATAAAAGGCCTGTTCTCATTATTGGCGCCGGGCCCGCCGGGTTATTTGCAGCATTAAAATGTATTGAACTGGGTTTGAAGCCAGTTATTCTCGAGCGCGGAAAGGACGTTAAGCAACGTCGGCGAGATCTCGCAGCAATTAACAGAGAGGGGATCATTAATCCCGAGTCAAACTACTGCTATGGAGAGGGAGGCGCGGGCACATATTCTGATGGTAAATTATATACACGCTCAAATAAACGCGGCGACATTCAATACGTATTGAAAACTTTGGTGGCCCATGGTGCGACCTCTGATATTTTGGTGGATGCTCGTCCGCATATCGGAACCAATAAACTCCCTCAAATTATAATTTCCCTTCGCGAAACCATTCTGAATGCAGGGGGGGAAGTGCACTTCGACTGTAAGGTTGAAGATATTATAATAACATGTAATGAAGTTGAAGGGGTAAAAATATCATCCGGAGAGATTTTCAAATCAAAAAATGTTATTCTTGCCACAGGGCACTCGGCAAGAGATATTTATTACCTGTTGGCTAGGCGGAATGTTTTGATCGAAGCAAAACCTTTTGCTTTAGGTGTCAGAATTGAGCACCCTCAGGAAATTGTCGATAAAGCTCAATATCATTGCGATGTCCGGGATCCCTTTCTTCCACCGTCTTCTTACAGTTTTGTCGAGCAAATTGAGAACAGAGGTGTGTTTTCTTTCTGTATGTGTCCCGGAGGAATTATTGCGCCCTGCGCTACAGATTTTAATGAAATCGTCGTGAATGGATGGTCACCGTCAAAGCGGAACAATCCTTACGCCAATTCAGGAACAGTGGTTCAGATAAAGTTAGAGGACGTGCCGGCGGATCCCGGCAATCCATTAAGATTGCTGGAATTTCAAAGTCAGATAGAGCAGGCGGCCTACATAGCCGGCGGGGGTAATCTAGTTGCGCCTGCCCAGAGAATGGTAGACTTCGTCGAAAATCGTCTGTCGGTTAATCTTCCTGAGAATTCTTATTTGCCGGGTACAAAGTCCAGCTCATTAAAGGAAGTGCTTCCCGGTTTTGTCTTCTCTCGCCTGCAGAAGGCGCTTCCGCAGTTCGGAAAAAAGATGAAAGGCTATTATACGAACGAAGCAATTCTGGTCGGTGTCGAGTCCAGAACATCATCTCCTGTTCGCATACCCCGGGATAAAGATTCATTGCAACACCCGAACGTAAAAGGGTTATTCCCCTGTGCGGAAGGGGCTGGTTATGCGGGTGGCATTGTTTCAGCAGCTATCGATGGCATGAATTGTGCAGAAGCAGTAACAAGAAATATATAAAATGATAGAAATGAAGAAGACGATTGTTTTAGGCGCAACTCCAGATTCGAGCAGGTACGCTTATCTGGCTTCAAACAAGCTGGCGAGATACGGACATGAAATCATCAATGTGGGCATTAAAAACGGTGAAGTGGCTGGTGTGGCTATAGAAAAGCCCGAGTACATTCATGGGGACGTTGATACAATTACCTTATATGTAGGGCCTAATAACCAAAAGAGTTTATACGATTACGTCCTAAATACAAATCCCAAACGGATAATTTTTAATCCTGGAACAGAAAATCCTGAACTCGAATTTTTAGCGGAACAAAAAGGGATAGAAACCGTATTAGCGTGTACACTGGTAATGCTTTCAACCGGCGAATATTAGCGTATAAAAGTTAATCATCATTTATGGTCCTATCATCTACACAAGCTTCAATTGTAAGACAATATTTGCCTGGAGTTTATTTTATCGCTCTCGCTACCTGGTTTGGTTATCAGGATGTTAATTTGTGGATGGGCTTGGTTGTTGCTCTTTTCATTATACAAATGCTTCTTAACAATAAGTACATAAACCTTATCCTCGGTTTTTTAACCATTTTATGTTCTATTTATATGGTGGTGGCGTTGTTTTATAAAATTGATAGTACCATTGATTTTGTGCCTGTCACTTTGCTTTTTATTGTTCTAAATTTTTATATGTCTCGAATGCTGTTTTTGAATCAAAATTTTTCTATGTCGTCACTCCGGGAAAATAGTCTCGACGAGATACTTTTTTTATAATAAGAAAATGGAATGGGGAGATCTATTCCCTGCAGCCCTGCTTTTCACAGATCCTGGCACATGCTGCCGCTTCAATCAGGTTTAGCTGGAAAATGTTTCTTTCATCCGAGACTTACCAGCGCAGCTTACCACAAACGCATTGTTTCAATTTTATCGGCAATCAGGTGCAGGGTTTCCTCATCTATTAATCCGCTGTTATTGCAAATGTGCAAAAGTCCCCGGTGGTCGGGTTCAAAACTTGCGACCATTTTGCTGTCGCTATAAATTTCAAATTTGCACGTGTACTCATCACTATGAGGATAATCAACTACTTCAAATTTCAATTTTTCCTCGTCTTTAATTATTTCTATCGAAAATTTCTCCATACATCATCATTATACATTTAACTTAACGCTCTCTTAAATTTAATGTTTTCATGCCGGAATATGGCATATGTTCTGCGGACTCATAGCGCCGGATTGATAAGAGAACAAATTAATGAGGATTTTAGCAATCATGAGAATGAAGCGAAAAATTGACTTATACAATTGGAGAATTTGTTGTCGATTTAAAGATGCACAAAAGGCAAAGCTGTGCTGAGATTCTTTAAGATGACTCAACAACAGCTTCTTATTTTCTTTTTCTGCTACTTTGCTGTTAAAAAAGCAAGCAATAGAAGCCGTCTCGAGGCTGCCTGGAAGACGACTTTTTTTATTCCGTTTCAGCTGGTTTGGCCGGCTGTGCTTTGGGTTTTTCTTTTGCAACCGTATTTGTAGGCTCCGCATCGGATTTTGCTTCTTTTTTTGCGGGTGGCGCTGGCGGGATATTTTGTTTATAGGTATTAAGCTCAACTTTTAATGTGTCGTTTTCACTGCTTAATTGTTTCCTGCTTTCCTCTGATTCATAAAATGCAGCTTTAAGTTTAGTTAGTTCGCTGTTAAGATTATTGATAAGGCTGTCTTTATTAGATAGAGCTTTTGATAAGCTGTCAGTTCTATTCTCATACTGTTTAAAAAACAACCGGTTCGCCTCTGCAGCTCCTTCCATTCTGGCCAATTGAATTTCAGCCTTTTGTAATGCTTCACTTTTGTCTTTCAGCAATTTGTTCAGGCTGTCTGATTTATTGGTAAGCGATTCGATTATTTCTTTTCTCGATTGAGCGTTTAACGTTGTTAGATTAAATAGTATTAATCCAGAAACCAGGAGGAAAAATTTATACGTTTTCATGATCTTTTTTTTGATGGAGTTGTCAATATAATTAGAAGAACACGTCGGTACTCAGCAAATAAAAACTTGTTTTTTACTTTGATAACCAGTTGTTTAAATCGCTTGTTTCGAATATTTTAAGTTATTATCCACATCTTCTATCACTGAAAATTCTTCATCGAATGGCTTGAAAAAATAGGAAAAATCGGGCTGGAGATCATTTAGAATGCGGGGAGAGGTTGATCGATCAGGTTTCACTTGAAAGCGCTCCGAGGAGGTGCAGATTTTTGTTTTTTTTTTGCGTTAGACGACCATGAATTAAGATCATGATATCCATAAAAAAACCGAAAAACAAAAGTCATTCGGTAAAATGTATTTTACAATAAAGATTGATTAACCCACATACTAGGGCAGCATCACGGAGTAATCTTAATCGGTCGCATCTTCAATATAATCATCATTTTGTTTTCTGCCATCAACCCATTCGGGCTTATTTCCACTTTCTGTAGGATTGGGATTAATTCCGTTTCCGTTCGAGTTGTTGATAATGAATTGTTCGTTGTCAGCGCCTTCAGTTTTTTCCTGATTGGGATAGGGTGCTCTCTTAACATCCTCCGGATCTTCCCTGTCGGGATGCTGCTTGCCGATAAAAGACTCTTTTTGGGTTAAACGTGATGGGATTTTATCATTTTCAGACATAATGTTATTTCATTGGTTAATTAAATAACCCGATCTACGTCTTTTTGTTGATTTAAAATTGAGACAGCTATTGCTGTTGCTGTTGCTGTTGTTCCATCCGCTCGTTGTAGAGCTGAAAGCTGTT
The DNA here is from genome assembly GCA_946887045.1 of uncultured Sphingobacteriaceae bacterium. Next base: position 7,776 of record CAMPKC010000004.1, on the reverse strand, counting down.
AACCGAAAAACCAGCTGGTTTTTCGATCGGATAGTCCGAGAGTGAATTCTCTTCAAGAAGGTCATCTTCGTAAGAAACAGATACTGAAACTTCAAGAAAGTGTTTAGCCTGGCCTTTATAAACGCCCTTTACAGGACTGCAATCCGTAAAATTTCGCCCAACGGCTAATCGTACATGTGTTTCATTTGCAACGCAATTATTTGTCGGATCGAGACCTAACCAGCCATAGCCTGGCAGATATGTTTCAACCCATGCGTGAGTCGCACCCTCTCCCCGCATTCCGTTTCTGTTAGGGCAAACATAGCCGCTAACATATCGGGAAGGCATATTGAGTAATCTCAGCATCACAAGAAGTATATGTGCAAAATCCTGACAAACGCCTGCCTTTAATTTCCATACTTCATCAAGACCTGTTTCTACGGTAGTGATTCCTGGAATATACTTAAAGTTATCATAGACGTATTTATTATAGCGTAAAGCAGTTTTATAAGGCGTTTCGTCCTGAATCCGTTCGAGCGCTACAATTTCATTTAACTCTTTTAATCCCTCAAAATGCTCCAGCATCAGGTAGTCAACATACGGTATTTTTGACTTAACCGATTCTAGATCAATCCACTGTTGAGACGCAAACATATCATCGACAGGAAGTGGCTTATGCTGTGTCGCAACGAATAATCGTGAATAGATCTCCAGTTCAGAATGTGGCATATAATGCGAGAATGTGCCCACTTCATTTCCGTAATAATCTTTGTAGATGTCAACATTCGGATCTCCGCTTATTTTCAGATCGTGATTTAAAACTTCTTGGTAATCATCGTTGATTGGAAATAAAATGATCTGGTTAGCACTGTCACGAACAAGGCCGGTATAGCTATATCGTGTAGTATGTTTTATGGTAAATTTTGGCATCGGGTGGTTTTTAATCTGTTAGGAATAAGCAAAGTATTGTACATTCAATGCATCCCCAATCGTATACAACTCCCTTTTTATAGAGTATAAATAGGGATGTAGTCCTTCCTGTCTGATAGATTGCAAGGTGCTGTATTTAATCCGGCTTTCAAGCCTGCCGATCAATATTGATATCTCCTTTATTTCTGAAATGTTATTATTAATTCTTAACCGGTCAAGATACCGCGTTATGTGATCAACCGAATACAGAACTGACCGGGGGAAATCACTGTTCAGAACCACAAGTTCAAGGACATTTTCGGCTTCGAAACCTTGTCTGTAAGTTTTCAGGTAAAGTTCGTAGCCGCCTAAAGACAACAACAAATGTTTCCAATAAGAGGTGTCGGTTAACAAGTCCGGATCATTGTTGATGGTCCCGAATTTTACATCAAGAATATCTGCCGATTGAATGCTTCTTTCCAGGTATTTGCCGATATTCATAAAACTGGTTCCCTCACCCCGTTCCATCGTGACTTCCGCAGTTCCGCAATAAAGCATTCCCTGTCTGATCAGCATGTCCAAGGCCGAAATGGGGTCGTCCTTCTTTAAAGAAGAAATTAGTTTATTATCTTTTATTAAATGGTAATATTCATTTAAGCATTGCCATAAGTCTTTGGCAATATGATCCTGAACACTGCGAGCATTCTCCCGTGCCAGGGTTATCATATTTATGATAGAATTTGGATTTTCTTTACCTGCTACCATATAAAGTAAAACGTCTCTACTGTTATACTCAATCTTCTTTATGCCTTCTTCCTCAAGTTTTGTATAAAGTTTGATAACCGGGCGCCATGTAAATTCATGAATGGAATCCTGAGATGAAGCGTAATTGATTTTTAGCATTCTCAGAATGCCATCGCTGCGCTCCACATAACGACTTAGCCAATATAAATTTGATGCAACTCTACTTAACATTCTGTTTTAATTTATGATGCGAGTACCCAGGTATCTTTGCTTCCGCCGCCCTGAGAGCTGTTTACTACCATTGATCCTTCGGTAAGGGCGACCCGAGTAAGACCTCCCGGAACAATTTCAATCCCGTTAGGACCGCAAAGGGCAAAAGGTCTCAGGTCGATTCTCCGCGGCGACAAGTCGCCGTTCATATAACAAGGAGCTGCTGACAAACTGATAGTAGGCTGAGCGATAAACTGGCGGGGATCTTTTAAGATTTCTTCTTTATAGTCTGAAATTTCCGAATCTGTAGCAAGGTATCCCATCAGCATGCCATAACCACCGCTACCGTTAGTCTTTTTGATAACCATATTCTGGATATGTTCAAATACATATTCCTGGTGATCTTTTTTTCCCAAATGATATGTAGGTACATTTTTTAACAAGGGCTCTTCATTAAGATAGTACTTTATCATATCGGGGACATAAGAATAAATGGCCTTATCGTCTGCAACACCGTTCCCCACCGCGTTCACAATAGCTACATTTCCTTTTCGATATGCACTCATCAGGCCAGCGACACCAAGAATGCTTCCTGGATTAAATACCAGAGGGTCCAGATATTCATCATCCACGCGCCTGTAGATTACATCCACCTGCTGACGGCCATTGGTTGTCTTCATATAAACCTTGTGATTGTCGACCATCAAATCTCTGCCTTCTACAAGCTCAACACCCATTAAACGGGCTAAAGTGGTATGTTCAAAATACGCGGAGTTATAAGAACCCGGACTAAGTAATACTATTGTTGGATTGGAAATTTGCCTTGGCGAGATAGACAAAAGGTTTTTGTACAAAATGCCCGGATATTCGGTTACACTTCTTACCCTGCATTGCGGAAGCAGGTCGGGGAAAAGCCGCTTGGTGATTTCGCGGTTTTCGAGCATGTAACTTACACCCGAAGGTGTGCGAAGGTTATCTTCGAGAACGTAATAGGTGCCGTCGCTGTCCCTTATTAAATCAATGCCGGCAATATGAACGTAAATATCGTAGGGTACAGCTACGTTGAACATTTCGCGTAAAAAATGCGGACAGGAGTAAATCATTTCTATTGGAATGATCCCATCTTTTACAATGAACATATTGCTGTAAATGTCCTTAAGAAAAATATTCAGCGCTTTGAGTCGCTGTTTTATACCGGCTTCAATGAATGTCCAGTCTGCGGCGGTTATAATTCGCGGAATAATATCGAAGGGGAATATTTTTTCTATGCCTTCTCCACTATTGTAGACCGTAAAGGTAATTCCCTGGCTCATAAATAACTTTTTTGCCAGTTCTTCTTTTTTATTTAGATCGTCTATTGATTCTTTTGATAGGTAATCAATCACTTTCTGATAAGGAGAACGGATATTATGCTCAGAATTGAACATTTCATCCCATGTATTACTTGTCGGTTTATATTTGTCCAGAAAATTTGATCCGCTCATAGATAGAAATTCGGTTTTTGTAAATATATGAGAAATAAGTTTCAAAAATTTGAACGTTTCAAGCTTTTTGTGTTTAATCTCTTATTTTTTTCGATCTAATTAGGAGATTATTGGGGGAGTTTCTGAAGAGTGTTTAAAATCACTTCACAAGCGGCATAAATTTCTTTATCCGAAATAATTAATGGGGGGGCCAATCGTAACGCAGTATCACAATGAAGAAACCAGTCAATAATTACACCATTATCCGTCGCGTCTTTGCTTACAAACTCAACCTGTTCAAATGTTTCTAACTGTATTGCCAGCATCAATCCTTTCCCGCGTACTTCTTTAATCAGCGGATGAATCAATAATTTTCTGAATAATGCTTCTTTTTTATCAATATCCTGAAGCATATTCTCGTCGAGCAGAGCCCTTAAGGTTGCAAGTCCGGCTGCGCAACAAACCGGATGTCCACCAAAAGTGGTAATATGTCCCAGGATAGGGTTCTCCGTAAGACAAGTCATTACGTTGCGATTTGCAATAAAAGCGCCTATAGGCATTCCTCCGCCAATACCTTTGGCTAAAAGTAGAATATCAGGAACGATGTCGAAATGCTCAAAGGCATATAGACATCCGGTTCGGCCGAATCCTGTTTGAATCTCATCCAAAATTAATAAGGTTCCTGTTTCTGTACATCGCGTTCGAAGTGCAGTAAGGTATTCTTTATCAGGGACCCTGATGCCTGCTTCACCCTGGATGGTTTCTAAAATCACGCATGCGGTGTCCGAATCAATTTGTTCTAAATCAGTGGTTTGGTTGAAGTTTATGAAAGATATATCGGGTAATAATGGTCCGTACGCTTCTTTATAATATTCATTCCCCATTACGCTTAAAGCGCCGTGAGTACTTCCGTGATAGGCGTTGAAAAAAGAAATAATCTTACTTCTGCGGGTAAAGCGTTTAGCAAGTTTTAATGCCCCCTCAGTAGCCTCGGTTCCTGAATTAACAAAATAGACTGAGTTAAGCTTTTCCGGTAGGGTGGAAAGTAATTTTTCTGCAAACAATACCTGAGGTGCCTGCACAAATTCACCATAAACTGATAGATGCATGTATTTATCCACCTGATCTTTGATGGCCTGAACAACATTGGGATGACGGTGCCCGACATTGCTTACCGCAAACCCTGAAACCATATCAATGTATTTTTTTCCTTCAGGACTATATAAATACATTCCTTCTGCCCGTTCAATTTCCAATAAACGCGGAGTGGATGATGTTTGGGCATTATTGAGTAAGAATAACTGTCGGAGGTTCAACATCCTGTAAAAATACAAAAGCCTCAGAGGTTTGAGGCTTTTGTATTTTTAATTTTTTTTCTTTCTTTTCTGAAGTTGTTCGATCAGCTGTTGTCGAAATTCGCGCTCGGCCGGGTATATCATTGCCGCTTTTTGCCGGGGCAGCACCTTTGTAAATTCATGTCTGTATCGTTTTCTCAGCTCAAGAATTTCGCTGTCTATTTCAAGCTCATCCACACGTGGTGCCTCCGCATTTTCTTTCAACGCTCTGCGCTGACTGTTTTTTATCAAAACCAGTTTTCTTAACTCTTGCTGATAGCTATTGTAAACCGGCCAGAATTTTTGAGATTCTTCTGGAGTTAATTCTAATTTTTGTGTTATGAATGCCGCTTTTACCGACTCAATATTGTTTTTTCTATCCTGAGCAATTGCTGGTGACAGCAAGCTCATGCTTATTATTATGCTATAAATCCAGATTTTCATTCCTATAAGTTTAATTCAAGATATTGCTCAATCTCTTGCTCTGAAACTTCAGAGCCGATTTCAGAAATATCAACGTCCGCTCCAATGCTGTTGATAATCATCGGCGCATCGCCTGCATCAGTGTAAAGCTGTAAGTAGTCAACTATCTCATCAGCGGGCAACTTCGCCATTTGAGCTTCTATATTGTTGTTTTGAGTATTGAAGTAAATTCCAAAACTAATAATAGCTGTAATACATGCTGCTGCAGCATATGTGATCCAGTTAGAGTACAGGCGCTTAGTCTTTGTCGGCGCTGCATTCAACTCCTCCGCTTCAAGCTTGGCCTTAATTCGTTGCTCAAGTGTGTCAAAATATCCTTCAGGTACGGGAAGTATCTCAGTGTGAGAATTTTCCTTCAATCCCTCAAGCTTGCTGATTGATACAAGTTTATCCTCAAGTGTTTCGAAGTAATCGTCAGGAATTTTAAAGACATTCTCATTGTTATCGAACTGACGAATCCTTATCCTTGAATGCAATTGTTGTTGCATTTCTTCAAAATAGCCATCAGGTACAGAAAAAGGATTTGTCTTCTCCATCGCTGCAAGAGTTGGAGCACGTTCCTGCCAATTCTCATTCATTTCATTCAAATCCATATAATACTGAATGTTTTTTGTTCCGATGGTTTAATCATTGTTCATTAAATAACTTTCAATTTTCTTTACAGCGATGTGAAATGAAGCTTTTAATGCTCCAACGCTTGTTCCTAACACGTCTGATATTTCCTCATACTTCATATCATCGTAGTATTTCATGTTAAAAACTAATCGTTGTTTTTCTGGCAGAGTGATGAGGGCCTGCTGGAGTTTCATTTGAATTTTATCGCCCGAAACCTGATTGCTGTCGGCAAGGGTGTCAGATAAATCATAGGGCAATTCGTCCATGGAAACGTTGTTTTTTTGTTTCTTTTTATTCAAAAAAGTAATGCATTCGTTAGATGCAATACGGTATAGCCATGTGTATAATTGTGAATCACTTCTGAAATTTCCCAGATACTTCCATACTTTCACAAACGTGTCCTGTACCAAATCATCGGCATCCTCATGGTCAATTACCATTCGGCGAATATGCCAGTAAATTTTTTGCTGGTATTTTTTTACCAGGAGAGAAAACGCTTCATTTCTGGTGCGTTCGTTAGCAAACATTTCGAGTATTTCCGAGTCTTCAACTTGTTTCATGTACTCTGATATAAACGATGAATGTAAGAATTTGATTGCTAATTAAAGGATTGTGTCTGCGAAAGAACGAAATGTTCTTATTTCTCAGATTTGAAAAATGCAATGGTAGCATCGCAAACCTGTTTTAATTCACCTGGAATTGATTCCGTATTCCAGGGGTGTTTTGCACAAAATACATGATCTCCCGATGGGATAAGCAACAGTTGGTTCTTAGATTGTTGATTGTGTAATTCAATTGCATGCTTATAATGAACGCTTGTGTCTGCTTCTCCATGGATTATTAGCCAGGGTTGCGAAGTTTTTCTTGCTGCTGCAAGTATATCAAGTCTCTCAGTATGCTCGTTAAGATCTTCCAGGAGGGTAGATAAAATTGGCATTTGTTGATTCGTTCTGGTATTCAGGAAGTATAGAACGCCATTTTTTCGCCATTCGTTTTCCTGGTCCGGCGACCATAAATTCCTGAAGCTGCTGATAGAAGCCCAAGTTGCAAGCTTTTTTACTGCTTTGTCTTCGGATGTTTGAATAATACTGATCCCACCGCCCAGACTGTGTCCTATTAAGCATATCTCGGAAGGTTTTTCAAACGGTTCTCCGCTCAATGCGAAACTAATCACCTGATTCAGGTCGAAAAGCTCTTTGGAAAACGTGTTTTTTGAAAATCCCTCCAAGTCGTTGAAAAAATCACCCTGATTTTCCCCAATTCCATTATGCGAGAAGTTGAACTTCAAAAAGTTAAATCCCTGTTCAGCAAAATAATTGCCCATTAAGTGATGGGTGCCCCAGTCTTTAAAACCTTTAAAGCCATGAACGAATATAACAAGCGGTTTTACCTGTTCCGCATCTGACGAAATATAGTCTATTGTGATCGGCTTCTCTGAAGATCCGGATATGATATAGGTTTGATTAACCATTTTAAAAACTGGCACAATCTGACAGGATGTCCTCCATGGACTCAACGAAGCTCTCGTCACCTGTCTTGAAAAAGGTTGCTTCCATATCAGATACTCTTTGTAGAGATAAATCTAATGTTTTTTTGCCTTTGTCGGTTAAAAAAACAAGTTTAGCCCGCGCATCCCCATCAATTTTAATACGGTTAATATATTCTTTCTTCTCCAAACTCGCGAGTATTCTGGAAGTCATCATTCGGTCTATGCCCGAATATTTCGCTACCTGATGCTGATATACGCTATCATTTTCTTTGGTCAGCCAGCAGCAAATTGACAAGACAATAAACTGAGTATAAGTGAGATCAAATTCAAGCAGGGCTTTGTTTATAATCCTCTGCCAACACATTTCTATTTGCCATAAAAGAAAACCGGGGGCGGTACGCACTTTATCTATCAGGGCTTCAGGAGGTAATGTTTTATTCATGGGCGGTATATCCTCTTCGCTAAACAGTTCAAATAAACTGAAAATTATTGTTTTAGGATAGTTTTTCTATTATATTTTTATTTATCCTTTTTTTTATTCCTTTTAGGA